>CAVJTH010000005.1:0-96545 GCA_963652365.1 Senegalimassilia sp.
ACACTCAACTCTCAACTAAGTTCTCAGCTCTAAGTTCTGACTCCCCCTTCCTTGTATCCACCCCCTCGGCTACGCTTGTTCAGAGCTTAGTAGAGAGTGCTTAGAACTTAGAGATGCAAAACGGTCCGCTTATGTTAGAGCCTAAATGTCTGAAAGACTCCACTCTCAACTGATTCCTGATTCCTCCTCTTCACTATCAACTGTCAACTAATCTCTAAGTTCCGCTTCACGTAAGCATCTAGACGTCCGCAGAACTCCACACTCCACTCTTCACACTCAACTCTCAACTGACTCCTGTTTCCTGACTACCGATTCCTCTCGACTCGGCTCTGGTTTTGACTCTTCAAGCGCCGGATTTTCCTTTTTATCCGCCTGCTATGTAAAAATGCGGAAACGAAGTTGCTTTGAAACAAATCGATAAAGACAAAAAAGTTTTTTCTAACTATCTTTATTCTGGATTAGGCTCGTCTTTTCGAGCTAAAGAGGATTGGTTTAAAGAAGGAGAACCAATGAATAAATGCGTCAAATGCCTGACCCTTCTGGGATTATCGGTTTCGCTCGCCTTTGCGCACGAGACCTTTAACAAGAACGGGCAGCTCGGTTTCGACAAGACCTATTCGGCCAAGTCGATGAAGCACGGTCAGCTGGGCATTACCCTTTTGGGCGATGTTTCGAACGATGGCGGTGTCTTTGAAAACTACATGTTCAACAGATACGTGAACCCGCAGGGGCAGCTTCAGAATGACGAACTGGACCAGTTCGTGGGGCTCAGCGGCTACTTCGGCATGTCGTTCGGCATGTTCGAAATCGTGGATGTCGCGATCATGCTCCCGGTCTATTACGACCAGCTGGAATTCAAGAATTCGGATGCGGCAAAGCAGGGCTACCTGGGAAACCTCCGCGCGACGTTGAAATTCCGCGCACCGCTTCCCGAAGACCAGCTCTTTGACATTGCGCTCGTTCTCGGGGCGGATTTCCCGACGACGGACGCTTCGAAGCGCGGTTCCTGGGTTCGCGAACCGGACTACATCAACCTCGTCCAGCTGAACCGCTATGCGTTCGGATCGACCAATTCGATTTTCCGCGTCACCGCCGCGGCGACGATGGACCTTCGCAAGATCGATGCGGCTCCCATTCTCTTCCACGTGAACGGCGGCTACCGCTTTACGGTCGGTAACGACGAATATCCGGGATTCTACTCCTTTGCCGCTGGCCTTGAAGTCTATCCGCTTTCGGTCGTCTCGATTTTCGGCGAATACTACATGGATATCGCCGACGGCGACTACGAAGCGATCAAGGATCTTGCGATGAACGAGGCTTCGGTCGGTCTGGTGTTCCACATCGGGAACCATCTGGACCTCCAGGTCGGCGGACATTTCGCGATTTCGAAGGACTACTCTCTTCCGGTCCGGGGTGGAAACGGCAACGATGACTGGGTGTCCCAGGTGCGTACGACTCCTTCCGCTTACGGCTTTGGCGGCATCACCTGGTCTGGATTCCTCATCGATCCGGATAGAGACGGTGACGGCGTTCCCGATGACCAGGACAAGTGCCCGGACGAACCGGGTGACAAGCGCAACGACGGTTGCCCCTGGCCGAATCCCGACCTTGACGAAGACGGCATTTGCGATCCGTGGGTGGCGGAAAAGGGCTTGAGCGCCGAGTTCGCCGAAATTTGCGAAGGCATCGACAAGTGCCCGAACGAACAGGGTGCCGGTGCGGATGGCTGCCCGCTTGACAATCCGGACGTCGATGGCGACGGTGTCTGCGACCCGTGGGTTGCCCAGAAGAACATGCTTGACAAGTTTGCCGGTGTCTGCTCCGGAATTGACGAATGCCCGAACCAGGCCGGTCTCCCGGCGTTCAACGGCTGCCCGAGCAAGGATCCGGACCCGGATGGCGACTCGATCTGCTCGCCGTGGGTGACGGACGAAGGCCGCCTGGCCGACTTTGCGAATGTCTGCAAGGGCTACGACATGTGCCCGGGCGAAGCGGGTCCTGTGGCGAACAAGGGCTGCCCGTGGCCCGATCCGGACGTCGATGGCGACGGTCTCTGCGATGCGTGGGTGACGGAAAAGGGTCTCGGCTACTTCTTCGAAAATCCGACCGACCCGAACGTGAAGCAGTGCAAGGGCGTCGATAAGTGCCCGGCGGAATACGGCCCGATCGAGAACGACGGCTGCCCGCTTGGAAATCCGGATGTGGATGGCGACAGCGTTTGCGATCCGTGGGTTTCCGAAAAGGGAATGCTTGACGACTACAAGAGCGTCTGCTCGGGTGTCGATAAGTGCCCGAACGAACCCGGTCCGCTGGCGACGAACGGTTGCCCGACGGAAGATCCGGACGTCGATCATGACGGCGTTTGCGATCCGTGGGTGACGCAGAAGGGAATGCTCGACGTGTTCAAGGATGTCTGCACGGGTCTCGACAAGTGCCCGTATGATTCCGGCTCCGTGAAGAACAACGGCTGCCCGCTCGACAATCCGGACTCCGACGGTGACGGCGTTTGCGATCCGTGGGTGACGCAGAAGGGAATGCTCGACGTGTTCAAGGATGTCTGCACGGGTCTCGACAAGTGCCCGTATGATTCCGGCTCCGTGAAGAACAACGGCTGCCCGCTCGACAATCCGGACTCCGACGGTGACGGCGTTTGCGATCCGTGGGTGACGCAGAAGGGAATGCTCGACGTGTTCAAGGACCAGTGCACGGGTCTCGACAAGTGCCCGCTGGATTCCGGTGCCGTGGAAAACAACGGCTGCCCGCTCGACAACCCGGACTCCGACGGTGACGGCGTCTGCGATCCGTGGGTGACGCAGAAGGGAATGCTCGACATGTTCAAGGACAAGTGCACAGGCCTCGACAAGTGCCCGTATGAAGCGGGAGACATCGCGGCTGACGGCTGCCCGGTCGAGGAAATCAAGCTCGAAGTCTTCTTTGCGAGCGGCAAGGCCAAGCTCACCGCGAACTCGAAGAGGTCGCTCCGCGAACTGGCGAAGGACCTGAACAAGAAGGAACGCAAGAACGAGCGTTACCAGATTTTGGGCTACACCGATGACCGCGGCAAGGAAAGCGCCAACCTGAAGCTCTCCCAGAAGCGTGCCGAAGCGGTTCGCACCGAACTGGTAAAGAACGGCGTGGATTCGAGCCGTCTCGAAGCTATCGGCAAGGGTGAAGCCGATCCGATTGCGGACAACAGCACGGCGGAAGGACGCGAAATGAACCGTCGCATCATGATGAAGCGCGTCCAGTAAGCAAGTCTTACAAAATTGAACGAAAATCTCCGGGCTTTGTGTCCGGGGATTTTTTTTGTCGTCACGGAATGCGCCAGGGAAAATTTTCGATTGCTATATTGACGGCATGGACGCCTATATCTTTCAGCACGTGGAATTCGAAGGTCCCGGTGCGATACTCCCGTATCTGGAATCCAGAAATTTTCGGGTCCATCTCGTGAAGCTCTATGCGGGCGATCCTCTGCCCGCTCCGGAAAGTGTCGATTTCGCCGTTCTGATGGGCGGCCCGATGAGCGCCTTGGATGAAGACGAATATCCCTTTCTCGTTTTGGAAAAGCGGTTTTGCCGTGAAATGTTCGCGCTGGGAAAGCCCGCGCTCGGAATCTGCCTCGGGGCACAGCTGATCGCGAACGCCTTTGGGGCGCGGATCCGCAAGAATCCGGAAAAGGAAATCGGCTGGTTTCCGGTGACGTTCGAAAACGGTCTCTCGCTCGAAGCGTTTCATTGGCACGGGGAAACCTTCGACATCCCGGAATTGGCGTCCCCGTTTGCGTATAGCGCAGCCTGCAAGAACCAGGGCTTTCGGCTTGGGCGAATCGTCGGGATTCAGTTTCACCTGGAAACGACGGAAGAGTCCCAGTCCGAAATCCTCGCCCACTGCTCGGAAGAGCTGGAAGCCGCCTTGTCGCTTCACGGCGCGTTTGTACAGACGGAACGTCAGATTCGCGATCAGGGAAAAATTGCGATCCCCCGCGCGAATGCGGTTCTCGAAGAATTTCTCGATGCAATCCTTGGAAGGTGAACGATGGACAGTCTTCTCTCGTTTGACGCGGAACACTTGTGGCACCCCTATGCCGCTCTCAAGAACACGCCGGCGCGTTTCCTCGCGACGTCGTCGAAAGGGACGCGAATCCGGACCGCCGAGGGGCTAGAGCTCATCGATGCCGTTTCGAGCTGGTGGTGTGTCGCGCACGGGCATGGCGCCCCCGAAATCGTCGAAGCGATTCGACGCCAGAGCGAAAAGATGTGCCATGTGATGTTCGGCGGCTTTACGCACGAGCCGGCGATCGAGCTGGGGCAAAGGCTCGTGAACTTTTTGCCGAAAGGTCTAGACAAGATATTCTTTGCGGATTCGGGATCCATTGCCGTGGAATGCGCCGCGAAGATGGCCGTGCAATACCAGTATGCGCAAGGTCATTCGGAACGTTCCAAGCTGGTCGCGCTCAAGGGAGGCTACCACGGAGACACTGCCGGGGCGATGGCGTTGAGCGATCCCGACGGGATGCATGTCCTTTTTCGCGGGATCATGCCCAGACATTATTTTGCCGAGCGTCCGAACTCGCGGGCCGACGGAACGTGGGACGATGCCGACTTCGAATCGATGGAAAAGGTCGTCGCCGAGCACGAACGGGAAATCGCGGCGGTAATCTGCGAACCGGTATTCCAGGGCGGAAACGGCATGTGGCTGTATCACCCGAACTACCTGAAACGCTTGCGGAAGCTCTGCGACGAAAAGGGAATCCTCCTGATTCTCGATGAAATCGCTTCGGGCTTTTACCGGACCGGGCCGCGCTTTGCGATGGAACACGCCGGAATCTTGCCGGACATTCTGTGTATCGGAAAGGCGCTTACCGGCGGATGCATCACGATGGCCGCTTGCGTCGCGTCCGAGCGCGTCGCGGACGCCATCACGAACAGCAAGATCTCCGCGTTTATGCACGGTCCGACCTACATGGCGAACCCGCTTGCCTGCGCCGCGGGGAACGCGTCGCTTTCTCTCTTTGAATCGAGAGACTATCTGTCGGCGGTCGCGCGCATCGAAAGAAGGCTCAGGGAAAATCTCTTGCCGCTGAAGAACCTGGAAAATGCGGCGGATGTCCGCGTCCTCGGAGCGATAGGCGTTCTGGAACTCAAGGCGAAGCCCTCCGCCGAAGATGTCCTCCGCGTCATTCGGGAAACGGGCGTCTGGCTCAGGCCGTTTTGCAACTATGTCTATGCGATGCCGCCTTTCATTGCGACGGATGCGGAACTCGACCGGATTTGCGAAGCGATTCGCCTTGTCGGGGAATGCGAACCGGCGCCTGTCATGGCGGGCGAAGACGAATTTCACGAATAGTCGAGGAACGATAGGCGAAATGAATCACGGTTATTTTGTGACGGCGACCGGCACCGATGTCGGAAAGACCTTTGTCACGGGACTTCTTGTCAAGGCATGGAGAGATTCCGGAATCGATGCCGGCTATTACAAGGCGGCTCTTAGCGGTGCCGAATTTCGAAACGGAACCTGGGTCGCCGGCGATGCCGACTACGTGAAGCGGATTGCGGAACTTTCGGACAGCCAGGACGAACTGGTCAGCTATGTCTATCGGGAAGCGGTTTCTCCGCATCTCGCTTCGCGGAAGGAAGGAAATCCGGTCGAGCTTTCGAAAGTGAAAAAGGACTTCGAAGCGGCCTTGGCGCGGCATCGGTTCGTGTTTGTCGAAGGCAGCGGGGGAATCGTCTGCCCGATCCGCTACGACGCCGACGAAAACGGATCGCTTGCGGGGCAGAGAATTTTTCTCGAAGACATCGTGAAATCGCTAGGCATTCCGCTCCTCGTCGTCACCACGGCGGCGCTGGGATCTATCAACGCGTGCGTCCTGACCGTCGAATACGCGAAAGCGCGCAACCTGAAAATCCGCGGAATCCTCGTGAACCGTTACGGCGACAGCGGAAACCTGGAAATGGAAGACGACAATATCTCGATGATGCGGCAAATCACCGGCCTTGAAGTTCTCGCGAAGGTGAGGACCGGTGACAGGGAGCTGGGCGCCTTGCCGTTCTAGTCCCTTTTCGTGCGCCAGATTCCGATGAGGCTCCGGTTCGGTCTGAGCGTAAGCCAGAAGGTCGGGACGACGAGAATCAGGTCGCGGATGAGCGCCGTCCACGCCTCGGACTTGCTCTGCGCGCCTTCGAGTTCAAAGCATCCGCACGTGATGCCCAGATCGAGAGCGAGGGCCCAGGCCAGGGCGATGATGAACGAGACGAACATCCAGAAAATGGCGAACGCGGACTCTTTTGCAAATGGCGTGACAATCAGGGCGAGGCCAAACCAGAATTCAAACTGCGGATAGACCAGGCTGAAGAAATTGTTGATGAAATCGGGCAGAAACTGGTATTGGGCGACCAGGACGGCAAAGCCCCTGGGATCCTGGATCTTGAAGAGGCTCGCCGAGATGAAGAATCCGCCGATGCCTATGCGAAGAAGCGTTTCGAGCCCCTTGACGGTCCAGTCCCTGTCCTTTCTGTAAGCGAGAAGAACGAGCGGAATGGCGACGAGGAGAGCGCCGATGCCGACATGCAGATTGTATTTCCAGATTTTTGGAAACCGTTCGATGAGAAATTCGGAGTCGGTAAAGGTGAGGAACGATTCCGGAAAGGAAACTTCGGCGATGCAGACCGAGACGAGAAAAGTCGCGATGCCGAGAAGAATGGCGGAAAATACATGCCTTTTCATCGTTTACTCCGGTTTTGCGAGGACGTCTTGCGTGCCAATCCATTCGACGGACTTGTCGTCGCTGACCCGGATGTTGTTCACGACCCCGAGCGTGATGCAGAACGCGGCAAAAAGGAGGAGAAACTTCCAGTGAAAGCTCTTGATATACTGCAGGATTCGATTTTTCATGAAGACAATCTACTAAAAATGCCGTCAAGCGGACGGCATTTTCGAAAATAGTTCGAGAGGGAGCTTCAAGACGCGGGTTCTGTCTAGCGAATCGTCAGCTTTCCGGACCTCGCACCACGAACCTTCCAGAGGTAGGAACCGTCGGGAATGTCCAGGCCGATGGTCTGGGTGCCTGCATGCAGGGGAACGCTCAGAACCTTGTTCCCTAGCATGTCGAAGATTTCGATTCGCTCGGAAACGCTCGAACGCACTTGCAGTTCGCGCCCTTCGAGAATCTGGATGGAAACGGTTTTGCGGAGGGGGTTCGCCATGTCGAAAAGGGAAGTCTTGTCCGGGTCTGTCCCGCTTGCGCAATTCGGCTTTTCACCGCTGACGATGTTCACCCAGCCGTTGCTTTCGTAATCGTTGATCGTTCCGCTGGCGACATAGACATAGTAGCCGCCGTCCTTTGTTTCGGGCTTTGCGTTGTAGTTGCAATCGTCCCATTCGTCGCCACAGGTGTTGGATTCTCCGTTGATGGAAACCGTGGAACCGAGCGATGGTTGGATGACTTCAAAGTCGCGGATATAGAGGCATTCGCCGCTTGCGGGAATGCTTGCGGAATTTCCGATGACATCGGCAAAGGCTGCGCCGCCGCAGAACGCCGGATCGTAATCGCTGCATGTCGGATTGGCCGCAATTGCCGAGCTGCTGGAACTTGCGGCGCCGCTTGAACTCGACGAGGTCTCGCTTGGGCTGGATTCGCCGTCGTCGCAGGAACTTCCGATGCAGAGGATGTTCTTGGTGACGTTTGCGCTGCCTCTTGCCGTTCCGGTGTTTCCCGTATAGGATTCCACCTTCATCGCGACTTCGTAGAGCTTGTTCATCGGCATGCCCGCCTTGGCCCATTCCGCAAAATGCCTGGACACGGTAACGCGTCCGCTTGTCCTGTGGCTCGCCGTGCTGGCCGGGTAGCTGAAATACTGCTTGAAGTTCCCGTTGCCCGTGAGCATCGGCTGTCCGATCCGGTCGCATTCCGTGAAGTTGTAGAGAATGCCGTCGATCGTCGCCGAGCCTTTTTGCGTGCAGTTGGTACCGCTGGTCGCGGAGTTGTAGCTTCCCCTGTCCTGGATGATGTAGTATTCGATCTGGTCGGAAAAATTCGAAGGCTGCGTGCCGGAGGCGAAGTATCCCCAGCCGTAGATTCCTAGCATCTTGACATTGTCCGAAGAGCTCCAGGTCGCTTCGAAGTCGATGGTGATGGTCCCGACGGAGGAGACCGTCTCGTTGTTCTTGAATTTTTTCCCGGAACGGGAGAGAACGTTGACCGTTCCGCTCCATTCCGCGGAAAATGTCCCGCCGTTTTCCGGCTTCGAATCCGCCGTGATGGTGAGACTCGCGGTTCCCGTGCCGTTCTGGCTCCATAGTTCGTAGTCGTAGCCGTTGACGGTCCGCATCTGCTGGGAAGTGCCGTTTGAGCATGTCAGGACCTCTCCGGCCCAAAGCGAGGCGCAGCCGAGAATCAGGGGAAAGATAAGCTTCAGGTTCATGAAAATTCTCCTTTCTGTCCTATGTAAAATACGCTGAAAAGTCTCGCCGACTCCCTCGGTGATGGAAAAAGTGTTGTATTTTGTTGTAAATTTTGGAATGACGAATTTTCAGAAAAGAGGTTCCCATGTCTTTTATCGAACTTGCCAAGAATCGCTACAGCTGCCGTTCGTTTTCCGGCAGGGCGGTGGAAAGGGAAAAAATCGAATCGGTTCTCGAAGCGGGCCGTATCGCTCCGACGGCGACAAACTCCCAGCCTGTTCGCGTGAGGGTTCTTGAAACTCCCGAAGCGGTCGAAAAGATTCGCGGACTGACCCGGATGGCATACAATGCGCCGATCGTGCTGATGGTTTCCTACGACAGGGCAAAAAGCTATCGGGCTTCGAAATACGGCGACGATCACGACTGCGGACCCGAAGACGCGAGCATTGTCACGACGCACATGATGCTCGAAGCGACCGATCTGGGATTGAATACGCTCTGGGCGCGAGGCTTCAACGCCGAAACGATCGAAAAGGCCTTTGGCTTTTCGGAAGACGAGAAGCTCGTCTGCCTGCTCGATCTGGGCTATGCGGATCCGCAGCATGGAAAGCCTTCGCCGAAACATTCCGTGCGAAAGTCCCTTGCGGAATTCGCCTCGACTCTTTGAATGCCGCGTTGCATGGAACTTCGCGTGGAAAGACATCCGCTAGAACCCTTTTTGCCAAGCCGCGCGAAACTCCTGATTCTCGGAAGCTTTCCTCCTCCGAGAATGCGCTGGTGCATGGATTTTTACTACCCGAATTTCAACAACGACATGTGGCGAATCCTTGGAAAGGTCTTTTGCGGCGAAAGGGATTTCTTTGTGTGCAGCGCGGAAAGGCGTTTTGACCGTGAAAAGATTATTGACTTCCTTTCTTCCGCGGAAATCGGAATCTACGATGCGGCGGAATCCGTGGAACGCCTGAAGGGAAACGCGTCGGATGCCTTTCTAGAAGTGGTCGCTCCGACGGACCTGAAAAGGCTTCTTGCGAAAATTCCCGATTGCCGCGCCATCGTGACGACGGGAACGCTTGCGACGAAAACGGTTGCCGAAACATTCCGGGTCGATTCGCCGCCTGTCGGCGGCAAGGTCGAAATCTTGCTCGAAACCGGGGCGCTCGGTTTGTATCGCGCGCCGAGTTCTAGCCGCGCCTATCCGCTTTCGTTCGAAAGGAAGGTCGATGCGTATCGGAAAATTTTCCTGGACGCGCAGATTTTGCGGTGATTCCGCGCGAAATCACTAGAACTGGAAATAGATGAACGGGGGAGAATCCGCGCTGGAAAACTGGTAGATGACGAAACACGCAAGGACGGTCAAGAGGACTATCGCCCATCTGGGCAGCTTCGCAAAGAGGATTCGATAGCTGCGCTTGAAATCTTCCGGCAACCAGTGAATGGCCATTCCCAGGCAAAATACCAGAATGACGGAAATGTGCTGGAACGCCATTTGCGGAACGAGGGAAAGATCCCATGGCGTTCCTATCTGGTGAATCATGTTGCGGGCTGTTTCCCAGGCGACTTCGTTGGCTTCGGCGGGGTCGAGGTTGGAACCGGAGCGGAAAAAGAGTCGTGTCGAAGTGATGAAGATGAAGGTGAGCAGAACGTTCCAGACGAACTTGAGCCGTGGCAGAGGTCTGCGCGAAAAGAGTCCGTAGATCATGCTCGCGTAAATTCCGAGGAAAATGATTCCGCACCAGACGGCGGCGATTCCCCAGAGAGGTTCGTAGCGGAACTTGCAGAGAAGAGCGAATGTCGCGGTCAGGAGGAACATCAGAACGGCGCGGACTTCGATTTTCTGCTTGCTCCATTGCGTGTTGAGAATCATGCCGATTCCGTTCAGCCCGCCCCAGATGATGAAGTTCCAGCTTGCGCCGTGCCAGAGCCCTCCCATCAGCTGCGTGATCATCGCGTTGGTGTGCTTGGCGATGGTTCGCCTGGAATCGGGCGCGAAGATTCCCCAGAGCGCTATCGAGAGCAACAGGATTCCCAGTGCGCAGGCGACGGCGAAGCTTCCCGAGAGGATGACGGCGATGGCGGAAATGACGAGTGTCCAGAAAAAGGTTCCGAAGCTCGCGCGGCGGTTTCCGCCGAGGGGGATGTAGAGATAGTCCCGGAGCCAGCGCGAAAGGGAAATGTGCCAGCGATGCCAGAATTCGGACGGCCTGTCGGCCTTGTAGGGCGAGTTGAAGTTCTGCGGCAGGTGAAATCCCATCAAGAGGGCGATTCCGGTCGCGATGTCCGTGTAGCCGGAAAAATCCGCATAGACCTGGAGCGAGTAGGCAAACAGCGCAAGGAGGTTCTCGAATCCGGTAAAGAGCAGCGGGGTCTCGAAAACGCGATCGACAAACTGTGTCGCGAGAAAATCGCTCATGACGATCTTTTTGGCAAGTCCGTTCAGAATCCAGAAAATGGCGAGGGCGAAGGCGCGTCGGGAGAGAAAGTAGGGCCGATGCAGCTGGGGAATGAACCTGTCGGCGCGGATGATGGGGCCTGCGACCAGCGCCGGGAAAAATGTCAGATAAAAGCCGAAGTCGAAAAAGTTGGCAATGGGCCGAATGGTCTTCTTATAGACATCGACGACGTAGCTGATCGCCTGGAACGTGAAAAAGGAAATGCCGACGGGAAGGATGATCTGATCGACCAGCGAACTCGTGTGCAAGAATCGATTGCTCGCCGCGGCGAAAAAGTTATAGACTTTCAAATCTACCCCGAAGAGCTGGTGCAGGACGTCGAGGAAAAAGTAGGCGTACTTGAAATATCCGAGAGTGAAGAGATCGACAAGGACAAGCGAGACGAGAAGAATAGTCCTTGGCGCCGTTCTTTGGAGCCTTTCGAGAATCCGTCCGCCGAGAAAATTGACGGAAACGCAAAAGACGAGGAGCAACAGGTAGCTGCCGCTTGTCTTGTAGTAAAAGAAGAGGCTCGCGAAGAAGAGAAACGCGTTGCGCAGCATGATCTTGCTGTGCAGGCAGGAAAACAGCGCGAAGACGACGGCGAAAAAGGCCCAGAAGTAAAACTGCGTAAAGATCAGAGGCCTTGACGGATCGAAGAACAGCGCGCTCTGGAGAAAGTCACCGAGAAAATTCATCTTTTTTTCTCCGCCGGTCTGGAAATCGCGGAATCGGGAAGAATCACTTCGCGAAGAGCGTCAAAGAAAAGGTCTCCCAAAAGCTCGTAGCCGGAATTCTTGAAATGGACGTGATCCTTTTTCGCGTAATCGGCCGCGACCCAGGAATCCATGGATTGGAAGCCGCCCATGATCTTGTACAGGTTCCAGAAGCCGCCTTTGTATTTCCTTGCCAGTTCAAAGGTCGCTTGCGCGACCAGCTCGCCATTCCGGTTCGGCCTGTTTGTCTTGGTGAAATAGCAGTCGTTGTTGGACATGAAGAGCAGTGCCGCCTTGGGGGAAACCTTCCGGATTCGGTAAACCAGGGAGTCGTAGCGCGCCTTGAACAGCGCGGGATCGAAATTTGCCACGTTCGCGTCGTTGATTCCGATGGAAAAAATGACAAGGTCCGGCGGAGAAAAATCCAGGTCTCGTTCCAGGTCCTGGAGCGAAAGATACGCTTCGAGACTTGCCCCGTTGACACCGATGGAATTATACGTCAGCCCGGAAACGGAATCGGAAAGGAAAATTCCCGTGAGCGTAAATTTCGGAATCTTCTCGCAAAAGGCCGTGTCGGCAAACAGTGCCTCCTTTCCAAGGGAATCCAGCTTCGCGAGCGTGTCGCGCCATGCGGCTTCCGCTGCGGGATCCTTCCAGGGAAAGCGAAAGATCAGGGAATCCGCCCGTTTGGAAATTTCAAAGACGAAGCTTCCCGAAATCGAATCGCGCGTTCCCATATGCCGAACGCCGTTCTCTTCGAGCTGCAAGACGGGCTCGATGGAGTCCGTCGAAAATCCGAACAGGCGAATCTTCGTGAAGCGCCAAATCTTTTCGTTCGGAATCCGCGAATCCAGGACAATGCGAATTTCCGCGTCCGGATCGACCGTCGTCACCTGGAATCCCATCAGGCCCAAAGGCTTCTTGCGGTTCTTGAGAGCGCTCCGTTCCCACTTGAAGCGTCCGCGCTTTCGCGAAGCGTAGCTGATGGGCGTGTTGGAATTCGCCGCGGTGAACGGAAAGACGAAACCGCGAGATGCCGCCGGCAGGGGAATGTCGCGGACGAGCCTCGAACGGATGCGGTTCGAAAAGACGTCCGCCTGGATATGGGAACCGCCGAGATGCAGGATGTTGACGGTTCCTCGCTTCGTGTAGAGCAGCGAATCCAGCTTGTGCAGGAACGGGGCGAAGGAAGAATTTCCCGCCGGAAAGACGATGTGGTTTTCGGACGAATCGATCGGCAGGTTGACCTTGTCGGCGAGGGAGATGGCGAATGCCACCAGGATCCAGGACACGATTCGCTTCATTGGGCATCGCCTCGGAAAAGGTCCGGGTCCCTGGATTCTCCGCCTGGCGTTCCGGAAATGGGAATCAGGACGAGCGTGTCGTTTGCGGCGACGAGCGTGTCGGTCTTGCCTTTTGCGCTGTCCCGGAACGAATGGATTTCGAAAAGCTTTTCCGAATCGATTTTCCGAGCCTTTCGGAATGCGTAATAGTCGTAATGCAGCTTGATCGCGTTGTAGAGGAGCTCTCCGATATGGGCGGCTCCGGCACGTGTAAAGTGGATGTAGTCCGGTCCGCCGAGCGGAGGTTTTTCCTTGACCCAGGAGATCATGGAGTTCTTTCCGCCCATTACGCGATACATGTCCCAGTAGGCGCAGCCGTTTTTCAGGGCGACGTTCCGAATCGTTTCGACCGTCATTTCGAGGTTCGGGTAGCTAGTCCATTTCCCGTTGACTTTCTTTGACATGTCCGCGGGACCGATAAAGAGAATGTCCGCGTCGGGAGCCGCTTTCCGGAGAGCCTGGATTTGCCGTTCGAGGGTCTTTTCGACCCAGTCGAGGTTTGCGCGGGTAACGCTTGGAACCAGATTGCCCCCGTATTCCATCAGGATGAGTTTCGCGTTGATTGCCTTGAGGGACGCGCCGAGAAGAGCGTTGTCCATCCTGGTGAAAATGGTTCCCGAACTTCCGCGCATGGCGACATTGTCCACGCCGACGCCCGACGCTCCGTCGAGCACGATCGTGTAGAGCGAAGCCCTTCCCGAGACGGTCAGAGTGACGGATTCCGTTTCGTGGAGAAGATCCCACGTATAGACGGAAAGGTTCGGAAACGTTTCGACGTGGGGAGCGGTCGCGAGGAATTTCTGCGTGCGCGTTCGATATTCCGGCAAGGAGTCGCCGAGAACCGTATCGACGACGGCCGCCTTGTAGATGAGCCTTGTCTTGAGGTTCGCCTTGTTCGCGAGAAGACGGACTTTCCGAAACTTTCCGGCGTTTGGAAAGTCTTTCTGGCGTCGGCTCTTCTTGAAGGAAAACGTCGCGCTGCCGTTCAGGTCGGTCACCTGGGCTAGCGGACCGTATCGGTTGTTCGGCGCATGTTCTTCCTTGGGGCCAAAGATGCGGTGCCGCGAAAGGTTTCCGATGCTGTGTCCGTTGAAGACGAACGAAGGAATGTCGGCGAGAGGCGGAACCATTCCCGGTCCGGAACCTCCGAATAGCGCTTGAATGGCTTCGCGGAAAGTCGCCGTGATGCGGTCGCCTTCGAGCTGGGAATCGCCGTAGTGGACGATGTGCACGACTTCGCCCGAATCCTTCGCCTGCTCGACCCGGTCAAAAAAGCGGTCGAACCAGGACGGGCTGCTGTCCGGAAAGTCGAATCGCGTGGGACCGTTCCTGAAAAAGGATTCGTAAAAGCCTAGCGAATCCGCGTATTCGGCAAACTGTCGCGCGCGCGTTTCGGCAAGCATCTTCCGGATCTGCTCTTCGGGATCGGGTTTCGCCGAATCGGAAAGCTCCTCCTGCGTTTCCGCGATCTTTTCCTTCAGGGACGGAAACCGCAGCGTGAAGGGCCCGACGGGAATTCCCTCGCTCGGAAATCCGAGCGAAAGCGCGCCGAGCAGGGCGAAGACGACGAGGATGAAGAACAGCGTGCGGAATGGCGTCATCGGACGTCAGGCCTTGAGCTTCGCGATTTCGTCGAGCGTGCCTGCCCCGGGCGTACCCGAGGAGAGAATCTTGTATTCGAATCCGCCTGCGGGAGCCTTTTCCCCATCGACATAGACGACGACTTGCGCTCCCTGGGCGTTTGCCTGTTCCATCTGCTTTCCGAGCTTTGCCGGCGCGAGCGGATGGCTTACGGTAAAGCCGCGTCCGCGAAGTTCGCTCGCGACGGAAAAGATTCTGTCCATGTCGTTTGTAAAGCTCGCGACAAAGAAGTCGAGCGATTGCCTCGACGAGGGCAGGAGTCCGCGTTCTTCGAGAAGGTTCGCAAGGACCACGTCTCCCATGCCGAATCCCACGCCGGGAACCTTTTGCCCGCCGAGCTTTTCGGTGAGGCTGTCGTAGCGTCCGCCGCCGGCGATTGCGCGCATGGATTTTCCCTTGTCGAAGACTTCGAACACGATGCCCGTGTAATAGGCCAGTCCGCGGACAATCGAAAGGTCTAGCGCGACCGAGCTCGACGCTCCCGAATGTTCGAGCGTCCGGAAGAGCTTCCGGATTTCGTCGAGGGCTTCCCGGGAAGCTTCGCCCTGGATTCGGGAGGCGACGTCTTCGATGTCTTTCGAATCCATCAGGCTGTCGAGCTTTTGCGTCTGCTCTTCGGAAAGGCCCGCTTCGGCGAGTTCCCGGTAAAAGTCGCTCTTCTCGATTTTCAGGCGACGGTCGAGCACCGGATAGACTCTTGACGCGTCGGGAACGCCGATTTCTTCGAGAAACGCGTTGAGAAGCTTTCGGCTGGAGACTCCGATGCAGAAGTCGCCCGGCTTGAGCCCGAAGTCCTGGAGCATGGAGGCGATGGCGGAAAGAAGGTCCGCTTCGGCGTAGATGCTTTCCGTTCCGATGATGTCGAGATTCAGCTGGAAGAATTCGCGGAGGCGTCCTTTCTGGGCGCGTTCGTAGCGGAAAAGCCTCGGCATGCTGAACCACTTGAAGGGCTTTCGGAGGGAATTCCCCTTTTGAATGACAAGCCTCGCGAGGGTAGGGGTCATTTCGGGGCGCAGGGCGATATGGCGTCCGCCCTTGTCCATGAAGTCGTAGAGCTGGCTGACGATTTCGTCGCCCGACTTTCCCGTGTAGAGTTCCAGGTGCTCGAACATCGGGCCTTCGTATTCTTCGTATCCAAAGCGAAGGGCCGCCTTGCGCCAGGTGTCAAGGATATAGTTCTGAATCCGCATGGATTCGGGGTAAAAGTCGCGCGTGCCCTTGGGGAGCGGAGGCGTTTGCATCTTTGTCGTAGTCATACGCAGGCAAAGGTAGTAAAAAGGGCGACAGAAACGTTTTCATTTTCTATCTTTATCGGGTAATGTCGAACTCTTCCCGTCCCGAAATCCTGCTTACGAACGACGATGGCTTCGAAAGCCCGCCGCTCGTTTCCCTGGCGATGTCCCTTTCGCAAGTGGCAAGCGTCCATGTCGTCGCTCCCGCGACGGAGCAGAGCGGTGTTTCCCATGCGTTCCAGGGATTTTCCGGGCATGAACTCCGGCGAATCTCCGGCGACTATCCCTTTGACTTTTTCTCTCTCTCCGGGACTCCGGCCGACTGCACGAAGATGGGACTTCGGAGTCTTTACGGGGATCGTCCGATCGCTTGCGTGCTTTCCGGTCCGAACGCGGGCGAGAATGCGGGCGTCTCGTCGCTGTACTCGGGTACGGTTGCCGGGGCTCGCGAAGCGGCTCTCTGGGGAACGCCGGGCATCGCGCTTTCGCTCTGTGCGGAATTCTCGGATGGAATGCTTTCCGAACTGTGTCGCTTTGCGGTCCGGATCGTGGAGGAAAGGCTCTTCGAAAGGATTTCTCCGCGGACCGTCTGGAACGTCAATTTCCCGCGGGAAAACCTTGCATTCCGGGGATACCGGGTCGCTCCGCAAAACATCTCGATGTTCACGGACCATTACGAGGAACGAGACGGCAGGTATTTTCTCGAAGGGGAAAAGCTTCCCGAGCATTTTGTCGCGGATTCGGACGACGACCTTCTTTGGCGGGGCTTTGCGACGATCACGCCGATTACGATAGACCAGACGGCTCGCGAAGATCTTCTTCCCGTCGAAAAGGCCTTGGAAAAAATTTTAGCTAGGTAGAAAACGAAGGAACATCATGGCAGAAAACATCAAACTGATTCCCGGAAAACATTATGACTCGCTGATCGAACGGGACATGCAGGACAGTTACCTGCGCTACTCGATGAGCGTGATTGTCGCACGCGCACTCCCGGACGTGCGGGATGGCCTGAAGCCCGTCCACCGGCGCGTCCTGTTCGGAATGCACAAGCTCGGACTGACGCCGGACCACAAGACACTGAAGTCGGCGAACATCGTGGGAAAGGTGATGGGTGAATACCACCCGCATGGGGATTCCGCCATCTACGACACGCTGGTTCGCATGGCGCAGGACTTTTCCCTGCGCTATCCGCTCGTTATCGGCAAGGGAAACTTCGGCTCTGTCGATGCGGACCCTCCGGCCGCGATGCGTTACACCGAAGCCAAGATGAGCAAGTTCGGTGCCATGATGCTCGAAGACCTGGAAAAGGAAACCGTCGATATGGGCAAGACATACGACGAGGAACGCGACGAACCTCTGGTGCTTCCGTCCGCGCTTCCGAACTTGCTTGTGAACGGGTCTTCGGGAATCGCAGTCGGCATGGCGACAAACATTCCTCCGCACAACCTGCGCGAAATCACGAACGCCATTCACGCCTATTGCGAAAACAACGAGATCGCTCCCGAAGAACTCCTGAACCATGTCTCCGGACCGGATTTCCCGACGGGCGGAATCATCTGCGGCAAGGCGGGCATCCGCGAAGCGTACCTCACGGGCCGCGGAAAGATTCGTGTACGGGGCCGTGTCGAAATCGAGAAGATGGCGAATGGCCGCGAACGACTGGTGATAAGCGAAATTCCCTACATGGTGAACAAGGCGCTGCTCGTCAAGAACATGGCGGATCTCGTTCGCGACAAGCGTATCGATGGCATCAGCGACATCCGGGACGAATCCGACAGGGACGGTATGCGGGTCGTGGTCGATATCAAGCGCGATTTCCAGGGCGATATCGTTCTGAACAATCTGTACAAATACACGCAGCTCGAAGACACGTTCAGCGTCTATAGTCTCGCCTTGGTGAACCGGACCCAGCCGACGCTCTTGCCGCTCAAGGACATGATTCGTCATTATGTCGATCACCGTCTTGACGTGATCTTGCGCCGCACGCAGTTCGACTTGAAGAAGACCCTTGCCCGGATGCATATCCTGGAAGCTCTCCGCATCGTCTGCGACAAGGACAATATCGACGAGGTCATCGCGATTATCAAGACTTCCGAAAACACGGAAGACGCGAAGCGAAAGCTCGAAGCGCGTTTCTCGTTCGACGACGTCCAGTCCCAGGCGATTGTCGATATGCAGCTCAAGCGTCTGACCGGGCTTGAAATCGAAAAGCTCGAAGCGGAATACCAGCAGCTGATCCTGGTTGCCAGGGATTTGGAAGACATCGTGGCGCGCAAGGAACGCCGCGTCCAGATATTGCTCGAATCGCTTGACGCGATTACGGAGAAGTATGGCGACGAGCGTCGCACGTCCATCGAAGCGTCCGTGCAGGACTTCGATTCCGAAGACCTGATCCCCGAAGAGGAGCAGGTCATTACGCTCAGCCGCGAAGGCTACGTGAAGCGTCTGCCCATCGATACGTTCAAGGCGCAGAACCGCGGCGGCAAGGGGATTATCGGCGCGGGCCTCAAGGACGAAGACAACATCCAGACGATTTTCACCGCGAGCACGCACAGCTACCTGCTCGTGTTCACGAACAAGGGACGCGCCTACTGGACAAAGGTCTATCGCTTGCCGGAAGGATCGCGCAGCGGAAAGGGCCGTCCGATCGTGAACTTTGTCCGGCTCGAACAGGGAGAGAAGGTCTCGGCGATTGTCCCGGTGCGCAAGTTCGGCGGCTACAACTGCCTGGTCTTTGCGACGAAGAACGGCATCGTGAACAAGATGGACCTGAAGCTCTTCTCGAATCCGCGGCGTGCCGGAGTCAACGCGATTTCGCTCGACGAAGGCGACGAACTGGTGAAAGTCGTGCTGGTCGGCGTGACGGCGGAACAAATGGAAGCGGCCGCACGCGGCGAGGATATCGAGGCGGAAAGCGTGACCGAGGCGGAGGAAACCGAAGCCGAAGGCCAGGACGAACCGGTCGATAGCTCGAATCTCGCGAAGGACTTGCTGATGCTTGCGACAAGGAAGGGACAGGCCTTGACGTTCCCGATTTCCTGCTTCCGTTCGATGGGACGCGGAACCCACGGTGTCCGCGGAATCCGCCTTTCCGAAGGGGACGAAGTCATCGCCCTCCTGTGGCTCAAGTCCGACCGCAAGGTCCTGACCATCAGCGAGAACGGTTTTGGCAAGCGGTCCGAACCGGCTGCCTACCGGATCACGCGTCGCGGTGGCAAGGGGGTTCGCAACCTGAACATCACCGAAAAAACGGGCGAAGCCGTCTTTGTCGATAGCGTCGCGGACGACTACGACCTGATCATCACAAGCCGCGAAGGCCAGGTCATCCGGATTCCTGTCGCGAGCATCCGCTTGACGGGCCGCGTATCCCAGGGCGTGAAGGCGATAAGCCTTTCGGATAACGACAAGGTCCAGGACGCGACGGCGCTTCCGAGCGATGACGATATCGAACAGGAAAGCGTCGAAGGTCAGTCGAACGCCGAGATTACGGATGGCGAATTGCCCAAGGAACCCGCGGAAAATTCCGAAGATTCCGAAACGCCGGAAGAAAAGTCCGAATCGTAGTCGGAGCTGATTGAAACGAAAAGTTCCCTGCCGCGGCGGGGAACTTTTTGCATTGAACCGATTTGCCGTGACGGTAAAGCTTGGCCTAGAGGATTTCCCAGACAAACGTCACCGTGTCCCTCAGCTTGATATCTTCGGGTTCGATATCGATTGCGGATTTGGCCAGGACTCCTTTTTCGATGCAAGAATCATCCATTCGATATCGCGTGTCCGAAAATACATCGAGTTCTCCCCAGTTGTAGTCTATGGACAAGAGCTCTCCCAGTTTCTTGTTGGAAGCGTCGCATAGGACTTTTGCCTTTTGTCTTGCGTTTTCTGTCGCCGAACGCAAGATTTCTTCCTTGATCGCGTTAGAGTCTTTTACGGTAAAAACGATGGAAAGCTGGGGGTGGGCGATACAGGATCCAATGGCGGAAAGCGCCTTGGCGAGCCGTTTTGAATCGAGGGAAATTTCGAGTTTTAAATGGTGATTTACGACGTAGCCGGCAAATATCCGTTCCTCGTTTCCAAGGTTCCTCTTCCTGTATTCGTATTTGGTATCTACGCTGAAATCGCTCGTCTTTACGGACTTTTTTTCAAAGCCGACTCCTTCCAATGCGGCGTCAAGGTGCTCGATGTTCATCGCCGCCTTGTCCATCGCTTTTCCGTAATCCATGTCTTGCGAAAAAAGCTGCATCGAAAGAATGACTAAATCGGGAGCGACCGAAAGATTTCCGATTCCCTTGACCGTGATGGTTTTTGACATGCATACCTCCTGTCTTGTTCTGGTCGAATTCTTGCAAAGGCAAGTTTCCTATCCGAGAAATCTACAAAATGTCTCGTAATTGGCGATTTCGTCGCCCTTGTGGAAGATGGCAAATTCCACTTCGTCAAAGGCTTCCTTGTATTCTTCCATGAGTTCCGCGTAGGCGCGTGCGACAGCTTCGGGATCGTTTCTGAACGCTCCGCAGCCGAATGCGCCGAGAACAAGTGCGTTCGCTCCGTTATCGATGGCCGCGTCAAGGATCTTTCTTCCGCGACCGATGTGCAAGTCGCGGAGATCGTCTCCCGACAAGGGATGGCTCGTTCCTCTAAAGTTTGGCGCCGCGCACGTGATGACATCGACATCGATCCAATCTTCTTCGGGGAGCCTTTGCGGCTGGTTTTCGTCCGACTTGACAATCTTGATGCCCGGGGAATAGATGCAGGCATCGGTATAGAGACGGCTTCTGTAGAACTGGTGGAAGGAATAGTATCTTTCGTGCAATATCTTCTGGTTCAAGACGGGATACAGCGTCGAGCAGCGACAGAGGCTCTCTTCCTGTGCGGCGCTTCCGCTCCGGACGCCGCCCCCGGGCGATGTCGCCGAGGCGAAATTGAGAACGGCGACGCGCATTTCGGGATGGCGTTCCTTGATAAGCCTTGCCGCCTGAAAGCTCCGGTGGTCCGTGACCGAAATCTTCGCCTGCTTTCCGATCCGCCTTTCGACGGAAATCGTTTCCCTAGCCGGGTAGAATCGGGTATGGGAAACGGATCGTTTCACCGCCTCCGCGAGAGAAGCGCTTTCTTCGATCATCGCGAGCGTATCCCGGAATACGGAGACAAGCCGCGTCTTGCGCTCGTCGCGGGTCTCCGTAACCGTCGAGCTTCCCGTCAAGACATCCGCAAAGGGTCGTGGGAGAATGACGTTGTCCAGGTCGAGCGCCTCTTCGAAGAACGGTGCGATTTCTGCAGGCGTGAATCCTGCGATTCCGCATCCGATGGGCGTAACCAGAAACTTTAGACCTGGATTCTTCTTGGCAAAGTCGATAAATTCATCGACGTAGGGCTTGATGGTCTCTGTTCCGCCCTGCATTGTCGGAATCGCATAGCTTTTTCCTTGGATGCCGACCCCTTGGCCCCAGATCGCTCCGAAATGCCTCTCCGCCGCCCGAGCCGCTCCTCCGCCATGGTGACCGGCCAGATTGCTGCCAAACACGAAGATTTCACCATTCGCCAGGGAATGGATTTTTTCGGGGGTGAATTCCGTTCTGCTCATGCTTGATTCTCCTAGATTCGATTCGTATCAAGCTAAAAATAGCCAGAATCCGGGAATCGGGTGTCGCCTTGCAGGTGACTTTTTGGCGCGTTCTACGATTCGTTGAAAATCTTGAACCGTTTCCAGGGCTTGATCGCCCGATAGGCAAGCGCCCCGACGAGGCCGCCCACGAGATCCGCGCACACGTCGGCCGCCGACACGGAACGCCCCGGTACAAAGCTCTGGTGAAATTCGTCGAAAACTCCGGCGACAAGGCAAAGCCCCGCTGCGCAAAGCGCCATCGCGAGCGGTCTTCTGTCCCACCGCGCGTTGGCGAACCACAGGCAGAAACACGCTCCGAGGACCGCATACACGCCGCCGTGCACCAGCTTGTCGAAAGGCGATACCAGCCAAGTCATGCCGCTTCCCGGAATCGCCGACGTTCGAAAGATCATCGCGAGCAGTATAATTCCGGGAATATAGCGGAACAGGGGATAGCGTTCCAGGAGACCGTCCATGCGTTTCATGCCATAAAGATAGAAAACCGGCAAATTCTCCGCGTAGCGGCCTAGTGGCAAATTCTATCTTGAAGGAATGCTTTTCATTGCGCACTACCCGTCTCCCATCGGAAGCGTCACGCTCGCAAGCGACGGCGAAAACCTGACGGGACTCTGGTTCGACGGGCAACGATACGACCGCGGATCGCTCCAGGGCGCCTGTCTTGCGGAAAGGGACTTGCCCGTGTTCTCGCTCGCGAAAAAATGGCTCGACATCTACTTTTCGGGAAGCGCTCCCGGTTTTACGCCGCCCCTGAACGTCGAAGGCTCCGCGTTCCGCAAGACGGTCTTGGACATTTTGCGGGAGATTCCCTTTGGATGCACGATGACTTACGGCGAAGTCGCCCGGGAAGTCGCCCTGCGGATGGGAAAGCCTTTGATGTCCGCGCAGGCTGTCGGCCTTGCGGTCGGGCACAATCCCATATCCCTCGTCGTTCCCTGTCACCGCGTCCTCGGAAAGAACGGAAAACTCGTCGGTTACGCGGGCGGCCTCGAACGGAAAGCCTTCTTGCTCCGAAACGAGGGGATAAAGCTTCGGACCCTGCAAGAATTTTCGCCCGCCCTCCCAAACATTTTATAAATTACCATCCAAAGCCATTCAATTCATTCGACTGGAGATTAAAATGCGTAAACGACTTTTGACTGAAGGTGCCAAGGAACTCTCTTACGAAATCCGCGAGATTGTCAAGAAGGCGAATCAGTTGAAGGCACTCGGTCTAAAGATCCACTGGGAAAACATCGGCGACCCGATCGAAAAGCATTGCCAGCTTCCCGAATGGATCAAGGACATTGTCGGCGACATCGTGAAGCGGAACAAGAGCTACGGCTACTGTCCGTCGAAAGGGCTTCTCGACACCCGCGAATTTCTCGCGAGCGAGACGAACAGGCTCGGCGGCGTGCAGATCACCGCGGACGACATTCTCTTCTTCAACGGTCTTGGCGACGCCATTTCCACGATCTACAGCCTGCTTTCCATGACGACCCGCATCATCGGACCGTCTCCCGCCTACAGCACGCACAGTTCCGCCGAAGCCTCGCATGCGCACTCCTCGCCGCTTGTCTATCACCTGCGTCCGGAAAACCACTGGCTGCCCGACCTCGAAGAACTCGAAAACAAGGTCAAGTACAACCCGAACGTCGCAGGCATTCTCATTATCAACCCGGACAATCCGACGGGCATGGTCTATCCGATGGAATACCTGGAGAACATGGTGAAAATCGCAAGGGACTACCGCCTCTGCATCATTTGCGATGAAATCTACAACAAGATTACCTACAACGGGGTGAAGGCGCACCCGCTGGCGACGTACATCGGCGAGGTTCCGGGCATTTCGCTCAACGGCATTTCCAAGCAGTATCCGTGGCCGGGTGCCCGGTGCGGATGGGCGGAATACTACAACCGCGACAAGGATCCCGAATTCGACGCCTTCTGCCGCGCGATAGACAACGCGAAGATGATCGAAGTCTGTTCCACGACCATCCCGCAGCTCACGATTCCGAAAGTCCTCGGCGATCCGCGCTACAAGATCCACCGCGACGCGCTCAACGAGCAGATCGGCCGCCGCAGCGCGCTCATCAACGAAATCCTCTCGGAAGTGCCCGAGCTCTACTTCAACCCGACCTACGGCGCGTTCTACAACACGATTGTCTTCAAGCCGGGCGTTCTCAACGACCGCCAGACGCTCCCCATCGAAGATCCGAAAATCAGGAGCCTCGTGGAAAAGTGGACGGAAAGCGTTTCGAGCCTCGACTACCGCTTTGTCTATTACCTGCTCGCCTCGACAGGCGTGTGCGTTGTCCCCATCAGCAGCTTCTGCAGCGAGCTCGACGGCTTCCGCATCACGCTTCTCGAAGAGGACGAAGACGAACTGCGCCTCGTGTTCACGAAGATTCGCGATGCCATCAAGGCCTACGTCAAGAGCGCCTAGCACAAAAAGCAAACTTTATTTTACATTGGGCGGTTTCACGGGCAACCGGAAAAATAAATTTTCGGGTTCCGAACGACCGCCTTTTATATATTTTCAAAAACGAAATTTCACAAGAAGGATCATTTCATGAAATCATTTTCGCTAGCCCTTTCCGCAGCCCTTGTCTTTTCCCTGTCCGCCTGCAACCAGGCGTCGGCCAGCGGAAAGTCTTCCGACGCCAAGCTCGACAGTCTTTCCGCCGAAGTCAAGACGATGCACGAAGAGTTCGAAATCCTGAAGTACGGGCTTGAAAAGCGCGGTCTTTCCATCGAGCAGATGAAGGCCGAAATGGAAGCGGACAACAAGGTCTGGGAAATCCCCGACGGAGCGAGTCCCGTCTATGGCAACACCAAGAACCCGCTTCTCACGATTGTCGAGTTCTCCGAGTTCCAGTGCCCGTATTGCGCACGCATCGCACCGGCCATCCACGATCTGATGGACAAGCACAAGGACGAGATCAAGTTCGTGTTCAAGCATTTTCCGCTGAGCTTCCACCAGGACGCTCCGGCCGCCGCCGCCGCGACCATGGCCGCCCAGGAACAGGGCAAGTTCTGGGAATACCGCTATGCGCTCGCGAGCCACAACCGCGAACTCACGCCCGAAACATTCAAGAAGGTCGCCAAGGAAGTAGGCCTCGACATGGCGAAGTTCGAAAAGAGCATGGCTCTCGATTCCGTGAAGCAGGCGAAAATCAACGCGGACTTCCAGCTCGGCGTCAAGGTCGGCGTCCAGGGAACCCCCAACTTCTATATCAACGGCAAGCGGCAGGACCGTTTCAGCCCGGAGCTTGTCGAAAAGCTCCTGAAAGAAGCCCGGGACGCGAAAAAGTAGTTTCTAGAAAAACACCATCAAAAAGGAAAATACCGAATGAAACATCAATTTCTGAAAACGGCGTCCTTGCTCTTCCTGGGGCTCGCGACGACTGCCGCGATGGCGCAGCGCCCACCGCGCATCGTCGTTTACAAGATGTTCGACGATCAATATCGCCAGGGCGGTTTTGACTATACCTACGGAGGAAAGGGCGGAACGGTCACCATCACCAAGGATGGCGGCTACAAGTCCAAGTCCGCGCTCGACATCAAGCTCGACCCGACGGACTACTCCGGCGCTTCCATCTGCCTTTACAACGAAGTCTTCGACTTGACCAAGTATATGCTCGATTCGAAGCTCGAATTCATGATCAAGGGCAAGAACGGCGGCGAACAGATGAAGGTCGGTCTTCTCGACGAAGAAGTTTCCGATGGAAAGAAGACCCAGGTTACGCTTCCGATGGCGAAGTACATCGAAGGCGGCGCCGTGACGAAGGACTGGAAAAAGGTTTCCATTCCGCTCGTCGATTTCCCGGATCGCGGTCTCTACTGGGACAACACCCGCAAGTCCGAATTCCCCGCCCGTATCGACTGGGACAAGATCGCGGAAATTCGCTTCTCGATCGACAAGGGAACCAATTCGAACTTTGAAGTCTATATCGACAACATCGAAATCGTCAAGGGCAACAAGAAGGCGAAGCCCAAGCCCAAGATCGTCTATTGGGACGAAAACAACGATGTCATCGACGGTCCGAAGAACCCGGAAAAGCTCGATGGCAAGGCGAAGACGTACAAGACGTTCTACGAGAACCAGATCCATGGATTCTCCTATGTCTATGGCGGCTTGACCGCACAGCGCGAAGCCGAATCCAAGACTGCCGGAAACCCGGGCGTCCTCGCGATGTATATCGACAACAACGACTGGTCGGGCGTCACCTATTCGCTCGGCGAGGGCAACTACATCGACTTGAAGAAGTTCCGCGACAAGGGCGGTCTCTACTTCTGGATCAAGGGCAAGCTCGGCGGCGAAAAGATCTACGTCGGCATTCTCGACAACCAGGGCAACGACATCAAGAGCCAGACAAAGCTTAGCCTCGGCGACTGGATCGAAGGCGGAAAGATTTCGAATTCCGAGTGGAAGCTCGCGAAGATTCCGCTGAAGAAGTTCTTCGACAAGGGCAAGGCGTGGGATGCGAACAAGCAGGCCGAAGTCGCCAAGGATGTCCAGTGGGACAAGATCCAGGAAATCCGCTTCTCGGTCGGCAAGGGCGAGAACCAGGGCGAACCGGGCAAGCCCGCTCCCGTGACGATTTTTGTCGATCAGATTACGTTTACGGAAAATATCGACTGGGTGGATCCGGACCTCAAGTGGAACAACTTCAAGTCGAACGCTCCGGACCTCGTGATTTCCGATTTCGAAAGCAAGTTCTCGAAGGACAAGTGGGAACCGTCGAAGGGCCCGAAGTCCGTGGTCGAAGTCGAAGTGCCGTACAAGACAAGCCACCTCGACGGCAACAGCCTGAACATCAAGCACTTCCTCATGGCTGACTGGGTCGATGTCGTTCTCGACATGAAGAAGAACAACCGTCCGGCTTCGGATCGCGACTGGACAAGGCACTGGGGCATCATGTTCGACGTCTATTCCGAAAAGGCGTGGCAGTCGATCACCGTGCAGGTTTCCGACGCGGGCAACGAAATCTTCGTCGCGAATACGGGCGTTCCCAAGGGACGCACCACCGTGCTCGTTCCGTTCAGGAACTTTGGCAAGTTCCCCTACTACCAGCCGGCCGACGCCAAGGAAAACGGCGTGTTCGACCTGAAGGGCGTGATAAGCCTCGACTTCAAGCCGGGTGGAGAAGGTACCGAAGGCAACTTCGAAATCGACAACATCAAGCTCACGAACCTCCGCGAAGTCAAGCAGAAGGAACGTCCGAAGGTCATTCCGGTCGTTGTCAAGGGCGAAAGCGACGTGCTGAACCAGCATATCTCGGACGGCCTCTTCGGCATCAACGTGGCCCTCTGGGACGGCGACATGCTCGACAACAAGAAGTTCAAGGTCCAGACCTCCGAATTCGTGAAGCGCATCAATCACGGCATCATCCGCTATCCGGGTGGACTTCGCGCCGATGACGACCACTGGGAAGAAATCCTCAACAACAAGGACTGGATGGTCGATACGGACGAATTCCTCGACTGGCTGAAGAAGACCGGTTCGAACGCCATGTTCACCGTGAACTTCGGCTCGGGAACTCCGGAAGAAGCCGCAAAGTGGGTCAAGCACACGAATGTCGTCAAGAAGGCCGGCATCAAGTACTGGGAAATCGGTAACGAAATCTACGGTAACTGGCATCCGTATTACGAAAAGTACGGCAAGGACGGCGGCGAGATTTACGGCAAGCGCGCACGCAAGTTCATCGAAGCCATGAAGAAGGTCGATCCGACGATCAAGGTCGCGGTTCTCGGCGTTCTCGAAGGCGACTGGAACGAAAAGGTCCTGAAGGAAACGGGCGATATCGCGGACGGTCTCATCGTTCACCACTACCCGCAGCACTTTGGCGAAGAAAACGACTTCGCGATGCTTTCTTCCCCGCAGACCCTTCCGAAGATCTACGAACGTCTTCACAAGACGGTGAACAAGTGGACAAAGACTTTCAACAAGAAGGACAAGATCGAGCTCTGGCTCACCGAATGGAACTCCGTGGACTTCAACCCGGGTCCGCAAACCATCGCTGTCGAAAACGGTCTCTTTGTCGCCGACTATCTCGGAATGCTCGCCACGGAAAACGTGGACAACGCGCAATACTGGGACGTTCACAACGACATGACCCCGGAAGGCGGCGACTATGGCTACCTGACCCGCTCCGGCGAAGAATGCATGAACTGCCCGCGTCCGAGCTACTGGGCTTTCCAGATGGCTTCTGACGCTCTCCGTGGAACGCTCTACAAGACGACCATTTCGGGTGACGAAGAAGCTCTCCTCACCGCCTACTATACGGTGAACGGCAAGAAGAAGTCTCTCCTCGTCGTGAACAAGAGCCCATACAGCGACTTCCAGATGAAGCTCGACATTCCGGGATTCAAGGGCAAGGCGAAGGTCCAGGTTCTTGACAAATCGACGGAAAAGCTGAAGGAAGGCTGGGCGAACGATCCGTCCAGGAAGGCGAAGACGGTTGACCTGTCGAAGCCGGTGACGGTCGGAAAGCACAACCTCATGCTCATCACGGTGGAATAGTTCGGAACCTTTGGTTTCCGGATTCGAAAAAGTCCCGGCGAAAGCCGGGACTTTTCGTATAAACGAAAACCACCAGCCGGGCTGGTGGTTCAATTTTCGGGGTATGGATACTTCGCGGATCTATGTCTGGTCGTTTTGACGCAGAATCTTTCCGCCGAGCCCTGCCATCTTCGCTTCGAAGTTTTCGTAGCCGCGGTCGAGGTGGTAGATTCGGCTGACGCGCGTTTCGCCTTCGGCGACAAGTCCCGCGAGGACTAGAGCCGCGGCCGCCCGCAGGTCGGAGGCCATGACCGGTGCGCCCTGGAGCTTTTCGACTCCCTTGACGGTCGCCGTGTTGCCTTCGAGCGAGATGTTCGCTCCGAGACGGTTCAGTTCCGCGACATGCTTGAAGCGGTCGAGGTACACGGTGTCCCGGATCTTGCTCTCGCCGGGGACTGTCGCGAGGACGGCCATCAGCGGGGCCTGCAGGTCGGTGGGAAATCCCGGATAGGGTTCCGTTTCGACGCGAACGGGCTTGAGATCCCGCGACGAGGCATCGACTTCCGCCCAGTCCTCTCCCGTGTGGACGATGCAGCCCATTTCCTCGAAGATGTCGAGCAGGGACTTGATGTGTTTCGGATTGCAGCGCGTCGCCTTGACCTTTCCGCGCGTGATGACGGCTCCGCACAGAAAGGATCCCGCTTCGATTCGGTCGGGGATGGTCTTGCTTTCGCCCGGGTGCATCTTTTCGACGCCGTGGATGACGAGCGATCTTGTGCCGCGCCCTTCGATGCATGCGCCCATGTCCTGGAGCAGATCGACCAGGGAATCGATTTCCGGTTCGATGGATGCGTTTTCCAGGACGCTTGTGCCGCGTGCGAGCGTTGCCGCCATCAGGACGTTGACGGTCGCTCCGACGGATGAAATCGGGAATCGGAAATTCCCGCCGGGAAGCGGTCCGTCCGATGTCGCTTCGACGTATCCGTGGGTCACCTCGATTTTCGCGCCGAGGGCTTCGAGTCCCTTGAGGTGCAAGTCAACCGGGCGCGGTCCCCAGGCGCATCCGCCGGGAAGGGAGACGCGGCAACGTCCGAATCTCGCGACGAGAGGGCCGAGAACATAGAAGCTCGCGCGCATGGTGCTGACCAGTTCGTAGGGGGCTTCGAGATGGTTCGCGCCGCAGGTGTCGATCTTGAATTCGTGTGCGCCTCCGTCGATGCGGCATCCGATCACGCGGAGAACGTTCGACATGGTCTTGGTGTCGCGCAGATAGGGAACGCCCGTGATGGTCGTGGTCCCTTCGGCAAGCATCGCCGCGGTCATGGTCGCGAGAACTGCGTTTTTTGCCCCGGAAATCGCGACTTCTCCGGAAAGGGGCCTTGCAAGCTGGGAAATAGAAAAGTAGTCCATGCGGGATCAATCCTTGGAGGCGGAATCCTTGGCGCCTGGCAGCTTCCTTGGCAGGCGGACGACGCGTGTCCTGGCGAAAAAGTCGTGCAGGGCGCGCTTTTGCGGGTCGATGAGGGCGATGATGTAGCCGATGCCGTAAAAAATCAGGGTCGCCTGGGTGAGCAGGCTGAAAACGTAGCGGACGATCGCGCCCGAAAGCTTGAGCGGGGATGCGTCCGCCCGTTCGATTCGGAGACGCAGGAGAAGCTTGCCCGGTGTCGCGGAAAGGAACCCGTTGAAGCATACAAAGTAAACTGTCTGGATGACGAACCACAGGAGAAAAAGTTCCGTCATGCCGGGAATCGCCGCGAATTCTTCGCTGGGACTTATCGATAGGGGATTTGCGGAATATTTTTCGGTGAGCGCCCCGAAGGCGGTCGTGATGCTTTCCAGGTGGATGACCGAGAGCTTGTCGAGAATGGCCGCGCCGAGTTCCCACAGCAGGGAGACGATGAAATTGTCGAGGACGAGTGCCGCTCCGCGGATGAAGAAGCCCGCGTAGGACCTTGTCCCCTGTCTCTCGATGCGTTCCCTGAGAAGCGCTTCGACGGTTTCCTTCAGTTGCCGTTCGGTTTCGGCGCTGGAATCCCTGGAAATGTCTTCCATGGCCTTTCCGTATGAAATCCAGCCGGACAGGCCCTTGTGCCAGACGAGCGTCGAATCGTCTATCTTGCCATCCCGTTTCAATGCTTGCAAGTCTTCGAGAGCGAGCGGACCTTGTCGGCGGTCGCCTTCTTGAATGCTTTCGTCGATGTAAAACCAGTTCATAAGTCGCGCTTAAATTTACAAAAAAGCTAACTTGTGCGCTATGAGTACATTTCAAATCGGTCAGCGCTATACCAGCGAACAGGAACCTGAACTCGGTGTCGGCAGAGTTCAAAATGTCGAATTCAAGAATGTGACAATCGAGTTCCCGGCGGTGAAGCAGACCCGGATCTATCGGACGGCTTCGGCTCCGGTCAAGCGCTATCTTCTTGCGGTCGGAGAAAACGCGAAAAGCGAAAAGGGCGTCTCCTTCACGGTCGAGAACATCCGGATGGAAAATTCCCTCGCTATCTATCTAGGCCGCGGGGGACGCGAAATGAGGGAATCCGATCTGGTTCCCAAGGCGTCGCCGAGGGCTTCCGATATCTTTTCCAGGCTGATCCGAGGCGAATGTGCGGACAACAGGGAATTTCTGCGGAGAGAAAGGGCGAACGAACTTTCTTGCGAGTGGCAGCGTTCGTCGGTTCGCGGCATGATCGGCCCCCGCGTGAACCTGATTCCGCATCAGTATTACCTTTGCAAGCGCGCGTGCAGTTCGAGCGATCTTCCGCGCCTGATGCTTTCGGACGAGGTGGGTCTCGGAAAGACGATCGAAGCGGGGATGATCTGGCACTCGCTTCACAGTACGGGCCGCATCGCGAGGACGCTGATTCTCGTTCCGGAATCCCTCAAGCACCAGTGGATGACCGAGATGGTGCGGCGATTCAACCATGTCTTTACGCTCGTCGATGAAGGTTTTGTGCGAAGCTTTCTCGAAAGCGGGCATGGCGGAACCGGCGAAACGGAAAATCCGTTCTGCCTGGTAAACGACGTTATCTGCACGATCGAGTTCGTGATGAGCCAACCGGCGCTCATGCAGGATTTCTTGCGGGCGACGTGGGACTTGACGATTGTCGATGAAGCGCATCACCTGGTCTGCGAAGACGACTTTACGAGCAAGGAATATCTGCTGGTGAATTCCATCACGACGCGGACCAAGGGCATTCTTCTCTTGACGGGAACGCCGCTACAGCTGCAGCCCGAATCCCATTTCAACCGGCTTCGGATGCTTGACCCGGAACGCTTTACGGATTACCGGGAATTCCTGAAGGACGAAGATTCCTACCGGAAAATCGTGCGGGATCTGTCGAGGCTTCCGATGGATTCCGACGAGACGATTTCGTGGGACGCTCTTTCCGAAGCGCTTCCGAAGAATTCCCCGATTCGGGAATGGCTTTCCAGGGAAAATACGCGCGAGATGACCGCGGGCGAATGGATCCGCCGGATAGTCGATGCCATGGGAACGGGGTCTGTCGTTTTCCGGAATACGCGCCGTAGCGTGGGAGGCTTTCCGAAACGCGAACTTTTTGCCGTCGAGCTTGAGCCAAACGCGAAATACAGGGCGCTCGTGCAGAAGGCGAGCGATGCCGATCCGGATCATTCGTTCGAAATCATGGTCGATGGGCTCTTGCGTACAAAGTACAGGACGACCTGGGCGGACGACGAGAGAATTTCCTGGCTTCTCGATTTCCTGGAGAAGAATCCCGGGGAAAAGGTCCTCCTGATTTGCGAACATCCCGACGTGGTGAACGCGCTTTCCTCGGTCCTTGCCGAAAAGATCGGAGCGAACGGCCTCGTGACATTCACCGAGAACATGTCCATTCTTGCGCGGGATCGCGCCGCGGCAAGCTTTGCCGATGACCGTGGCCCGATGCTGATGGTCGCTTCGGAAATCGGATCGGAAGGGCGAAATTTCCAGTTCAGCCACAACCTGGTCCTTTTCGACTTGCCGCTCGACGCGGCTCTCGTGGAACAGCGGATCGGGCGCCTGGACAGAATCGGCCAGACAGAGACGATTCGGATACACGTTCCCTACGTCAAGGGAAGCGCCCAGGAAGTGATTTTCCATTGGTACCACGAAGGGCTTGGCGCTTTCGGCGCGCCTCTCATGAGCGGAGGCGAGCTCTTTCTGAAATATACGGAAGCGCTTATCGCGGCGATGGTGGATCCGGAGCACAGGCTTTCCGAATTCATGGAACAGACGCTTCCCCTGGTTCGGAAGGACAGCGAATCGCTTCGGAAAAATATCGAGAAGGGACGCGACAAGCTGCTGGAATTCAATTCGCGCGACCCGCTCGCCTCGAAGAGAATCACGGACGAAATCCGGAAAATCGATGCGGACTCCCGCCTGAAGGACCTGATGCTCGATACGCTTCTCGCTTCGGGCGTGGAAGTGGAAAACGGCTATGTGCCGACAAGTCTTGTCTTTCGCGCGGGTTCCCAGGTGGAGGCTGGCGCCATCCCGGGGCTTCCTTCGCGTTCGACGCTCGCGATAACGCTTTCCGCCTCGGACGGCGAAGAGGAAAAGGCGGCGGACGGGGCCGGAGAGCTCACGGGAACTTTCGACCGTACCGTCGCGATGTCTCACGACGAGATTTCATTCCTGAGCTTTGAACATCCGCTTGCGCAGGGCGTTCTCGACATGGCGACCGCTTCGGGAAAGGGCGTCACCGCTTGCGTCATCTGGGACGATGCCGGTTCGAAAGACCTGATCATGCAGTACAACTTTGTCATCGAGCCTTCCGTGCCGGCGGCGTGGGGACTTTCCGATATCGCAGGGCCCGAAGTGGTCCGGGTACTGATCGATTCGCACGGGAACGACTGCTCCGACAGAATCGCCAGGATGGATGCCGGGAAGATGCGAAACGCGAATGTTCCCCAAAAGGTTCCCGTGGTGACGGAAAAGCTCCGCTACTTTGCGAGTACGGGACATGCGCTCGCCAAGAGGATCGCCCAGCAGAAAATGGAACGCTTTGCCGGGGAATCCGCGGCGAAGGTCGAGGAACGCGCGGAAAGGGAATACCAGCGGATGAACCACCTGCTCTCTCTTCGCGGCAAGGCGCAGAACAGTCCGCTTCTCGACAGCCTTCGAAAGAATGTCGGAATTTACAGGAAGGCCGCCTTGAATCCGCAAATCCGTCTGGATTCCATCCGGCTTCTCGTGTGCCGCTAAAGGGAAAGGTAGGAAGTTGAAATGAGCGATTTACGCAGAAACGTCCTGGGCGAAGCGAAACGCATTGTCATCAAGATAGGTTCGCGAATCCTGGTGGATTCCGCAAGGAACGGAGTCCGGGAAGACTATATCGGAAAGCTCGCGCATTCCGTCGCAAGGCTTGTGGAAGGCGGCAAGGAAGTCATCATCGTGACGAGCGGTGCCGTGGGAACGGGAATGGCGATTCTCGGATACAGCGAAAAGCCGAAAGTTCTCTCGGAGAAGCAGGCCTGCGCCGCGGTCGGTCAAATCGGGCTGATGCATTCCTATCGGGAAAAGTTCCTCGCCGAGAATCTTCCCGTGGGGCAGATCCTGCTTTCCGCGGACGATTTCCGCGACCGTACGCGCTACAAGAATCTGCAGAACACTCTGCATACGATGATCGACAAGGGAATCGTTCCCCTGATCAACGAAAACGATTCGCTAGCGGTCAAGGAGCTGAACGCGATAGGCGACAACGACAAGCTTTCGAGCGACGTCGCCCTGTTCTTCGATGCGGACCTGCTCCTGGTCTTTACGGACGAGGATGGTCTTTTCAACGACAACCCGAAGAAGAATCCGAAGGCGCGCCTCTTGCGCTTTGTTCCCGAAATCACTCCGGAAATCATGGCGCTCACGGGAAAGCCCGGGGAGTCCGGTTCCGCGGTGAGCACGGGCGGCATGCGCTCCAAGGTGGAATCGATCCGGGCGGTGGTGAAAAGCGGATGCAACGCGTTTCTCGCGAACGGCCTGAAGGTATTTCCCGACGAAATCGTCTTTGGCGACGCGCTCGGCACGCTCTTTATCGGAAACCGCAAGAAGCTTGGGAGCCGCAAGCGCTGGCTTTCCTTCATCAGTTCCCCGAGCGGCAGTGTCGTGGTCGATGCGGGCTGCATCCTCGCGCTCAGAAAGAAGCATTCGAGCCTGCTTCCCGTCGGTGTCGTCGCGATTCGCAGGCATTTTTCCGCGGGAGACCTGATCGAGGTCCTTTCGGAATCCGGAGAAAAGGTCGCCCGGGGAATTTCCCAGATGGACAGCGCGAACCTGAAGCTCGTGCTGCACGAAAAGACTTCGCAGGTTCGCTCCAAGCTCGGAAGGAACGTGCCCGAAGAGGTCATTCACAAGAACAATCTCGTCGTCTTCTGAAAACGGCTAGGCGCGCGGATGCGCCTTCTTGAAGCTTTCCTTGAGACGTTCCGCGGTGACGTGCGTATAGACCTGCGTCGTGGCGAGGCTCGAATGCCCGAGCATCTCCTTGACGCTCATCAGGTCGGCGCCGTTTTCGAGGAGATGCGTGGCGAAGCTGTGTCGCAAGATGTGCGGACTGGCCTTGCCTTCCCAGCCGAGGCTTCGCAACAGATCGTGGATGTCGCGTCGCAAGGTCCGTACGTCGTGGGCGTTTCCGCTTTCGTTTAGAAATACCGGGGAGTTCGCCGTCGGCATTCTTCCCTCTTCCTTCAGTTTCGCCCGGTAGGCTTCGAACCATTCGACGGCATCGTGCGTGAGCGGCACGATCCGCTCCTTTCGCCCCTTGCCGAAAACGCGGACGGAACGGTTCGAAAAATCCAGGCGCAGCCAGGTGAGGCTCTGGCACTCCGAAATGCGAAGTCCCGAACCGTAGATGAGTTCGAGGAGTACGCGGGCGCGGACCATCGGAAGCGTCGGGCGGGAAATTTCCGGAAACCGGTTCTCGGAAAGCTCCTTTTGCGACAGAAATGACACGAGCCTCTTGGGACGCTTGAGCATAGGAACCGTTTCGGCGGGATTGCGCGAAAAGAGATGACTCCGCACGAGATAGTGCCCGAAACTTTTCAGGCAGGCGAGGTGCAGGTCGATGCTCGAAATCTGTAGCCGCTCGTCCTTTCGCATTTTCCAGATGAACGCGCGGATGCTTTCCGGGTTGAAATCTTCCAGGATCGGTTCTTTCGAAAAGCTCTGCAGGTACTTGGCGAGGGATTCCCGGTAGGTTTTCACCGTACAGTCGGAAAACCGTCGCTCTTTCGCGATGTAGGAAAGGAAATTTTCGATATGCTCCGAAAGAAGTGCCATCGACCTAAATCTACAAGTTTTTGCGGGACTTGGACGCGTGAAAAATTTTATCTTGTGCCAAGATGGTTCGTTGGATTTTCGGAAGGATTGTCTTGATCTTGTGCGCGCTTGCCGTTTCGCAGGCGCTTGCCGTCGATCGCGTCGTCGGGGCGAACGCGACGCTCGATATCAATGCCGGCGCAAGGTCCGCCGCTCTGGGCGGCGCTTCGATATCCATCGACCGCGACCTGCTTTCCCTGACGTCGAATCCGGAACAGCTCGCCTCCGCGAAAAATTCCTGGGCCGCGTTCAGCCACGTCGTCTATTACGAAGGCACCCAGTACGATTACGGTGCGGTCCAGTTTCCCCTGGGCGATCTGGGCGGGCTTGGCATCGTCTTTTCCCGTTTCGGTTCAAGCGATATTCCGCTGATAGCCGAAGGCGATCCGATTCCCGACGGCGAAAGCTACCGGACCCTTTCGATTGCGGATTACGTCGTGACGCTTGCCTGGGGCCGCCGTTTTCTGGACGGACGTCTGGACCTAGGCGTCGGATTCCATGGACTTTACCGCGAACTGGACCAGAGCGGATGGGGGTTCCGGGGCGATGCCGGCGCCCGGTTCCACGTTTTCGACTGGCTTTCGGTGTCGTCGTTTCTGAAGGGATGGACATCGTCCGCGGTCGCATGGGAAGAGGGAACGGTGGAATACAGCTCGCCGGAATGGTATCTCGGGCTCGGTCTTTCCCGTCCGGTCGCCTATTTCTATGGGACGGCTTCCGCCTATTGGCAGAGCGCGGGAATCCTTCACCGGGAAAATCGCGACGAAGACTGGAGCGGCGACGTGCGCGGAGGAAGGTTCTGGGAACATCCCGTCGATTGGCTTGGCGGCGGGCGGGCAGGCGTCGAGTTCTCCTTTGACTTCGGACTGTCGGTTCGCGCCGGGCTTGCAAGCCTTTCGGAACTGGACAGCTGGACCGTGGGCGCGGGCTTTGCCCTTTCGAACTGGCTCCGCGTCGATTACGCGTTCGAATCGCATCCGACCCTTTCGGCGGTGCATCGCGTAAGCCTCGAAGTCAGCCCGGGACTCTTTCTCTACCCCGAACGGAAGTCGTCCGTCGAAGCGAAGCCGGCGAAGTCGCGGGACGAATCGTCGCAAGGCTCCATTTCCGAGATGGAACCCGAGATTCCCGAGCCGGAAGCCGAGGAAGAGAGCTCCGGGGGAACTTATTGGGAAGAATAGAATTATATTATGCCTATGAGTGAATTAAACAATTACCGAGCGGTCGGTCTCTTTGACTTGCTTTCCGCTCCGATCACTCCGATCGGGGCGTTCGACGCGGAACAGTTCAAGAAGGATGTTCGCCCTTTTCTGGACAAGGGAGCGACTTTTGTCGCGGTTGACTTGACCGGGCTGGATTTTCTGTATAGCGACGCGTGCAGCGCCTTTAACCTGGTTCGGCAGGAACTGGCCGAAAAGGATGGCGCGTTTGCGCTTCTTTCGGACAACGATATCGTCGTGGATTGCATCCGGAAAGCGGGACTCGACAAGTCGCTCCTCGTTTTTCGCAAGGAAGCGGACATGATGGCCTTTTCGATGAAGGAAGATTCGAAAAAGGAAAGCCCGGCAGAGACCGCGAGCGAAAGTCTGCCTGCACCCGGAACCGCCAATGCCGCGCATCGCCGCGTGACGGGACGCTTCACCAAGAGCTTTAACGCCATCCGCAAGGATTCGACACCTCTCAAGGGGGCGCTTTCCGATCCGTTCAAGGAGGAGGAGCGTTCCAGAAAGTCCTGGCTCTGGGTGCTTGTCGCCTTGCTGGTCGCTTTCGGGGCTGTCGCCTTTTTCACCATGCGGTAATGGAACCTTTTCGCGAATACAAGGCCCAACGGCAAAGCTGGAAACCGAGACGGCGCATCCCGATCGGTCGAAGCCTTCTTGTCATCTTGCTCGTGTACGCGGTCTATGCGAGCGGCGCCGTCCAGAAGGCGTACCGTTACGTGGAAAAGGTTCGCGAATTTTCCAGGGAGGAGCCGGAACCGTTTTCGAAACCGTGGCGCGAAGCCTGTGCGGCCTTTGGCGGAAACGCTTTCGCCCTGGAACGGGGAATGCTTGCCCAGTGTTCCTGGACAGTCAAGAGCGCATCGGACATCGCGAGCTTGCCGGATAACGCCCTGTTTCGCTATGCGGCGCGCGGAATTTCCAGGAAGTTCCCGCTTTGCGTCCACTGGATAGCGGATTCGCTGGAATTCGAAAAGCCGAAGGTTCTGGGCGTGCAGTCCGATTCTTCCGGGTCGTGGCTTTTTCACCTGATGCTTGCCGATTCCTCGTATGCCTGGGTGCGTTCCGACGGCTGCCGGTTTCCGGGAGCGTGTCCTCACGATCCGCTCCAGGGTGCGGCCCTTCCGATTGCCGCGGACTTCGATTTCGAGGGCAGGGAAAACCTGCTCGTGAAGGATCTGTTCATGGGAATCGGGGAAGCTCCGATCTATCCGATTCTTTCGGCGGAAGTGGTCTCGGTTTCGCGGGATTCGAGCGGCTACGGAATTCTCCTGAATCACGGAGGAAACATCTTTTCCCGGGTGTCGGAACTGTTTCGGATTGCGCCGGGCATCCGCCAAGGGACAAAAGTTTCGGCAAGCGAACCGCTGGGATATCTCGCTCCGAGCGACAGCGCCGTCTTCTTTCTCGAAATCTTGCGCAACGGTCGCTTTGTCCGCTGGGACGATTTCCGCAGGGATTCTCGCGTGGCGGATTTGCAGGATGTCGAACGTTTTCGCCGGGAACTGGGATTTTGATATGTGGCGATTTTTCCTTCTCCTGTCCTTTTCCTGGATTCTCCTTTCCTGCGCCGAGTCGGACGATGGCCCGATTCCCGTCTATCCGGACAATTTTCCGGTCGGCGGCTATGGCTACGTTCTCCATGCGCGGCTGGATTCCGGAAACCGCTTCCATGTCCAGGGCGACACGCTGGAACTTTCGCTAGACAGCATGTGGACTTTCGGAAACTGCTTCTTGAAGGAAATCGAACTTTTCCAGGTCTATGCGGAGGATTCCGTCCTGACGCTTTCGGTGAAGCTCGCGCTGGGAAACACCGGAACGACCGATTGCCCGCAGCCGCTTTTTCGACCGGATACGGTTCTTCGGATTCCGTTTTCGGAAAGCTGGGAACATGTCCGCACGATTCGCGTGGAAGGCAATGCGCACAACGAGTTCTTCAAGGAATCGCCGGACACGTCTTCCGCGGCGGACTTGACGCTGAAGGATTCCATCTGGGTTCGTCGGGGAACTTTCCTTGCGGAAAGCGTTTCGGTCTATCTCGATTCCGCGTTCGGCGATCCTTACCGTCTTCCGCGGCGTACGGCGAACGATTCGGCGGGCGTCCTTTTGCGGGTGGATTCCGTCCTTGTGGATTCCTTCGCCTATCGCCTGATGAAATCCGTCTGCGCGGAAATTCACGATTCATGCGAAACCGTTCCCGACACGCTTTGGCTTGCGCTCTGGTCCGCGACCGATACGAATCTTGTCGCGGTCCGGGAAACCTGCAAGGACGACTCCCTGGTCTTCTGCCTTTCTGCGAACTGGAAAAACGATTCGACCGCGCTGAGCGATTCGGTCTATGACTTTCTGGATACGACCTGGCGTTCGACGTTCTTCTACGTGGAAAGGATTCCGAAGTGTTCCAGCCTGGACCACGGGGAGTTCTCGAGTCCTGTCGCTTCCGGGCGTTACTTTGTGACAAGCCATACGCTTTTTGTTCCTGCGGCGGACGAAACGTCTTGCGGCCCCGCGGCGAACTCGGAATGGTTCCTGTTGAACTTGGACTCCGGCGAGGAAGTCCTGGATTCCGTGTTTGCGGATACGCTTCTGCAGGCATGGAAAGAGGCCTCCGTCGGACTTGACGAGGAAAAAAATGACTAAGAGCAAGAACAAGAATATCCCTCTCCTGATTACGATGGGCGATCCGAACGGAGTCGGCCCGGAAATTTCGCTCAAGGCCTATCTAAAGGCCAGCCGAAAGATCAAGACCCCGATGGCGATCGTCGGCGATTTGCCTGTCTTGCAGAAGGCGGCGGAACTCTTGAAAATCAAGAAGCGCCTGGTCCTTGCCGATTCGCCGGAATCGGTCTCTGACACGGCGAAGCTTGGAATTCCCGTCATCGATGGAGGCGTGCACTTCGAAGAGAAGGTGCAACCGGGAAAGATGACAAGAGAAGCCGGCAGGGCGAGCATCGGATGGGTGCGCTCGGCGACCGCTCTCTGTCTGTTGGAGCGCGCTCGGGCGATTGTGACTGCGCCGCTTTGCAAGGAATCGGTCGAGAAGACGGTCCCCGAATTCCAGGGACACACGGAATTCATCGGAGAAATGTGCGGAGATCCGCATCCCGTTCTGTGCCTTGTGCACGGAAAGTGGGTCGTGGCGCATGTGAGCACCCACGTTTCCCTGCGGGACGCCTGCGATCTGGTCAAGCGGGAACGCATCGAGAAGGTGACCGTTCTTCTGAACGATTTTCTCAAGAAATACCGCAAGCTGAAAGCTCCTCGAATCGGCGTTGCCGGTCTCAATCCCCACGCGGGCGAAGGCGGGCTCTTTGGCCTGGAAGAGATAAACGAGATCGCGCCGACGGTGAAGACGCTCCGCAAGAAGAAAATTTGCGCCGAGGGACCGCTTCCCGGGGATGTCGTCTTTCCGCAGCTGCGTGCGGGAACCTTTGACGGTGTCGTCGCCATGTATCACGACCAGGGGCACGTGGTGACCAAGACCATGCTGTTCGATCTGGGCAAGAAGCGGAAGACCTGCGGGGTCAACACGACGCTTGGACTTCCCGTGGTGCGGACAAGCGTCGATCACGGAACGGGCTTCGATATCGCATGGAAGGGCGTTGCGGACGAACATTCCCTCATCGACGCGCTGGAACTTGCCGACGTCTTGACGAGGAGCGCGAAATGATCGAATACGAATTTTCGGACGAAATCGCCGAGGCGGATCGAGCGTCGATTCTCGAGTCGTCGCTTTTCGGAACATGGCTTGCGCGGACGGAAAAGAAGTTCGCCGTTTCGAAGATTCACTTTTCGTCGGTGGATTTCCGCTTTGGAAATCACGCTCCGCTGTTTATCAAGCTCACGGCGACCGTGACGCTTCCCGACGGAAAGCCCGTGCACGGGATTGTCCTTGTGCGGGGAAACGCCGTCGGCGTACTGGTCGTGCTTCGCGCGGAGGGAAAGCCCTACCTGCTGCTCGTTCGCCAGCCGCGCTTCGCCATTTCGGAACCGGAGTCGCTCGAAATTCCCGCGGGAATTCTCGACTGGTCCTCGGATTATCGCAAGGTGGCGCTTTCCGAGCTGAAGGAAGAGGCGATGATCGATGCGAAGGACGAAGAGCTTATCGACCTCACCGGATTTTACACGCAAGGCGCTCTGGACGGCCATGCCGGAAGCTGCGGGCTCTTGGACGAACGCATTCGCCTGTATGCGATCGAGAGAACGGTAACCCTGGACGAATTGCGCCGCCTGGACGGCAGAAACCAGGAATACACGAACGAAAACGAGTGGATTCGGACCGTCGTGCTGCCGTACGAAGAAGCCGGAAAGCGGTTTATCGACAGCAAGAATCTGGTCGCGATGTTTCTCTACGAGCGCTATCTCGCGGCGCAGGGCAGGCGCTTGTAAGCGCAAAGCGGCCGGAATCCGTTTCCGCTTCGGCGCGGGCGTATCGAAAATCCTGCAGGGGAACTCGGCAGGTCGCTTCGTAACCGGAAACCCTTTCGGGCGAAATTTCGAGCGGTCGTTCGCTCTTGCCGGATAGGTCCTGGACGAAGACCGTCAGGCTCCCGAGCGCGCCGAAATCCGCCGAGCTCTTGAAGCGAAAAAGAAGCTCTGTCCGGTCGAGTTCCCACCAGAGCGCGGGACCGTCGGTGACGTACAGGTTCTTTCCCTTGAAGGCGGTCATCGCGTCGTCGCCCTGGATGACGGTTCGCACATAGCCGAAGACATGCGAGCGGGAACGCTTGAGTTTCAGCAGGGGAATCTTTACGCCCGTGTATTCGTTGAGATCGCCGTGCGCATCGTTTCCGCCGAGCGGCAGCAGGAAGTTTCCCCGTTCGAGTTCCGAAATCCAGAATCTTCTTCCAAGTTCGAACCCCCTGTCGCGCGATCCGTTCCAGAATTCCAGGCCGCGGATCGGGTTCTCGCTTTCTTTCTGCAGGTCCGCCTCTTCCCAGTCGCCCCGGTTGAAGATGAAGCGTTCGATCTTTCCCATCGTTTCCCTGGGATGCGCGGCAAAGCAGGGGAGCGAGGTGCTTGTCACGATTTGCGAAATGGAAAGTGTCGGAAGATTGTCGAGCCATTTTCGTCCGCAGTCGCCTTCTCCGGGAACGTATGTCGGGTGCCCGGGCAGGAGCAGGTGGACGTTTTTTTTCTGCGCGTTTCCGGCGGAAACCTCTTCGCCCGCGATCATCCGCGGATAGCTGGGCAATTCGGAAATTTCTTGCCTGAGCTCCTCGTAGCGGGCCTTGGCGTCTGCCCGGATCATGTAGTCGCCTGCCTGGAACGCGAAGTCGTAGGAATGGTCCGTGCAAAAGACAAAGTCGAGTCCAACGGCCCTTGCCGCCTGCTGCAAGACTGCCGGAGACGCTCCGAATTCGACCGGGTCCGCGGAATAGTGCGTGTGCGCGTGGACGTCTCCCGCGATAAAGCCTTTCGGCTTGGGAATCTCCTCCTTCAAGACGCGAACGCGAAGCGGCGACTTCCTGAGACCGGTCAGGTTGAACCGCCGAATCCGTTTCTTCCGTTTTCCGAAGGAGACTTCGATCGAGGCTTCGACTTCGTATTCGCCGGGGGGGAGCCTTCCGCAATCGACGGGAACGAACCGAAAGGGCGTGGCGATTTTCTGCCGGATGTCGAACGTCCTTTCTTCGCGAAACCCGTTCGCGGAAAATGTCGCGGAGAGCGTTTCCAGGGTGACGGGAAAGCGGTTCGCTTCGCGGACGACGACAAACAGCCGGGTATTTTCGCCCGGAACCGTCTGAAAGGGCGCATCGACGATGATTTCCGGTTCCTTTCGGTAGAGAAGCGACCACGGAAGCTTGAACTTGTAATGGATTTCCGCGTAGTCGGGAGAAAAAATCATTCTTTTGCCCGATTGACGACGCCGAGGCTGAAGCGGAATTGCAGCTGGAGACCGCCCAGGTCCCATTTTGCCTTGTCGCTGTCGCTGTCGGGAACGACTTTCGAAAAAGGCTCGTCCGCGTGGACGATGATTCTCGAATATCCGATGTCGCCGTAGATGTGAATGTTCTTCCAGGTGGTCACCAGGTAGCCGAGGCTCACCCCGAATCCGTTTCCGAGCAAGGATTCGCTTGCGTCGAGATGCCCCCAGCTCGAATAGATTTCCGTTCCGGGAAGCATCCAGTACCAGCGAAGCGATACGCTGAAAAGGCTCGCGTTCGAAATGGAAATCAGGTTCTCCGGGATGGCGATGCGGTATTCCAGGTAGAGCGGAAATCCCTGGAGCGTGTAGCTGTAATCGTGAATCTTGTCCTTTCTGTCCGTGACGACGACCGATTCGTTGTCGTAGATGTAGCCGAAGCCCGCGCTGACAAAATGTCCGCTTCGCCATTGGAGCTGCAATCCCGCGGTAATCGGGAAGCAGAAGTTCACCTTCTGGAAGTCCTGCTTGGAAACGTAGCTGCTTTCCGCGCTTGTCAGGGCCTGCGCGCGGAAGTGCGCATAGACCGTATCGACTTCGGTCTGGAACTTGTCCCGGTTGTCAAAACCGATAAACGAAATGGACGGCTGGACGAAAAAGGAGAGAACGCTCCTGTCTTCGGTATCCGAAGAAGTCCCTCCGACGCCTGGGCGAGCCGTTTCCGCGGCGAACGTGCATGCGCAGAACGCGGCGAATGCGAAGAAAAGGCGCTTCAATCCTCGTCCTCGTCATCGGGGTGCGCTTCCGCTTCGTCCCGGGCTTCTTCCTTGGCGAGCAGCTTTTCCTTTTGTTCCTTTTCGATGCGCTTCTGGAACTTTCTTTCCAGGCTGGCGATGACGCCTTCCTGGGACTTGACCGTGCCGACGCGTTTCTGGATGCTGTCGGGGACGGTGTTTCGGTAGTTGTCCAGGTAGAATCTCGCCGTTTCGAACTGGTCGAGTTCCGCGTAGCTTTGCACCAGAAGGGCCAGGGCTTCGGGGCGACGCTTGCTCTTCGGGTAGAGATCCAGGAATTCCTTCATGTAGATGGCCGTGGATTGCGGATGCCCGAGCTTGTGGTAGAGCTTTCCCACCCGGTAGTCGCGTTCGGCCCGGCGTTCGAGCAAAAGGTTCTGGTAGTAGTTCACGGAATCGATGAGCGGGGATTCCGGGTAGTTCGATGCGAACCTTTCGAAATCGCGCATGGCGAGCGTCGTGTTGGTTTCGTCGCGGTCGATGTTGTATTCGATGTTGAACGCCGAAACGGCCTTTCGGAATTCGGCGGTCTCGACAAAGGGCGAGCTGGGAAAGTTGTTCGCGAAGCTGCCGTATTCGCCGCGGGCTTCGAGCCACTCTTCGAGATGAAAGTAGCTCTCCGCAAGGAGAAACTGCGTCTGTTCCATGTATCCCGTTCCGATGCACAGGTTCAGGATTTCTTCGAACGGTCCCTTGACTCGGCTGTAGTGCCCGGCCTGGAACTCCCTGTCGGCCGCGTCGAAGCGGTTCTTGCACATCTGGGTCCTGTCTCCGCCGCCTTCGCTCGAAGAACATGCGGAAAGCAGGAATGCGGAAATGGCTAGAACGGCGAGAATCGGAAAGTGTTTGTTTGTGCGCATTGGTCCGTATTGGCTGTGATGGAACGTTTTCAAGTTTCTAAATTAGCAAAAACAAATCTAGAAAACGTCTATGACTCTTGTGCGATACGTGCTGAAGGAACATGTTGCGCCCTTTTTCCTGGCGCTGTTTGTCATCACGTTCCTGTTTGTCGTGGATTTTCTCGTCATGATTCTCGACAACGTCCTTTCCAAGGGGCTCCCCGCATCGACCGTTCTCGAAATCTTCTTGCTGAATATCGCCTGGATGCTTTCCCTGTCCATTCCGATGGCCGTTCTCGTCGCGTGCCTGATGGCTTTTGGAAGGCTTTCGGGAGACCAGGAAATTACGGCGATGAAGGCGGCCGGAGTCTCTCCGCTGTCGATCATGCGCCCGGTGCTTCTCGTCGGGGTGCTGATTGCGGAGCTGCTGATTCTCTTCAACAACTGGATCTTGCCCGAAGCGAACCACAGGTCCGTGGAGCTGATGAGCGCCGTCTCGCGCAAGAAGCCTCATGCCTTTATCGATGCGGGAAAGCTGACGACGCAGTTTCCGGGTGTGCAGCTCTGGGTCGAGCGCATCGACCCTTCGACGGGAACGCTCTACGGAATCCAGATTTTCGAAACGGAGGGAAAGGGGCCTCCGCGAATCGTCATGGCGGACAGCGCGACGATGGACTATGCGGACAACGGCGCGACTCTGATGCTTCGGCTCAAGAGCGGGGAAAACCATATCGCGGACAAGGACGATCCGGCGAACTATTTCCGCATCCGCTTTTCTTCGGAGGACTTTGCCGTACGAAACGTGAACGACCGTCTCGAACGCCGCAACCGCAAGTATCGCAGCGATCGCGAAATGCCTGTCGAGATGATGCTCGAAGTCATCGAGGAAGCGAAGAAGAACGAAAGGAGGATTGTCGAGGAGAGCCGGGGAACGCTCTTTCCCGATCTTTCCCGGCTTCGGGAGCTCGCGTTCGGCGATTCGATCGTCCCCGGGGATTTTTCCCGAAAGCTGCCGACGGATTCGCTTCGCCATGTCCGGGCCTTGCGGGACGTTTCGGTGGCGGAACGCACCCGGGCGCGTCTTGTCCATCGGACTTCCGAGCGTGTCCTGAACGAGAAAAAACGCCAGGCGCAGTACTGGGTCGAGGTGCACAAGAAGTTCAGCACGAGCGTCGCCTGCATCGTCTTTGTCCTTATCGGCGCTCCGCTCGGGATCATGGCGCGCAAGGGAGGAATCGGAACGGGAATCATCTACAGCATCGCGTTCTTCGTCCTCTACTGGGTCTGTCTCATCGGCGGCGAGAACCTGGCGGACCGGCTGATAGTCTCTCCGGCCATCGCCATGTGGATTTCCAACGCGATCATCGGAGCGTTCGGCATCTTTCTCGCGTGGAAGATGTATCTTGACCGCTATTCGGGAACGACGCCCGCTGCGCGAATCCGGCATTTTTTCGGAAGGTTCTTTCCGCGGCTTCGCAGGGGACGTTCCTCGGAGAAGAACGCGCGATGAAGTTTTCCCGCTATCTGGTGCTCCACTTCCTGAAGATGTTCCTGCTCGTGCTTCTTGGCGCGGTCTTCATGTTTATCGTCATCGACTTCGTGGGAAACATCCGGACCTGGCTTGCGCGTGACCTTGCGGACGCCAGGGCCTACTACCTCGCCTATCTTCCCTATATCGTCTATCTGGTGACGCCTGTCGCGCTTTTCATCGGCGTGGTCGCTTCGGTGGGGAACATGTCCCGCCACCTGGAAATCATGGCGATCCAGCAGTCGGGAAGGAGCCCGTTCCGCGCACTTGTTCCCGTGTTCCTTGTCGGCGCGCTCGTCACGGCGTTTTCGTTTTACCTGGATGCGAAGGTCTTGCCGGATGCCAACCACAGCCGTTACAAGATCATGGAACCGATGTCGCAACAGCGCAAGGATCCGCGGATCCGGGACAAGCGGGACTTCGTGTACATCTCCGGAGACAAGACCAGCTGGTTCATGCGCTCGTATGGCGGGGCGGCTAGGCTGGGGCGCGACGTCGTCCTTCTCGTCTATCGCGACGGCGATCTGCATGAACGCCTTGACGCGAGGCGGCTTCGCTGGGTGGAACCCGATACGGTATTCGCGAAAGTACGGAAAGAACCGGAAAGCGGCAAGCCGGCGACAAGAAAGTCGGCGAGAAAAATGAATTCGAACGCAGCCGAAGAACCGATCGAAACCGCCCAGGATACGGGAAGGAATGCGCCGCGGATCGTCGAATCCATCGAACCGGGCTACTGGCGCTTCGAAGACGGCTACAAGCGGACGTTCCTGAAGGACGGAACGGTCGAGACCAGGCATTTCGTGCGGGAAAGCCTCAAGGGAAAGACCTCGCTCTTGCCGGAGGATTTTCTGGACGAGCGCCAGCGCGGCGACGAAATGGACGCGAAGACCATCTTGCGAAAGATCGAGGTGCAGAAGAGGTCCGGCGAGAACACGAACAAGCTGGAAACGGCATACCACTTCAAGTTTTCCGGTTCGATGATGAATTTCATCGTTCTGCTGATCGGAGCGGCTCTTGCGCACCGCTTTAATCGAAATGGGGGACTTTCCCAGAAGTTTGGACTTGGGATTCTTCTCGTGTTTAGCTATTATGTAGTCATACGGATTGGGCTGAAGATGGGAGAAAACGGTGCGCTTTATCCTGTCCTCGGCGCTTGGATCGGTCACATCGTCTTTGCCGTGGTCGCTTTCTGGGTGCTGTATCGCTCTTTCCGGCTGTAATTTTCGGGTAGGTGCATGTCAAGTCTCTTGTTTGCCGTCTTTGGTTTCTTGATCGGTCTCTCGTTTCGAGGGGGCGTCTTCTTGCTCGCGATTCCGTTCGCGCTGGTTTCCCTGGTGCTCGCCTGGCTGAACCGTTCGACGCTTTCCGATTCGACGGACAGGAATTCTTCCGGCGCGATCCCTGTCTTGCGTTCGGGCCGCACGACCGACCGGACCGCTTTCGGAAAGATCCTGCGCCCCGCGATGACGCAGACCGGGCCGGTTCTTGCCGCGAAGGACATGTTCGACGCCTATCCCGCAAACGGCGAAGCCTCTTTCGCCAGGCTGAACGGCAATGAAATCTGGACAAAGCTCGAACGCGACCTGGACCCCGTCTATCGTTCGTCCCTCGAAGCCCTGCGCAATCTGCTTCCCAAGGCGCACACGGTTCTTCTGCTCTTGAAGTCGAACCGAAAGACGTTCATCGTTCGGGCTTTCGCGACGGAATCGGAAAGCGAAATAAACCGGAACGCCCAGATCGCGGACGGTTCGGGCGTTGTCGGCCAGCTGGCGGTGCGGGAAATCAGCCGGATTCTGGAAGGCGACCTTCCGAACGGGAAAAGTCTTGGCTACTATGCGGCGAGCGTCGCCGTCCATTCGGTTGCGGGCGTCCCGATTTTGAACGAGAAGAAGGAACGGGTCGGAGCGCTCGTCGTCGATTCCCTGGAGCGCAACGCGTTCCTTGCTGACCTGATTCCCTCGCTCGAAAGCTTTGCCACGCTGTTCTACATGTTCACGTACAAGAGCTATACGTCGGCGGCGAACTATCGCGAAAAAAAGAAGTTCTACGAGCTTTCCGCTTACCAGCAGCGCTTCTTCAAGACGACGCTCCTTCGCGACACGTACAAGGAAATCTTTGAATACGTCAGCCAGAACTTTACGGCGGAACGCATCATGATTCTGGTCTTTCATCCGGAAAAGCGTGAGGGAACTGTCGCCTTTTGCCGTGGCGAGGACGAGGAGCGTTTCGAAGGCATGACGTTCTCCATGTCGGACAAGGGGATTCTGCCGCTTGCGATGTTGCAGCACTGCCCCATGGAACGCGTTTTCAACGGACGTTCGGAATATGTACCGCGCATCACCGATCGGGAGCCTAGGAACAATTCGCTCCGCTACCTGTTTGTCCAGCCGAGCTCCATGACGATGCACAACGTGGCTCGCAACGAGCCTTCCGAAATCGCCATTTGCCTGGAACGCCGATACGCGCAGAACTTTGACCAGCTCGAAAAGGACCTGCTCCGCTTCATGGTGAACATCGCCTATTTCGCCTACCAGCGCGGGATGCAGTTCGAGCGCGAGCAGTTCAAAATCTACCACGATGGGCTCACCAGGCTTCTGAACCGTCGCACGATCGACGAGAAGATTGTCGACCTCGACAAGTCCCGGTCCGGAAAGAACGTCGGCGTGATGATGATGGACATTGACCATTTCAAGCACATCAACGATACGTATGGGCACCAGGCGGGAGACGCCGTGCTCAAGGAAATCGCTTCCCGGATTTCATCGGTCGCCGCGGTGGGCGAAAACCTGCTTGCCCGCTATGGAGGCGAGGAATTCTTTGTCGCGATTCCGGATGCGACCGCGGACTCGCTGACGAGTGTCGCGGAAAACATCCGGCTTGCGGTGTGCAAGGCTCCGTTCGATATTCACCTGGGTGCGCCGATAGACGTTTCGGTCAGCATCGGGTGCTTCCTCGTGACGGAAGAGTTCCAGGGCGAAATGTCGCGGGCGGTCCAGTATGCGGACGAGGCCCTCTACAGCGCCAAGGAAAACGGCAGGAATCGTGTTGTCCGATATGAACAGCGAGCCTTCGACACTGGCTCGCAGGAGGTAGTCTAAACGATGTTTACCTGGATCGACTGGGTTGTACTGTTTCTTTACGTCATTCTTTCCGTTGCTATCGGGCTATGGGCTTCGCGAGGCAACAAGGGATTTGGCGACTATATGCGCGGCGGCGGGAAAATGCCGTGGGTGGCCATCGGGATAAGCCTGATTGCGACTTCCGTGAGCGCGACGACGTTCCTCGGAAATCCGGCCGAGACCTATGACAAGGACATGCGGTTCCTCATGAACAACGTGGGCGCGCTTCTCTCGATCGCGGTCGTCGGCTGGGTATTCATTCCGCGGATTCGCCGGGCAAGGATTTCGAGCGCATACGAACTGTTCGAAATTCGCTTTTCGCCGCGGATTCGCCGCCTTGCGGCCATCTTCTACAGTCTGCACCTCTTGCTGCGAATGGGAATCCTCCTGTATGCGCCGTCTCTCGTGCTGGCCCCGATTCTTGGTATCGACATCCACTGGGCGATTCTCGTGACGGCGGTCGTATCGACATTTTACACGTGGCATGGAGGATTCAAGGCGGTCGTCTGGACAGACGTGATGCAGTTCCTTGTGCTCTTTGGCGGGGGCGTGATCGCGCTCTGGATCATTTCGAAGGGCGTCGGCGGCTTCGGCGAGATGTTCGCCTTGGCGTCGGAAGCGGGAAAGACGAGGTTCTTCGACGTTTCCAGCTGGGATCCGGCAAACGCGCGAAACCTTCTCTCGGCGGGAATCGCCTACGGCGTTATCGAAATCGCCATCCGCGGCTGCGACCAGCAATTTGTCCAGCGCTACATAAGCTGCGATTCCATTCGTTCCGCCAACGCGTCGAGCGTTCTCAGCATGGTTCTCGGGGTCTTCGTTTCCATTCTCTTCTTCCTTGTCGGAGCCGGACTTTTCGTCTATTTCCGCGTCAAGGGCGTTGCAGTCCTTCCGCCGGAAGTCCAGCTGAACGAGGTCTTTCCCTACTTTATCGTCCACGTACTTCCGACGGGCGCGACGGGACTTGTCGTCGCGGCCATCTATGCGGCAGCCATGAGCAGTCTTTCGAGCGCCATCAACGCGCTGGGCAATACGACGGTAAAGGACATCATGCTCGTGCGCTCCGAGGACGCGAACGTTCTCGCGAAGGCGAAACGCTGGACTTTGCTCTGGGCTGCGCTGAGCACGCTGTGCGCCTTTGTCGCCGCGGACATGAAGACTTCCCTCCTTTCGAACGCGCTCTTCTTTACGGGGCTCTTTACGGGACCGCTTCTTGCGCTCTTTCTTCTCGCTTTCTTCTCTCGCAGGATCTCGTCTTCGGCGATTATTGTCGGCGTCCTGTGCGGCATGGCGTCTATCCTGCTTTTCAACCGGGTTCCGATGGTTCCGGCGTATGTCCCGCCTTTTGACGGTGTACTCTGCTTTTTCTGGAATCCCGCGGTTTCCTGCGTGACGACGCTCGTCGTGGCAAACGTTCTTCGGATTTTCCTGAAATGTCCGGAACGCGAAACGTCGCAGGACAGGCAAGGTGAACGGTGACGGACCGGGAAGACGAACGCTGGATGGAAATGGCGATTCGCGAAGCGATGCGCGCCTATGACTTGGGCGAGGTTCCGATCGGTTGCGTCATTGTCAAGGATGGACGCTGCATCGGCAAAGGCTACAACCAGGTGGAAACCCTGAAGGATGCGACGGCCCACGCGGAAATCGTCGCCATCGGGGCGGCTTCCGCCGCGCTCGAAAACTGGAGGCTTTCGGGGGCGACGCTCTACGTGACGCTCGAACCGTGCCCGATGTGTGCCGGTGCCATCTTGAACAGCCGGATTTCCCGCGTCGTCTATGGCTCTCCCGACAGGCGCTTTGGAGGCTGCGGCACGACCATCGATGTGCTGTCGAACAATGCCATCGGGCAGAAGGTCCTTTTGACGGGAGGCGTGAAGGCGGAGGAATGTCTCGATCTCGTCCGGACGTTTTTTATGGAAATGCGCCAGAAGAAAGGCGATTCCGGCGCAAAGCTTCCCAAAGATCCGGTTTCTTAATTTTATCTTTGCCCTATGCCCGTCTTTAAAATTTCGCTCCTTGTCGTCTTTTCGCTTGTCTTTATTGCCTGCGAAGACAAAAACGTCCTGCTCGGATTCAATACGCAAAATCCGACTCCCGAGGACTACGAGCTGAAAAGTTCCTTCCAGATTCTTTCGAACGCTTCGGAAGATGGCCCGACCGATTCGGCGCAGTCCATGACCGCGCAGCTGGACCTGCATGTCCATTCGGAACTTCTTTCCGCCTACGACGACGGAACGGGACGCTTTCTGCTTCGGGTGGATTCCGCGGCTTACGCTTCGGACGGTCGCTCTGTCGAGGAGACGGATCACGTCGAGCGTTACCTGAAGACCCAGTCGGTCCAATACAAGATGGGAGGGGACGGCGAAATGTGGGCTGTCCAGCTCGACGAAATGGTCGCCTTGCCCGATATCGGGGACGTGGATGTCCGGAAGATCTTTCTGAAGGTGCAGCCCGTGCTTCCGGCAAGCCCTGTCGCTGTCGGAGATTCGTGGGAACGCCAGCAGATGCTTACCGATGACCGCGGAAAGACGTGCGTCGTGTACAAGTGGTTCAAGCTGGAGGAGCTTTTCGAGCGCGACGGGACAAGCCTTGCCCGGCTGAAGATGAACGTCCGCTATCGCCAGAACACCGAAGACGATTTGCAGATTACGGAAAGCCCCGACTTTGTCCTGGGAACGGGAACCATCCTGTTTGACGTCCGCGCCGGAAAGGTCGTCGAAGGGGATCTGCTTGTCGAAGGGAAATTGCGCGTCATCGAAAAGAAGAGCGGCGATACCATTCCCGACGTGCGGGTCCGCCAAAAGCTTTCGCTCCGGAGGGTTCGCCCGTGAAGCGTCTGCTCTTGATTCTTTTCCTCGCTGGCGCATCGTTTGCCGTGACGCCTTTTCCGCAGATCAGGCATCACAAGGTGGTGCTTTCCGAGCGTTCCTCGCCCTATCTCCTGGAATCGAGCTTTGTCCTTTCGGAAAGCGACACGCTCTTGATCGAACCCGGCGTCGAGGTCTTCTTTAGCGGCTACGCAAAGCTCTACTTGCGCGGAACGGTCCGCATCGAAGGATCGGCGGAAAAGCCCGTCGCCTTTCTTTCCGCGGATTCGGCGGAATCCTGGAACGGCCTGTATTTTTCGACCGGGGAACGCTACTTTCGCGTGACGCACCTGCGCATCGAGAACGCCTTCCGGAATACGGTCATTCGCTCCCGGGGAATTTTCGAGAACGTCGAGTTCGTCAACAACTACTACGGGCTCTGGGTGGAAAATTCTCCCGGCTTCGAGCTGTCTGGCTGCGACTTTTCCCGCAACCGCTTTGCCCTTTCCGTCGGGGTCGGAACGGTCCGCTTCAGGAACACGAAGATCCACGACAATGTCTTTGGACTCTACCTTTACCGGGGAACTTCCTTTGACGGCGAAAGCAGGCTGGTCGCGAACAATCTGGAAGCGGACATCCGCAAGGAATCCGACGAGATGGCCGCCAAGGGACGCAAGGTTTCCAAGAACGTCTGGCAGCGCATCGAGGCCGAATTCTAGAGGTCGGAAGTGGAAGAGTCGTTTCGCAGGGCTATTCGGAAAATGACGGGTTCGAGCTTGCTCGGAACGGGCTTTCGGCTGGACCGCGCTTCGGAACTTTCGAACCTTTCGCAGGCGATGGATGTCCGCTGGTCTATCGCCCTGAACGAGCATCTGGACGCCGCGGAATCGAGACCGGAAGAAATGATGTCCGGGAGCGAAATGATTTCGAACGGTTCGCATGCCTGGAAACTCGCCGCGGAGGATTTCCCGGTCATTCTCGACGAATATCGGCTCAAGTTTCGGGAGTTCCGGTTCAAGTGGATGCAGCGGTTCGCCACGGACGAAATGACCCGGATGCTCTCGCAGAACCAGTATATTCTGCAGGGCGAAGACGGCTGGTTCTTTTCCGCCAACGCGGAGAAGCTTCGCAACCTCTACTTCTCCACGATTCACCTGATGGTGGGCGACGCCGAAAAGCTTCTGGTAAACCTTTCCGGCCGCGTGGAACACATCCAGGACAAGCTGTCGAAAATGTGGTATCGGGAAAGCGCCCTTGATGCGGTGTCCAAGATCTTGCCGTCGCTCGAAGCGGCACTCCGCGCTAGCGAATATTCCCTGACATCGCGCTTGCGCGCTTCGCTTGCGGGCATCGCCCGAAAGCGCTTCATGGCGGAATTCAAGCCACCCCGCGAAAAAAAGTGCTTTCCGTCCGCGCGGTCCTGCGCAAAGAATCTGGGCGCGAACAGTTCGAACATCGCCTACGAAAACGCGTTTCTCGCCTTTACGGATGACTTCTGCGACTATGCGGAAGGCGTCACGCTCTATATCGGAAAATGGTATTCGGAAAAATGGCTCCTGTATCTGCGCGGATTTTCTCGCGGACAGCTGGATCTTTTTACCCATAAAACCACGGAGTAAGAATGAAGAAATCTCTTTGGACGTTGCTTGTTGCCTTGATCGGGGCGGTGGTCCTTGTCTCCGGGGCGTTCTATTTTGGCGCGCCTCTCTTTGGCTGGCTCATCATGGTCGCCATTTTCGCCATCTATCTTCTCTCTGCCTGGAACGTGTTCCGCGCCATTTGCCAGATTGCCGGGGAACGCGAACTCGCCGCCAGGTACGCTTCGCTCTATGAATCGGGAAGTTCGCCTTCGGATGCGGAAGTCGAAGGCGCCGGCGGCCTGAACGGGAGAATCCGGTTCTTGCGTTCCCTGTCTGCGCGAAAGGTTCTTTTCCAGGTCCAGGACCTGCCGTTTCTCAAGACGACCTGGGCCGCCGAGGAAGAATGTTCCGTGAAAAGCGGAGGCGGGGTTGTCGTCCTGCTCGGTCTCATGGGAACCTTTTTCGGCCTGATGCTTTCGATCAATGCGGCGGGAAGCGCCATCGATTCCAGCGCGACTTCGGAAACGACGCTCGGCATCATCCAGAACATCTTTTCGAGCATGAAGGGAATCTTCGGATCGTCTCTCTGCGGTCTCTTTGCCGCGCTGATCCTGAACGCCATCCATTCCCTGTACGAAGCGGACCGGGAAGCCTGGATTTCCGAACTGGACCGATTCACCCTGCTCTACCTGGTGCCTAGGAGCGGATCCGCGGAAAACGCCCTCGCCAGGGAAATTCGCGAGCTCGCGAGCTCGCTCAAAGGCGCGGAAACCGTGCGCTCTGCCGAATTCCGGGAAATGCTCGACGCTTCGAAGTCTGCGGACGATGCGCGCTTTGCCGCAGTGGAAAGAGGCCTTTCCGAAATGCAGTCGTCTCTTGCCGAAAATCTTTTGAAAGTCGGCGAGGAAACGCTCCGGCGCCTTTCGGAATCGCAGAATGTCGCGCTCGACGGAATGCGGACCGTGGTGCAGAAAATGTCGGAGGATTTTTCCCTTGCCGGGAAAAATGCCGCAACGTCCCTGCTTGAATCCGGAACCGTGGTGACGGAAAAGCTCCGCGATTCGCTCTCCGCGGTGACCGGCGGGCTTTCCGAGGAAATGCAGAAGCTGTCTTCGAGCGTCCAGTCGATTGAATCCGGCGTGGTGAACGGGCTCGAAAAGGAAATCTCGAATCTTTCCACAAACGTGGCGTCGTCGATTTCGAACCACCTGGATCTCCAGATGCGGGATTCCGGCGAACGCTGGGACCGCTTCATGGACGCCCTCAAGGCTTCGACGGAAAAGGTCGCCGAAGCGGAACAGAAGGGACTCGAAATCTTGCGGACCGTGGCCGAAGAGGTCGCCGCCAAGGCGAATTCGTCAACGGTCGGGCTTTCCGATTCCGTTTCCCGCGAAATCGAGAGCCTCTCGCAAAAGGTCCAGGCTTCGTTTTCGGAACTGGCGCGTTCTTCGGAATCCCTCGTCACGTCGCAGCAGTCGCTCGTTTCGGGCATCGATTCCCGCATCGCCCGTGAAAGCGAGTCCGCGGATGCGCTTTCCTCGAATGTCGCCGAAGCGGCAAGGCTCATGCGCGTCAACCAGTCGGAACTTTCGGCCAATCTCGAAATGTTCGGCAAGGGAATCGAAACGGTACTTTCGAAGCTCTCCGGCGACGTTCCCGAACGCGAAAACGAGCAGAACTTTATCGAGCGGCTAAACTCCGCGCTGCAGTCGTTCGAAGAACGCTCGGGCGAGGTCCTTCTCGAAAACGCCTTGAAAACGCAGGAAATCCTGCTCGAAATCCTGGACCAGGTTCAGAAGGCTCCCGCAAAGCCGAAGGCGGAATAGTCCATGGCGAAACGTCGCGAAGAAAGCCACTGGCTTGTTTTTACGGACCTGACAGCCGGTCTCCTGTCTCTCTTCATTCTCGCCTTTGTCGCCATGACGACGATGAAGGAAAAGAAGGCGGAAGCGCTGACCCGTACGGAGCAGGAAGTCGTCAGCTGCCAGGAGGAAATGCGCCGGGTCGCGAAGGAAAGAAACGCGCTTCTTTCGCAAAGCCTCAAGTCTTCTCTCGAAAAGGGAATCATCGCTCTCGAAAACGGAAACATCCTGATCCAGGCTTCGCTGCTCTTTCCGCGGAACGGGGCGGACCTGACTGCCGAGGGAATCTCCTACATCAAGTCGATAGGCAAGGGATTGCAGGACGTTCTCGATACGGGCGACGCGATTATGGTTTCCGGATTTACGGATGACACGCCGACGAATTCTCCGACCTACACGAACTGGAACCTTTCGACGGAACGCGCCGTCAATGTGGTGAAGACGCTTATCGACCAGGGATTTTCGCCCGAACGACTCTTTGCCGCTGGATTCGGGGAGTTCCATCCGAGAGTGCCGAACACGAGCGAAGAGAATCGGCAGCGGAACCGTCGCGTGGAAATCGGGATTACGCCGATTCGCAAGTCGAGCAGCGAACCCGTCGGAGAGGCGAAGCGATGAACGGATCGCTCGAAGCCGAATACGGTTCGGTAAGGAATCGGGTCGATGCGCTCCGCAAGAAGGATCGCTTGCCGTTTTGGCGTCTTGTCTTTGCCGACTATCTGCTGTCGCGGATTGCCGACTACCTGACGCTCCGCGAGGACGCCGAGGCTTCCGAAACGATCGTACGGCTGAACCGCTGGGTAGATTCGCACGAACGGGAACTCTCCCTGTCGGAAAAGCCACGGGAAATCCATGTCTCGCTGTGGAACAGGAAATCCCTGGAAAGGGAAGTCGCCGAATTCCAGAAGAAGCTTTCGTCCAAGAAGTATCTGATTCCCGTCGCGGAACGCATTTCGTTTACGAGCAACATCGAAAAGGCAGAGAAGCTTATCGAGGCAGGCGATTTCGACAGCGCCTATTCCGAACTGTTCGCCCTGCGATCGCAGCTGGTTTCCCGTCTGCACCGTTCTTACCGGGCTCGCGCCGCCATGATGCTTTACGGCAATCACCAGACAGGCTTTGGACATTCTCCGACGGGAACGGTCGTGGGTCCTTACAATGCGGAACATACCCTGGAAAACGCGCTTTCCCTGGTCGGCGAGCGCGACGCGATCTGGGTCGAGGATTTTCTGGAACTCTACAGCGACATCTCGAAAATCGCGGAACGTCTGGCACCGGCAGAGCGCAAGCATCGCTAGGACCATATACCCCATCGGGGTATTTTTTAGTATATTTGACGCGAACCGCCTCTCGGACAGAGGCGAAAAGAAGAGGTTCGCTATGGTTGGCAAGGCTTGCGACTGCCGCAACTGCAAGATAAAGCATCGCGACGAAGCGGAAATCCGACAGCTGGTTTCCCGGCTGAATCGGGTCGAAGGACAAATCAAGGGCATTCGGGGAATGCTTGAAAAGGACGCCTATTGCACGGACATCCTGGTCCAGGTTTCGGCGGCGAACGCGGCGCTCAACGCTTTCAACAAGATGCTTCTCGCGACGCACATCCGGACTTGCGTGGCGCGGCATGTGCGCGAAGGCGACGATTCGGTCATCGACGAGCTTGTCGAAATTCTTCCCAAACTGATGAAATAAGCCAAGGAGCTTACGATGTTAAACGTTATCATCATTCTGCTTATTCTCGCGGCGATCGTTTTCGCTGTCCGTTCATCGATCCTGCATTTCAAGGGACAGGGCTCCTGTTGCGGTGGCGGCGGCGGCGAATCGAACGCGACGGAAAAGACGCTCGAAGGAAACGTCGTCTGCGAAAAGACGATAGCCGTCGAAGGAATGGTCTGCAAGAATTGTGCTGCGCACGTGCAGAACGCGCTGAATTCTCTAGAAGGCGTCTCCGCCAAGGTGAACCTGAAGAAGGCCGAAGCCCGGATCCGTGCGGTTCGGAACGTTTCGGACGAGGAAATCCGGAAGACGCTTTCCGACGAAGGGTATGGCGTCGGGAAAATCGTGGACCGTTAAGTTCTCGGAGAAAAGATGAAAAAGTTTCGCGTCATCGGAATGTCGTGTGCCGCCTGTGTCGCCCGTGTCGAAAAATCCGTCCGGAATGTTTCCGGCGTGTCGTCCTGCTCGGCGAGCCTTCTTGCGAACAGCCTGCTTGTCGAAGGAAACTTCGAAATTTCGGATGTCGTGAGCGCTGTCGAAAAGGCGGGCTATGGAGCGTCTCTCTGGGAAGACGCACCTTCGGGAGGCGACCCGGAACAGGACTTGCTTCTTGACAGGGAGTCGCCTCTTCTCTGGAAGCGCTTCGCCACTTCGGTAGGCTTTCTTTTGGTTCTGCTTTACTTCAGCATGGCGAATCCGCTTTTGGGAATGCCGCTTCCGCGCTGCTTTGACCGGTATGCGCTTCTGGGCGGAATCGTGCAGATGGTTCTTGCGCTGATCGTTCTCTTCGTCAACCGGAAATTTTTCGTAAGCGGCTTTCGGGCTCTCGTTCACGGTGGACCGAACATGGACACGCTGGTTTCCCTAGGGGCTGGCGCTTCGTTTGTGTACAGCTTCGCGATGCTTTTCTTTTCGGACGGCAAGTCTCTCTACTTCGAAACGTCGGCGATGATCGTTACGCTGATCACCCTGGGAAAATGCCTGGAATCCATGTCGAAGGGTCGGACGACGGACGCGTTGAAAAGCCTGGTGAAGCTCACGCCCAAGACGGCAACAGTGATTCGGGATGGCGTCGAAACCGTGCTCGAGGCGTCTCGGGTGAAGGAAGGGGACGTCTTTATCGTAAAGCCCGGCGAAAGCGTTCCCGTTGACGGCGTGGTTCTGGAAGGTGCGTCCGCAGTCGATGAATCCGCGCTTTCCGGCGAGAGCATCCCGGTCGATAAGGAAGCGAATTCTCCTGTCAGCGCGGCGACGCTCAACCAGAACGGCTTTTTAAAATGCAGGGCCGTTCGGGTCGGGCGCGACACGACGCTTTCCAGGATCATCCAGATGGTGAGCGAAGCCTCGGCGACCAAGGCCCCGATCGAAAAGATAGCGGACCGGGTTTCCGGAGTCTTTGTGCCGTCTGTCATCCTCGTTTCGATTGTGACATTTTCTGTCTGGAAACTCCTCGGCGCCGATTTTTCGTTTGCGCTTTCCCATGCGATCGCCGTCCTGGTCGTGAGCTGTCCGTGCGCGCTTGGCCTTGCGACGCCTGTCGCCATCATGGTCGGAATGGGCAAGGGAGCGAAAAACGGAATTCTCTTCAAGACGGGAACCGCCTTGGAAGAAGCGGGGCGAATTCGGATCGTGGCGCTGGACAAGACGGGAACGATTACGCGTGGAAAGCCGGTCGTGACGGATATCGTTCCTTGCGAAATGTCGCGGGAAAGTTTCTTGAAGCTTGCCGCGTCAATTGAAATGCGGAGCGAACATCCGCTGGCAAGGGCAATTCTCGCCAAGGCGGAGGAGCTTTCGATCGATATCCTGGAACCGGAATCCTGCACGGCGAAGTCCGGGCTGGGAGTCGAGGCTCGTGTCGCGGGCAAGAGTGCGTTTGCCGGAAATCTGGACTTTATCCGTTCCCGGGTTCCGCTGGATTCTTCCGTGGAGGCTTCGCTTGCGAAATTCGCCGACGAGGGAAAGACCCCGATTCTCTTTGCGAGCGAAAGCGCCTTTCTCGGAATCATCGCCGTTGCGGACGAACTGAAGGCCGACAGCGCCTCTGCGATTTCCGAACTGAAGAAAATGGGGCTCCATACGGTGATGCTCTCGGGAGACAACCCGAGAACCGCTTCGGCGGTAGCCCAGAAGGCCGGAGTCGATGAAGTCGTCGCCGGGATTCTTCCGGGAGAGAAGGCAAGCGAAATTCGCCGTTTGCAGGAGCGGGGAACGGTCGCGATGGTCGGGGACGGCATCAACGATGCGCCCGCGCTCGTACAGGCAAATGTCGGCATGGCGATTGGAGCAGGAACGGACGTGGCGATCGATGCGGCGGATATCGTCCTTGTCAACAGCAGCCTGGAAGATGTCACGGCAGCGATCCGCTTGAGCCGAGCGACCCTCTGGAACATTCGGGAAAACCTTTTCTGGGCGTTCTTCTACAATGTCGCCCTGATGCCGCTTGCCGCCGGAGTCTATTATTCCATCAACGGCTGGTCCATGCATCCGGTGCTCGGCGCCTGCGCAATGAGCCTTTCGAGCTTTTGCGTCGTGATGAACGCGCTGCGGTTGAATTTCAAGCGGATTCGCCCGGAACGCAGGAAAGTCTAGATGGAAAAACGCGAAGAACATCTGGTTGAAAGGGAACTTTCGCTAGAAACAAGAAACGCTCGAAAGCTTCGGGCGTTTTCGTTTTTGGCAATTACCGTTTCTTTCTTTCGCGGGCGAGAATCTTTTTCGCTTTCCGGAATTCTTCCTTGACGGACTCTTCGCCGGTTCCGCCTTCGATATTTCTCCGGGAAACGGAATAGGCGAACGTCAGTCGCTTTTTCACGCCCTTCGGGTCGGGAACGCCCTTGCTCGCCCATTCCGCGTCGGGAAGGTCGGTGAACTGTTCGCCTTGCCTGGCTGCTTCGCCGACAAGGCTTCCGACGATCCGGTGCGCATCGCGGAAGGGAATGCCGTCTTCGACGAGGATGTCGGCGAGGTCCGTCGCAAGCAGGGCGGGGAGCATCTTGCTTTCCATCTTGTCGAAATTCCACGTGGCGCTTTCGATCGCTTCTCTCATGACGCGGAGAATGACCTTTGCCGTGTGGACGCTGTCGAAAACGGGCTGCTTGTCTTCTTGCAGATCGCGGCTGTAGGAAAGCGGCGCCCCCTTGACGAGGGTGAACATCGCGCTGAAGTTGCCGAGCATTCGACCGGACTTTCCGCGGATGAGTTCCATCGAGTCGGGATTCTTCTTTTGCGGCATCATCGAGGATCCGCTCGAAAACGCGTCGGACAGGGTGAGGTAGCCGAATTCGCTCGAACTCCAGATGACAAAGTCTTCGGCGTAGCGGCTGAGCGTGCTTGCGATGATCGACAGGTCGCTCAGAAATTCAAGCGCCATGTCCCGGTGGCTGACTGCATCGATGCTGTTTGCGCTCGGACGTTCAAAGCCCAGTTCCTCGGCGACGAGCGTCCGGTGGTAGGGAAATGCGGACCCGGCCATCGCGCCGCTTCCGAGCGGCAGTTCCACGTGCAGGGCGAGAAAGTTTTCAAGTCTCTGGGCGTCGCGGGAAAGCGCAAAGAAAAGGCTCATCAGGTAATGGCTAAAGAGAATGGGCTGTGCCTGCTGCAAGTGCGTGTAGCCGGGCATCCGCTTGCCGAAATTCTTTTCGGCGACGGCGAGCACGGTCGCCTGGAGCTCGATGACGAGCGTTCGGATTTCTTCGGCGCGGTGGCGCATGTAGAGCTTGAAGTCCGTGGAAACCTGGTCGTTGCGACTTCTGCCCGTGTGGATTTTCTTTCCGAGATCCCCGATGCGTTCCGTGAGAACGCGCTCCACGGCCATGTGGACATCTTCGTCCGTAGGGAGCCAGAGGTCCTTTCCGCTGCGGACATCGTCGAGAATGCCCAGGAGTCCCTTGCGGATTTTTGCGTAGTCCGACTTGCTCAGCACGCCCGATTCCACAAGACCCTTGCCGTGTCCCAGAGAACCCTGGATATCTTCTTCCAGAAGTTCCTTGTCAAAATCCAAGCTAAAGCTCAGATCGATCATGCTCTGGGCCATGCCGCAGTCGAAGCGACCGTCCCACATCATTTTTTTGCCGTTCTTCTTGGCCATGGAAATCCTCGTTTGTTTCGTCGCAAAGATAAAAAAATGGTTGTCCGCAGTCCGTTGCCCGTGAACGGAAATCCGATTATCGATTCCAGCCGGAGTGTCCGTCACCGTAAGAGACCGGACCGCTTTCGTCGTCGCAGTCCTTCGGACCGTGCACGCCGAGAAAGCGCTTCACCCTCTTGATCTGAAAGTAGGCGGCGACATCGTCGTCGGTGGGGGAATCTTCGTTTTTCTTCAAGTCTTCATCCATTTCAAGATGCCTTTCGAAAGTCAAGCGTTCCATTGCGGCTTCGTGCCGTCGGCGACGTTTTTGTACAAATTAAATTCTGCGGTAGGCGTGTGAATGATGTTTTCCGCAGGAGCGGTTTCCATGTCGGCGTTGTCCGTCCAGAGTTCGCACTGGGTCATCACCGTCTGGACGGCGTCTTCCATTCCCTCGGGTGGATACTTGTGCTTTTTCAGCAGTTTTTTGATCGCCATGCGCATGTGGGCGCGGGCACTCTCCTTCTTTTGCCAGTCGATCGTTTTGTTCTTTCGTAAATTTTCCGTGAGTTCTTTGGTTATCGCGATCAGCTCGCTGTTTTCGTAAAAGTCCTTGATTGCCTGCGGACGCGTGAGCGCATCGTAAAATGCGAGTTCTTCTGCGGAAAGACCGAGAGCGTCGCCTTCTTTTTGCGCTTCGGCCATGTCGCGTGCCATTTTCAAAAGTTCTTCGATGACTTCTCCGTTGGTGAGCATCCCGTTCAGGTATCGGTTCATCGCCTGCTGCAAAATGACGCTGAACTTTTCGGATTTGACCACGTTCGTGCGGCGGTAAAGGCGCACCTGTTCTTCGATCAGCTTGCGGAGCATCTCTAGCGCGAGATTCTTCTCTTTCATTTTTGCAATTTCGGCGAGAAACTTTGCGTCGAAGAGCGAAACGCTGGATTTAAAATCCGAAAAGAGGTTGATGACGCCATCGCTCTGGATGCAGCCTTTCAAAAGTTCGTTAATCTGTGCGTTGATTTCTTTGAGCGAAACTTTTCCGTGCCCGGAATAGGTGAATCGCAAAACCATCACGCGGACTGCGCCAAAAAATTCCGCTTCCATGCGTTCCTGCTTTTGTGCAATCGAAGAGCAGAGCGACAGTGCCTGGCCGAGCATCGTCGCTTCTTTCTGGAAGGCTTCGCGGTTTTGGGTGCGGGAGATGTCCAGGATAAAGTTGGTCGCCGCGGTAACGCATCGGTTGAGCTTTAAATTGGAATTGTTCACGGCATCGCTGTAATCAAATCCGTGGAAAAGGTCTTTGCAAACTTGCAGTTTTTCCTGGAACTTTGGGTATGCGGTGCGGGCAACGTCCATTTCGCCGTAGTTTTTCCGGTCGCGAACGGTGTAATCGTTCATCGCCTGTTTCAACGCTTGCGCGATGCCGATATAATCAACGACGAGACCGCCTTCCTTGTTCTGGAAAACGCGGTTCACTCGGGCAATAGCCTGCATCAGGTTATGTCCTTCCATCGGCTTGTAAACGTACATTGTCGCGAGCGACGGAACGTCGAAACCCGTCAGCCACATATCGACGACAATCGCAATCTTGAGCGGACTTTCGTTGTCCTTAAAGGCGCGAGCCTTTTCTTCGCGGTCTTGCCTGTTGCCCACGATACCGCGCCATTCGCTCGGATCTTTATTGCTTTCGGTCATGACGACAGCAATTTTCTCGTTCCAATTCGGACGCAGTTCCAGAGCTTTTTTGTAAATCGCCATGGCGATGGTACGGTTGTAAGCGACGATCATCGCTTTTCCGGTCAGCAAATTGGCACGGTAATTTTCGTAGTGTTCGATGATGTCGGAGACCAAAGATTGGATGGTCTGCGGATTCCCGAGGACCGCTTCCATTTGTCCAAGGTCGCGCTTGCTTTTTTCAATTGCCTCCGGGTTCGCGTTTTCTGCAAGGATGTCGTATTTTTCGTCGAGAAGCTTGAGCGTGCTTTCGTCAAGGCGAAGCTTGACGACGCGGCTTTCGTAGTACACGGGGCGCGTGGCGCCATCGGCCACGGCCTGCGTCATGTCGTAAATGTCGATGTAGTTCCCGAAAACTTCCTGCGTGCTGCGGTCTTTTCTGGAAATCGGCGTACCGGTAAAACCGATGTAAGTGGCATTCGGCAAACTGTCGCGGACAATGCGCGCAGAACCGATGGAACGCTTGGCGATGCTGTTTCCGTCTTTGTCCTTGACGACTTTCACCTTTTCGGTTAAGCCGTATTGGCTGCGATGCGCTTCGTCGGCCATCACGACAATGTTCTTGCGATCCGAAAGAGCTTCTGCGGATTCTTCGAACTTTTGCATCGTCGTGAAAAAGATGCCGTTCGCCTTGCGACCGCTCAACAGTTGCCTTAAATGTTCGCGCGATTTCGCCTGCATGGGATCTTGCCGCAAGAAGTCTCTGCATTTTAAAAATTGCCCGTAAAGCTGGTCGTCCAAATCGTTGCGGTCGGTGATGACGACAATCGTCGGGCTCTCTAGAGCGCTTTGCAGCAGGTGCGCGTAAAAGACCATCGACAGCGATTTGCCCGAACCTTGCGTGTGCCAAAAGACGCCGCCTTTTCCGTCGGTACGTGTCGCGCGTTTCGTCGATTCAATCGCTTTTTTGACTGCGAAATACTGGTGGTATGCCGCGAGAATTTTGAAATTCTTGACGCCTTCTTTTGAAAAGCAGATGAAGTTCTGCAAAATGTCTAGCAGGCGTTCCTTTTGAAACATCCCTTCGAAGAACGTGTCGAACTCGGCGACGTTGCCGGTTTCTTTTTCGCCGTTCCTTGTTTTCCATTCCATAAAGCGGTCTTCGCCGCTGGTAATGGTTCCCGCCTTGGATGTAAACTGGTCGCTCATCACGCAAATGCAGTTGTAAATGAAAAGGCTTGGAACCTCTTGCATGTAGTTCTTGATTTGCAGGTAAGCTTCGCTTGCGCTGGTTTCTTCGCGGCTCGGGGACTTGAGTTCAAAAAGGACAACGGGAATGCCGTTTACAAACAGAATCACGTCGGGACGCTTGTTCGATTTTTCGACGACGGTCCACTGGTTCGCGATGATGAAACTGTTGTTGCCTGCGTTTTTAAAATCGACCAGGTAAATAATTTCGGACTTGTTTTCTCCTTTGTCGGAATACGTTACCTGCACGCCGTTCTGCAGGTAATCCGTAAAGATGGCGTTTTGAGTTACAAGGTCGTTGTTTTCAAAATGGCGCAGCTTGTTGAGCGCTTCGGATAGGGCTTGCGGATGCGCATGCGGATTGATGCGCGAAAGGGATTCCGTAAGAACCGCTTCGTAAAGCGGGTCGTGAAAGTCTCTTTCGACGTCGGGTCCATAGCGGTATTCCCATCCCAGCGTATCGCGGAACAGTTCGATGATGCTTTGCTCGTAGGCGTTTTCGTCGAGAAAGGACATGGACTAGACTTCCTCCGAGGAAAATTTAATCAATTTTGGGTGGGAGGAATGTGTATGGAGTTACAGCGACATGATTTCTTCAGGGGTAAGGCCTGTGCGTTTGGAAATGACCTCGATAGGAATCCCATCCTCTCGGAAACCCTTGGCAAGTTCCCGGTTCTTGGCTTCGGCTCCTTCAGCACGTCCTTCCTTGAATCCATGCTTGTAGCGGAGATTGAGTTCCTGTTCCAGAGTCATATACGCCTTCCTCGTTGCGGGATCCATCCGGTACTTTTCGACCAGCCCATGAATGCGTTTCATCTTTTCGGATTCGCACTTCTGGGTGGCGAAATACTGCATGTACTCGCGAGTTGCCCCGTCGTTCATATCGGAGTACTTCTTAAAGATATAAAAGTTTTTGAAGCAAAGGTCACCCAACAAAATTTCCGGGGAAGATTCTTCGCGGTTCTGGAACCTGTAAATGGCCTTTCCCTTGTGGAAAATGTCGTTGGGGCAAATAAACAGGATGTACTGTTCCTGGAGTTCCTCGTAATCGGCGCCCTTGGAAAGAACATCCAAGTCGCACATGCTCTGGTAATAGCGGGCGCGCTTGGGGAGTTCTCCCGTATTATCCATCTGCATTTCGATATCAAACTGCCGCCCGACCTCGGTCTTCCCATTGGCGCTGGTTATTTCCTCCCGCACCTGCACGTCAAGGCGGACGCTCTTGTGGAAAGGATCCTCCTGGGTATTGGCCTCCGCCACAACGGAAATCTTCTCGATATCCACTTTTAGAACCGCCTGCAAAAAATCTTTGGCGACATCCACATTGCTGAAGACCTTGCAGAACATGAAATTGTCGGTAATGTTCAGGTCTTCGTAGGGCTTCATTTTGTATTCGGTCATTTTTACTCCTCCCTCGCCGACATGCTAAAAACGGCGAGGCTTTAATTCACGGTAAAGATAATCAAGAATCGATGTCAAAAAATGACAATTTGATTTTTTTTTTGAAAACGTCGCTAAGGATTTTCTTTGGGTTCCCTAACCCTCTTCATCTTCTCCCGCAGTGTTCGAGTATTGCGGAATTGCGCGGTTTTGCTCGAAATGAGCAGGGGGCTTTGCTGCGATGTCTTGAATCCAAGAACAGACAGGAAAAAGAGCTGTTAAAGACGGCAACGCAGGTATGGCTCTCGTCATCAAACGAAAGAGAAAAAACATCTTCCGTATTGATTTCCGCTATAATTTGGATGCTGTTGCGCAGAGCAGGAGAGTTTTAATTGTTTTCATTGTTCCTCCGATTCCCTTTTTTCTAATTGTTCTCCGCTCATCAGTTTAGATAATAATGAGTTTCGAAGCTCGGTTAGGTGTTGTATTTCTTCGTTTCGGTTAAATATTTCTGCATCTTGTGCAGAAACGATTCTTTCAAATTTTTCCAGGTAGTCCTTGCTTGGAATAACGATGTCCATGTCGTTGAGGGCGTTTCGGTTAATGCTACCGAAAACGGTCCCTTCGCCGTTGAAAACCTCTAATTGTGGACGAAGGGCGGCGCCTGTGTAATGGACGAAAGATTGGTGATTGCCCTTTGAATGTATAGCGGCGAGACCGCGACCGATACAGCAATCTTCATTTGCGATATTTAAATCACCGACTGGAGCGCGGACACTCATTAGGGTGTCGTATTTCTTTGCCAGGCGTGTTGGGGCGGTTGTGAAAAGTCTTCTTGTGGGGAATCGCCAACCGAATTCTGCACGCCCTTGATAGAACACTGTTCCTTCTCCGTTTTCGTTATAACTTTTTCCGTCGGGAGATTGGCCCATGGTAATTTCGGCGATGTCAGAGAGCTTTCCGACGTTCCACCCCTCCGGCATCTTTCCGCCGAAGGGCGCGAAGTCGACGAACCAGTTCTTGAACAGTGCCTGCGCCTGTTCCTCCAGGTTCTTGCTGATGGCGTCGTTGAGCTCAATCTTGTCGTCGAGGCTCCCGAGGATCTTTACGATTCTTTCTTGCTCGGCTACACTTGGAATTGTAACTTTCAGCTTTTGAAATGTTGTTGTCGGTCGGGCTAAAGACGGAACGCCAACTTGAGACGCATTAGAAAGAAGCTTGTATTGACCTTCGAGAGAATGGAAGTAATACACGAGATATTCTGGCAGAACCTTTTCGTTGCAGCGAATTCTGAACTGGCTCTGCGAAATTACATAGCGTTCAAATTTTGAGTTCTGCGGAATAAATACGATTTGTCCGAGAGTTCCTCGGTGCGTGATAACGATATCGCCACGGTATGCGTTTGCTCTGCCGAGGGATGTTGCTTTTTCTTCTGTTACGTAATTGAAAGAAGCCTCGTTCAAGCGGAAACCGACGAGATTACTTCCGTTTAAAACAGGAATGCCTGAGTCCGTAAAGCATTCGACTTTGATGTTCGAACCGAAAGGACCCATTGAAATTTCTTCAATGAGTTCTGACATCTCGTATTCTTTCCACTCCGTATTGCTCATGTTCTGTTCTCGTTATAATTTTAACACTAGATGGGCGTTTCGCCCATGTTTTACCGTTCCCCGCCAGATTCCCTTGTCAGGCAAGGGAATGACATCGCAGCGTGCCGTATATGGCGTTCGAGAAGCCCATTGCCAAACTTCCACTCCGTATTGCCCATTTTTGTTCCCTTTTTCCAATGTTATAAAAACTGCGCGAAATATACGGGGAGCATCTGGATTGCACCGTCCGCTTGCGTATCCTTGGTGTGCAGCAGATAGCATGTTTTGATGCGGTCAGAAAACTTTTGGCGGAATGCGTCCAAAGAGGCGTGGACATTGTAGCCAGATGACTTGACTTCGATGGGGCAAATCTTGTTCCCGCGGGAAAGAAGAAAGTCGATTTCATATCTCTTGGTGCTGTTAGGCTTGGGAAAAGTGTAGTAAAAGAGCTCCGCTCCCTTTGTGCGCAATATCTGGGCAATGGCGTTTTCGTAAACGTATCCAAGATTGGCGTTGAGACTGTCGTTCAGGAGCTTTTGATAAATGATGTTTTCTGTAAACGTTTTGTCCTTGAAGGCTAGTGTAACGAATAGTCCCGTGTCTTCGAGGAACAGCTTGAACTTGGAAATGGCCTTATGAAGCGAAAAGCCGACGCTAGGGTCGTTTGCGTGGTAGGCCATGGAGACTGTCATGGAATCCTTCATGTCCATGAGGGTTTCTTCGATAGAAGCAAGATGGTTGTTGCCTAATACCGATGAAATCTGGTATCTGGAAACATTGGCGCTTAGCATGGCGGGGATATTGTTGAACAGAAGGGAAGCTTTTCCTGTCGGGTCGATTCGCCTAAAGTCGTCTTCGTACAGTTCGATAATCTCCCGCTTGACGGCATCCACGGTGGTGAAGTCGTTGTTTTCGATGTAGGCGTTTAGGGCTTGCGGCATCCCGCCAATGAGCATGTATAGCCTAAAGTTGCGCATCAGCTTGCGGTGTACAGCGTTCCCCGCGGGCCTTTTCCTTTTGAATAATTCCTGCATGAACGGCAGGGAAACTTCATCGTTTAGCGCCCACCGGAACTCTTCAAAATCCATGGGGTGCATTTCTATCCGGGTTTCTTCGCTGGGGATGACGATTCCCTTTATGTTTTTCTTTATGGAAAGCAGCGAGCCGGTTTCGATATAGTCGTAACGCCCGTCTTTGACAAGGTGCCTGATAGCTTGGCGCGCTTGAGGACAAAGCTGGACGTCGTCAAGAATGATGACGGATTCGCGCTCGTAAAGTTTTTTGTCAAAACGGGTTTTCAGCATCAGGAAAAAGAAGTTGATATCGCTCATGTCGCTAAACAGGTCCCGGATATCCTTGCCGGCTTTGCTGAAGTCGATGAGGATGTAGGACTTGTATTCCTTTTGGGCGAATTCTTCAACGATTGTCGATTTCCCGATGCGGCGAGCGCCTTTCACCAAAAGGGCTGTTTTCCCTTTCCGGGTATTTTTCCAGTCCAGCATTTGCCGGTAAATTTTGCGTCTGAACGTTGTCATTTTTTGCCGCGTGGATGCGTTTTCAAAAACACCAAATTTAAAATAGCATTTTTGAATAAAAATGCCAAATTTATTTAGCTGGAAGTGAATAAAAATACCAATTTCAATGTTTTCGCTTGGGATTTTCACTTCCTTTCGCTCTTTTTCAATGCGAATGTCCGCTCGAGTCGGGGTATGGCATCGTAGAGAGCCGGAGATGCCGATTCACGCCCTAGCCCTACATCTTGAATCCCAGCCCCTCCAGGTTCTTCTCGATCTGTTTTTCGAGGTCGTGGCTCCTCTCGAACATCCGGGAGAGTTCGGCGGTGAGGCGGGTCATTTTCTCTTCGAAGGGTTCGTCGTCTTCTTCGGCGTCGGCGATTCCCACGTAGCGGCCGGGGGTCAGGATGTAGTCCTGCTTCGCGATGTCTTCGGTTTTCACCACGGCGCAGAATCCCTTTTCGTTTTCCAGCTTGCCGGCATCGAATTGTACAAATGCGTCCGAGAGTTTCTGGATGTCTTCGTCGCTAAGGTCGCGGTGCTTGCGGTCCACCATGTGGCCCATGTTGCGGGCATCGACAAAGAGCGTCTTGCCGCGCTGCTTTTTGTTCTTGGCGAGGAACCAGAGGGTCACGGGGATGGTCACGCTGTAAAAGAGCTGGGTGGGCATGGCCACGATGCCTTCGACAAGGTCCGCCTCGATGATGTTCCTGCGGATTTCGTCTTCGCCGCCGGAGCTGGTGCTGAGCGCGCCGTTGGCGAGCACGAGACCGATTTTGCCGCTCGGGGCGAGGTGGTGGATCATGTGCTCGATCCAGGCGTAGTTCGCGTTGCTTGCCGGCGGCAGGCCGTATTTCCAGCGCGCGTCGTCCTTTAGCGATTCCTGTCCCCAGGGGTGGTAGTTGAACGGCGGGTTCGCCAGGATGAAGTCCGCTTTCAGGGTGGGGTGCAGGTCGTTTGCGAATGTGTCCGCCTGGTAGGGGCCGAAGTTCGCGTCGATGCCGCGGATGGCCATGTTCATCTTCGCCATTTTCCAGGTGTCGGCGTTTGCCTCTTGCCCGTAAACGGAGATGGCGCCTCGCTTGTGGCTGTGGGCCTCGATAAACTTGGCGCTCTGCACGAACATGCCGCCCGAACCGCAGGCGGGGTCGTACACGCGGCAGTTCTCGTAGGGCTTGAGGATTTCGACAAGGGTGCGCACGATGCACGACGGCGTGTAGAATTCGCCGCCCTTCTGGCCTTCGACCGCTGCAAACTGCGCGATGCAATATTCGTAGGCGCGGCCCAGCAGGTCCTTGCTTTCTTCCACATCGCTCATGTCGATGTTGTTCGTAAAGATGTCCACCACGTCGCCCAACACCTTCTTGTCCAGATCCGGGTTTGCGTAATTCTTGGGGAGCACATTCTTGAGCGTCTTGTTTTCGTTTTCGATAAGCTGCATCGCGGTGTCGATCACCATGCCGATTTCGGGCTTGTGGGCGTTTGCCGCGATGTGTTCCCAGCGGGCCTTTGACGGCACAAAGAAGACGTTCTCTTCCATGTAGGCGTCCCGGTCGTTTTCGAATCCGTCGCCCTCTTCTACCAGAGTCCTGTAGCGGCGCTCGAACGCGCACGAAATGTAGCGTAAAAAGATAAGCCCGATAATCACCTTGCGGTATTCCGCGGCGGGGATATGCCCCCACAGGATGCAGGCTGCGTCCCAAATCTGCTTTTCGAATCCGATATTCGCCTGAGTCGTTTTTTTGGTAGGTTTTGCCATAAAGAATTCCTGATTTATACGGAAAAAATAGAAATCCGCGTGGAATTTTTAAATTGAAGGCAAAACCGAGGTGCCCATGATCGACGAACGCTCTACCCTTGTTTACGTTAGCGGCCAAGGCCGCATTGACGCTCCGAAACTGCAGCCCGAACGTCCGAAAACAGACGGCATCGCGCGCATTGCGCTGAAACGCCTCGGCGGGAACAAAATGGCGAGCGTCATCTCCGGACTGGACCTGGACGAAGCCTCTCTCGCGGAACTCGGGCGCGAACTCAAGCGCAAGTGCGGCACCGGCGGAACCGTGAAAAATTTCGTGATTGAAATCCAGGGCGACAAGCGAAGCGTTCTGAAAGCGGAACTCGAAAGGCGCGGCTTCCGGGTGAAGCTCGCCGGCGGATAGCTTTTTCCTCTGGCTCTGTCGGGCTTTCCCGGCAATTTCTGGCTTGCAGATCAAAATAAAAAAGACCTCGCCGAGCGAAGTCTTTTTTACTGCCTCAACTGGACTCGAACCAGTGACAACCTGATTAACAGTCAGGGGCTCTACCAACTGAGCTATGAGGCATTGGAGTGACCCAAATATATAAAAGCGGAAATTTTCTGTCAAGGGGTGTCGAACGATTTTTTTTGCCTTTCCCGCGCTTTTTCGCGAGCGGTCTTGCCGATGATGTTCAGGTTCTTCCACCGGACGAGCTTGACCCTGTTCCCGTTTTCGTCGTAAACGGCGATGTCCTTCGTGTTGATCGCCTGGAGAAGCGCCTGCATCCGGGAAACGGCTTTCTGCGCGGTTTCGATCATTTCCTTTTCGGCAAGCAGGCTCTTGCCGACTTTGCCGCTTTCGACAGCTTGAATCAGCGAATCGATCTTCGAAATCTCCTGCGACAGGCTTTCTAGGCCGGACTTGGCCGTTTCGAGGGAACTTTTCGCCTGGGCGTTGACGACGTGGAACGCGGAATCCGCGGAGCTTGCCGTCTTTTCGATGGCTTCGGATGCGGCGGTCGCCTGGTCGAGAACTCCGCGCAGCTTCTTGTTCCCGAGAACGGCAGTCCGTTCCAGGTTTTCTAGCAGGGTTTCGACGGCCTCTTCGGAGTCCTTGAACTTTTCGACGACGCCCGGCGTGGAATCCGTACCGGCAAGGATCGCTTCGACGAGATGCTGCATGTTGATTGCCTGGTCGCGAATGTCCGCGATGAACCGCAGCGATTCCGTAATGCCCGGGACAAACTCCCCGCGAAAGACATGGTCCTTGGGAAGGATGTCTCCGGTTCGCGGACGGATAAGCTCGATTCGGCGACCGCCCATCAGCGCAAAGGCCGCGTTGCGGAAGCGGGTCCCTTCGCGGAGCGTGACCGGTTCGTTGAAAATGACCGTGATGCGCGACCTGTCGCCAAGCCACTTGACGCTTCCCACATGACCGATTTCGTAGCCGTTTTCGGTAACGGGGTCTTCGGGAGAAAGCGCGCCGAGTTCCTCGAAGTCGATGAGCGCCTGCGAGGACGTTTCGCGGTGTGCGCGCCACATCCCGACGCTCACGCCGGCGAGAATGCAGACGATTGCGCCAAGGGAGATGTAGCCGAACGCCTTGTCAGAAATTTTCATACAGGGTGAATATAATTTTTTGAAGGCGGAATATCATCGTCCGGCAAATCGAATTTCGAGCGAAAGCCGGCAAAAGCTTTCGGGAGCGGAAAGTTCATCGCTCCGCGACACGGTTCCGTCCATTCTTCTTTGCGTCGTAAAGCGCCTTGTCCAGCCGCAAAAAGAGTCCCTTGTAGGTGTCTTTCGCCTTGGCTTCGGTGATGCCGACGCTGATCGTCAGTTTCCTTAGCGGGGAAAAGTCTGCGGTCTCGACCTGGTGCCGGATGCGTTCCGCGAGAATTCGCGCCCCGTTCAGGTTCGTGTTCGGCAGAATGCACACAAATTCTTCGCCGCCCCAGCGTCCGAGAACGTCGCCCGAGCGGATCGACGCGCCGACGAGCTTCGAAAGACTGGAAAGAACATGGTCGCCGACGTTGTGCCCATAGGAGTCGTTGACCTTCTTGAAAAAGTCGATGTCGTACATGAGCACGGAAAAGTCTCCATCGGCGCGGCGCTTTCCCAGTTCGTATTCCAGGATCTCGTTGATCTTCCGGCGGTTGAACAGATGCGTCAGCTGGTCGTGTTCCGCCAGGTCGGAAAGCTGGAAGATTGTCCTGTTCAGGTCGTCGGTCGTCGCTTCGAGAAAGGTTACCAGCCGGTCCGAAAGGGGAATGCTCTTTTTCTTCGCCTCGATAGTCTTGTCGGTGATGGGATTGGGAACGCGGGAAAGATCGGGCTTGCCTTCCCGGAAGGCGACGGCGACGATGGACGAATTGAGAACGCCTCCGCCGTCTTTCGTCAAGAGAACTTCGCCGCTTCCGTAGCTGATACAGGGTTCGGGAACGATTCCCGAAAAATACTGCAGTTCGCGTTGCGCCTTTCGGTTGCCCATGAAGAGCTGCCGGTTGGCGCAGGCGTAGATCAGGATGGCTTCGGGCCGAAACCGGGCGATCGCGTTTGCCGAGGAGAGCGTCTCGCAGAGAAGATATTCCGGTTTCGAGTAGGAAAGATAGACCTTGCGCCCTTTCTCGATTGCGCTGGAAAACGCGAGCTTTCCGTCGGGCGTGTAGCGGAAGGGGAGCTTTGCCAGATGCAGGGAACCGTTTTTAGCGAGGAGCGGAAACGCGCAGGCGTTGACGTTGAAAAAATCGTTGAACTGGACATCCAGATACTTTTCGTAGAGCTGCGAGACCGGAAGATTGTCGATGGAAGAGACGATCCCGTTCGAATCGCTGTCCGTAACGACGTGCTCGATGCCGAGAGGCTTCCACCCGAGGCTGTATGTCGTCTTGATTTCGAGTTCCTTTCCGCTGAAGGCGACCAGGAGAATTCCCCTGTCGTAGATAGCCTTGGACGTAAAGATCCGGGAACAGTCCTTGTGCAGGCTGGGCGTGCCGGCGAGAGCGCCGAAAATGGGAGTGTTCGGATAGTGAAAGTTCAGTTCCTTCAGAAATTGCGTCGGGCATAGCTGGATGCTGCTCGAAAGGTAGAGAATGCCCTTGAGGTCCGGAACGCCTTGAAGCTGGTGCGCGACGGCGGAACCGAGCGCCGTCATGTCCTTGTCGTGGCAATCCGCTTCGAGAACGCTGACGGATGCGCTTGAAAGCAGAAACAGCGAAATCCTTGTACGTTCCTGGCATGGGAGCGTCTTCGCGAGCTTTCCGAAAGTCGTCATGCCGACGATCTTTGCCTTGGGGAGCCTTTTCTGGATGCGTCCGATTTCCGCTTCGAGGAATTCCTTTCGGCAAATCGGTTCGTGAACGATTACCAGACAGTCGCTCGCTGCGAGATAGTCGGGGTCTTTCGCTATGGCGGAAAGCGTCCTGTCCAAGGCGTTTTCGGGAATGTCGTATGTTCGCTGGATCATTATGAATAAAATAATCTTCTTTCCCGAAAATCAATCGATGTGCGAAAAATAATATGCGCTCGGTCACGATTTCTCTTGAATTTGCGCGAAATTTCGGGTGCCTTGGACCTAAATTGTTTTATATTTGCTATATCAAATTTTTCAAAGGACATAAAATGGCAAAAGTTGCTAAGAATTCCAGGAAAAAGGTCGTTCTCGCCTACAGTGGCGGACTGGATACATCCGTAATCATCCCGTGGCTGAAGGAAAACTACGATTGCGAAGTCATCGCGTTCGCGGCGGATCTGGGCCAGAACGATTTCCCGAGCGAAGAAGCCCTGGAAAAGAAGGCTCTTGCGACGGGCGCTTCGAAGTGCTACGTGCTCGACCTGAAGAAGGAATTTCTGGAAGACTATGTCTGGCCGACGGTTCGCGCCGGCGCGAAGTACGAAGGCACCTATCTCCTGGGGACATCCTTTGCGCGTCCGCTGATCGCGAAGTACCAGGTGAAGATTGCCCAGATGGAAGGCGCCTACGCGGTTGCCCACGGGGCGACCGGCAAGGGAAACGACCAGGTCCGTTTTGAATTGACATACGCCGCGCTGGATCCGTCGCTCGCGGTAATCGCGCCGTGGAAGGACGCGAAGTGGGAATTCCATGACCGCGAAGGCATGATCGACTATCTCGATGCACGCGGCATTCCGCATTCCGGCATCTCCAAGAAAAAAATCTATTCCGAAGACGGAAACCTGTGGCACCTTTCCCACGAAGGCGGCATCCTCGAAGAGCCGGACAAGGAACACAGGTACGACATGCTCAAGCACACGAAGACCTACGAAAAGGCTCCGAACAAGCCGGGCTATGTCACGATTTCCTTCGAAAAGGGAAATCCGGTCGCTCTCGACGGCAAGAAGATGGGCGCGGTGGAACTTCTCGAAAAGCTGAACGCGATCGGTGGCGAACACGCTTGCGGCCTGATCGACATCGTCGAAGACCGCCTGGTCGGCCTCAAGAGCCGTGGCGTGTACGAAACTCCGGGCGGCACCCTGCTTTACAAGGCTCACGAATGCCTGGAACAGCTCGTTCTCGACAAGGAAACGATGTTCGAAAAGCAGAAGATGGCGATGACGTATGCGAACCTCGTCTATAACGGCGAATGGTTCACCCCGCTCCGCCAGGCGATGGATGCCTTTATCGCGGAAACCCAGAAGGTGGTGACCGGCGACGTCCGTCTGAAGCTCTACAAGGGGAATGTCATCCCGGCGGGCATGAAGAGCCCCTACAGCCTCTACGACATGGATCTCGGCGGCTTCTCCGACGTGGAAATGTACGACCAGAAGGACGCTTCGGGATTTATCCGCTGCTTTGGCCTTCCGCTGAAAACGCGCGCGCTCCTGCTCGGCAAGAAGACGAACGTCGATTTCGGCAAGGCAAACGTCAAGAAGAAATAGTTCATCCAAGTTGGAATACAAAAAGGCTCCGCACCGTGCGGAGTCTTTTTGTATATGCAATAAAGGTCTTTCCCCCTCTTGTGCGATTCCATTCGGAAGAATAGAAACCTTTCTCGTAGGAGGCCATATGGAACAGGCAACGACGAAACGCATTTCGACAGGCCATGTCGTGAAGATTACGCTGGCCGCGACGCTGGGTGGATTTCTTTTCGGGTTCGATTCGTCCGTTATCAACGGGGCGAACGGAGCGCTCCAGGTTCATTTCGCCATGAGCGATTCCCTGCTCGGTCTTTCGGTCGCGCTTTCGCTGATCGGGGCGGCTGTCGGCGCCTTCTTTGCGGGTCGCCTGGCAGATGCGTTTGGCCGTGTACGCTGCATGGTTGCGGCTTCGGTGCTCTTCTTGGCGAGCGCAATCGGGTCGGGCATTCCCTTCGGGATTCCCGACTTTATCGTCTGGCGCGTGATAGGCGGTCTGGGAGTCGGCATGGCGAGCATCATCGCGCCGATCTACATCGCGGAAACGGCACCGGCGAAGTGGCGCGGACGGCTTGGATCCATGCAGCAGTTTGCGATTGTCATTGGAATCTTTGTCGCGCTGCTTTCGAACTACGTGATAGTCCGGATGGCGGGATCGGCGGGAAACACGCTCGTCGGAAACTTCAAGGCGTGGCAGATCATGTTCTGGGTCGAGATCTTGCCGGCGATTCTGTATGGCGTGGCCGCGCTTCGGCTACCGGAATCTCCGCGGTTCCTGATTTCGCAGGGGCGCTTGGACGAAGCGAAGAGGGTCTTCGAAAGGATCAGTTCCGAAAACGTGGAAGAACGAGTTCGGACGGTGCAGAAATCCTTTGACAGGAAAAGACGGAGCCACCTTTCCGATCTGATCGAAACGCTCGCCAGCGGCAAGAAACGAATCGCCCCGATTCTCTGGGCGGGTCTCGGGCTCGCCGTTCTCCAGCAGTTCGTCGGGATCAACGTCATTTTCTATTACGGGACAATGCTCTGGCAGAGCGTGGGATTTGGCGAAAGCGACGCGTTTTTTTCGAGCCTCGTCAACAGCGGAATCAACCTGGTGATGACCATCGTCGCGATTCTTCTCATCGACAAGATTGGGCGCAAGTCCCTGCTTCTGGTTGGAAGCGTCGGGATGAGCGTTACGCTGGGCATCCTTTCCCTGTGCTTTCTTCTTGGTGGCGCGGGTGCGGCTCTCCTCGGACCTGCTTCTGCGAAGATCGCGCTTGTCGCCGCGAACCTCTATGTCGCCTTCTTGCGGCTACGTGGGGACCTGTCATGTGGGTGATGCTCGGCGAAATGTTCAACAATCGCATTCGCGCGATCGCCATTTCGATTTGCGGGCTTGTCCAGTGGCTTGCGAATTTCCTTGTCACGTGGTCCTTCCCCATCTTGACGGGGCGCCATGGAATCGGGGTCGGACAGACCTACCTGCTCTACACGCTTTTCGCCTTTGCCAGCATTTTCTTCGTGGCGAAGTTCATCCGGGAGACGAACGGAAAGACTCTCGAAGAAATGTAAAATCCAACGCTCCGGAAAATCCCCGGGGTTCGCTTCGAAAGGCATTTGCCCGATGTTTTACAGCCTGTGGAAAAAGAGCCTCAGGTCTTCGAACGAACCGTCGTTCTTGCGGTAGCACTCCGGGATGGTGCCGAGACTTTCGAATCCCAGCCTTTCGTATAGGCGAATCGCAGAGACGTTGGACTTGACGACCGCGTTGAACTGGAGAACGCGATACCCGAGCCTTTTTCCCTGGGCGAGACTGTCTTCGACGAGACTCTTGCCGATTCCCTGGCCTCTGGCTTCCCGGGCGACCGCATAGCTCGCGTTGGCGATTGTCGCGCAGCGTCCGATGTTGTTCGGGTGCAAGATGTACAGCCCCAGAATCTTTCCGCCGACTTCGGCGATTGCGGTGTGGTCTTGCGCCGCGAAAAAATGTTCCGCTTCGCTGTCCGTGTCGAATCCGGTTTCTTGGGGAAAGGCGTCTGCCGCTTCGACGACTTCGTTCCAGATGGCCCGCATCGCGGGAATGTCTTGTGGCCTGAATGGGCGAATGGTCGCTTCGCTTGTTTTCATGGGCTCTAAGCTAGAATTTTTTGCGCGATGTCGTCGCTTACCGGGCGGTCTGCCTGTAGCGATACATTCCTTCCGGATATTTTTCGCGGAGCATGCGGAGCGATTCGCTTTCGCTCTTGTTCCGGAAAACGGCCTTTCCGATGCTTTTCCCGTTGATGTCATAGACGGAATAGGAAAGAACGCCATTCTTTTCAAGGCGGATTCCCGGGAGCCTTTCCGTTCCTTCCGCGGCGAATTCGATCCAGTCCACGTTGAAGTAGGGATTCTTGACGAAGAGCCTTAACAAATGTTCCCCCTGCGAAATGGCGGATGTCTTTCCGGTGACGGAGGTGAACGCGTCGAAGCTCCCCGTGTTCGGAACCTCTACCGATGCGATTTCCGTTCCGTCGAGTTCGAGAGAGAACGCTCCGCCGTCCGTTCCGGAGGCGACGCTCGCCGTAAAGTCGAAAGAGCCTTCGCTTTGGACATCGACGGAAAAGAGAATCCACTCTCCCTGTTGCGTCCAGCCGTAGAAGTAGGCGCCGTTTGCCGTATCGATTCCCGCGTTGTCGTCACGGTAGATCTTTGCGGGGGCGTCTTCGGGGTTCTTGTCGTAGTAGGCGATGTTCTGTCCGCCGAGGTCGTAGTTCTCGGCTTCGATCTTTCCGGGAATCGGGATTCGTCCGTTAAAGGGCTCGCTCGATTTCGCGTCTTCGCCTGCGTTGTCGGATGAATCCTTTGGCGCCTCGCTTGCCTTGAGGAGCGGAAGCATGGTTTCCGCGTAGCGCTTTCCGAGCAGCTGGTATCCCGCGTTATCGAAGTGCAGGTTGTCGGAACCGCCGCTGCAATCCTTGGAACTCACGACATGGGCTGTCGGAATCCTGTTCGGTAGAGCGTCGATTTGCGAATTGGCGCTTGCGCATTGACCGCCCTGGAGTACTTCGCCGACAATCAGAGGAACGCTGTCCGCAGAGAGAGCGAGGTCGGACAGCATGTCCTCGTAAACCTTTTTCACGGTCGTGGCCCACGTGTCGCTGTAGGCGTCCGTTTCTCCCTGGTGCATGAGAATGCCCTTGATGACGCCGACCTTCTTGGCTTCGGTGGCGAGATCGATGATCCGTCCGTAGGGATTGCTCCCGTAGTCGGCTGCCTTCTGCTTGAGCCAGGATTCGGCGCTCGAAAGGTAGCTCGAATATTGCGCCTTGTCGAAGAGCTTGATGCTTGCGCCTGCGACCGCGACGGGAATGACTCCGACCTTTACGTTCGGGAGCTTTTCCGCCATGGTCTTTCCGAAGTAGTCCGCGGGAGAAAGGCCCGTGTAGCAGTGGAAAAGAGGCGGCACGGCAACGCTCCATTCGCCGAGCGTCCGTCCCATGTTTGAACACGTCATGGAAGCGAGAACGAGAAAGCGTTCGTTCTGGGTTCGGTTCTCTTCGATGACGTTCGCCTGGCCTTCCATGTTGGACTGCCCGAACGCGATGTAGATGTGAAAGTTTGGATCGGGAGCGGCAAGCGCCACTTGACACATGGCGAAAAGGACGCTAAAGGCGAAAACTTTGTTCACGGGAGACTCCTCGGTTTGGGTTCTAGCCTTTTTAAAAGTATTGCGAAATCTTGCGCAGGGGAAAGACGGAAAGAAAGTTTCGTTGTTAAAGATTAAACGCGCGAATCTTCTCCTGGCCAATTTTATATATTAGCTCCCATGATATTTTTCTGGATTGGCTTTCTAGCTCTAGTCGGCGTGATGCTTTCGCTGGACCTTTGCCTCTTGAACAAGAAGGATCACGAAATCGGCGTGGGCGAGGCGCTCAAATGGACCGGTGTCTGGATCTTCCTCGCACTTCTTTTTGGCGGATTCATCTTTTTTGCCTACGAGCATCATCTTCTGGGAATCGGAGTGCATGCCGGGGCGTCTCTTTCGGGGCTAGACGCCTTTGTGGAATATCTCACGGGATACGTTCTGGAAAAGTCGCTTTCCCTGGACAACATCTTTGTGATGGCGGCGATATTTTCCTACTTCGGGATTCCGCGGATTTACCAGCATCGCGTGCTCTTCTGGGGAATTCTCGGTGCGCTTGTCTTGCGGGGCGTCTTTATCCTGGGCGGAACGGCCCTGATTTCGCGGTTCCACTTCCTGATCTATTTCTTTGGCGCGTTCCTCATCTTTACGGCCATCAAGATGCAGTTCTCGAAAACCGACGGGGAAGTGGATCCTTCGAAAAATCTCGCGGTGCGCCTTGCCCGGAAGGTTTTCCCGGTGACGGATGAATGCCACGGGCACGATTTCTTTCTGAAAAAGGATGGCAAGCGCTTTGCCACGCCGCTTTTCCTTGCGCTGATCGTCATTGAATCTTCGGATGTCCTTTTCGCCGTCGATAGCATTCCGGCTGTTTTTGGCGTGACGCTCGATCCCTTTCTGGTCTTCACGTCGAACATCATGGCGATTCTGGGCTTGCGCTCCCTATACTTTGCGCTGGCGGCGATGCTCGGCATGTTCCGCTTCCTGAAAAACGCGCTGGTCATCGTTCTTGCCTTTGTCGGCGTCAAGATGCTTGTATCCTCGCTGGTGGAATTGCCTAGCTGGGTGAGCCTTGTCGTCGTCTTTGCGATGATCGGGCTTGGAATCCTTGCAAGCGTCCTGATTCCCGAAAAGAAAGAAAAAGCGTAGCGATGCTCTATACGCCTTATCGGGACTTCTTGGCGAGGGAATTTCCCGCCTTTCGAAAAGTCCGGAAGCTTCCCCTTTCGGGCGGGATGTCTTGCCCGAATCTCGACGGAAGCCGCGGGCGCGGTGGCTGCGCCTATTGCAACAACGAGTCCTTTAGCCCGGTCTGGGACAAGGCCTGCGTTTCGGTCGAGGAGCAGATTCGGGAGCTTTTGCCGAAGATTCGCAAGAAGTATCGGGATGCGGGAATCCTCGCCTACTTTCAGCCCTATACGAACACCTATGCTCCGGTGGAAAGGCTTCGCCGGATTTACGAGCCGGTTTTCGCTTCGGAAGAAATCGCGGGAGTCGCTATCGGGACGCGTCCGGATTGCGTCGCGGACGATGTGCTGGAACTTCTCGCCTGGGAAAATTCCCGGAAGAAGGTGATCCTGGAGCTCGGGCTCCAGACGGCAAATGACGATACGCTCAAGCGGATCGGTCGCGGTCATACGGTGGCGGATTTTCGGGATGCCGTTACCCGGGCTCACGCGGCAGGCCTCGTGGTCACGACCCACGTGATTCTTGGACTTCCCGGCGAAACGAACGAGGACTTTCTGAAAACGGCGGAAGTCGTCCGCGACTTGAAAATCTCTGCGGTGAAGATTCACCCGTTGCACGTGGTGCGAAACACTCGCCTTGCGGATTCGTTCGCAAAAGGGGAATTTTCCCTGCTTTCTTTTGACGATTATTGCCATGCGGTAGCGAACTTCATTCGGACAGCGGGACGCGATGTCGCGATCGAGCGGTTTAGCGGAGAAGCCCAGAACGAAACGCTGGTTGCGCCCGATTGGTGCGGAGACCGAAACGGAATCGTGAAGAGGGTGGAAGAGCTTTTGGCTGTGGGGGAGTTGAAACAGAGCTTAGATCTTGGAACTTAGAGCTGAGACGAGAGTGAAGTGTGAAGAGTTGAGTGTGGAGTTCTGCGGACGTCTAGGCTCTAAAGCAGAGCTTAGAGATTAGATCTTAGTGGATAGTAAAGAGGAAACAGGAATCAGTTGAGTGTGAAGTGTGGGGTTCTGCGAACGTTTAGGTTCTACGTAAGAAGTACGGTGCGATTTCCAAGCTCTGAAAAAAGCTCCCTCACACGACCGTCGCCTGTTTCCAGCGACCGCTTTTCAGTCGCCAGAAGTTTGCGCAGGAACGGTAGATCTCGTCGCACGCCATGCCGAGCCAGAGGCCGACAAGTCCCAGGTCCAGGACAAATGCGAGAAATAGCGCGGAACCCAGCCCAAGCGTCCACATCATGAGGCTCCCGAAGATGGCGGGGAACTTCGAATCGCCTGCCGCGCGCAGGGACGACGTGAGTACAACGTTTGCCGACTTGAACGGCTGCAGAATGACGTCGCACCAGAGGCACGCCGAACCCAGCCGGATGACTTCCGGATTGTCCGTGTAGAGACGGAGCAGATGCGGTCCCAAGAGGGCGACGAGCAGGGCGATAAGGAATCCGGCCGAGCAGCTTGCGACAAGAGACTGGGTCGTGCGGCGCGTTGCTTTCTGGTAGTCGTGCGCCCCGACGAGATGCGCCACGAGAATCTGGTTGCCGTTTCCGAGTCCCACTCCCAGGATGACGGCGAACATGGCGAAGTTCGCGCTAAAGACGCGAGCGGTCACGGCGAGCGTTCCGAGATGCACGACCATCGCGGTGATAAAGACCTGGAAGAGCTGGAAGCTGATCGGCTCCGCGGCGGCGGGAAGCCCGATGCGAATCCAGTCGCCGATGACCGCTCGGGAACGCTTGATGTCGCGGGTTCTTGTCCGGTGATGGATCTTGTAGCGCAAGACGCACCAGAGAATGCCGCAGGAAAAAGCCCACGAAAGAGCCGTGGCGAGCGCGACGCCTTCGACGTGCATCTTGGGAATCCCGAAGAGACCGTTCAGAAAGACGATGTTCAGACAGATGTTGAGCGCGATGGTGGTCGCGTTTCCGACGAGGTTCCAGATCGTGAGACCGTGCGTGGCGATGAGCGCGGTCAGCGTTGTCTGCAACGCCCTGAAGACGAATCCAAAGCTGATGACTTGCAAGAATTCGACGGCGTATCTTGACGCGTCGCCGGAAAGTCCCATGGCGTGGACAATCCAGTGCGAAGACGGCAAGATCAAAAATGTCATGGCGACGCCCAGGAGCAGGCTCCCGACGATGACCATCGAAATCGTCGTTCGAGCGTGGCTGTTCGCGTTCGCCCCGAGAAACTGCGAAGCGATGCTTGCGCCTGCCTGGGAAAATGCCTGGATCGCGATGAAAATCGTGCCGAGTATCGGCATAAGCGCACCGACTCCGGCTGCGGCACTTTCGTTTGTACGCGACAAGAACCAGCTGTCCATCATCGGCTGGAAAACGCCGATGCCGAACGTGACGATAAGCGGCCAGGAAAGGCTTAGTATTCCGCGGTCTTTGACTGTGTCGGTCATGGGGAATCTTCGGATTCTTTTCGCTGCAATTTAAAAAAATCGCAAAAGCCAGGCTTGATAAGGATCGCGAAAAGAATTTCCGGTGATATAAGAAGCATCCCCTTGCAAGGGATGCTTCGTGAAAATCGAAAGAGGGGATTACTTGCTGTAGAATTCCTTCACCTTTTCGACGACGTCGGCGAGGTTTACCATCGTCATTTCCTTTTCGGCGCGAGGCTTCCATTCGACCTGGCCGTTTTCGAGGCCCTTCTTGCCGAGCGCGATGCGGAGCGGGATTCCCCACAGATCCGCGTCCTTGAACTTGACGCCGGCGCGTTCGTCGCGATCATCGACAAGAACTTCGAATCCCGCGTCTTCGAGTTCCTTTTCGAGCTTGTCCGCGATTTCGGAATCCTTGGTGATGTTCACGATTTCCACCTGGAACGGCGCGATGTTCTTGGGCCAGATGGGTCCGAAATCGTCGTGGCTGTTTTCGACGACGCTCGCCATGAGACGTCCGACGCCGATACCGTAGCAACCCATGACAATCGGTTCCGCCTTGCCTTCGGGGGTGAGGAACGTCGCGTTCATGCTGCTCGAAAATTTCGTACCGAGCTTGAAGATGTTTCCGAGTTCGATGCCGCGGGTTTCGGAGAGCGCTTCTCCGCACTTGGGGCACTTGCAGCCTTCTTCCGCTTCGGCGATGTCCGCGACTTCGTAGTTCTGCAGGTCGCGTTTCGGGTTGCAGTGTAGGTAATGGAATCCCTTTTCGTTTGCGCCGACGACGAGATCGCAGGCGTCTTCGAGTCCGGAATCGACAATGACGCGCGTATCGTGCGCGCCGATGGGGCTTGCAAATCCGGGAACCATGCCGCACTTTTCGATCAGCGAATCTTCGGCGGGGTAGAGTTCCTTCGCTTTCAGCAGGTTGTGCAGCTTGATTTCGGAAACGTCGAGATTTCCCGGGACAAGCGCCGTGACGAGCTTTCCGTTAAAGTCGAAGAATACGCACTTGGCCGTGGATTCCGGCTTGACATGCAGGAATGCGCAAAGTTCGTCGATTGTTCCGGCATGAGGCGTCGCCACCTTTTCGAGAGCGGCGTCCGCGTCTCCCCGGTAAGGCGCGCGCTGGAACGTCGCGATTTCGCGGTTCGCCTGGTAGCCGCAATGCTTGCACAGAATCAGGTAGTCTTCGCCGTTCGGCGTGTCGAGCATGAATTCGTGGGCGATCTTTCCGCCCATGATTCCCGTGTCGGACTGGACGATGACCGGTTCGATTCCCACCTTGCGGAAGATGTTCTGGTAAGCCTTGTATTCGAGTTCGTAATGCCTGTCGAGGTCTTCTTGCGACGTGTGGAAGCTGTAGGCGTCCTTCATGATGAATTCCCGGACACGGATAAGCCCGCCGCGTGCCCGCGCCTCGTCGCGATACTTTGTCTTGAACTGGTAGAGCATGAACGGGAGCTGCTTGTAGCTCGATACGACGTAGCGGACGAGATCCGTCATCGCTTCTTCGTGCGTCATCGCGAGGACCATGCTGTGGTTGTTCCTGTCCTTGAATCGGAGCAGTTCGTCGCCGATCGCCGTGTAGCGACCCGATTCGCTCCAGAGTTCCGCTGTCTGCACGACCGGAAGATCGACTTCGATTCCGCCGATCGCGTTCATCTCGTCGCGGATGAGCTTTTCGATCTTTTTCAGGACGCGGAATCCCATGGGAAGGTAGCTGTAGATTCCCGTGGAGAGAGGCTTGATGTATCCGCCGCGCATGAGGAAGATATGGCTCGGCATCGTGGCGTCGCTCGGCGTTTCGCGGAGCGTGGTATAAAAGAACTTGGAGAGTTTCATAGTGTGTTCAAATCTAGAAAATTTGCTAGTTTGTTCCCAAAACGCAAACCGTGTTCAATGTCAAGGAGACATAGAAATGAAATTTCGCCATTTTGCGCTGACGGCGACCGCATTCGCTCTCGCAGCCTGCAATGGAATCAATGAAAGGAACAACGTGAAAGTCGGACTTTCGTCGAGCGACGAAGTCAAGATTTCCTATATGATCGGAACGTCGTTCGGAAACCAGCTCAAGGGCGTCCAGTCCCAGCTGGACTTTACGGTGAACGCTTCGGAGTTTGAAAACGGCATCCTGGACGGAAACAAGATGGTGCGAGACACATCCGCCACGGGGAATTCCCTGAAGTATCCGGATTCCGTGATGAACGAGATCGCGCGGGGAATGCAGAACCGCGCAATGTCCATCCAGATGGCGAAAATGCCCCAGCCGAAAAAGGACTCGACGGACTCGTCCAAGGCTGTGCGGCCCGAAATGCCCTCGGCGATGACTGCCGAAGAGGCGAACCGGGCTTCCTATCTGATGGGTGTGCAGTTCGGTGCGCAATTTGCTTCGCTTTCGGAACAGGCGAATGCCGACTTGAACCTGGACGCGTTCCGTCTGGGCGTTCGGGATTTCGACGCGGTCGCCAAGGATTCTTCCAAGTCGCTTCGCTTGCCCCAGGATACGCTCCAGGCGGTAAGCGTGAGACTTCGCGACAAGATTCTCGAAACCCGCAAGGCGGCTATCGAAAAGCAGAAGGCCGAGGAAGAAGCCGTGAAAAAGGCGATCGAGCCGCTTCGTGGCGACACGCTTCCCGATGGCACCCAGGCGAAGATGAACTTCAAGGTCAAGGCGTCTGGCGTGAATGTCTCTGCCGAGAATCTCGAAGCCTATGCGGGTTCGCCGCTCTTTGTCTTCTATTTTTCCACGACCTGCGGGCATTGCCGCCATGCGACTCCCGAAATCAAGGAAATCGCGAGTGCGTTCAGGGACAAGGGAATCCGCTCCATCGCTGTCGCGAGCGGCGGAAACAACAAGCGCGCCATTCGCGGCTTTATCGAGGAATACAAGCTTGACGAAGCGAAAATCGATGTGTTCTTTGACGAGTCTCGCGAATTCGGCGAACTTTACAGCGACGGCTATGTTCCCAAGGTCTATGTCGTGAAGCCGGACGGTTCCCTGATGACGTTCAAGAACTTTGAGCAACAGAAGGATTCTATCCAGGTGGAACTCGGCAAGCTGAGTACAAAGTAATTTTCGGTGAACTTGTACAGAAACCGCCTTCTCCTTGGGGAGAAGGCGGTTTTCGCTTTAAACGAAATTTCCGGAATGCCTAAAACGAAAAAATCCGACAGGCGTCTGCCCATCGGAAGATAAGAGCTTGCTTGGCTTTAGGCGAGCTTTTCCGCTGCCGCCGCGATGGAAAGCAAGTCCGCTTCGGCGTAGGGCTTGCCTATCCACTGGATGCTGACAGGGAATCCGTCGGCGGTTCCACAGGGAACGGAAATTCCTGGAAGTCCGGCGAGGTTCAGGCTGACCGTGTAGATGTCCGAAAGGTACATCGCCATCGGGTCGCTTTCGCTTGTGCCGCGGAGGAGCGGCAGCCCGGGCATTACCGGGGACGCGATGACATCGCAGGACTTGAACGCGTTCGTGAAATCGTCCGAAATCAGGCGGCGGACCTTTTGCGCCTGGACATAGTATGCGTCGAAGAAACCGGAGCTCAGCACGTAGGAACCCAGCATGATCCGGCGCTGGACTTCCTTGCCGAACGCTTCGCTGCGAGACATTGCGTAGAGGTCGTAGAGGTTCTTCGCGTCCTTGCTGCGGTATGTGTAGCGCACGCCGTCAAAGCGGGAAAGGTTGCTCGACGCTTCGGCGGTCGCGATGATGTAGTAGCTCGATACCGCGTAATGGATGTTCGGCATGGAGATTTCGCGAAGCTCCGCGCCTTCGGATTCCGCTTTCTCCAGAAGCGCTTCGATGGCGGATTTGCACTTGGCGTCAAGGCCTTCGCCAAAGTATTCCTTGGGAACGCCGATGACCTTTCCCTTGAGGGATTCGCCGATTTTCTTTCCGAAATCTTCCGCGGGTCGAGCGCTTGTCGTGTTGTCGTGAGGATCCTGGCCGCAGATGGCGGAAAGGAGCGTCGCCGCATCCTGGACGTTTCCGGACAGCGGGCCTATCTGGTCGAGGCTCGACGCGTAGGCGATCAATCCGTAGCGCGAAACGCGTCCGTATGTGGGCTTGAGACCGACGATGCCTGTGCAGGCGGCCGGCTGGCGAATCGATCCGCCCGTGTCGCTTCCGAGTGCGACGGGGACAGTCTCCGCCTTTACCGCGACGGCGGAACCTCCCGAAGAACCGCCGGGTACGCGACTCTTTTCGATCGGGTTTTCGACCGGACCGAAATAGGAGGATTCGCTCGAAGATCCCATGGCGAATTCGTCCATGTTCGTCTTTCCGACGATGACCGCGCCCTGCGCCTCGATCTTTGCGACTGCGGTTGCCGTGTAGGGCGACACGAAATGTTCGAGAATCTTCGATGCGGCTGTCGTGCGCGAGCCTTCGAGGCAGAGGTTGTCCTTGATGGCGACGGGGATTCCGTCAAGCGCACCGAGAACTTTTCCCTGCTTGCGGCGTTCGTCGCTTTCCTTCGCTTTCTGCATGGCGCGTTCGGCGAGAACCGAAATGTAGGCGTTGAGCGACTTGCTCTTTTCGATTGCGGCGAGAGATTCTTCGGCGAGCTTTTCCGCTGTCGTGTTCCCGCTTTCCAGTGCGGATTTCAAATCCTGAATAGTTTTCATTTAGCGTTCTCCGGACCATTTCATGATGTACAGACCGACGACAAGACCGACAAGGCTCATCACGTTCAGTTTCAGCTGGAAGCCAAAAGCGATCTTGAACATGTAGAGGTCGAGCGTGAACGGCTGCATTTCCGAGCCAGTTCCCGTGCTGAAAGCCCAGAACGGCTTGACGAAAAAGTTGTGTACGATATTGTTGTAGCCGCCGGCATTCATCAGCTCGCCGAGCTTGCCAAACAGAAATCCGAGGCTTTCCCCGAGAACTCCGCCGATGAGGAGCCCGAGTATCACGAAGAGCAAAAGTCTTCCAAAACCGTTTCTTTTTGACATAGTCTGTACCCAGATTTTTTTTGGAAAATATAAAAATTGTTTTAGGTTCCTTTGTCCGGTTAACGCGTTTCTTGCGAGATTTTATCGTATTGGACGGGAAACGGAGCCGGAACTCCGTCGAGAGTGAAGTGTGGAGGGTTGAGAGTGGAGTTCTGCGGACATCTAGGCTCTAAAGCAGAGCTTAGAACTTAGATCTTAGAGCTGAGATTCGCAGACATTTAGGCTCTAGCATGAGATGTTTGCTGAGATCTCCAAGCTCTAAGTTCTCCCCACTAAGCTCTGAACTAATCACTATCCACTAATCACTGAACAGCCCGCTTTGCGTCTCTAAGCTCTAAGCTCTCTCGACTAAGCTCTGACTACCTCCGCCGCCAGGCGGAAACAGGTCGCTTGGCGACAAAAGCCTTTCGGCAAAAAAAAAACGGTTCGTTCCGCAAAGCTAAGCTCTCTCGACTAAGCTCTGTCTGTGAATCCTGTCACATCAGCTTTTCGTTCGAAGAAAATATCTGAATTGTCGTATTTTCGCCAAAGCCGTTTTTTCTTACATTTGCGGAAAATCGGTAGCCCTTTCAAAAGGAGAAAGCCTATGTTCAAAAACTCGAAAATTCTCGCTTCTTGCGGAACGCTTGTTTTCGCCGGGGCGTTCTTCGCCTTGACGGCATGCGGGTCGGATTCGTCGTCCGGTTCGAAAGTTCCCACGGAAAACGTCTTTGATTCGGACACGGATCTTCCCGAGTGCACGGAAAAGCTCGGGTTCGATACGGCCTATGTCGGATTGGACAGCGCGGTCTATGTCTGTGAAGACGGCGAATGGATTTCGAATTTCGAGAAAAGCTCCAGCTCGGCGAAAGTCTATTCCAGTTCCTCGTTCGGAAAATATGACAATCCCGCCATTTCGTATGGTTCTCTCACGGACGCGCGCGACGGCCAGACATACAAGACCGTCGTCATCGGCACGCAGACCTGGATGGCGGAGAACCTGAATTACAAATCGTCAACGCTTCCGTGTGCCGAATGCAGTTCGGCTGGTTACGAACATTTCGGTTTCTACTATGTGTGGGACGATGCGCAAGTCGTTTGCCCCGAGGGCTGGCACCTGCCCGACACGACGGAGTGGAACGTTCTCGAAGCGTTCGTCGCGGATTCTCTGTTTGGCGGCGAGACGGATTCCGTCGGTTATGCCTTGAAATCCACTGTCGGCTGGGATTCCTTTCATGAGGAATCGGGCAACGGTTCGGACGCCTTCGGGTTTGGAGCCGTTCCCTCGGGCTACTTGAGAGAACGGGATTCCGTGTTCCTCGGCGCTTCGAGATTCGCCTATTTCGCCACATCGGTCGAAAGTGATTCGGTCAATACCGACGCCTATTTCCGCAGTGTCGCGTACTATGATGACGAACTGGATCTCTATCTCGCTTCGAAGGAAATCAACGGACGGTCAGTTCGTTGCCTGAAGGACTAGAAATCGCCCATTCCCGATTATTTGCGAAACTGGACTTGCAAAATGGAGACTTTTTAGCTATTTTTGCAACGCTCGCACGAGTTGCGGGCTGTAGCTCAGTCTGGTAGAGCGCTTGAATGGGGTTCAAGAGGTCGTTGGTTCGAATCCAATCAGCCCGATAAGGCTTCCGATTTTCGGAGGCCTTTTTTTTTGTGTGTGGGCTGCCTGGACTTTCAAGACAAAACATGGGATGATTTGACAGCAGAAAATAAAAACTTGCATTTTGAAATTCACAAAATATATTAAACGTGTCTAATTCGGGCTTGCGATGCAGGGTTGGACTCCTTGACTGGGAATGATTCTTGGCGGGGAAGGTACGTTCGCGGAAAAATGAACAGATGGAAGACAACGAATATTCGAAATTCAAGAAATTGCTGGAGTACTTTGTTGTACATCTTGAATATGTGAATAATGATAGAGTAGATAATGGATATGAGTATATAGAAAAATTCATAAAAGATGAAACTTTTAAAAGGACAGGACAAGGTTATAAAGGTGATAAAATTCAAAATCAGATAAAAGATTTTGACACATATTCTGGAATTCAAATATGCATAAATGTTCAGTTTCATCCAAGGTCTGAAAACTATGAATCTAGAAGATGTTATTTAAATTGGGAAGGAACGGATGTAAATATCGTTGCGAAATGGAAAAATAAAAAGATTTCAGATTTATGTATTTCAAATTGGTATGGAAATGATGATTTTGAAAAGGAAGTTTCTATAGTTGATTTAGGTCTTTTTGATTTAAAAAAGCCAAGTGAGAAATTGAAAAAATTTTTTGATGATTTCTATAAACTTTATAAGGAAACAACTGAAATGGAAGATAATTCAAAACTTGATACCCTGGCCGAACTCTTAAAGCATACCCGCAACTTGATTCTTCACGGTGCGCCGGGAACCGGGAAAACCTTTCTTGCCAAAGAAATTGCAAAAAGAATGGGCTGCACGCAAAATGAAATCGGCTTTGTTCAGTTTCATCCGAGCTACGACTACACGGATTTTGTGGAAGGCTTGCGCCCGAAAAAACAGAGTAACGGCGAAATCGGCTTTGAGCGGAAAGATGGCGTTTTCAAGGAATTCTGCAAGAGGGCGTTGCAAAATTTGATCGACAGCAAGAAGTCAGTTGAAGTTTTGGAAAGGGAAAGTTCCATAAATGACAAAGTTGAAAATTTCCTTGAAAAAGCGATTGAAGAAAAATCAGAATTTGAGACTGCGACAGGAAATAAATTCACGATAATTGAAAATGCTGAAAAAAATATCTTTGTTTCAATTCCGGCAAATGAAAAAACAGGCGAGTTGTCGCTTCCTAAGAACGATTTGATTCAGCTCTTGAATTCTGAAAATAAAATCGAGAGTGGAGCGGATATAAAATCCTTTTTCAACAGAAAGTGGCGAACGCAGCAGGATTCATACATCTGGATCTTGTACAAAGAAATTAACTCTTTGAAGCAAAATGGCAATGTTCAAAAAATTGAAAAAATTCAGGAAAAGAAATTCATCTTCATCATCGACGAAATAAACCGTGGCGAGCTTTCAAAAATATTCGGCGAGCTGTTTTTCTGTATTGACCCCGGCTACCGCGGAAAAAACGGCATGATAAAAACTCAGTATCAGAACTTGATTGAAAAAGGCGATGAATTTTATGATGGCTTTTTCATCCCCGAAAACGTCTATATCATCGGCACAATGAACGACATCGACCGCAGCGTTGACACGATGGACTTTGCCTTCCGACGCCGCTTTGCGTTCAAGGAAATCAAGGCCTCTGAAAACCTTGGAATGCTCGATGAACTTGGAGAAATCGAGGGCAGGGCAAGGAACTGCCTCGAAAATCTGAACAAGGCGATTGAAAAAATCCCGGGCCTTTCTTCTGCATATCATATCGGTGGAGCCTATTTCAAGAATCTCGAAAGCTGCAACAATGATTTCGAGGAACTTTGGAATCTTCACCTGGAAGGTCTTTTGCGCGAATATCTCCGCGGACAGGAAGGCGCTGAAGACAAGTTGAAAGATCTTGAAAATGCCTACAAGAATGAGGGGGAAAATACTTCCGAGGCCAGTAAGGAATCGGCTGTATCGGGGGACGAGTAAAAATGCTCTGCCTTAAATTAAGGGACAACGGCCGCGCCAAATCCATTTCGGAATGCATCCCGGAAACAAACGGAGAAAAGCCGAAGTTTACCGCAGAGCATTGTGCCGACTTGAAGTCCTTTGCGGATGTTTCACTGAATGAACTTGTCCAAAAGAACAGGGAACTGCTAGTCTTTCCGCATTGTCTTGAAGCGAAAGACAATACCAATGGGAAAATCCTGGATTCCAAGATCCTTGAAGTGAACGGTTGCGAAAAGGATTTGGTCAATGTAAAAATCACGACAGGCAACCTGATGGGCTTTGTCGGGGCGAGGTCTGTGCAGGTCGAAATTACTTCGCGCTTTGCTAGCGGCGAAAAGGATGCTTTTCTGCATTACATGCTTTCCAAGGTTTTTGGCTTCAATCTTCTCAAGCAGGATTTTGAAGCTTCGGATGGAGATGTCCTTGACGTCTTGCCCTATATGTTCCCGTATTTTTTGAAAAAGGCTTTGTCGCAGGGCGTTTACAAGACGTATCGCACCTTTGAACGGAACGATGTGAACGTAAAAGGCCCGGTAAACATTCCTCGTCACATTCGACAGAACGTTCCCTTTTGCGGGAAGATCGCCTATCGCGAACGAACTCGCACTGCAGACAATACGTTGACGGAACTTGTCCGCCACACGATTGAATTTATCAAGACAAGATCGTCTGGAAATGCGATTCTTTCGCATGACAGGGAAATTCGGGACGCGGTGTTGCAGACAATGGAATGTACGCCATCGTACAATCGCCAGGAACGAGACAAAAGATTGTTGCCAAAAACGCACAGCCCGCCTGTCATCCGTTCTTTACGGAATGGCGTCCGTTGCAAAAGCTCTGTCTCGCCATTTTAAGTTTCGAAAAAATCAAATACCACAGGGAACAAAAAAATGTTTGCGGCATTCTTTTTGATGGCGCGTGGCTTTGGGAGGAATATCTAAATACGGTCCTGAACGAAAAGGGTTTTGTGCATCCGGAGAACAAGAATAGGACAGGTGGCATTCGGATGTTCGAAAATTCGCACGAAGAAAAGATGGATTCCAATTGGCGTAGAATCTATCCGGATTTTTATAAAAAGACCGATGAAAAGATGGACTGGATTCTGGACGCCAAGTACCAGCATCTGGAAAAAGATCTCAAGCGTGAAAATCTGTACCAAATCGTTTCCTATATGCATACGACGAAGTGCGCTCGCGGTGGGTTCGTTTTTCCTTATGGCGGAAAATTTTCCGAAGGTGCAGAGCAAGGAAAGTCAAGTTTTTCAAGGAACTTTAAACTGGCCGGTCATGGCGGAACCGTTTCTGTTTTCGGTATGCGGATCCCGCAGAATTCCGAAAATTTTGAAAAGTTCGCAAGCGAAATGAAGTCAGCGGAAGAGTGGCTTGTCAAGGAGGTTGGCAAGGAGGTTGGGAGCTAAGGAGATTGTGCGCTGTTCGCGCATCCCTTCGGGACTCGCAGCCTTCGTCGGTTCGCTTCGTCGAACTCCATTGCCCGAGTCAGGAGTTCTCGTCGATTTTTGGCTGGATAAACAAAAAGACCGGGATGAACCGGTCTTTTTGTTTATGGAGCTAAGGAGATTCGAACTCCTGACCCCAACGCTGCCAGCGTTGTGCTCTACCAAACTGAGCTATAACCCCGTTAGAGTGATCCAAATTGAGAAAAAAAAGTTCTCTCTGTCAAGGGGGCGAGTTCAAAATTTTTGAAAATCGCCCGAATCACTCTGTAAAAACTAGGCGAATGTCTCGATCTTGACCGATTCGATGATCACGTCGTCGTAGGGGCGATCGCTTGAGTCGGTGCGGACTTTCGCGATTTCGTCGAGAACGTCAAAGCCGTCGAAGAGCTGTCCGAATACGGAATAGCCTTCCGCGGGTCCGCCGTTTTCCGGGTGATTCAGAAAGGGCGTCCCTTCGGCCGGATGGACGATAAAGAACTGGCTTCCGATGGAGTGCGGCATCATCGTTTTAGCCCAGCTGAGCGCACCGCGGAGGTGCGAAAGCCTTGCATCGTACTTGTCTCCGATGGTCGTTCCGGGACCCTTGGCGGCATGTCCGCCCGTTCCGTTCTTGCGGGTGAAGTCTCCGCCCTGGATCATGAAGCCCTTGATAATCCGATGGAACGGCGAACCGTCATACTTGCCCTGCTTGGCGAGCTCGATGAAGTTCGTCGCGCATTCTCCGACGATTTCGGGGAAAAGGCGTGCGCGCATTTCGCCGAGGTTCGTCTTGATGATGGCGATGGTCTCGCCGCTTTTCGGCATGTCTAGCTGATTGAACATAACTTGGAATCTCCGGTTGCTTTTGTTCGGAGATAAAAACTACATTTTCTTTTTGGAAAAAACTGAAAAAGGAGCGCGCTTTGAAGGATAATTGCAAACGGATCCGTCTCTTGCTCGATGCCCAGGCGATGGAAACCGCTCTAGACAGAATGGCTTCGACCGTCGCGGAGATGATTCCCTCGGCTGACGATGTCCTGGTTCTCGGAATGGCCAGTCGGGGAATTCCGCTTTCGAAAAAGATCGCGTTTCGCCTTTCGAAGCGTTACTCGCGGGAAATCCCGTGCGGAAGCCTGGACGCGACGTTCTACCGCGACGACTTTCACTACAGGCGTCCGCTTGCCGTGACCGAAATGCGCATTACGGAAATGCCGGTTACCGTCGAAGGGAAGACCGTGATTCTTGTCGATGACGTTCTCTATACGGGACGTTCGGCTCGGGCCGCCATCGAAGCGATTCTCGACATGGGCCGTCCGGCGGCGATTCGCTTCTGCGCGCTGGTCGATCGCGGGCATCGGGAACTTCCGATTGCCGCCGATTCCGTGGGACTTTCCGTCAAGACTCTCGAAAACGAGGAAGTGCGCGTGCTTATCGAACCGGGCGATCCGGAAACTGCGGTCTATCTTGTTCAAGTGGAGAATGTATGAAGTCGTCTCTTGCTATTCGACATCTTTTGGGGCTTGAAGGCGTGGGCGAAAGCGATATCCGGGCTATCCTGGATACGGCGGTCGAGTTCCGCGAACTCCTGGAACGTCCCGTGAAAAAGGTCCCGTCCCTTCGCGGGCTTACGATCGTGAATCTGTTCTTCGAAAACAGTACGCGGACCCGTACGAGCTTCGAGCTGGCGGAGAAGAGGCTCTCGGCGGACATCGTGAACTTTTCGAGTTCGAGTTCGAGCGTCCAGAAGGGAGAAACCTTGCTCGACACGCTCAAGAACATCGAATCGATGAAAATCGACGTGGTCGTGGTGCGGCACAAGGGAACGGGCGTTCCCAAGTTTCTCTCGGAGCATACGGACGCGATTGTCGTCAATGCCGGGGATGGCGCGCACGAGCATCCAACGCAGGCGCTGCTCGACATGTTCACCGTCGAACAGAAACTGGGCTCACTCAAGGGAAAGCGCGTCGCGATCGTGGGGGACATTCGCCACAGCCGCGTGGCGCGTTCGGACTCCTGGGGCATGACGACGCTCGGAGCGAAAGTCACGCTTTGCGGGCCTAGCACGCTGCTTCCGCGCTACCGAGCCGACTTCCCGGATGTTTCCTGGGAAACCGACGTCGAAAAGGCCGTCGAAGGCGTGGATGCGGTCATCGCCCTCCGCTTGCAGAAGGAGCGCATGGAAGACTCTCTCTTGCCGAGTCTCCGCGAATACCGGAACTATTTCGGCGTGACGGAAGAAGTTCTCGACAAGGCTTCCGCGTCGGCGCTCGTCATGCATCCCGGGCCTATCAACCGCGGCGTGGAGCTGGATTCGGATGTCGCGGACGGCAGTCATTCCGTCATTCTTTCGCAGGTGACAAACGGTGTCGCCGTGCGGATGTCCGCTCTGTATCTTCTTTCCGGAGGTCGTGCAAATGGATAATGTTGTCTTGAAAAATGTCCACCCCGTCGTGCGAGGCAAGCTGGAACCGGCGCAGGACGTCTCGATCGTGGATGGTGTCTGGCGGGATTCCGCACCGGAGGGAACCCGGACCATCGAAGGAAACGACGCCTTGCTTCTTCCCGGGCTTTTCGCTCTGGGGCTCGATTTCCAGGAACCTTCGCGCGACGATATCTACACGTATCGGGCGGGATTTCAGGCGATGCGCCGCGGCGGATTCTTTGGAGGCCTTTACGAAAGCGCGGCGAATCCGGTTGACGGCATCTGGCGCCTGGTCGCGGAAAAGGCCGCTCTCGGAAAAGACGGTCTCGACATTCGGATCCTGGGCGCGATCAGCCAGGGCTACGAAGCGAAGGCTCTCGCCGAAATGCGCGAACTTGCCGACGGGGGAGTGGCGGGCTTTGGCGACGGAAACCGTTCCTTTGGGACGATGCGCTTCTTGCGGCTTGCGCTCGAATATGGCGCGATGACGGGAAAGAGGTTTTTCTTTCTCCCCTACGATTACTCTCTTGCCCATGGAGGCTTTGTACACGAGGGAAACTTTTCCGACAAGATCGGGATGAAGGGCGTTCCCGAACAGGCGGAGACGATTCCGCTCTTTGCGCTCCTCGAAATGGCGCGCTGGCTTGGTGTTCCGCTGCACATCAAGCAGGTGACGTCCAAGGCCGCCTTGGAATTGATCCGCCGCTACCGGAAAATGCATCTCGACGTGACGTGCGACGTCGATGTGCACCATCTGCTGTTTTTTGACGAGGACCTGAAAGGTCTCGATACGAATCTCAATCTGCATCCGCCTCTTCGCGCTTCCAAGGACCGGGTCGCCCTGTGGGACGCCCTGTCCGACGAAACGGTCTCTGCGGTGAGCTTCAACCATTTTCCCGTGCACCGTGAAGACAAGGAAGTGAATTTCGAAGCGGCCGTTCCAGGAGCCGTCTCGCTCGAAATCGCGCTGCCGATAATCTGGAACCGACTTTCCGAAAGGTTAGGAATTTCGCGCGCGCTGGATCTCCTTTCGAAAAATCCGGCGAAAATCGCGGGTGCGGAACCTCCATGCCTGGAACAAGGCGGCAAGGTCTCCGCGGTCCTTTTCGATCCGAAGGGGCGGACTCTTGTCGAACCGGGAACGTTTGCCGGGGGAGTCGAGAATTCGCCGTTCCTCGGACTGGAACTTTCGGGGCGTATCCTGGGCTCCTACATCGCGGGGAAGTGGAGGTAGCTTGTTCTCGTTCGCCATTTCGGTGCAGACGCTCTTCCTTGCGCTCCTGGTCGCCACGCTTTTTCTCGTGCTGGTCGTCTTGACGGAAATCAGCCGGAGCAATCGCCGGCGGGAAGTCGGAAAGATGTTCGCTTCGGACAAGTTCGACGAAAAGGTCGCGCAGTTTCACCTGTCTTATGCCGAACTGGCGATGCTCGAACGGCTGGTCCGTCAATCTTCGTTTTCCAACAAGGATTCGGTGCTGAATTCGCCTCTTCTTTTCGAAGAGGCGGTAAACGCAGTGTACAAATTAAATCGCGGCGTCGAGAAGATCGCGCCTGCCGATTGCGAGACCATCGGGAACCTTCGAAAAAAGCTGGGACATCTCGACAATGCATCGAAGTTCTCGTATATTTCCACGCGGCAGTTCGCTCCCGGAATGGACGTGACGCTTGTTCTGTCCGATCGTGGGCGCGAACGACCGCTTCATCGAAAAATCCTTTCGCTAAACGAACGTTTTTGGCGCGTCCCCGCCGAAGACGCGGAATTTCGCGACTGTCTCGGCCGGAAAATCAACGTTCGGTTCAACATTCCCGGCGAGGCCATCTACTCCGCAAGGGTGCGGGTCTTGAAAATCGATGATTCGGGGAACCTGGTTCTGGAACATTCGACAAAAATTCACAAGGAGCAGCTCCGTCGCTGGATTCGCATGGCCGTGCGATTTCCTGTGCACTTGCTGACAGGCGAACGGGAAATGGACGGCTTTCTGGTCGATCTTTCCGCGGGGGGCATTCTCCTTGCGCTTCCCGAACCCCTGAACGAGGGTGCGCTGGTCCACATTCGCTTTTTCTTGCCGGGCTTTGGCGAAGAATCGCTGGATGTTCGCATCTTGCGCGTGCTGCACAAGGGAGAACGGGACGAAAAGACGGGAGGAATCGACCACAGCGCATCCTTTATCGGAGAGTTCGGAGAAACCCAGGAACACGTTCTGCAGTATATTTTTCTGGAAAGGCGAAAGAACAGGTCCGAGCGGGGTGTTCAGAGCTTGGTCGGGAGAGCTTAGGGCTTAGAGCCTATCCTTAAATAATCTTGAAATTCCCGGCGGTTGATTCTATATTTTGTC
>CAVJTH010000006.1:0-95257 GCA_963652365.1 Senegalimassilia sp.
ACTGGAAGTGGCTGCACTGAAAGTGCAGGGTTTTAACCGTTTATTGGACAATAAACAGGCCTGTTGACCTGAATTTTCTGGATGTGTCCCGGGTAACGGATATGAGCGGCCTTTTTGTGAATTGGGCGAATACGCTTTTTAAATGCAAAATCAAGCTCGATATTAGCCAGTGGGATGTTTCGAATGTGACGAAGATGGCGCATATGTTCAAGGGTTGCGACGATGTGGACTTCGGCGACCTGAGCAAGTGGGACCGCTCAAAGGTGACGGACTGCTAGGCGTTGTTGGTTTAGCGAGTAAAATTTTTTGAGGAGATTTGAATATGAAGGATGCTGTGAACTTTTTAAGACTCTCGGGAAATCCCGAACGCGTCAAGGAACTTAAAGAGCGGGCGAATCGTGATGGCCTCGTCTTCAATTTTGAAGCCTTTGTTCCCGTCGATGACAAAGATCCGGAATGCCAATCAAAGGAAGATGGCGTGGAAAAGTTTGACTTAAAAAAATGGCAACGCGAGCACTGGGGGGTGGAATCGAACGCGATGGATGGCGAGATTAAAGATGAAGCGCCCGGATCAATATTCTATGCGTTTAAGACGGCAAGGGCGGAGTTGTGGAGCGAATCTCCTGTAAAAGTTGCGCGTGCGCTAAGAACACTCTATCCCGATTTAGAGATTGCCTGGGAGTGCTGTGGCGAACGAAGAAATGCCGATTTATCAAAAACCGATATCCGCTTTGATTATTACGACGAGAACGGAGGCTTGTTAAAGACATTGAAAGACCCGAGAGAGGTATTTTATAACCGACTTCTAATGGATGCGGAGAATATCGAAAAATTCAGGAAACTCTACCCCAACAAACGCAAATCCGATTTGTTTCTTTTGTCGAGGATCATTCCAGAGCCCGACAACGAATCGGAGGAATGGTGGGATTACAACTACTATAATGTTGATATACGAGATTTTGATCCGGATTTGGGTGGAGAAAGTAATCTGTTTTTTCAAAAAGACGATATCGGGAAGGCCCTTGCCGCATGGCGGTATGAAAACTGGGGGACTCCTAGCGAAGCCATGTACGAAGATGATTGTGGTGTTTTTGGTTGTTACCTACCTTCCTCTTCAGATTCAGCAGAAAAAGATAAAGAATGTGTTGAAGAATTGGCGGAAGAAGGAATTTGCTTTTATACGCTAGCTCTCCCGCCATTGAAAATATACAGGAAAATGGCAGAGGACGGTCTCGTGTTTAAAGTCGAGTGGCGTTCTTGCTCTCGGGACTGGAACCTGGTGTACAATGACAAGTGGAGCCATGGCGAAGGACAAGTTGTCAACGGGTGTTTCTTGAATGAAGCGGGTCCGATAACCAGTGTGGAAAGAAGGTGGATTGATGAAGAGGATGTGTTCCGGTTAAGTGACAAGGATTCGTACAAAGGAGAACAAATTATCGTCCGAAACAGAAAGCACCTGGACCAGCTGATGAAATGCATAAGGGATAACATCAGGCGAACTTTGGATTCGCTACAGGACAATAAGCGTGTTTGGAACTTAATCCCAGAAGACCTTTCCCTTGTAGGAGAAAACCTGTACCAACTGGACAAGCCTTTTGACCTGAACTTTTTGGACGTGTCCCGTGTGACAGACATGAGCGGGCTTTTCAATGGCTTTGAAATTTCTTTCTTTATCACGAAACCCGATGTTCAAAAGAGACGCTTCAAGTGTCGCTGCAAAATCAAGCTCGACATCAGCAAGTGGGATGTTTCGAACGTAACGAATATGGCGCACATGTTCGACGGCTGCGAAAATGTGGACTTTGGTGACCTGAGCGGGTGGGACCGCTCGAAGGTGAAGGAGTGCTGAGTATGGATAACATCAAAATAGATAGAAATAGAGTCGCTGCGATTAAAGCTCGTGCTTTGGCAAGATTGTGCCAGGGTGAATGGATTTGGAACTTTTTGAGAATCACGGGAAATCCCGAACGCATCAAGGAGCTTAAAGAGCGGGCGAACCTGAACGGGCGCGTCTTCAATTTCGAAGCGTTTATTCCCATGGATGGCAAGGATTTTCGGGAGTATCCGGGAGGTCGATTCGGCTGGAGGCTGAAACACTGGGGAACGGAACAGAACGCGAGAAGCGGAATCATCAAGGAAGATGAGCCCGACTCGATACTCTATGCGTTTAGAACGATAGGCGATAGCCCAAAAGTTTTTGGTGCGCTGAAAGATTTCTGTCCCGATTTAGAAATCAATGAGCGGCACTGCTGTTACCCGGTAAAGGTTGCCCAAAGGTTAAAAGCGCTCTATCCCGATTTGGATATCGACTGGAGCTGCCAACCTATCATTATGGAGGGCAAGCCTTGTCCGTGCTTTAATGAAGACGATATTGCGTTGGAAGAATATGATGAGCATGGAGGCTTGAAAGGGTGTGATTTTCTAAATTCCATCACTATGGACGATGAGAATATCAGGAAGTTCAAGAGCCTTTACGGGGAAAGCGGCTTTTCTTTTTCGATGATAATCCCCGAGTCCCCGAATAAAAACATATCGGAAAACAGGATCGACAGGGTGAGCCAAGATTATAGCGATAGAGAAAAATGGCGCTATGAAAATTGGGGAACTCCTGGCGATGCGTTCTTTTATGGTGGCAAGCTTGAAGCGGAAAATGTGCTGGGCGGAACACGCTGTTTTTGTACGCACGCTCTTCCGCCTTTCAAAATCTACAGGAAAATGGCGGAAGACGGTCTTGTGTTTGAAATCAAGTGGGAATCCGAAGCCCATAGCCGGTGGGCTCACGGAAGCGGGCAAGTTGTCGATGGTCGCTTTCGATATAAAAAAGCCATGATGATGGGTAAAGAAGAAAAGACTCTAAACGAAAAAGTCGAGGCGCTGTTTTGCAGGATTCCACCTGAAAAGCCATCGCTTATCGTCCGGAACCGTGAACACCTGGACGAATTAATCGCCTGTTTGCGGCGACGAATCAAGCAAAATGTGGATTCTTTTCTTGGAAACTGCGAGAATCTTCGAGGTGTTTCAAAAAAAGCCTTTGATGAAATCATTGGTTTTGATATCTCCTATGTAGGGAAAAATGTGGTGAAATTGAACAAGACGCTAGACCTGAACTTTTGGGACGTATCCCGGGTGACGGATATGAGTTTTCTTTTCAAGGACTTTGGCTTCTTGGATTTCGAGTATCCCAAACCTCGCAAATTCCATTGCCGAATCAAGCTCGACATTAGCCGGTGGGACGTTTCGAAGGTGACGAAGATGGCGCATATGTTCGATGGCTGCGACTATGTGGACTTCGGCGACCTGAGCGGGTGGGACCGCTCGAAAGTGACGGATTGCTAGGGTTATCGGCTTAGGGATAAACTTTTTCAGGAGACTTGAAGATGGGTAAAGTAAAATTGCTTTTGTCGGAGCGTCGGATTATCGAATGTGCTGTTGTCGGTGTGGATGAAGACGGGAGTTTCCCTGATGGGGAAACTCGGCGGTAAAAACGATTGTTGTTCGAAACCGCAAACATCTGGATGCATTGATAGAATATGTGCGGAATGAAGCCCGTGCAGCGACCGGAAAAGAATGTCTCTGTTGCATTTCAGAAATAAACGGCAATGTCGTCGATTTGGGAGTAACGCTCGACCTGAACTTTTTGGACGTGTCGAAAGTAACGGACATGAGCGGACTTTTCAAGGGATTTGACGTGTCGCCGAATCCCGAAGAAGGCTGGTATTGCAAAATACATATCGACATCAGCCAGTGGAACGTTTCGAAGGTGACGAAGATGGCGCACATGTTCGAAGACTGCGACCATGTGGACTTCGGCGACCTGAGCAAGTGGGACCGCTCGAAAGTGACGGACTGCTAGTCAGCCGATAGGAAGCTTTTTGAGGTGACTTGTATGGGCAAATTGGAAACCACGGTAGAACTAACAACCAAGTTGGAACGGCGAATCATCCAATACTCCTTGGATGATTTAGGCAGGGGGCGCATCAGGAATTTTATCGAAAAGCTTGGATTAAAAATCGCCGTGCGAGACCGGGAACATTTAAACGCCTTGTTGGAGCATGTGCAGGAATTTATTTCGGGCGATACGGAATGCATGCCGCTCCGTAGAATTGCAGGAATAAACGGCAATGTCGTCGATTTGGGAGTGACGCTCGACCTGAACTTTCTGGATGTTTCCCGAGTGACGGACATGAGCGGACTTTTTAAGGGCTTTGACGTGTCACCGACCCCCGAAAAAGATTGGCATTACAAAATACGCCTCGACATCAGCAAATGGGATGTTTCGAAGGTGACGAAGATGGCGCACATGTTCGATGGCTGCGAAAACGTGGACTTCGGCGACTTGAGCCATTGGGACCGCTCGAAGGTGACGGACTGCTAGGCGGTTGGATAGTTTTTTGAGGAAACCTGGATATGAATAATTTGAAAACAATTAAGCCTGTGACATTGTCGGAACGGCACATTATCGAGTATGCTGTTTCCGGCGATTTGAGCGAGAGTGACTACGAAAGAATCTATCGAATGGATTCGTTGACTAGGGAACTTTTCGAAGACATTTATTCATCGGTCCTTGATTCTGTTTTTAAAAAAAGACCGCGCGAAGAGAAAAAGACGATTACCGTGCGGGACAGGGAACATCTAGACGCCTTGCTCGGCTATGCGCAAGAGTTCCTCAGGGTCGAAATCGGGGGAATGCCTTGCCGCAGAATTAGAAAAATCGATGATAATATCGTGGATCTCGACATTGAGATAAACCTGAACTTTTTGGACGTGTCGAACGTGACGGATATGAGCGACATTTTCAAAAATTTTGACGCATCGCCTTGTCCTGAAAAGGGATGGCATTGTAAAGTATGCTTGAATATTGACCATTGGAATATGTCGAACGTGACGAATATCTCTCATATGCTGGACGGTAAATATGTGGAAATTGCCAGCTTGGACAAGTGGAAACGTTTTGAGGCTTCATGTTTGAAATCATCGGAATGCTAGTTGTCGGCGTGCTAGTTGTCGCCATTGCCATTGCCCTCCTGGTGCTGGTCGTCAAAATCGCGCTGGTCCTTTTGCCCATCGCCCTTGTCATCGGGGCTATCTGCCTTGTCGTTTTCTTCTGCGACGGTGGGCATGATATCGGAAGCTATATTGACAGCTACCGACAGCCAAAGACCGAAAAAGTCGAGCGGCGCGTTGTAAGGTTTCGCGACCCGGTCCAGCGGGATTTTCACGAAGAGGCGGTTTCCCTGATCCGGCAAAAGGCGGGAGTGAACCTTTCCACGATCCGTCCGGAAATCGATTCCGCCATTTCGGTGGTGGTGTGGGTCTATCGCATGTTCGCCGAAGACGACGACTTCATGCCGCTTCTCACGAGCGCCGATGACTACGAAGGCCATGCGCCAAGATCGGCGCACTACGCGGGCGCTGCCATCGACTTCCGCATCAAGGACATGGGATCTATGGACGACCGCAGGGAACTGGCCAAAAAGGTTCGCGACGAGTTGGGCGAACGTTTTTTCGTCCTTCACGAGGATATCGGGACTTCCAACGAGCATCTGCATGTCCAGCTGAAAAACGGTTCGTATGACCGAAGCGTCGTCTGGAAATAATTTCATGGAGAAAACGATGAAAAAAATTATCGCCCTTCTGTTCGCTTTAGTCGTTGCGCCTTTTGCCGACGATATGTGTACGGGGATTCGCAACCAGTTGCTGTTCACGATTCCGTTCCAGGAGACTACTTTGTGCCACGTAATTGGGGCCGTTCCTTACCATGGTCTCATGGGATTCTCCATTGAAATGATAGACGGCTCCAAAATGGCTACAATCTATGAGGAAGAATATGAAAACGAGGGTGCGATAGTCGATGACGAATACTCGCTAAAATTTATCCGGTGCATCGAAGATGACGACAAGTTTTCCCGGCAATATATGACTTCCCGGCAGATTGTCGATAAACTGTTGCGCTCTACGGTTTGCAGCGATTCCTACCGGTTTTCTGTCGTTCCGGATGTCGCTAGGGAGTAGGGATTAGCTTGCGGACGGCTAGGCTTTTTGTCGCCAAGCGACCTGTTTCCGCCTGTCGGCGGAGGGTAGGCGCCTGACCGGCGATGGGCTTGTTCAGCGCTTAGTAGAGAGTGCTTAGAATTTAGAAATCCCAGCGAACTTTTCACGCTAGAACCTAGACGTCCGCGGAACTCCACACTCCACTCTTCACTCTTCACACTCAACTGATTCCTGTTTCCTGACTTCTGATTCCTCTTTACTATCAACTCTCCACTATCCACTAAATTCCGCCCACTAACCCCTGCTTCCTCGGCCGCTAAATCCGCATCGCTGGCGGTCCTTCGCCCCTGAAATTTCTATCTTTTCCGCGGAAACTTTTTACAGGATTCTTTCACATGCAAGACATGAACGATCAGGTACAGGCTCGGCTCGACAAACTCGAAAAATTCAGGGAGATGGGCGTAAACCCGTATCCGCACAAATTCAACCGTACGCATTCGTCCGAAATGCTCCGCGCACAAAAGGACGAACTGTTGAAATCCGGCGAAAAGATTTCGTTTGCGGGACGCGTCGTCCGTTACAACCGCAAGGGAAAGCTCTGCTTCATGCACCTGAAGGACCGCTACGGGCGTCTGCAGATCGTCTGCGCCAAGGACATCGTCGGCGAACAGGACTACGAAATCGTCAAGATGACGGACTTCGGCGATTTTCTCGGCGTCGAAGGGACGATGATGGAAACGAAGACGGGCGAATATTCCGTCAAGGCCGATCGGATCGTGATGCTTTCGAAGGCTGTGCGTCCGCTGCCCGTTCCGAAGGAAGTCATCGACGAGAACGGCAACAAGAAAGTCTTCAACGAGTTCAAGGACGTCGATTCGCGTTACCGCGAGCGTTACATCGACATGGCGCTGAACGATGACGTCCGCAACGTTTTTCTCAAGCGGAGCCGTATCCTGCAGGCGATTCGGGAATATCTTCTCGAAAACAAGTTCATCGAAGTGGAAACTCCGACGCTTCAGCCGATCTACGGCGGAGCGAATGCGAAGCCTTTCACCACGCACCACAATGCGGCGGACATGACGCTCTACCTCCGCGTTGCCCCGGAACTTTACCTGAAGCGTTGCATCGTCGGCGGCATGGAGCGCGTTTTCGAGTTCAGCAAGAACTTCCGGAACGAAGGCATGGACCGCACGCACAGCCCGGAATTTACGGGACTCGAATTTTACCAGGCCTATGCGGACTACAACGACATGATGGTCCACTTCGAAAACATCTACGAGCGGGCGGCGATCGCCGCGAACGGCACGACGAAGGTGAACTACCAGGGAACGGAAATCGACTTCAAGGCGCCGTGGCCGCGCATTTCCATGTATGACGCACTGAAGCAGTATGCCGGATACGACGTGAAGTCCATGTCGGACGAGGACCTCAAGGCGGAGCTCAAAAAGCTCGGCGCGACGATGGACGGCGAATGGAGCCGCGGACGCGCGATCATCGAGCTTTTCGAGTTCACGGTGGAAAAGAAGCTTGTCCAGCCGACGTTCATCAAGGACATGCCGAAGGAAAGCACGCCGCTCTGCAAGAGCCATCGCGAAGATGCCGACCTGATCGAACAGTTCGAACCCTACGCGAACGGCTGGGAACTCGGCAACGCCTACACGGAACTGAACGACCCGATTCGCCAGCGCGCGCTTCTCGAGGACCAGGTCCGGCGCGGTCGCGGCGGCGAAGGCGAAACGCATCCGATGGACGAGAACTTTATCCACGCGGTGGAGTCGGGGCTTCCTCCGACCGGCGGTGTCGGCTTCGGAATCGATCGCATGGTGATGCTTCTCACGAACCAGCAGACCATCCGCGATGTCATCCTCTTCCCGCTGATGAAACCGGAGAACTAGTCCTTGAACTGCCGGCTTCCCGCCGGCAATTTTTCGGAGTCCTATGAACAAGTTAGAATGGCTTATCGCCTGGCGATATCTGGGTGCGCAGCGCAAGAGCCTCTTCATTTCGCTGATAGGCATTTTCAGTATGCTGGGCGTGAGCATCGGCGTCTTCGCGATGATCGTCGCGCTTTCGGCGGTGAACGGCTTCGAAAAGGAAGTCACCGCGCAGATGATAGGCAAGGACGCGCACTTCGAAATGTACGCTTACCACGGCGATCCGGTCGAAGGCTACGATTCGCTTGCGCTCCAGGTGATGGAAAACGATTCGGACGTGGTCGCGAGCGCGCCCTTCATCCTCTACAAGACGGGCATCAGCTCGAAAAAGGTGAACGACGGCATCGTCCTCTACGGAATCGACACGGAACGCTCGGCAAGGGTGACGAACCTTTCGGAAAGCATCGTGAGCGGCAAGTATTCGCTCGACAGCCTCCCCGACGCGATGGGAGAACTTCGCCCCGCGGTCATCCTGGGCGTTTCGCTCGCGAACAGGCTGCGCGTGCTCGTGGGCGACAAGATTATCATCCAGACGTTCCAGAGCACGGAATCCGCGCTGTCTTCGGGCGGGCCCAAGATTCTTTCGTGCGTCGTGTCCGGAATCTTCGAAACCGGCATGTACGAATATGACGGAAACCTCGCCTACATAGGAATTCCCGAGGCCCAGAAGCTTCTTTCGATGGGCGATGCCGTTTCGGGCATCCAGTTCCGCGTCAAGGACCAGTGGAAGGCGGAAGAGAGCGTTTCCCGAGCGGGTTCGGTCGTCGGCTATCCGTATTACTTCATCGACTGGAAGACAAAGAATGTCACGCTCCTCAAGTGGATGAACTACGAAAAGTTCATCGTGGCGGCGATCATCAGCCTCATCATTCTAGTCGCGGCGTTCAACATCATCAGCTCGCTCATCATGGTCGTGACGGACAAGACGAAGGAAATCGGGATTCTCCGCAGCATGGGCCTTTCGAAGGGCGGCATCATGCGGGTCTTCATGCTGATGGGGTCCTTTATCGGTGTGGGCGGAACGATTCTCGGCGGAACGGTCGGGCTCGTTCTCTGCGCGCTCCAGCAGACGTATCACTTCGTGACGCTTCCCGGCGACGTGTATGTGCTCCCCTATTTTCCGGTGCTGATCGAGCCGCTCGATGTCGTCCTTGTCTTTGCCTGCGGCATTTTCCTCTGTACGCTTTCGACACTGCTTCCGGCCTGGAAGGCTTCAAAACTCGACCCCGTGGGAGCGATTCGCCATGAATGATATCTTGCTCGAAACGAAGTCGCTCACCCGGATCTTTGCGGAAACGGGCGAACGGCTCGAAATCCTGAAAGGCGTCGATTTTTCCCTTGCGGCGCACGATTTCTGCGTGCTGACCGGAGCTTCGGGCTCGGGAAAATCCACGTTCCTGAATCTCGTCGGGGCGCTCGATACGCCGACATCCGGAGAAATTCTCTTTGAAGGGAAAAGCCTCGGAAAGATGTCCGACGCGGAAAAGGACGCCTACCATTCGCGAAAGGTCGGTTTTGTCTTCCAGTTTCACCACCTGCTCGCGGAATTCACCGCCATCGAGAACGTCTGCGTTCCGGCGAGGATTGCCAATCCGCGGGGTTCGCTCTCGGAAATTTGCGCACGGGCCGAAGAACTCCTTTCGACGGTCGGCCTAAAGGACCGGATGAAGCACTTGCCGCGGGAACTTTCCGGCGGCGAGAGGCAGCGCGTCGCCGTGGCGCGGGCCTTGATGAACCGCCCGGACATTCTCCTCGCCGACGAACCCAGCGGAAACCTCGACGAAAAGAACGCCCGGATGCTCAACGAACTTTTCAAGCAAATTAACGAAGACTACAGACAGACCCTGCTGGTCGTGACGCACGACGAACGCATGGCGGAATACGCGTCCTGCCGCGTCCACATGCACGGCGGAAAAATAGTTCCATTTTCGAAGGAGGCTTCCTGATGCCTGGTCGCTTTACGGATCGAGTGAAGAAGGTTTTGCAATATGCGCGAGACGAGGCGCGCCGCCTGAGTTCGGAACACGTCGGAACGGAACACCTGCTGCTCGGCATTGTCCGCGAAGGCGCGGGTGTCGCAGCGGCCGCGCTGAAGATGCTCGGGGTGGATCTGGAAAACCTCGCGCAGGGCGTAGAGCGTTCCATCTCGGGAAACGGCGGCATGATGACCATCGGAACCCAGGTGACGTTTTCGGACCATGCGAAGAGCGTTTTGCAGGCCTCCGCCGCCGAAGCCCAGATGCTCGCCGACAACTACATCGGCACGGAACACGTTCTGCTTTCCCTCCTGAAAATCACCGAATGCCAGGCCGCTGCCGCGCTGACCGCCGCGGGAGTCGAATACACGACGCTCAGGCAGGCGATCGAGAATGTCAAGGAGGAATCCCGTCCGCAACGGATGGATTCGAACATCCAGAATTTCGCGCCACGTCGCCCGGAACGCGAAAACAAGTCCAAGACGCCGATTCTCGATCACTTCGGACGCGATCTGACGGCCCTCGCCCGCCAAGGAAAGCTCGACCCGATCATCGGACGTTCCGAGGAAATCGAGCGGCTGATCCAGGTTCTCTGCCGGCGCAAGAAGAACAATCCGGTTCTCATCGGGGAACCCGGCGTCGGAAAGACCGCCATCGTGGAAGGTCTCGCGCAGAAGATCGTCGAAAAGAAGATTCCCGAGATTCTCGAAAACAAGCGCGTCATCACGCTCGACGTCGCGGCAATGGTCGCCGGCACCAAGTACCGCGGGCAGTTCGAGGAACGCCTGAAGGCCCTGATCATGGAGCTCCAGAAAAACGAGAACGCGGTCATCCTCTTCATCGACGAGCTGCACACGATCGTGGGAGCGGGCGGTTCGGAAGGAAGCCTCGACGCGTCAAACATCTTCAAGCCGGCGCTCGCCCGTGGCGAGCTCCAGTGCATCGGAGCGACGACGGTCGATGAATACCGAAAGTACATCGAAAAGGACGCCGCGCTCGAACGGCGCTTCCAGAAGATTCTCGTGAACCCGCCGACGGTCGAGGAATCCGTCATCATTCTCAACGGGCTTGTCGATCGCTACGAAAAGCACCACAAGGTCAAGTACACGCCGGAAGCGATCCGCGCCGCGGTCGTCCTGGGAGACCGTTACCTTTCGGAACGCTTTCTGCCGGACAAGGCGATCGACGTGATCGACGAAGCGGGCGCGAGAAAGCGTCTGGAAAGCATGGCCGTGCCGCCCGAACTGCGCGACATGGAAGCGAAACTCGCCGAAACCAGCGCAAGGAAGGAAGAAGCGCTCCGCACGGAAAAGTTCGAGGATGCGGCAAAATGCCGCGACGCATCGGAAGAACTCCAGAAGAAGATCGCGGAAGTCAAGGACGGCTGGCTCGAAAAGCGCAAGACGGAATGCCTGGTCGTCGATGAAGACGTCATCCGCGACGTGATAAGCAAGATGACGGGAATTCCCATTTCGCGCCTCGCGGGCGAGGAGACGAAAAAGCTCCTGAACCTCGACAAGGAAATCAAGCAGCGGATCATCGGTCAAGACAGGGCCGTCGATGCCGTCGTACGTTCCATCCGGCGCTCCCGGGCCGGAATCCGCGACACGTGCCGACCGATGGGAAGCTTCCTCTTCCTCGGACCGACCGGTGTCGGCAAAACGGAACTCGCCAAGGTCCTTTCGCTCTCCCTCTTCGGTTCCGAAGACTCGATGATTCGGATCGACATGAGCGAATACATGGAAAAGCACAGCATTTCCCGCCTGATCGGTGCGCCTCCGGGATACGTCGGATACGAAGAAGGCGGTGGACAGCTGACCGAGAAGGTTCGCAAGCGTCCGTATTCCGTGGTCCTTCTCGACGAAATCGAAAAGGCGCACCCCGACATCTATAACCTGCTGCTCCAGATTCTCGACGACGGGCAGCTCACGGACAGTTTCGGTCGAAAGATCAACTTCAAGAATTCGATCATCATCATGACGTCGAACGTCGGCGCGCGCGAAGTCAAGCACAGCGCGGGCATGGGATTTACGAAGCTCTCGGAAAGCGACGACTTCGAACGGATGGAGACGACGATTCGGGAAGAGGCGAAGAACGTCTTTTCCCCGGAATTCCTGAACCGCATCGACGACCAGATCGTCTTCCGCAGCCTGAACAGGTCGGACCTGATCCGGATTGTCGATATCCTTTTGGGCAATGTCCAGAAGAACCTTTCGGAACGCGGCATTCTGCTCGAATTTACCGAAAAGGCGAAGGAAGTCATCGCGGAACACGGCTACGACCCCGCCCTCGGCGCGAGGCCGCTCCGCAGAAGCATCCAGCAACTGGTGGAAGACGAACTTTCCGAAGGCCTTCTCCTCGGAAACTTTACGGATTTCTCGACGGTCGGAATCGACGCGGCTCCCGACGGGAAGACGCTCGTTTTCAGAACGGAAGACTTGCCGGGGAAAAATCGACAGTAAGGAGCGATTCTATGGCAAAGACGGATCTCTTGGAACTTGCACAGCGGATTATCGACGGTCACCGCATCCAGCGCGGCGACGACCTCTCGTTCTTTCTCGACTGTGACCTCGAAGAACTGGAAAAGGGAGCGGGCTGGATCCAGAAGCACTTTCGGCGCAACCACGTCGATCTGTGCACGATCATCAATGGTCGGAGCGGTCGCTGTCCCGAGAACTGCAAGTACTGCGCCCAGTCGGCCCACAACAAGACCGGCTGCGAAGAATATCCGTTTCTTCCCAAGGAGCGGATCGTCGCCGAAGCGACCCGCAACGCCCAGGCGGGCGTAAACCGATTTGCGATCGTCACCGCCGGTCGAGCCCTGACGGGAAAGGATTTCGATTCCGCGATCGAGGCGTTTGAGGAAATGCACCGCACGCTCAAGATAGGCCTCTGCGCGAGCATGGGATTCCTTTCGAGAGAACAGCTCCACCGTCTGCACCAGGCGGGAGTCACCAGCTACCACCACAACATCGAAACGAGCCGTCGCAACTTCCCGAACATCTGTACGACGCACACCTACGACGACAAGATACGCGAAATCCAGATGGTCAAGGAAGAAGGCCTGTGCATCTGCTCCGGAGGAATCATCGGAATGGGCGAAACGTGGGAAGACAGGCTCGACATGGCGATAAGCCTTGCCGAACTCGAAGTCTATTCGATTCCCATCAACGCCCTGATGCCCATCCCCGGTTCCCCGCTAGAGCACCTGGAGCAGATTTCCGCCGAGGAACTGATGCGAACGATCGCCTTTTTCCGCTACATCAATCCCGAAGCGAACATCCGCCTTGCCGCCGGTCGAAAGATCATGGCGGACTTTGGCGCAAAGGCGTTCCTTTCGGGCGCAAGCGCAAGCATCACCGGCGACATGCTCACGACAAGCGGAACGACGATTCGCGGCGATTTCGAAATCCTCGAACGGCTCGGGCTTTCCAACGCGGGTCCGAACGATTTCGACGTTTCGACGTGCGGAACCTGAAGCGATTCGGGATATTCCTGACGCAAAAAGCCTCGCGAACGCGAGGCTTGATTTTTTTTCTCCAAGATCCTAGAGCAATTCGCCGATCTGGATGGCGTTGAGCGCGGCGCCCTTGCGAATCTGGTCGCCGGTGAGCCAGAGCGTATTGCTGTTGTCGTCCGCGAGGTCCTTGCGGATACGCCCGACAAAGACGTTGTCCTTGCCCGCGCTTTCGAGAGGCATCGGATAGACATAGTTCTGCGGATCGTCCTTGAGCGTCACGCCGGGAGCGTTTTTCAGCGCGTTGCGGATTTCCTCGACCGAAACCGGACGTTCCGTTTCGAACCAGACCGATTCGGAATGGGAGCGGAGCGAACTGACACGGACGCAGGTCGCGCTGGTGCGCACGTCGGAATGCATGATCTTCCGCGTTTCGTTGAACATCTTCATCTCTTCCTTCGTATAGTCGTTTTCCGTCATCTTGTCGATTTGCGGAATGACGTTGTAGGCGAGCTGGTGCGGGAACTTGGCAACGTGCGTCGTCGAACCCGTTTCCAGGATGTCCTTGTATTGCTGCTTCAGCTCTTCCATGGCGACGGCTCCGGCTCCGCTTGCGCTCTGGTAAGAGGAAATGTGAATTTTCCGGATGTGCGAAATCTTTTCGATGGGATTCAGGACGACGACCATCATGATGGTCGTGCAGTTCGGGTTCGCGATGATTCCGTGGTGCAGCTTGATGTCTTCCGGGTTCACCTCGGGAACGACCAGCGGGACGTTCGGGTCCATCCGGTAGAAGCTCGTGTTGTCGATGCAGACCGCTCCGGCCTTTACCGCGGACGGAAGAAATTCCTGGGAGATGGCCGCGCCCGCGGAAGAAAAGACGATGTCGATGCCCTTAAAGGAATCGTGCGTGAGCTCCTCGATGGTCAAGTCTTCGCCGCGGAACTTGACTGTCTTGCCTGCGCTGCGCTTCGAAGCGAGCAGCTTCAGCGAATCCAGCTTGAAGTTTCGTTCTTCGAGGATGGAAATCAGTTCCTGTCCAACGGCGCCGGTAGCTCCGACAATGGCAACGTTACGACTCATAGTTTAACCTTTGTGATTGGAGTGTGTAAATTCAAGGGAGTTTTTCGATAGACGAAAGATAGGCGGTAAAGGTCTTGGCGGCGAGCGCCGCCTGGCGCTTGCTCTGTTCGAATTGCGCTTGGCGTTCCTCGGCGTCCTCGATGGTCGTATAGGCGTGAAGCGCATACCCGGCAAGCCGCAGAAATTCGGAAGCGCGGACAAGCTGCCCGTGAAGCTCGCTCAGGCTCTTCGGGTGAAAAAGCGCCGTCGCACGGCTGTTCACCCTTGCCGTCGAATTGCGGATGGCGAGAGCCTTGCTTTCGGCGGTTTCCCGAACCGGTTCGGAAGTTCCGCTTGCAAGCGCCCCGAACTCTTCGATCTGCTCGGCGAGAGCGATTCCGTCGCTTGCGATTCTTTGCGCCGCCGCCGTGTAGCGTCGAAGCGCAAGACCGACTTCCCTCTTTTCCGGAGACTCCTCCGAAGCGGATTCCGGCTCCCCGTTTCCGGCGGCTTCGGCGTTCTTTCCCGAAAGCGCCTCGTTTATCGCGACCAGCGGACGCGGAGAAAGCTCCTCGGAGACGAACGACCCGTAACCTTCGACTTTCAGGTAGGTGAAAAATCCCGCCAGGACGAAGATGACAACCGTGACAATCCCCGACAGGGCGACACGAATGGCTCCGCGCGCATTGATCGCCTGCAGCATCGCCAAGAGCCCGATGCACCACAGGATCGAGAGACTGATGAGGTCGAAAGCAGGCATTCCGGTCTAACGCTTTGGACTAGAAAGGCAGATCGTCGTCCGCTTCGGGACCGGCACCCACCGGGGCGGGAGGAATCGGCGTCGGGTTGATGATCGTCGGGTTCCGTCCGTAGTTGGGGTTCGGGTTGATCGCGGACTGCGCGACCGGGCGGCTGTAGTTCGCGTTCTGGTTGTTCTGGTAGTAGTTCCCGTTCGGATTGTTGCGCGGCGTGAGCAGCTGGAACGTTTCCATGTTGATGTCCGTCGCGTAGCGCTTCTGTCCGTTCTGGTCGTCCCAGGAACGGTAAGTGAGCGTACCTTCCACGAAAAGCGTCATGCCCTTGTGGACTCCGAGCTGTTCGATGATATCGGCGATCTTTCCCCAGCCGACGATATTATGCCAATCTGTCTGCTCCCGGGTTTCTCCGTTCGCATCGCGGTAGCGGCGGGATGTGGCGAGAGAAAAGGAAACGCGCTTGCGACCGCTCGGGGTGACTTTCGTTTCGGGATCCTTGCCGATGTTTCCAATGAGCATGACTTTGTTGAGATAGGGCATTGTGTTTTTCCTAATAGGATTGCTTTTTGTGTGATATATCTACTTATATTTAGGTATAACCAATCAAAATATAGCAAAAAATGACCGTAAGAATCGCTCTATCCCACTTTGAAGACTCGTTCCCGCAAAACTTGCGCGGGAGGCGCCTGGGCGCGCTCCTGCATCCGGCGTCCATCGACGTCCGCTTGCACCACACGCTGGAAACCCTCCGCCGCTACGACGGAAAGCTGTTTAGACTCGCCGCGCTTTTCGGGCCGCAGCACGGCATCCTGGGACACACCCAGGACAACATGATCGAATGGGAAGGCACGCTCGATCCTGAACTGGGCATTCCGGTCTATAGCCTCTACGGAAAGACGCGCGAGCCTTCTCCGGAAATGCTTTCGCATATCGACGTTCTCCTCGTCGATATGCAGGATGTCGGCGCGCGCTACTACACGTTCATCTGGACGCTCTTTCTCTGCATGAAGGCCTGCGAAAAGGCGAAGATTCCCGTCGTCGTTCTCGACAGGCCGAACCCGCTCGGATGCGCCGTGGAAGGGCCGGTCCTCGACCTCGACTACGCGAGCTTCGTCGGACTCTGGAAGCTCCCCATCCGGCATGGAAAGACCATCGGGGAACTTGCGAAGGTTTTCCGGGCGGAACGCTTCCCGGACTGCGAGCTTTACGTGATGGAGATGGAGGGCTACGATCCGCGGATGTGGTTCGACGAGACCGGGCTTCCCTGGGTGATGCCGTCGCCCAACATGCCGACCCTCGACACGGCGACGGTCTATCCGGGAATGTGCCTTTTCGAAGCGACCAACGTGAGCGAAGGCCGCGGAACGACCCGTCCCTTCGAGCTTTTCGGGGCGCCTTTCATCGACGCGAAAAAGCTCTGCAAGTATCTCGACGGGCTGCATCTTCCGGGCGTCTATTTCCGCGAGAACTATTTCCAGCCCACGTTCCACAAGGGAGCCGGAAAAATCTGCGGAGGCGCGCAGATCCACGTCCTCGACCGGGAAAGCTTCCGCTCCTTCGACATGGCTGTCCGGATCTTGCGCTACCTCTTCCACGAATACCCGAACGACTTTGCGTGGAAGGCTCCCCCCTACGAATACGAATACGAAAAGCTTCCCATCGACATCCTGCTCGGATCGGGAACGTTCCGCCGGGAGCTTATCGAGAACGGGGAGCTCTGATGCGCGTACTCTTGCTTGCCGCGGGCCTTGGAACGCGTCTTCGCCCGCTCACCCTCCAGATGCCGAAGCCTCTTGTCCGCATCGTTGACAAGACGATTCTCGAACACCAGGCGATGCTCGCCCGAACGCTTCCTGGCGCCGTTCTCCATGTGAACGCCCACTACCTTTCGGACAAGCTAACCGCCGAAGCGGAAGCGCTCGGATTCGAGAAAGTCTGGGAAGAACTCCCCGAAGCCCTGGGAACCGGCGGACCGCTATTCCGGATGAACCGGGAAGACCCCGTCGATGAACTGCTCGTGATGAATTCGGACTGCTTCTGCCGCTTCGACTTGCGCTCCTTCGTGCGGCTTGCGCGGTCTTCGGGCGCGCCCTGCGCGCTTCTCGCGGTCGACAATCCCCTGGTCAACTCGATTTACGCGCGAAACGGACTTCTCGCGGGAATCCGCGATCGCTTTGGCGACAGGACAAGTTCCCGCGTCACGTTTTCGGGGATTTCCTGGTATTCGAAGCGCGCGCTTGCGGAGATTCGGGAAGACGAAACGGACGTGCGCCTTTTCTGGAAGCGGCTTTTCGAAAGCGGACAGGCTCCCTTTATCGACGACAGCCAGAAGCTTTCGCTCTGGATCGACATGGGAACTCCCGACGGACTCATGCGGGCGAGCGACTTTCGAAGGAAGGAACTCGGCGTTGGGAATTTCGGAGTTCCGAAAGAGCGGATGGCAAACGCGAAGGCGACGGTCCTTATGCCCGGAGTCACGGTTCCCCCTGCCGCGACTTTCGATCACGCGATCGTTTTTCCGGGTGCGAAAATCGAAGAGGGGGAATGCGTCAAGAACGAGATCCGCGGAGAAGGTTTCCGCTGGTCGATTGGAAGGTAGTTCGCCATGTCTAGATTCAGAATTGTCCTCGTCGAGCCGGAACATCCGCACAACGTGGGATTTGTCGCCCGAGCGATGCGTTCGAACGGTCTCGCGGATCTTTACCTGGTCTATGCGAAACGCAATGCCGTAAACCCGGAATCCTACCGGACAGCGCACAACGCGGCAAGCATCCTGGACGCCGCGAAGGTCGTTCCGACCCTGGACGATGCGCTTTCGACGGCAAGCTACGCGGTGGCGTTTTCCCGCCGGCGCTTCGACACGATTATCCCGAACCTTTCCCTGCCGCACTTGCCGGAAAGGCTTCCCGACGGATCGATTGCGCTTGTATTCGGCCGCGAATCCTGCGGACTTTCCCTGGAAGACATCGAACGCTGCGCTCTCGTGTGCGAAATCCCGGTGCCGGGGCAGATGAGCCTGAATCTCGCCCAGGCGGTGACGGTCGCCTGCTACGAGCTTTGTCGCGCGGGGCTTCTCGCAGGGTCCGGGCTGCGCACCGACCGCGTTCCATTGAAAAAGGGACGGGTCGAAAAGGCGAATATCGGTCAGATCGAAAGCTTCTTGAAATACCTGCACGAAAACCTGACGGACCGCTACCAGAACAACACGTGGACGGAATCCGCCGTTCGGGAATTCTTGCAAAGGCTCTCCCCGACGCGCTTCGAGATGAGCGCGCTGCTAGGACTTGTCAAGAGCCTCGTGATGCGCCGAAACGAAAAAGAAAGGAATCCGTGACATCAAAGGAAAAGCACGCGGACGGAAATTCCCCCATGGATCGTTTCGACCCTTTTCTTCGGGGAAAGCGCCAGCGCTCTTTCCGCTTCGGCGTTCGGAGCTATCACCGCCACGGACGACTCGGAAAAGTCCATGCGGATTTTCTTCCCGATTTCCCGGTAAAGGCGCTGTATGTCAGCGGAAATTCGCTTGCCGTATGGCGGATTCAGCACGAGCAGCGATGCGGGCCCCGCTTTCGGCAGGTCAAGAAAATCCGACCGGGAAATATCCAGGGAGTCTTCGGGAAGCTCCGTCAAAAAGGGATGGGCGCCGTCTGTCTTCAAATTGTACTTTAGCGTTTCGAACGCCTTTTCCGAAATATCCGCGGCGTGGATCTTCAATCCGGAAAAGAGCCTTGGACCGGGCGTCTTTCGCGTCATGAAGTTCCAGGCGTTCGGGCGGAACGAAGGCGCGCACTGCAAGGCGAATCGCCGGGTTTTCCAGAGGTTCGCGCCGGCAGAAAGCAGCGCCGCTTCGCTCGAAAAGGTCCCGCTGCCCGCCATCGGGTCGAAAAGCTCCTCCGCGCAAGGAAGGCCCGCTTCGAAGAGGATGGCCGCGGCGAGCGTGTCGCGGATGGGAGCGACTTCCACATGCCGATCGAAACCTCGCTTGTAGAGCGGAATCCCGGCGAGATCCACGCTAACCGTGCAGCGATCGCTCTCGAAATGGACAAGGAGATTTTGCGGAAAGGACTCCCCCACGCATTCGCCGCTCCTTTCGAGCGATTCCCGGACAATTGCCCAAAGGCGCTCCGCGACGGCATCCGTGTGATAGAGCCTCGACTTTCTGCTCGTCACGCAAATCTTCGGGAGGGAGTCTTTCGAAAAGAAGAGTTCCCAGGGAATTCCCCGCGATTTCTTTTCGAAGCGTCCAAAGTTTTCGGCGGAAAAGCTTTCGATCCGCATCACGATGCGCGTACAGGTCCGGGAAAAGGCGGTTAATTTCCAGGCGTCTTCGAGCCTTGCCGTGAAATCCAGCGCACCGAAGGAAATCTCCACGGGAGCTTCAAGCCCCAGGGCGCGAAATTCCGCTTCGCAAGTCTTCTCGAATCCCGGATGGCAAACGGCCCTGAACTCGTGGGGTATCGCCGTAACGTGCCGCTTGATGCGCTTTGAAAGATCCATTCGGCAAATTTAGCAAGACTTTCGCTTTTGAAAAGGATTGCATTTTCCAGGTGAATTTGTTATCGTTGCAAAAACAGCAAGGAGATACCGATGAAAAAAATCCTGTTCGCCATTCTGGCTCTTTCCGTTTTCTCGTTTGCCGAACCGTTCGTCCACGACGGCTTCTACATGAACTTCAAGCTGGGGCTCGGATATATGGACTTGAAGTCGGAAAACTCCGACTATTCCCAGGTCGATTTGACGAGCGACCTCGCGAGCAGCATCGCGTTCAAGATCGGCGGATCCATCAACCCGCACATTGCCATCGTCGGCGCGATGTCTCTTTCGATGGCTTCGGGCGAAGTGAAGTCTTCCAATTCCTACTATTCTTCCAAGACGGACGCGACGATCGTGAGCTTCCTTGTCGGACCGGGCATCGTCTTCTATCCGGTGCAGGGCGGCGCCATGGACAACTTCTTTATCGGAGCGACTTTTGGACTCGGTGTTTGCGAACTGGAACTGGACAAGGCTCTTCTTTCGTGGAACGAAAACGCGAACGACAAGTCCTCTTCCAATACAGGCGCGGGTCTCGGCTTTTCGCTTGAAGTCGGCAAGGAATGGTGGGTCGGCGAGAACTGGTCTCTCGGCGCCGATCTCGCCTATACGTTCGTTTACGCCGAAGATACCGAATATGACGGCATCGACTGGAAATCCAGTTCCATCCAGTTGCGCTTTACGGTTACCCGCAGCTAGTACGCTTTCTACCGGAAGAATATAGATTTTCCGGTATGGAATTCAATCTGTTTTACAGGCTCGCGTGTGCGCTCGCGATCGGTCTCATCATCGGGCTGCAGCGCGAAAACACGTACCAGAACGAGGATTTTCATCCGGCGGGTATTCGGACATTCGCGGTGACGGGCATTCTCGGCGCCCTGGCCGCCTTGATGTCCATGCAGATGGATTCGGCGGCGCCCTTTGTCGGTCTGCTTGTCGTGATAGGGCTTGTACTCGCCGCGACGCATGTCTCGGCGACGAACGCGTCTTCGGGGATTACGACGAGCGTTTCGCTGGTCGCGGTCTTTATGCTCGGCGGGCTTTGCGTCTATGGAAAGGTTCTCGAAAGCCTTGCGGTCGCCGTCTGCGTGCTCGGGCTTCTCGCGCTAAAGGCTCCGCTCCACGCCTTTGCCCACAAGGTTTCCAAGGACGATATCGTCGCGACGCTCAAGTTCGCGCTGATATCCGCCGTCATTCTCCCGATTCTTCCCGAACGCTCCTACGGTCCTGCGGGTCTCGAAGTCGTTTCGCCCTACAAGGTCTGGGTCTTCGTATGCTTCATTTCCGGCATCTCCTTTATCGGCTACGTGCTCGTCAAGTGGATAGGTCCGGGAAAGGGCATCGGCCTGACGGGGCTTTTCGGAGGTCTCGCTTCGAGCACGGCCTTGACGCTCAGCCTTTCCCAGCGCAGTCGCGAAAATCCCGAATATTCGAGTTCGCTCTCGAAGGGAATCGTCATCGCCTGGTCGGTGATGTACGTGCGACTTTTTCTCATCTGCGTGGCGCTAGTCCCCTCGATTGCGCCGCACCTCGCCATTCCGCTCCTGATTCCGCCTATTCCGGGATTTCTGTTCGCCTACTATCTCCACAGGCGCGACAAGCGGCTGCATCCCGTGCAAATGACGGGTTTCACGAATCCGTTCGAACTCCTGCCGTCGCTCAAGTTCGGCATCGTCTTTGCCGTGGTGCTTTTTGTCGCGAACGCCGCGGAAAGGTATTTCGGGAGCGAGGCCCTGTTCGCTTCGTGCTTCATCACGGGACTTGCGGACATGGACGCGATCACGCTTTCCGTCCTGGACATGGTGAAGCAGGGATCCGTGACTCTTCTGCCGGCGGGCAAGGCGATAGCCATCGCGAGCTTTTCGAATACGCTCTGCAAGGGCGGCCTCGCCTACTTTCTCGGAGACCGGGAAATGCGCCGCCTGATCCTCCCGGCGACGGGAATCCTCGCGCTGCCGTCGCTCGCCATCATCCTCCTTGTCCTGTAGCCTGTTGTAAATTTCTACAACGCTTTTTCCTCTTCGGGAAATCCTCCCGGGAGTCATTTCGATTACTTTAATGGAGAACGATCGAGTTCACAAGACCACACACCCTGCATCAGCCGTTTTCGAATGAATTCGGCTGATGTTCTTTTTAGGCGTTCTTCCCCGAGATTCTCACTCCTCGTACTCGTAGGAATCCTCGTCCGAATCGTCGTATTCCTCGTATTCGTTCCTTTCGTTCGGCAAGATGACCAGTCCGAGCGAAACGGGGTCGCCCTTCTCGTTCATGAAGCCTTCGAGATAGAGCGTCGTCGAGAGCCGCACGAGCCGCAGATCCATCATCGTTCCGCCGTCGTGGATGCTCTTGGGACCGATGCCGAAGAACAGGAACTTCTTCCTCTTGTATTCGAAACGGTTCGCGTCGAAATTCCAGATCCATCGGGTCTTGCCGTCTTCCGAATCCTCGTAGTCGCAAGTTTCCGCATCAATGTCGCACTCGAACGAAGCGCGTCCCTGGTAGCGCTTGTTCCACTCCGTGCTGAAGGCGCATGTCTTGATGCTGTGTCCGCCGTTGACTTTCGCGTTCAGCCGGTCGTTAATCGTGACAATGTCCATCCTTTCGTCCTTGACCTGGTTCCAGACATCGCGCAAGATCAGATAGCTTTCGATTCCCTTGGGGCAGTTCCCCGTCAGGTTCACCTCTTCGTGCGCCTGCAAGAGCTTTTGCTGCAGATCGACATCGATCGCCGCCGGAATTTCGACATCCTTGATCTTTTCGATGACCTTCTTCGGCGGAACGGCAATTACCTTGTCGCCTTTCCTTACCAGGTAGCCGAGTTCGTCGCGGACCATGTTCAGGCATTGCTGTACGTGAATTCCCACCGTGTTCGACGCCGCGCTCACGAAATCGACGCCAATTTCCAGATGCCACTCGCCCGCCTGCGAAGCGCCCTTGTCGAGCCGGCAGTAGGATTCCTCGCGGATTCCGTCGATATAGACGATCTTCGCCTTGAGCCGCGTCACCATTTCCCCTTCCCTGTCCAGGCGTTCCAGGCTCCAGAAGTTCGGATTCTGGCGGAGCAGCTCGGCAAAGGCCTTGTCGCCGTCTAGCGCGGGCAACAGGGAATCGTTCCTCGCGTTCTTCTCTCGCAAGAGTTCGGAATATTCCGTCGTGATGTCCGGATTTTCGAAAAGGGAATGGGTCGCGGCGAAGCCAAAAGTCGAAAGAAGGAACAAGAAGGAGAGAACGATGTTTCGCATGGAGATAAGATAGAAAACGGGAAAACGGAACGCCCTACCGCGAATTTCGGAATTTCAGGAATGCCCAGTTCAGCGCGTAGAGCGACACGCCAAAGAGGATGATGACCGGTCCAACCGTGAAGTTCAGGAAATAGGCGACCAGAAGCCCGGCGAGAGAAAGCGCCGCCGAAAAAAGGCAGGAAAGGACCATCATCTGCCTTAGATTTCTGGAATGGCTCTCCGCGACGTAGGCGGGAATCGTGAGCAGCGCGATGACGAGAATCAACCCGACAGTCTGCACCGCCATCACGACCGTACAGGCGACAAGTGCCATCAGGAGCATGTAGAGCCGAAGCACGGGAACGCCGCGCACGCGGGCAAATTCCGGGTCATGGGAAATCGCGAGAAAATCCCGAAAGAAGACGACGGTTACGCCGAGGACGACAACCGCGAGAGCCGCCATGCCCCAGAGAAGTTCGCACGGCACGGTCAGGATGCTTCCAAAAAGAAAGCTCGACAGGTCACCGCTGTATCCCGGAGTGAGATCCGTCAGGATCACGCCCGCCGCCATGCCTCCCGCCCAGATGACATTCACCAGCGTATCGGAACGTTCGCGATCCTTCCAGGTCAGGTATCCCATCACGAGCGCAGAGAGAAGCGCGACGGCCAGGGCGCCGAGCATCGGGGAAAATCCCAGAAAGCATGCAAGCCCGATTCCTCCAAACGAAGCGTGGGCGACGCCGCCCGCCGTTCCCGAGACCCTGTTCACCACCACGTAGGAACCCATGATCCCGCAGGCGATGGCGACAAGGAACGCCGCGATAAAGGCGTTGCGCATGAATTCCAGAGAAAGCATTTCCAGCATGAGCCAAAAATAGCTTATCGGCTGCCGTCATCCGGGGCCGATTCCAGGAAACGCGGCAAATCCGTCAGGGAAGAAATTCGCGCATCGGCAAACGCGGCGTCCTCCCCGGAATCGGCATGGACCCAGACCGTTGTCCATCCGCGGTCGTGCGCGGGCTTCAGGTTCTTGAGGGAATCGTCGAGCAGAACGATTTTTCGCGAGGAATCCCCCGCGCGCAAGACACCATCCGCGAGAAGGACCTTTTCCATTTTTTCGTAGGCGCTCTCCGCAGGCTTTCCTTCCCAGCCAAGATTTTCGAGACCGACGATTTTCCGGAAGCATTCCGAAATCTTCATCCGGGAAATTCCCGCGCGGCTCCAGTCGGAACGCCCGTTGGTAAAGACGTATCTAGGCCCGCGAATCGATCGGAGCGTTTCGAGTCTCGCCCGCGAAAAGCTCGGATAGGTCAAGGGTTCCGGCTCGTGGATGAAGTCGAAATAGTCGTCCGGCAAGACGCCGTGGACACGTCGAAGCCCGGCAAGAGTCGTGCCGAAGCGATGCAGATAGTCCTTGCGAATCCTGACCGCCTCGTCGAAAGTACATTGGAGGGTCTTCTGCACAAACAGGGAAATGCGCAGGTCGAGAGAATCGATGACGGCTCGCTCCGCATAGAGCGTCAAGTCGTAATCGAAAAGCCAGACCCTGTCGGCGACATTCGGAATCTTCATTGTACAAGGCCGCTTATCTGCCGCGCGAGATACGAAGCGTAATTGTCCGTCATGCCGCTCACGAAGTCGAGCACCTGGTGATACGCTTCGAGAGGCGTCACGGTCTGTCCGATTTTCGCGGGACCGATCAGGCGCACGATTCGCGCCGCGCGATAGGAAGAATCCCCGTACTTGCGAAATTCATAGACGCCGCTCACAAAGGCATCGAGGACCGTGCTGAGCGTCGTGTAGCTGCCAACTTCGAGTTCCGTCTTTCGGCGATCCGGGTAGATGCGTTCCCGCCCGAGCCTCTTCGCGATGCGAATCCCGTTCACCGCGTCGGAGTCCGCGAGACTGATGAGGGACGAGGAAAGTTCCCCGTTCATGATTTCCCGGTAGTGGACGACAAACACGTTCGCCACCGCGTCGATCAGGTTCTGGATGGCGAGACCGCGCACGCTCGAAAGGAAGTCCCGAAAATTTTGCCCGTTTTCGTTGTATTCCCGGTCAATGTCGATGTCCGGGCCGCAGAGATATTCGAACATGTTGCGGATGTCGGCAAACTGGAGAATTCCGAGTTCGACCGCGTCTTCCACGTCCAGAATGCAGTAGCAGATATCGTCCGCGGCTTCCACCAGGTAACTCAGCGGATGCCGCATCCAGATGCCGTTTCCAATCTCGGGAATGCCGAGCACGTTCGCCATGTCGCGGTAATCTTCCGCTTCCGTCTGGAAAAGGCTCGTCGGGATTCCATAGACGGAAAGCCGCGGATACTTCATCATGGAAGCCACGGTCGCATACGTCAGGCGCATGCCGCCATCGAGAAAGTGGTATTCCAGCTTCGATAGGATCCGAACCCCCTGGGCGTTGCCGTCAAAGTTCTCGAAATCCTTCATTTCGCGATCGCTGAAATCCTTGAGCGGATCGGAATAGCGGTTCTTCTTGAACCAGTCGCGAATCGCCGCCTCGCCGGCATGTCCGAACGGAGGATTGCCGATATCGTGCGCGAGAGCCGCCGACTGCGCGATCGTCCCAAAATGGGATGCGCTGAAATTCTTCGGGAACTCGTGCTTGATCTGGTTGAAGACCGTTATCGCGAGGCTGCGCGCGACGCTCGAAACCTCGATGGAATGCGTCAGGCGGCTGTGCACATGGTCGTTTACGGAAAACGGGTGAACCTGGGTCTTTCTGCCGAGCCTGCGAAACGCCGTCGAAAAGACGATGCGGTCATAGTCGCGGTGAAAGTCGGAACGGTTCGGATCGAGGCTCGCCGGATGTCCGTAGCGTGTCGCCGAAAGGAGGGTGTCCCATTTCAAGATCATGCGATAAAGATAGAAACCTAAAGGGAAAACATGTGGTTCATCGGCCCCTTTCCCTTGCCCAGATCGAGCATCGAGGCGAGAGCGCCCGAGACAAAATCCTTGGCGCGCTTCACGGAATCCGAAAGCGTTCGTCCCAAGGCGAGATTGCTCGCGATGGCGCTCGAAAGAGTGCATCCCGTTCCGTGCGTGTTCGGATTCTCGACCTTCCTTCCGCGGAACCACTCGGGCCCCTTTTCGCTCCACAGCAAGTCGTTCGCGTCGTTCAGGTCGTGCCCGCCTTTCAGAAGCACCGCGCTGCCATAGCTTTCGTATATCGTCCGCGCGGACTCTTCCATGTCCCTTTCCGTCCGAATCTTCATCCGGGAAAGCACTTCCGCTTCGGGGATGTTCGGCGTCAGCACGGTCGCCATCGGCAAGAGCTCTTCCCGGAGCGTTTCGATCGCCTCGTCACAAATCAGCTTCGCCCCGTTTGTCGCGACCATTACCGGATCCACGACGATATTCCGCGCCGAGTATTCCCTTAATTTATTCGAAATGGTACGGATCAACGCGCTCGAAGCGACCATTCCCGTCTTGACCGCATCGGGATAGATATCCGAAAAGACCGAGTCGAGTTCATCGGAAAGGAATTCCGGCGTCGCTTCCATAATCGATTTGACGCCGAGCGTATTCTGCGCGGTCAAGGCGGTCACCGCGCTCATCGCGAACACGCCGTGCATCGTCATCGTCTTGATGTCCGCCTGGATTCCCGCTCCGCCGCTCGAATCCGAGCCGGCAATGGTCAAGGCCGTCTTCAGTTTCATTTCAGGTTCTCCTACATTCAGGTTTTCCCGGTGCGCCCTTTTTCCAAAGCGAAAGGAAAGTTACATACAGGGCGTCCGAGACGACAAAGGAACAAAGCGCAAGAAAGAGACCGGGCGAATAGCCATAGCTGTGAAGCCCCACGCCCAGAAGATTGACCCCCAGCAGGCAGAACGCAATGACTATCGACAAGAGAGCGAGCATCGCGTCCAGCGTCTTTTCCGAGGCGAGGCGTCCCCATTTCAGGTGCCCGACGATCAAGATCCAGAGAACGACCAGCAAGGCGCCGTTTTCCTTGGGGTCCCACCCCCAGAAGCGTCCCCAGGCGACATCCGCCCAGAAGCCTCCCAGGACAATCCCGAGCGAAGAAAAAAGAAATCCGGCAAGAAGCGTTTTCCAGAGGACGTTCTTCAGCGTCGCCGAAACTTCGCGTCCAATCGCGCGAAAGAAAAGGGAAACGTGCGCAACCAGGCTCGAAACGAGCAAGAGACAAAAGCCGCAAGCGATCGTGAACACGTGAAGCGAAAGCCAGAACGGCGAATCCAGGAGCATGGAAACAGGCGAAAAGGAATCGCCGGAAAGCGCGGAACGCATCACAAGCAAGATGGCGAGAGTCATTCCGCTTCCGCACACGGCAAGGCTCTTTATCCGCGTAAAGACGGCAAGCAGGGGAAACGCGAGCGAAACGCCAAGGACAACCAGCAGGAGCATTTCGTAGAGCGACGCGAGCGGCAGGCGATTTTCCACGACGGCGCGAAAGACGAAGATCGCAAGGCAAAGTCCGGCCATCAGGAATTCAAGCCCCGCGACAATCCTCCACGAGAGGCGACTTTCGAAGAGAGAGACCATGGAAGCGAAGAACGCGAGGCAGGCGACAATCCAAAGCCCGAACGGCAAGTTCACGCGCAAGTACAGGCTTTCCGCGCGGATCTGCCTTTTCGTGACAGACGAAAGCGCGGACGTATCGCAAGCGATTCTATCGACAAACGCATCGCTTCGGAGCGAATCGTACAGGGTCAAGGCGGCATCCAGGCGCACGAATTCGCGCGTCAGAGGGTGGTCATCGTCGCGCTCCGCGTATTGCCCGAGAAGCGAACGGCACACCTCGAAGTCGCTCCGGCGAAAGCTTCGGCGATTCCTGTCCATGTGCAAGATATCCACCGCCGCCGCGCGGCCGATCCGGAAAACGTCCAGGGAATCGGCATCGCCGCTCCGGATTTTCAGGAAGAGTTCCCCGGGCGAAATTCCGGCGCACTTTCCGCTTTCGCAAAGACGCTGCGCAATCAACCGCTCAAAGGATTCCTGCGACCGAACACGCCCTTCGAAATCGACGGCGACGGGCTTCGACGGCAAGGCGAAAAGCGACGCGACAAAAAGGAAGAGCAGACAGAAAACGGCTTTCACGATTTGACCTTCCGAATCTTCGCGGCAGCGCACCAGAGAATCCCCACGCCGAGCAGAAACGAAAACAGATACGGGACAAAGGCGAAGGGATCCCGCTTGACCAAGAAGCGCACCGCCTTTGCGTCCAGGGAAAGCGCGTGCGTTTCCCCAAAATAGACGGTAAAGGCTCCGACATCCTGCGGTTCGTTCCAGGCGACGCGTCTTGGATTCCGATCGGCGGGGCTTTCGATCAGGCATTCCGCGGAATCCGCCTTCAAGACTCGAAACGACGTCTCGCGCGACGGATCCAGCACGATCTCCGAGCCTTCGATTCCAAAGGCTTCGAACGATTTCCGGAACGAGCCGCCGACAAGGCTCCCCAAGACAAGCACCATCACGGAAACGTGCACGAGCAGAATCCCGCCATGTTTCCAGGTATGCGGAATGCAGAAGAGAACGGCAAGCAGCAGGTGAAAAAAGAGAAAGAGCGCGACCGTCTTCATCGCGGGAAACGGAAAGATCCCGGCAACCCAAAGGAACCAGCTTCCGAAAAAGCGCTCAGTCCCCCATTCCATCCCGGCGCGCGCCTCGAAAAGCGTTCCCCAGAAAACAAGGACAGAAAGAACGCACAGAACGGCGATGCCGACACGAAACGAGCCCAGGAAGCGCAAGAAGGCGTGCAATCTTTTCACGGAATAAATTTAAAAATTATTGTTCCTTTGCAAAAATTAAAGGTAATTTTGACAAAGACCCCAAACGAAAGGTTTTACATGGATTTTCAAGATATGACCACTTTGACCCAAGAACAGATGCGCGCCATCTGGGATTTCACCTGCAACGACCCTTTTTCCTTTTTGGGGATTCACGGCGTCGAAACGGATAGAGGTTTCAAGACCGCCGTTCGCGTCTATCTGCCGGGAGCGGCCTTCATCAGCGGCGAATCCATTTCGGAAAAGGCCGAAGCATCGAAAGCGCGAAAGCCGTCCCGGGCGAAGTCCAAAAAATCCAGAAAGAGCCCGGAAGACGATTCCTCCTTCGTCTTCGATTTCGTGAAGATCGGGGATACGGGATTTTTCGAGGCGGTCCTCGACAGGGAGTTTCAGCCGTTCTTCTACAGACTGCATGTCACGCTGGAAAACGGAGTCAAGTACACGGTCATCGATCCCTACGCCTTTCTCCCGGTACTTTCCGACTTCGACTGCCACCTGATAAAGAACGGAACGCATTACGACCTGTACAGAAAGCTCGGAGCGAACATCGTCTCGCACCAGGGATTTTCGGGCGTACAGTTTGCCGTGTGGGCGCCCAACGCGAAGAGCGTCGCCGTCGTCGGGAACTTCAACAGCTGGGACGGAAGACGTCACCCCATGCGGATGATCGGCTCTTCGGGAATCTGGGAAATCTTCATTCCGGAACTCGGCGAGAACGAGCTGTATCGCTTCGAAATCCACACGCAGGACGGTCGCCTGCTCACCAAGTCGGATCCGTTCGCGAAGCTCAGCGAAATGCGTCCGGCGACGGCAAGCGTCACGACCCACCTCGAAGGCTACACGTGGAACGACAAGCTCTACATGGACACGCATTACGCGACGCGCGTCTTCGGAAGCCCGATGAACATCTACGAAGTCCACGCGGGGTCCTGGGAGCGCGACCCGTCAAATCCCGACCGGTTCCTCTCCTGGAACGAACTTTCGGACAAGCTCATCCCCTACCTCAAGGACATGGGCTACACGCACGTGGAATTTCTGCCCATCATGGAGCATCCGCTCGACGAATCGTGGGGCTACCAGGTGACGGGCTACTATTCGCCGACAAGCCGCTTCGGTTCTCCCGACGAATTCCGACGGTTCGTGGATCTTTGCCACCAGAACGAAATCGGCGTCATCCTCGACTGGGTGCCCGCGCACTTTCCAAAGGATTCCTACGCGCTCGGGCGCTTTGACGGAACGGCCTGCTACGAGCACGCGGACCCGCGGCAGGGCGAACATCCCGACTGGGGAACATACATCTTCAACCTGGGCAGAAAGGAAGTTTCGAACTTTCTCATCGCGAACGCCATGTACTGGCTCCGCGAATTCCACTGTGACGGACTTCGCGTCGATGCCGTGGCGAGCATGCTCTACCTCGACTACGGCAAGAAAGACGGGGAATGGGTTCCGAACAAGGACGGCGGAAACATCAACTACGACACGCTCGAATTCCTGAAGCACCTGAACAGCATCATGGGACGTCTCGCGCCCCACGCCATTCTTATCGCCGAGGAATCGACGAGCTTCCCCTGCATCACGCGGCCTCCCGAACGCGGCGGGCTAGGATTCCACTACAAATGGAACATGGGCTGGATGAACGACTTCCTCGCCTACATGAAGCACGAACCGATTCACCGCAAATACCACCACAACCTGCTCACGTTCAGCATGGTTTACGCCTATTCCGAAAACTTCATCCTGGTGCTCTCCCATGACGAAGTCGTCCACGGAAAGGGTTCGATGCTCGGCAAGATGCCCGGCGACAACTGGCAAAAATTCGCCAACCTGCGACTCGCCTACGCATACCAGTTCGCCCATCCCGGGAAAAAGCTCAACTTCATGGGAAACGACTTTGGGCAATTCCGCGAATGGAACGAAAAGCAGTCGCTCGACTGGCACCTGCTCACCTGGGAAACCCACGGCAAGCTGCACGAAATGTTCAAGGTCCTATCGCACGTCTACAAGAGCGAAAGCCCGTTCTGGGAAGTCGATCATGCGCCCGAAGGCTTTGAATGGATCTCATGCGACGACGCGGATTCCTCGATCGTTTCGTTTGTACGCAAGGACGCCCACGGCGCGACGATTCTCTGCGCGTTCAACTTCACCCCGGTACCGCGTACACCTTACCGGATAGGGCTTTCCGCCCGCGGACGCTGGAAGGAAATCTTCAATTCGGATTCCGAAATGTGGGGCGGCGGAAACATCGGAAACGCCGGCGAAATCCGTTCCGAAGACACGCCCTGGCAAAACCGTCCCTGGAGCGCGAACATCCAGCTTCCGCCACTCGCCGCGGTCTTTTTCAAGTACGTCGGCGAATAGACGGCGAATTTCCGTTTCGAGCGAAAACGCACAAGGCGGCTCTTCGAGCCGCCTTGTGCGATGTACAGACCGTATTCGGCACGTCCCTCGTCGGGATGAATTTTTGCCGGACAGCGATAATATGAAGAGTATTTTCCGTTCGCCGTTCCTCTTTTAAAAGAGGAATCTATTTTTATCCTGTCCGCCTTTTTCAGAGAGCTTCCATGAAACTGTTCATATTGTCCGTCAGCACCATTCTGTTCGCCGTTCTCGCCGGATGCAACCTGTTCGACCCTTCGGAAAACGTGACCGTCAAGTCAAGCGATACGGACATGCTCATCATCGAAGGACAGGCGCGCTTCCGCGACGAAGACTACGAAAAGGCCGCCGAGTATTTTTCGACCGCGATAAGGAACGATTCCACCCGGTCCGAAGCGTGGTTCGGGCTTTCCAAGGCAAACCTCTACCGAAACGACGGAGACCCGTTCGAACTGCTCCTTCTCCTGGACAGCGACGAGTCCATTCCGCTGATGGATCTCGACTCCTCCGAAATCGAGCGCCACTACGCATCGATTCAAAGCGCCCTCGTCCCGTTGCGCGAACTGGTACGACGCGATACGCTCACGAGAAACTCTCCCGCGCAAGAGCTCTCGGACAGGAAGGTTTCCTATTCCAACTTTTCGGCGAGCTACGCCATTCTCGAATTCGCCTACACGGTGCTCAAGTTCCGCAAAGGCACGAATGGAAGCGTAAGGCTTTCCCTCCGAGACGACGGTTCCCTGGAAATCGACGCGGGAGAACTCTACGCCAGGGCTCTCGCCGACCCGCTCTTCGCAAGTCGCTTCAACGCGGACCTGGATACATTGGGGAGCGACCTGAATCGCCTCGTGAACGACATCTTTCCCGAACTTTCCGGCATTCTGGACGATTCGACATTTCTCGATTCCACGGCAAACACGGTCGAATATTCGCTTCTCTTCTACAGGCTTGGCGACGGGATCGACAACGACGGAGACGGCTGCGTCGATGAAGAGATCCTGGACGGAATCGACAACGACGGAGACGGACTCATCGACGAGGATCTGCGGCTCGTTCCGCTTGCGAAAGATTCCGATTCCCTGGTCACGTTCATCGGGATAGGCGCAGACAGCCTCGACCACGACAAGAACGGCGAAAAGGAAGACACCGCCGAGAGAACGCTCCTGGAAAACGGCACTCTGCTCTTTGCCCAGGACTTCGAAAGAATCTCGCGAAGCGATTCCGCGATGCTCGAAATCCGAAAGGCGATCGCGCAGGATACGGATTCGACGAACATCCGCTATCCGCTCGAAACCCGCAAGGCGCTCGTCGGCAGATGCTGGAACAACTATTCGAAAGAAGACTTCAAGGCCTGGTTCAGAAACCGGTAAGGATTGCCATGAAAATTTTTGCCGTTCTCCTTCTGTTCGGAATCTTCGCGACGAGCTTCGCCGCCCAGGGGCCTCGCCACAAGTCCCTTCGCGCCTACGCCATGGGAAACGCCCACGTCGCCATCGTGGATGACAAGGAAGCCATCTACTACAACTACGCGGGCCTAAACCAGATGGGCAGACTGGGAAACTTCAAGAAGTTCCCCGAACTCGGCTACTATCCCGGGAACTCGATCGACATGCGGATAAACGCCGGCGGGGCGGGTCCGCTCAACGAAGCCCGCAACGTTTACGATTTTTCGGAAGATCTGCAGGATCTCTACAGCCGCGCAAAGAAAGCGTCCAAGGGCATGGACGTTTCCGCCGAGCGGGCGTTCGCCGATTCGCTTGCGGCGCATCCCGAACTGACCCGGAAGCTGAACCAGTTCGACCATCTTCTCTTTACGCTCGTCGCCAAGGCGGACGCGGAACTGGCCTTTCACAATTTCGGCGGCGCCATCTGGGTCGATGGAACCGTTTCTCCCTATATCGACAACGGAATCATCGTGCCGTTCTTCGGAATCGACACGTTTTACGTCGATGCGGTCGCGCAGTTCGGCGGGGCCTATGGCATCACGGAGAACCTTGCCGTCGGCGCGGGATTCAAGATGGCGAAGCGCGAGACGATGAAAATATTTCGCATCGACGTTTCCAGTTTCGAAAGCCTCGGGGACACCCTCGACGACCGCGTCGATAGGGTCCATTCCGATTTCACTTCGTGGGATGACCTGGGATTCGGCATGGATCTGGGAATTCTCTACCGCGCGGGACGGGAGTTTCGCCTGGGAGCCTCGTGCAACAACATCTTCTTCAACGAGCTAGGCGGAGAGCGCATTCTCCCGAACCTCACGTTCGGCATGGCCTACAGCCCGCGCCTTTTCAACCGGAACACGGCGTTTTCCCGCAAGGTGAACTTCGCTCTCGATTTCGAGGACGCCCTTTCGACAACGCACAACTACAAGACGCTCAGCCACCTGAACTTCGGCATGGAAATCGAGCAGGTCCTTCTCGCGTTCCCGGGCTACAACGACAACCTGCGGCTCTTGAAGCTCCGCCTTTCCGGAGGCTTCCATGGCGGCTATCCGTCTGCGGGAATCGCTATCGAGATGTTCCGGTTCGTGGAAGTGGAATTCGCCACGTGGGGCGAAGAACGCGGCTACTACACGGGCCAGAACGAGAGTCGCATCTACATGGCGGAAGTCAGCCTGGGATTCTAGAAATAGTGCACAAAAGTTCACAAATTATCTATATTGGGAACCATGATTGAAAGACTTCACGGAATTCTTGTGGAACGCCACCCGACATTTGCCGTCGTCGAATGCGGCGGCGTGGGCTACGGCGTCCAGATCTCGGCAAGGACCGGGGAACGCCTTCCCGCGGAAGGCTCGGAAATCACGCTGCTTGCGCACCTGGTCGTACGCGAAGACTCCATGGAGCTTTTCGGCTTTGCGGACGCCAAGGAAAAGGAGCTCTTCCTGAACATGATTGCCGTCTCCGGCGTAGGCCCTAAAACCGCGCAGCGAATCCTCTCGGGAATTTCCCCGGAAGACTTCCTTGCGATTATCGCCCGCGGCGACAAGGCCGCCCTCGGAAAGATCAAGGGCGTCGGCAAGAAGACCGCGGAAATGTTCGTCCTGAACCTGAAGGACAAGGCTCTAGCGCTCTCGTCGGTTTCCGGAAGCGAAACTCCCGCGCTCCTTTCGGCAAGCGAAAGCGAAGCGCTCCAGGCGCTCCACACGCTCGGCGTCAAGGATCCCGCCGCCCAGAAGGCGGTCGAAAAGGCGGTCGAAACGCTCGGGCCGGGCGCAAGCGTCACGGCGCTCATCCCCGAAGCCCTCAAGCACATCTAGCGAGGCTTCATGTCGGAACGCATCATCTCTCCCGAAAGGGAAAACAGCGAAGAAGCGGAAATCGAGCGCAGCCTCCGACCGGAATCCCTTTCGGAATTCACCGGCGAGGATCACATCAAGGAAAGCCTCCAGATAGCCATCGAAGCGGCGAGACGCCGCGGCGAATCGCTCGACCACTGCCTCTTTGCCGGGCCTCCCGGCCTGGGCAAGACGACGCTTGCGGGAATCATCGCGAGGGAAATGGGCGTCGGCATCCACATCACGAGCGGTCCCGTTCTCGAAAAGGCGAGCGACCTTGCCGGAATTCTCACGAGTCTCGGCGAAAACGATGTTCTCTTTATCGACGAGATTCACCGTCTAAGCCGCGTCATCGAGGAATATCTCTACCCCGCGATGGAAGACTTCCGGCTAGACATCATGCTGGACTCGGGGCCGGCAGCCCGCAGCGTGAACCTTCCGCTCAAGCACTTTACGCTCGTCGGCGCCACGACCCGCACCGGGCTTCTCACGGGACCGCTCCGCGACCGTTTCGGATTGCACTACCGGCTCGACCTGTATCCGGCAAGGGATTTGCAAAAGATTCTCGTCCGCAGCGCAAAGATCTTGAATGTCCGAATCACGGACGAAGCGGCGACCATCCTAAGTTCGCGTTGCCGGGGAACGCCGCGCATCGCGAACCGGGTCCTCAGACGGGCGCGCGACGTGGCGGAAGTCCGCGGCGAAGGCGTCATCGACAACGAAGTCGCGGAACGCACGCTGAAAATGCTCGGCATCGACCAGCTCGGACTCGACCCGATGGACAGGAAGATTCTTTCCACCATCGCGAACCATTTTTCGGGCGGTCCCGTGGGGCTCGGAACCATCGGAGCGTCCCTCGGCGAAGAACCGGACACGCTCGAAGAGGTTTACGAGCCGTTTCTCATCCAGCAGGGATTGCTTTCCCGCACCCCGCGCGGTCGCGTTCTCACGCAAAACGCCTACAGGGCGCTGCACATTCCCGTTCCCAAGGGTTCCCAGGGAGAACTGTTCTAGACCTTGGGAACGGAATCCGTCGAAGACTTTGCGTCAAACCGCAAGGTTTCATACAGCTCGGCGAGCGCAACCAGGCTGACTCCCGGAATGAACATCGACATCACATAGACCTTGAAAAGCTTTATCCGGTAGCCATAGACTATCGCACGGCTTTCCTGGACGACCTGCACCGCGGAATACTCCGGATGGTCTATCAGAATGAACCAGATGAGCGAGCCGGGCACGAGAAGTTCGTTGTGCGGCATACGGCAAAGCCCCTTGAGCATGACGATCTTGAAAAAAACGGCCGGCCGCCGCAAGCCGAAAAAGAGTCTGAGGACGTTGAGCCTGTGGTTTCTCGCGATGTCGAGATGGCAAGCGTAGATTCCCACGGGAAGCATTATCAGGCAATACCCGTATGCGATAATGGGCACGAGCCGCGGAAATGTCGGATTGAATTTCACCCAGTGAAAAAGCATCGCCAGATAGAAAACAAGAAAGAACAGTGAAAGTCCATAGATAAAGAACGAAAAGCCCCACTTTCCCTTCATGTCGCGAAAGGCCTTTTTGCAGATTTCCGTACAAGAAATTTCCGATTCGTCCATCAGGTTCTCCGGGGTTGTTTCCAATATATATCGAAACTTTTTCGGACGCAAGTTTCTGCCAAGGCTTTTCGCAGCGAAAGGCCAAAAATCTTCCCGCTTTTTGCAATCTCATCGCCAGGCAAATCGAATCTCGGCAGAAAAGCAGGAAAAAAAGCCATGTCAACCCTTTTCGACAAGGAAATCCCTGAATGCCACATTATTCGTTGATGAAAGAACGGTTCGGCCTTGGGCCGATGCTTGCCAAGACGGGACTCTCTTTACTCTAGGCCAAACTGTCCAGAAAACTGTCCGCACACTCCTTTAAATTATTAGTATAATAGGCGCATGGATTCTATTCAGACAATCGTCATCGCCGGCGGCACCCACGGCAACGAACTCACGGGAATCAAGCTCTGCGAAAAATGGAGCGCGGACAGCAAGCTCTATGCGGACAGGTGCCCTTCCGCAAGAATCACCCTGGTCCACGCAAACATCGAAGCGACCGCGGCCTGCCGCAGATACATCGACAAGGACCTGAACAGGAGCTTCGCCGAAAGCCTCCTTTCCCTGAAATCCCCGGAAGCCTACGAAATTCGCCGCGCGCAAGAACTCGACGATCGGTTCGGGCCCAAAGGTCCTTTCACCCGAACCGATCTGCTCATCGACGTCCACAACACGACATCGAACATGGGAATCTGCCTGATCCTTTCGGCAAAGGACCCCTTCACGATGCGCGCCAGCGCGGAAATCGCCCACGAGTTTTCGAACGCGTTCATCTACTACCAGCCGGAAGAACGCGGAGAATCGCCCTACTTCGGAACGGTCGCCAAGGCGGACATCTGCCTGGAAGTCGGACCGCAACCCCACGGCACGCTCGACGCGAAGCTCTTCCGGGAAACCGAGCGGGTCGTACTTCGCTACCTGGAACTCGCCGAGGAATGGAACGCGGGAACTCTCCAGAAAAAGCCGAAGAAAAAAGTCGAAATCTACACGCAATACCGGGATATCGACTACCCGCGCGACCGGTCTGGAAGAATAACGGCAATGGTCCATCCTAACCTGAGAAACGGAGACTACGGCGAAGTCAAGCCCGGCGACCCTCTTTTCCAGACATTCGACTACAGGACAATCCCCTATGACGGCGAACGCAGCGTCTGGCCCATTTTCATCGACGAAAGCGCCTACTACGAAAAGCGTCTCGCGATGAGTCTCACCGTCAAGACATCGGAGGAATGGTAATGAAAGAAGAAACCGGCGAACCCAGGGAACTTTCCACCGACGAAAAGATCGATTCGCTTCTCGCGCTGATCGAATCCCAGCGCAAAGCGCCCTACACGTCCCGATTCGACGAAATCCTCGACGGGTTCGAAGACTTCCTGATCACGCGACCCGCGCCCCCCAGGGAATGGCAAGACCGTTTCGACGCATCCGGCAAGAAGTTCGACTACTGGCAGATAGTCCTCCCGGCGGACTTCCAGGATCCCTTCGAAGACGACCTGGGAAACATCCGGCGCCTGCGGAACGAGTTTTCCGCCACGAGACCGTCCATGGCGCTAGAGCATCTTCTCGTCACGCGGAACTATTTTCTCTACGAAAACGGGCACGCGTCCCCGATTCCCGCTCCACGTCCCATCCTGATGCTCGAAAGCATGGACGACGAAAAATCCAAAATCGACTGGGACTGCTGCTTCACCCTTTTCGGCGACGGAAGCTTTTACGCCTACAACCTCGACCAGGACAACGAAGAGGAACTCGGCGAAGACTTCAAGAGCATCCTCAAGGAGAGGATCGGCGTACTTTCCGAAATGCGGCTGGTCGTTCCGGCCGAAGGCCGCGACTACGGAATCATCACAAACTAACGCCAGGAATCCAAGACTCGATGGAAGCGTTCGAACGGGAAATCTACGCCCATTATTTTAGACACGGAAACATCCGACAGACGCAAGGCGAGCCGCAAGACGTTTCGCTCGACTTTCTCGTCGAAAAATACGAAGCGTTCCTCTTTGACGCGTTCGGAACATTCTACGCCCAGCACGAAGCGCTCTATCCCGGCGCGCTCGAAATGTATAAAAAGGTCCGCGCCGCCCAAAAGCCCATGCGGCTCGTGACAAACGCCGCCTCCGCGGCCATCCCGCAGCTCGCGGAAAGCCTCGCCCGGATGCAGATCCCGTTCGACGTCTCCGAAATCGTCTCGTCGGGAACTCTCTTCCCCGCTTTCGCCAGGGAAAGCGCCATTCGCGAGGCCTTCTACATCGGGCGACCGGGCGGAGCCTCCTTCCTCGAAGCGGCCGGCGTCCGGATCTCCGAAAATCCCGCGGAAGCGACCGTCATCGTTTCCGCAACGGGCAAGGAAGAAGCCATCTTCGAGCGAGCCATAAAAATCTTGAAACGTCCGGGAGCAAGGCTCGTCGTGCTGAACCCGGACGCCTGGGCGCCGCGCATCGGAAAGCCACGGGATCCCGTTTCGGGCGCCTACGCCCACAGGCTCTACAGGGAGACAAAGCCACGGGTCTTCTACTTCGGAAAGCCCTTTCGGCAAATCTTCGACCGCGCGCTCGCGACGCTTCCGCGCCCCATGCGAGCGGTCATGATCGGCGACACGCTCGCCACGGACATCGGAGGCGCAAGAAACGCGGGAATCGACGCGGCGCTCCTCGTCGGCAGAAACGAACCCGCCGCGGAGCTCGCCGAAGACGAAAAGTTCCTGGGCGTTCGACCGAACTACTATTTGACGGCAATTTGAAGACATCCCCTTGCCAGGAACCGGGTCTCTATGCTAAATTTGATTTCAAAATCAAGGACATCCCCCATCGCTTCGGGGAAACGGAACCCGCCCAAAGCCTTTTGGACCGGTTTTTTTGTTTTTCCCGAAAAAGGACCTGATCTAAAATGATTGACAGAAACAAGCATTTGCTGCGCCTCGCCGACTGGGACGAGGAACGCATTCTCGAAACGATCGATATCGCGATGCGTCTCAAGAAGGAAGTCCACGCCGGACAGTATTCCGACCGTTTCCAGGGACAGTCCATCGGGATGTTCTTCGAAAAGCCGTCGCTCCGCACCATCACGACATTCCAGGTCGGCATGAACCAGCTCGGAGGCTCCGCGGTACTGCTTTCCCCGGATTCCATCGGGCTCGGAAAGCGCGAAAGCGTCCACGACGTCGCCTGCTGCCTCTCCCGCTGGGTGAACGCGCTCGTCGTCCGCTGCTTCAAGCAGGAACTGGTCGAAAAGCTCGCCGAATACGGATCGATTCCCGTCATAAACGCCCTGACCGACGACTCCCACCCCTGCCAGGCCTTCGCCTTCGCCGAGACCATCCGCGAAAATCTCGGAGACTTCGCGGGCAAGACCGTCGCCTTCATCGGGGACGGCAACAATGTCGCGAACTCCTTCCTCGTCCTCTGCGCAAGGCTCGGCATGAACTTTACGCTCGCGTGTCCCAAGGGCTACGAGCAGCCGCAATCCCTCATCCAGGAAATGGAGCCGTTCTTCAGAAAGCGCGGAACCGCCTACCGTCTCTTCCACGATCCGAAAGAAGCCGTCAAGGACGCGGACATCCTGTATAGCGACGTCTGGGTCAGCATGGGCCAGGAAGGCGAAAAGGAATCCAAGCAGAACCACTTCAAGCCGTTCCAGATAAACGACGAGCTTCTGAAGCTCGCTCCGGAAACCTGCAAGGTGAGCCACTGTCTCCCGGCGCACCGCGGCGAGGAAATCACGGATTCCGTCATGGACAACCCACGCGTGAATCTCGCCTTCGAGGAAGCGGAAAACCGTCTGCACGCCCACAAGGCCGTGCTCTGGCAGCTGATGAAAGCGACCGCGGAACTCGGCAAGTGACCGAATCCGGAACCGCCTTTCGCCCTGCCTCGCGCAGGGCATTTTTGTTTTCCCAAGCGCCATCCGCAGAAAAAAGGGCTATCTTTTTCAAAAGAAAGTCTATATTGTAGGCAGATATTCCCTTGCGAGGTTTTCCGTGTTTCGACTGTTTGCGCTCGTTCTTTTCTTGCCACTTGCAACCCTGCTTGCGCAAGTCCAGTTTCCGCATGGTTCCGGGATCGTTGACGTCACGAAGCCCCCGTATGGCGCCAAGGCCGACGGCAAGACCGATGTCACGGAGATAATCCAGCGGGCGCTCGACGAGCATCCGAACGGAAACTACGTCATCTATCTGCCGAACGGGACCTACCTGATTTCCAGGCAGCTCAGCTGGCCCCAGGCGGAAAAGGAAGAAAATTCCTATCGGCGGACAATCCTCCAGGGCGAAAGCATGGGCGGAACGCACCTCGTGCTCCAGGACGATTCCTACGGATACGACAACCCGGACGCGCCGCGCGCGATGCTCTACACGGGCGTCGGAAACTACCCGCACAACCGAAACGCCGTCCGCGACCTCTCTCTCCATACCGGCAAGGGAAACCCCGGCGCGATAGGCATCCGATTCAACGCGAACTACCAGGGAACCATTTCGAACGTCAAGATCTTTTCGGGCGACGGAAGCGGCGTCGCGGGCATCGACATGAACTACACGGAGGGAATCGGGCCGCTGCTAGTGAAGAACGTGGAAATTCGCGGCTTCGACGTGGGAATCCTCACCGGGTTTCCCATGTACGGCATGACGTTCGAGCACATCACCCTCTACGGACAGAAGCGATACGGCATCGAGAACCACGACCAGGTCCTCACAATCCGCAATCTTCGCAGTCACAACGATGTCCCCGCTATCGCGAACTTCGGCGAGAACGCCCTGCTCACGATGATCGGCGGCGCGCTCGAATACACGGGAAAGAAGAAGTCCAAGGTTCCCGCCATCTACAACGAAGGCTTCCTCTTTGCGCGGGACATCGCCACGAGCCGTTACGCGAAAGCGATCGAGGACAGGGGGCCCGCCAGCGGCGAAGGACTTCCCGGACCGGAAATCATCGAATACTCCTCCGACATCCCGACAAACCTCTGCCACTCGCCGCAGTATTCCTTCAAGCTCTCCATCGCCGAGACGCTGATTCCCATGGAGCAGCCGCCCGACCAGTGGGTTGGCATCGCGGGAGACTACGGCGGAACGACCGGCACGGGCAGCGACGATTCCAAGGCGATCCAGCAGGCGATAGACGATGGCGCGGAAACCATCTACTTCACCCCGGGAGGCCGCTACACCATCAACCGGGACGTCATCGTCCGGAACCGAGTCCGGAAGATCGTCGGGACGGAAGCGACCATCGACGGCACAGGAAAGTTCGTCGTCGAAGGCAGCGCGTTCAAGGAAATCACGTTCGAGCGATTCGGGGAGTTCGGCGCGGGCATCTACCACAAGTCGCCCCAGACGCTCATCCTCAAGAACATGAAGGTCAAGGACTACGCGAGCGCGAAATCGGGCGCGGGTGACCTCTACATGGAAGACGTCGCCATCAACCACATGGAAATCAACCTCCAGCACGTGTGGGCCCGCAGCCTCTATATGAACAACGACCGCAAGACGAAAATCGAGAACAACGGCGGAACGCTCTGGATCCTGGGACTCACCGCCGAGAACGGCAACACGGTGCTCCACAACCGCGACCGTGGCGAAGCGGAACTTCTCGGCGTACACGTCATATCGAGCCGCAAGGCGAAGAACGCTCCCATGTTCATCAACGATTCCGCAAGCCTTTCCGTCGAAGGCCTCCGCGAATCGCTTCTCCAGGGGAACGCCTTCCCGAAAATCGCGGTCGAGACCCGCAACGGCGACTCCAAGACGCTCGCGTCGAGCGGGCTGCTCAAGAATCCGGGCGGCGGTACCATGATGACGCTCTTTGTCGGCTACGTCCCGAAAGTCGGCGAGAACGAGCCTCCCGAAGTCGAAGGCGCGGAGGACATGATTCTCCTCCAATCCGACAAGGCAAGGCTTTCCGGCGTCGTCTTTGACGACGGACGCGGGACCAAGGGACATTGCAGCGATCCCGTCGAATGGAAAAAGGTAAGCGGGCCGGGTCGCGTCGTGTTTTCCGACGAAAAGGAATACGAGACGGACGTCACCTTCTCCTACAGCGGCAGATACGGCATTTCGTTCACGGCGGACGACGGCGAGTTCAAGACTTCCGACACGACGCACATCTACGTGTTCGACCTCCGCACGACCACCAAGGACCACAGCGGAAACGGAGTGGCCTCGGGCCGCGGCATGGACACCTGGGTTTCGGAATTCGACACGTACACGGAACACGGCAGCGATTCCCTTTTGCAGATAGGCTACAGCAAGCAAGGTTCCAGCGCGAAGATCTACCTGAAGTTCGACGTATCGGCGATTCCCGGGCCGATTTCCGATGCGGCGCTCCAGCTCTCCGTCCCGGACGATCCGCGCTACAAGAACAAGAAAAAGCCCGTCCAGTGGAACGTGTTCGGACTTCTCGAAGAACCGGAAAAGGATTTCGGCGACGGAATCGCCCCCGCGGACTGGCAAGAGACCGAGCTGAACTGGTATAACGCTCCGGCAAACCAGAACGCGCCCGGCGGCGCCTACGTTCCCAAGAAATCGCGCGGCGGCGGAATCGATCCGCGCTACACGAGCTATCTCGGCACGATCACGCCCAACCCGAACACGCCCTTCGGCTCGTTCCTCAAGAGCGCAAGCCTCACGGAATTCATGAAGCGCAAGCACAAGTCGAAGCTCTTCACGTTCATCCTTTCGGCAGTCGCCCCGTCCGATTCGAACTACTCCGTCTATTCGCGCGAAGCCGGAAAGGCTCTCGCCCCGGCTCTCTACATCAGCTACTTCGATTCGAACCGCACGGTCAGCGGAGCCGCGACCGAAAGCGCCATTTCGCTTTCCAAGGTGAACATCAACATCGTTTCGCTCGACTGCAACTTCGACCTCACGATCGGGGAACCCCAGTTCGTAAAGATCGAGATTTTCAACGAGTCCGGCAAGTTCATCCAGCAGCTGTGCGGACGAGAACTCGAAAGCGAAAGGAAGTACACGTTCAAATTCAAGGCGAAGAACTTCCCTACCGGAAAATACACGCTCAAGGTTTCCGGCGAATCCTTTTCGAAAGAACAGAAATTCTATATCCTGAACTAGGTGTCCCATGAAGCCCCAGATCCTTTCCCTCCTATCGGTATTTTTTGTCGCGGCGATTGTCGGCTGCGGAAGCGACAGCGGTTCGTCGGCAGGCGAAAGTTCCTCCTCGACGAGCAGTTCGTCGGCGGAATCGTCCAGTTCGCTTTCCAACCGGCTAGACGTCGCCTACGCCGATACGCTCTCTTCCGATACGCTCTCCGTTTCGTGCAAGGCCGGTTCCGACGCCTGCAAGCTCTTTCTCGGCGAGTATCCCGCGGGAACGCTCATCGAAATCTTCGCGATGAAGGCTTCCGGCGAAAGCCCCGATTCCTTCTTTGTACGCGAAGAGCAGGGTGCGAACCTGGTCCCCGAAACTTTCTCGATCGACGCCGGCGACACGGTTTACAATACGCAAGACGCGTTCGCACGATTCGGCGACACGAGCTTTGTCACCGCCCGATTCATCACGACCCAAGGCTCGGGATTCTACTATGTCGATGTCCCTGCCGCAAGCGCAAGGGATTCCGCGTCCGAATTCCTGATGGCGGCAAACGTCCTCGTCGGACACTACCTCTACGCGGAAGGAAAAGATTCCACGACAATCGCGCCGGGAGACACGCTGCGCGGGTTCTTCCTTTTGGAAAGCGCGCCGAAAGAAGCCGTCGTCCGGTTTTCGGTATCGGTCGGAAAGAGCATCAACGTAAAAGCCTTCGGCAAGTCGATTTCGGGAATCGACCTGCAAAAGGACGGCAAGGAAGTCGTTTCGGGAAACCCCATCGACGAGCAGATCTTGCCCGAAAAGAAGGCGGACTACGCCGTCGCCGTCTATCCCAAAGGGGCACCCGACTACACGACCGGCCCTTACGCCTACTTCGAAATCCAGACAAGCTCCCGCGACCTCGCAAAGGGCGAATACCTGGCGAATCCCGACTCCATCAAGACCGTCGGCGACACGCTGGTCGTCGTCCGCGAAAAGAACGACGCCGCCAAATACTACCTGAGGCAAGAGCAATACGTGTGGCTCGCCGACTTGGACAAGGGCGATTCCATCCAGGTGTCCCACGAGATCGAAGGCTACTACTCGGGCGCAAGCTACCCGGCGACCTACGCGATCCTGGATTCCGCCGGAGATTCGGTCGCGTCCGTTTCGGAAACCCGGAGGCTCTTTGTCGCCGAGAAAAAGGGGCCTTTCTACCTGCACTACGTCCGCCTGAATTCCCCGCCAAGCTCCCCGAGCCAGATTTTAACGCTCAAGACGTCCATAGAACGCTTCGGATATGTCACCCGGTTCTTCTTCTACGACGAGGAACGCGAAGAATCGATCGAAACCAAGAGCGTTCTCGCCGGCGACACGCTCTACTTTTCAAGGCTCGCGCTGCGCGCCGAGCCCTCCGACGCGAGCAGCAACGCGATTTGGTATGTGCCCTGCGAAGATCTGGACCTCATCCGTTCCGCATACACGGAAAGCAGCTGCCTAAGCTACGGGACCGAGCAGCTCATCGGGGCGACGAACATCGCCGTTTCCAGCGACCCGAACAGCGCAGGCGAAATCATCCACCTGATAGCCCAGAGCCTTGCCGATCCCCATGCGCGCGACACTTTGAACGTTTTCATCAGCGACTCCGACTCGCCATAGGGAAAAATTTTCTATCTTTGAACGCCCCGGGATGTCGTGCCAAGCTCTGCCAGCATCTCCGGTTTAACGAAAGAGCTTCCTTTCGAGGTAACAATGTCCTATCGTGGACCCAAAGCCAAGGTCGCCCGTTCTCTCGGGCTCGCCATCACTCAAAAGACCCAAAAGGTTCTCGACCGTCGCAACTTCGGCCCCGGTCAGCATGGTCAAGATCGCAAGAAGTCCGCTTCCGTTTACAAGCAGCAGCTTGTCGAGAAGCAGCGTCTTCGCTTCACCTACAACATTTCCGAAGCCCAGATGGCCAAGACTTATGCCGAAGCCAACCGTCGCGAAGGTTCTGCCGGTGACAACCTGATGATCCTTCTCGAGACCAGACTGGATGCGCTGGTCTATCGCATGGGTTTTGCCCGCACCATTTTTGCCGCTCGCCAGTATGTCGCCCACGGACACTTTGCCGTGAACGGCGTCCGCAGCTTCTCCCCGAGCCGTCTCATCAAGGCCGGTGACGTGATTTCCGTCCGGGAACGTTCCAAGAATCACGTTCAGATCAAGGAAGCCCTGGAAAGCGCTCCGACTCTTCCGGAATACGTTTCGGTCGATAAGGACAAGATGGAAGGCAAGCTCGTGGCGACCCCGCTCCGCGCCCAGATTCCGGTCCAGCTCCAGGAACAGCTCGTGGTCGAATACTACAGCCGCTAACGTTCTTTTACTTTTTATTCAAACAGCGGATTTCGAAAGAATCCGCTGTTTTGTTTTAAAATTTTACTTGATAACATAAAACATGTACAATTAAAATTTCAATCCTTTACACAGCGGACGGGGGTATAGATTCTAGTACGCTCTGCACCGTCATTGAGTGCCCTATGAAATATTACGCCCTGATTTTCTATAGTGAATTTTACAAATCCATAAATAAAACCTAGTAGCCCTATGTAGCCGTCATTTTTTGTGGTGCGATACATTGGCGTGATATACATAGGAGAAGGCAACAAGGCAAAGCCACAATCATCCGTTCCGTTAGAAGAAATTCCGGGGTTTAGGGGAATCCAGCCTTCCGTTGCTTTCAAGTGCAATCCGGCGCTATCGATTCCCCCCACAGTATCTATAAGACTTAGAAATTCGTCTTCGCTCGGCAAATGCCATCCCGAAGGGCACACCCTCAAGGCCAATGTATCTACGTAGAGACGACCTTTTGAACAAGCCGAATCCGCACAAAACGAAAGCCAGCCCCAGCTCATATCTCGTGGCAAACTATCATTATAATTCAGGTTTTCCGCCATCCAGACCTGACTGCCGATGGTCACGTACTTGTATTCCTGTCCGTCGCGAGCGTCCGTAAACGTTCCGCGGTTCGGTTCGCCGTAGGCGTTCAGGCCGTCTGCCGGGCAAACGACAGCCGCGTCAAAGGTATATTTCGGCACTTCCGGTTCCGATGAAGAACTGCTTTCCGAGCAAGCCGACAGCGACAGCGCGAGCATTGCCGAGCCGATAAAAAACTGCAGTTTTGGGGATTTCATGTAATTCTCCTTGTGAAAAAAATGGTCAAAGTTCAAACAGCGAATCGGGGACTTTGTCCGATTTCCGCATGCGAAGAATTTCGGTCGTTACCACGCTTTCCGTTCCATTTACCATCACCGAGACTGCCATTTTTTTCAGCCTGTTGCTTGCGTCATAAGTGAAGGTTGTCTGCATATTCGTGCGGTCCTTTACGGCTTCGACTTTCTCGATGCGCTTCCTTTTGCTGTTGTAATAGACGCTTCCGGCAGGACCTTTTATCAGGTAGATTTCGCCTGACAGGAACTTCGGCTCTTCCCAATCGCCGGAATCGAGCGGGTTGAAATCGGCATAGGAATTTGTCTGCAACGTTTCTCCGTTGTAGTCCAAAGTCTGAGTCCTGTTCGTTTTCAAATCCACGATCTTCATTTTATTCCCGTTCACAATGCTGCGCTGGTTCAAGAAACCGCCGCGGATTTCCGTGTAGCTCTTGCCCGTCCCTTTGTTTACGATGAAGAAATTGGTCTGCTGATAAACTCCCTGCGCCTTTACGGAAACGCGAAGGTTCATCTCGACGGAATCGCGGGGAATGGCGCCTTCCTTGAGAGCGGTCTTCACTTGCTCCAGGGTGAGGGCGAACGCCTGGGAGACAAAAAGGACAAAGAACAACGATGATTTAAAACAGTTCATGCGAGGCTATCAGTAAAACGAGGATTATCAATAGAGGGGATTCTTGACACATCGAATACTTGCATAGCTAAAACTGATAAAGTATGCCATATCGTAAGAGATACCGAAATAATACGTTGCCAGTAAACTTTCAGCGGTAGAAGTCCAGTACTCTCGGCCTGTTAAAAATTTTGTCCTATTGGCATCGTTGTTCGTGTCTATTTTCGACAACGAGTTAAAACCACAGTCATCCGTACCGGGTCCAAGACGCTGATTTTCAAAACCAAACATTTCGGTACTTCTTAAGCGATTCCCTTGTCCCCCAACGCTATTTGCCAAAATAACCCAATCCTCCACAGAAGGCACATGCCAGCCGGTCGGGCAGATGGTATCGGTCAACGCCATGTCCAAAATTCCAGAGCGTTCTCCATCCTGGTATAAACCATAAAGTCGACCAAAAGTGTCACAAGATCCTTCAATTCCCTCTTCATTACACACATTGTAGGGCGCATCAAATTTCAGGTTTTCCGCCATCCAGACCTGATTCCCGATGGTCACGTACTTGTATTCCTGTCCGTCTCGGGTGTCCGTAAACGTTCCGCGGTTCGGCTCGCCGTAGGCGTTCAGGCCGTCTGCCGGGCAGACGACCGCCGCATCGAAGGAGTCTTCCGGTTCCGCAGAGGAGCCGTTCTCCGAGCAGGCGGAAAACAGAAACGTAGCGAAAGTCATGCAGGCTAGAGAACGAATCGTCAATTTTTTCATTTTTTTCCTTTGTTAGTTTAAAAGTCTCCACGAGAGTATCTCGGACCCCTTGCGCAGCACGATAAAGCTGGAGGGGCGCAGGCTGCCGATGTCAACGGTCACGGAATATTCGCCGACATTCCACGAACCCTTGAACAGGGTCTTCTGCGGCACGCCGATGGCGTTTACCGTTTCAAGGATGTAGTAGCCGCCTTCCTCGATATTTACATAGACGATGTCGCCATCCCGACGCACCAGGTCCGCAGAATTTCCCCTAATCACGTAGCCAGCTCCGAACTTCGGCTGCGGCGCATGGCCCCAGAGCAGGTTTCCGAGCCGGTCCAAGACCAGAACGGAATCCGCCTCCGCCATTTCGCCGCTCTTCAGGTTGTAGTGCGACGGGTCGTCGTCGGCATTGAAGTCGTCGGTCCAGTTCGGGTGGTGCAAGGCGAACTGCACACCGTTCCCGTAATCGGACTTGTCGCCTGCGTTCAAGATGACATCCTCGTACACGAAGGATGCGTAGTTTAAATCTCCGCCCGCATTTATCTTCCTAGCCGAAGCAAATTCGTTCCAGTTAACGTCCAGTTCCGTCTCGGCGGAATCCCTGTAGTAGTAGCGCACTTCGAATCCGTTTACCGGTGCCGCTCCCGTATTTTCCACATACAGGGCAAGATTGCTCGCCCGTGTCGAACCGAAACCGTCGTCCCTCGCCATGGCGCGGACTCGGATCTTCGCTTTTTGCATCGGGCCGTCTTCATCGTAACAGGCGAATTCGTTGAGCAGGTTGCCGTCTTCGTCCAGCAGGGCGATGCCTGTCGCTTCGGCGTATTTCGTCTCTGCGCTATCCATGTAGCTCGGGTCATCGGTGATATCCCAATAGGGGAAGTAACTGTTGGGCGGCGTTAGGCGGTGCAAGCCGATTAGCGGTCCCTGTCCCGAATAGGCCGTCCCATACGCCGCAATCGCTTCGGTTAGCGTCAGTTCCGCATAGAACACGGAACCGGCGTCGTTGACGACGCTCATCGGGGAACCCGGATAGAACGAGAGCGCATTCACGTTTTCGCCTTCCCCTTTGTAATAATAGCGGATTCTGGCATTTTCCAGAGCCTTGCCGGTTTGGTTCCGCAGGTCAAAGCGAATCTGCGCCCATTTCTTGTCATCCACGGTCTCGTACTTCATGAAGACCTTGGCTTTTGGTGCAGGACCTCTCCAGGACGATTCGCCATAATTGATCTGGTCCGCTCCCATGTTGGCGCTTGAACTGGCCAAGGCTAGTGCGGCGATGCCCAGGTTTCCCATCGGGCGGATTCCGATTTCATTCTCTCCAGCCTTTAAATACCGGTTGAAGTTCTCTACCCGTCCGCTTTTCCACAGTCCCGTCGAAGTTAATTTAAATATCCCGACGCTGGCACCGTTTACGAGAACTTCCACGCGGGATTCCTCGGACATGTAGTTCCGGTGAAGAAGATAGAGCGAATAGCTGTCCGCTTCCAGATCGACTTTCCAAGTCATGACGCCGTTGTCGCTTGCGGATTTCTGTCGAAGATAGGCCTTGCCCGGTGCCGAACAGGACTGGTCCACGGTCAAGCCGTTTCTGTCGGCAAGCGAGACCGCGCGGACTGTCGCTAGATGGATATCTTCGCTGAAGGTTCCTCTGAAAAGCCCTTGGATTTGCTTTTCCGTGAGAGCGGAAGAATAGAGGCGCAAATTTGAAATTTGTCCCGTCGCACTTCGCAAGCCGTTGCGTGAGCCAATGTAAAGTCTTCCGTCGCCACCATACTTTAGATCGGAGCTGAGTGTTATGGTTTCCGCATACTTGCCGTTTTTGTAGAGCGTTGCGTTTTTGCCGTTCACCACTACCGCAAAATGGGTCGGAATATAGGCTTCACGCTTCGTGTTAAAGTAGAACCTTTCGGAACCGACTTGAAGGAAATAACGGCTGTATGTACCGAGGCCAAAAGTCCACTCGTTTTTTCCGACAAAGCTGAGAATCGACCAGTCGGTCCGCTGGACATTGCCTGCGTTGTAGTTGAATTCAAAAGTAAAGGGGCGTAAGGAATCCAAGGCTGCAAGCTTGAAACGGCTGCTTGCGGAATCCGTTACACTGTACAAGTTCACGCCATACCGCCCGTTCCACGGAGAGTTCACGGAAGAAAGATCCATGTGCATCCGCCGGGAATCGTCCTTTGTCATTATCTCGTAGCCGACATCACCGGAGCCTTCGCCAAACGGATACCATAGAACCAGGGATGACGGATAAGGATAGAGCCTTTCGGTCTGCCTGACGGCCATGTCGGAATTGTTTCCCTTGTCCGAGACAATGACTTTAACCGAAGCCCGGCAACCGGCGCAGCCGTATAAATCCTTTGCGTCCAACCTAAAGTCGCATATCGGGGCTAGATTTCCCGGGACGGTCTCGCTCCGAAGGAGGCTTCCGCCGAAGAACAGTTTCACGGTTGTCTGCGCCATGCCGCTGCCCGCTTCGTCGATTTCCGTTTCCACATGGATGACTCGCGAACCGTCTTCGTTTTCGGAAACCGCCGTTTCCACGCTTTCGATGACCGGAGCGACAGAATCCAACTTTACAAGCGGACCGAGCTTCTGCTCCGTATTGCCGTCGATGCCGTAGAACACGACAGACGACCGGTATGCGGAATCAAGGATGTTCAAATCCGCATTTCGAACGGTCCACACGATCGGAGATGCGGAAGCTCCACGATGTTCCGCGGAGATGTCGCCGCCCGTGCCGAGCTGCAAAAGATAGCTGCTCTTTCCCGTGCACAGGTAGGGGAATTCAAGCCAGCCGTTCGCCGTCCCCATCCAGAGCGTATCCATCCAGAGGGAGTCCATCTGACCGCAAGAGAACGCTTCGATTGTTTCAATGGAATCCGCCGTTTTAACGCTGTCCGCCGTCAGAGAATCCAGAACGACAAACTTCGAGAAAGTCCACGTTTTCGCGTTGATCCTGACGAACGCGCAGGAATAGGGATCATCCGCTTCGCAAAGGTTCAGTTCGGAATCAAGAAGTGCGACATCCCCTTGGATTTCAAGCGGGACGAGCTCTTTCTTGTCGGCATCCAGCTTGTAGATTTTCAGGTTGCGGTAATCGACGCCATCTTTCTTCAAGGATTGCATGGAAATATCGACAGAAACAAGCGGTTCCTTGTCCTCCGGGAATACATGCGACGGTAAAATTTCCAGAACCGGACCGACCGGGGCCATGTTTCGGAACAAATCGCAGTCGCCGCATTCGGCAGGATCCATCGTTCGCACGGTCACATCCGCATCGCTTGCCCAGGCATTCCTGTCGAAATGGACGGAGACATTGCCGTACATGGAATAGACAAATGTTTCCTTGTCAGCCTTTACCCGTTCCCCGATTCGGACATCCAGCTGTCGGTAATAGGTTATGTCGCCAGTTCCGTTATAGGTCAAGAAGAATGAAGTGTTTCCCTGGAGCCTGTTTACGTTCATGGACGCTTCTATCGGTTTCTGTTTTCCTTCCGCCACTTTAAATCGCATACCGTCTTGAATATAGGAAATGTTCCAGTCGGCAGTGCGATACGGAACGCTGCCGCGGAGGGTTACGATTTCGTTTTCGCGGGAAGCGTAGATGTCCGATGAATTGCGGGTTACGGCAAATCGCCGCGCAACAGAATCGTAGGCGGCGTCTAGGTAGGGGTGAATTATCGGGCTTGCGTCGCTCGACAAATTTCTCTTGAATGTGCCGACAACCTCTGCCGACGGATTCTTCGCCCATTCCGAAACGAGGATGGTATCCGCCGGATTCGTACTCTGGGCGACAACGCTTGAAAGCGGGACAATTTCTTGCTGTTGCCCGTTGTTCAGGCTTTTTTCGGACCTGTATAGCGAATCCTTGGAGCGGTAGAAGTCCAGATTTGAAGATTTTAGCGTACCTTTGTTCGCTACCTTAAAAATGCCCGCGGCGGATTTCGAGGAATCGATTTCCCAACCGCTTGACTTGTCCTCGCCAGATTTCAGCACGTATTTTCCGATTGAAATTTTGCCGAAAAGTTCGTCTATCTCGGAAGCGGTCTTTTTCAGGGTAAAAGTCCATGCGCCATCCTTCGCGCTCCAGTCATTTGGCGAGACTGCGTGTTTTAGGCTTTCATCTGATTCAATGCCATTTTGTGGAACGGCAATATTTGTCAAAGAGCCGAGGTCTGCATCCGTAAGCGGATTGCGGATATACCCGTTTCCGTTTGCCAAGGCAAAGGTACTTTTCCAGAGCGAATCGTTCCAATCGTGCTTGTTTAGATGTACATGGGAAACCCACCTGTCACAACCGTAAAAACGGAATTCCGTCGGTTCTTCCACGGCGCAGCTTCCGTTGCCCAAGGGATAGACTACGGAATTTTTGGTTTCCAAGGCAATTCCCGCTTTCCTCGCTTCGTCGAACGTCATTACCGGAGCGACATCGAAATAGAAGTCCCGTGGACGAGCCAAAACGCCAATCGCCTTGTCCTTGCCCTTTACGGCATCCGAGTCGTCGCTTCGGAATGAAGCGAGCAGATTCCCGCCTGCACTCCTCGCCTCTGCCTTGTAGGTTACGTCGCCGCTTCCGCGATAGAAGCGCCAGGAATATTCGGAAGGGTAGTACTTTATTACAGTAGTATCGATCGAATTTTCCGCATGAATCTCGTCATTGAACAGCAAGGGGTTTTCCGGAACAGGATGCATCCACAGACGCTTGGCTTCGAATACGGTAGGACCGTTATCCAGGGATGCATCAAAAGTCCAATTGGAGCCGTTATAAAAATTGGCGAAGTTATGGTCGGACAGAATCTGTAATTTTGAAACGTATCCATCCGCACCGTATAGGGTCTTGTTCACCGGGTCGAAACGGACGTAACGGTTCGCAAGGTTGTTCGTCCCCCACACGGGAGGATTCCAGTAATCCGGATTCATTTCGAGTACAAACTTTACTTTGATGTCGCTTCCAGACCCATCCATTTCACTGCAATCGTTTTTGTCAAATTTCTTGATGACAAAACTTTTCTCGTTATCAAAAGGTTCCAGATTGACTTTCATCATATAGGCATGTGGATTGAACTGGCGAACGACCCCGGAATCTATTTCTTCGTATGCAGATTTCGCTCCGCAGACAAAATTTGCGTCACTGTCCGACAAGTTAGCATTTATATTATCGCTTTCGCATAGGGTCCTAGTTGAAGAATCTTTATGAATGGCGTTATTCAAGCTATCCGAGTTCGTTATAATGCGAAAATCAGTATTCACCGCCTCGTAATATAGAGCCTGTCCCCAACTGTTGAACCAGTTTTTCATTTGTGAAACTTGCGTTTTTGAATAAGAATCTTTTTCGTAAACCGAATCCCAAGGGAAATCGTCGGATACGGAAAAGCCTCCGTCCCATACAGCATTGCTAAAATATGCCGTATCTCCTAAAGTTGCTTTTATGTGATCGTAGGTACTTGCCGGCAAAATTTTTATCGCAGCCAAGTTATGCAAAATTTCAGGAGAATCATCGTGGCTATTATTTAAATAGCCATAAACCCTACCAGATGTTCCATTTTCAGGATGCAAATCAACAGAGATTTCTTGATTTCTTGCATTTTCCTTAAACTGGATTTTTTTCACGTCAATCCTGTACCAATAGCCTCGGCTTTCTTGTTTTCCCGTTTCATAACAAACCTTTTTCAATCCGCTATAGCTAATCTGGTATTTTCGCGATTCCCCCATCACCAGCGTCACGACCGTCGCCCAGAATTCGTCCCGGTGTCTCCGGATGCCTAGGCTCGGTCGGGTCTTCCTGTATATCGCGGGATGCTGCGTCCCATAGACGTCCCATTCATAGCGAAACGTCCTTCTCTCCTCGGGCAATGTGATTGCGGAAACGTTCGTTCTGAGCAGGTAGTCCGGCTTCCCGACATAGCGGAAATTTCCGTCGGGATCGAGGAACGCCTCGTCCATCCTTAGCTCGGCGATGCGCCCTAGAGAATCCTTTCCCGCCTCCCGGATGTTTTCGCCCAGGTTCATTTCAAAAGGATAGAGCGTGTCGATGATCGTTGCGCCCGTATCGTTTTTCACGAGAAGATGGATGCTGTAAGGACCGGGCTGAAGAAGTCCGTCGTTTTTCACACCGTTCCACTGGAGGGTTTTCCATTGGTTCCCGGATGTCGCCAGGACAAGCTCCCTATCCATCAGAGTCCGTACCACATGGCGACCGGAATCGAGAACTTCGGCGGTCACATAGGCGGAACGCCCCGTCAGCTTGAACCGGAATCCGTAATCGGCCATTTTCGCTTCGGAAGAATCCGCACTAGAACCCAGGAAATTCACATAGTATTTTTCCAGGTTGTCGGAAGATATTTCAATTCCTGTGTTCCCGTATTCCAAGAACCATTCCGCCTCTTCGCAGACGATGTTTCTTTCGTTCCCCTTTTCATAAGCGATTACATTCATTTTGACAAGGCTTCCGCTGGAATAGATGCCGTTCACCAATCCATCCCAGGCAATATGAGCCTTGTACTTTTCCGGATAGACATAGACAACCGAAAGCGAATCCCGGTATAAGACACCCCCAGACAAGGAAGCGTCAACGGTAAAAGGCGTAGTCGTCTTGAATACCAAGTGGACACAATCCGTCCCCAGCTTCCACATCTTGGTTTCATCGTAAGGCGGCATCACGATATCCATAAATTCATTCTTGATTTTAACGCTATCCATGACAAAGCCCAAGGCGACCGAAGAGTCCGCTGCCGGGGATAGGTTCCAGTCGATCGAGTCGCCGACAAAACGGATCGCCAGATAAGGATTTCTCCTTGAAGTACTTGTATCTGCATTCGCCGAGTCAAAGCCTGTCACGCTCGAAGCGTTTCCCGTATAGCGAACATGCCATGTGACACCGTCCGCTTCCTGCCAGATGGAAAGTCCCGAGTCCGAAGCCGTGGCGGGCATTTTGAATGGGGAAACAGTCATCGGGTCAAACGTCTTTTCCACAGCTTTCACATAGACAGAAGAATCCTTCGGTGACGGAGCCTCGATGGATGCGCTTACAACCCATTTCGACGTATCCGGGACATTTTTCAGCTCAATGGAAACTTCTTTTGATAGTCCCGCGAAATGTTTTCCGACGGACGGAATGATTACTAGCTTCGGGGCATTTGCCGAATCGGGTTGCACAAAGTCATCCACGGGAACCGTCTTTTCATCGGAAACCCACTTGCAGGTGTCGCAGCTCCTTGCGGAAAGCCTTAAGACATATTCTCCCTTTTCAAGTCCAGCCGAATTCCACACGGCCAAGTCCCTTTCCGAAGGCGAAAGACTCCTATCGAAAACCAGGTAACGGATGCCGTTATCAGACCACAAGGAATCCTCCTGTTTTCTCCAGGAAACGCGGAATTCTCCACGAGTATTGCTTCCTCGGATGTCGGGATCCGGCGCAAAGCCTTTCACCAGGATTCGGTTGCCGTAAAAACCGGAACCGCTTTTTGGAAACGTGATTTTCGGGTAACGGGCACCAATTCCCACAAGGTTCACGTTCTTTCCGAAATTCCCGACATCGTCATAGCATCCGAAATAGACATGCCGGATGCCGTCGCTTGAATCCGATGAGGCGTTTTTAATGTCGAATTCAATATTGGAATTCAGCGTGTTCCTGCTTTCCGTTTCCGCAACAGGTCCAATCCACTCGCCTTTTTTGTCATTGATATCCACTTTTACATAGCACGCCAGGTCGGAACGGTTTCTCGAATCATCCCCGCTCTGGCTTAAATGGGCCGTTCCCTTTTTCAGTTCTGCAGCATTTTCATATGCGACATCGCCTAGGCTTATTCCCCGGATTTGCAGCGGAGTCCTATCGACACGAAGTTTTTCAAGAATCCGTTTCTCGCTCCTGTTTCCGGCTTCGTCGGTTAAAAAAACCGTTAAACTATAAATACCGTCTTCGAGCCTATTCGCTTGGGGTTCTTCAAAGACAAATCGCTTTGAAAACTTGTCGATTGTAAAATCAGAAAGGAATCTTTTCCACTTGATTTTACCATTGTCTGAGGAATCCTTGAAGACAAGTTCCACGGAAACCGATTCGGAGTCCCGTGAAAACAGGTTTTCATCAATAGAAAACGACACGACCAAAGTATCGTGTGAATTTAGGAAAATTTCGGTTCCGTTCCTTGAAAAAGGCGGAAGGGAACTGTCGGCGAAACCACGAGTTGTTACGCTGTCTCCGGTCGGTAACGGAGCTTCACCATCGACTAGAATTTCCCTATGCAAGGAAATGCCGTTGATTCCCGGCTTGAAGCTCGTGTCGCTTTGCATCACGAGAGACCATGAACTCTTGGCGGAATCGCCTACGACATGAACTAGTTCCGCTTTCAGCGAACTGTCCGGATCGGCGAAATCGTACGCCTGCACATACAAATCCGCCAGGCCGCTCCACGGAACGAAATTTCCATTCCATCCGATTTCATAGAACGGTTCGCCGACATGTGCCCGGTTCAAAAGCCAAACCGTATCCATCGTCTCGCGGCGAACCATGAAGCTGCGCAAGCCCCGAAGCGACCGGTTTTCGGCAGAATCCAGATTTATGACATGCGCTAACGCTTCGTCTCTTTTCACGGAAACAGCTTTTGGGTCTAGAGTCGTATCAAATACCAGTTTCGGCGCTGAATTATCCCCAAAGACAATCGTCTGCGGATTATAGGATATGTTTTGCTCGCCTGTCGCATAGTCCGCTTTCAAAGTCTTCACCTGGAAACCCAAGTCCCATTTGAGCGTGTATGTGGAATTTTCCAAGGGATGCTTATTCCAAACCGAAGACAGGTCCGCACGGAATCGATAGCGCGCTCCGGCTCCTTCCAAGCTATCGACGAAAACATCGACTGTATCCTTATTTTTCGGTCCCAAGACAATGAGACGGTATTTTCCAAGCGATGCGCCGTAGCCCAAATCGTTCGAATAGATACTTGCCGAATCCATTCTGGACACGGTTTCAAAGGATTTTGGCCAGCCTTCTTCAATCAAGTAATCCACAGCCTGAAACTTGAAATGGATTTGCTGGCTATTGGCATTGCCGACCTTGTTTACGACATGAACGCTGACGCAGTTCGCTCCGTCTTCCTGGATTGCGCTCAGCAGGATACTGTCCTTTCTATCGGCAATTCCCCTATTGAAAACCTCCTTCGGTCGAAATACGAAAAGTCCGTCTTTTTGAACCGGGGATTTCGACAAGGTGTCAATCGGGTTTTCTTCCCATCGATTGTCGGTTCCTCGATAGATGTACCAGGTATTTCCGTCCCTTTCGTATGCGATTTGCATTCGCGCATTGAAATCCAACTTTATCAGGCGCAACTCATCCGGCTGGAAATCGTCGATGGCAAAGCGATACTCCCGAATAAAATTACTCACGGTAAACCCATCCGCCGTGGCGTATCTCGAGTTTTTATACAGCAAGCCGTTTTTCCGTTCTTCTTGAACATCCTTTACCATTACAGAGCTGCTGTTCGCAAGGGCGTTCCGATGTATTTCGGCAAATTCGGATGCGGGGAACAGATATGGGTGGAAGACGGAATCCTTAGAAATGTCTGTGAAATTTTCAACTTTTTCAAATGTTTTATACAGGACCAGCGGGACGATAGAATCGGCAGAGCCGTTGCCCTTGCGGACTGTTTGCAGGGAAACGATGGGCGTCCCGAACAACATCTTTTCCATATCGGACGATTCAATAGCATGCGAATTTCCGTTGTGGTCTTGCCAGGAATTATAGGCAGGCTTCCGCTCCATTGACTGCTTTACGGCGACATATTTGGAATTTTTCAATGCACCGACTTTTGACATCGCCTTTTCGATCGACATGGAAACATTTGCGATGAGCGCCACGTTCGCCATAAACTGGGCGGCACGGCAGGCTTTTCCGAAACCGGGATTTACTGCTTCGGCTAAATGGCAGCCGATTTTTAACCCCAGGTCGATATCCTGTCGGATGCTTTCCAGCTCTCCGGCTTTCGATACATAACCGATGTAATCGTTCAGCTCCGGATAATCCGGTTTGTTCTTCCGGACATAGTCCTTTAGGGAAACCCCGATGCGGGTAACGCCGGACTCCTGGAATGCCCGGACGTTTTTCCCGATGGCGCTGAATGCGGGAACGTCAAAGGTCCCTTCGTCGAAAAAATTAATCGCATAGTTGGATAGATTTCCCGAAACAAGGTCCATGCCTTTTTTCAGATCGCCTTCGATTGACTTCACGCTTTCGCCGAGTTCTGCGAGCGTTGCGGAGTATTCATTGAGGAATGTGGAAAAAAGCTCCGACTTGTATTTTTCCGGCAGATACTTGTTCGCAATGCCAATGACCTTCAGCACGGACTTCGAAAGCTCTTCCTTGTTGAATTTCAGTTTGCCAAGGCTGGAAATTTCTCGGACGCATTCGGAAATCTGGCCTACAGGAATGTCATACTTTGCCGCGATCTGCCTTGCTGCCGACATTGCGTCAGAAGTCAAGTCGCCGTGCATCGCGTTGGATACGATGTTTCCTACATCTTCCGGGGCGAAAGCGATTCCGTTTTCTGCAAGCGTCGCCGAAACCGACTCCGTGAGCATTTGACCGAGCCTTTCCTTGTCCACATGATTCTTTGCCTGGTCCGCAAAATCCGCCAAGGTGCGCCGCCCGTTTCCGATTGAGGGAAGCCCGTAAGAATACACCGCATTGTAGGCCGGATGGTCGAAAGCATTCAGCTTGGAAAACGAGTTGAGCAACTGGGTGCTGCCGGCATAGTTCTTTAATTCAATTCCTTTTTCCTGCGCTTTCCTTTTCACTTCGTCATACGCAGCATCGCTCAAGTCCAGATCCTGGGATAGATACAGCAGAGATTTATAGGATTGGTCCGCATTTTCAAAAAAGCTGGAAAACTCTCTTTTTATGCCTCCTGCATTCTGGGCCATTCCAAAAACGGCTTCCTTGAGGAGCGACATCATCAGGTTTTCCAGGGCATCGCCGCCACCGACTAGGTAAACTGCGAGCGCAAGCGGGATGATGTCGCTATAATCCGATGCAGACTTCGACTTGTCCAAGACCGAGGAACCGTTTAGCAACGCCTGGTCGGCAAATCCCGTCCCTTCGTGCGGGGTGTTGAAGAAGACGACATTTTCGATTTCCCCTTGGTAATCCTTGCTCTGGATATATTCGCGAACGGCAAGACCGGCGACGCCCTCCGCTATGACGAGAAAGCGGTTCGGAGCATTTTCGGACGTTAAAATTTTCCCATTTTGGGACCACTTTTTGATCGCTTCGCTGAATATCGAATTTTTTCCTTGGAAAAGAAAATCGGAGACTTCGGATGGATTCATTGACGCATCGTATGAACGACAGTAAATGGAGTTTGAATCCCCGTAGAACGCATGTTTTTTCAGAAAGGCGTCAAGCTGCAGATTTTTCCACGAAGCGGAAGAAGCGTCTTTGCACAAGCTGGAAGCGTCCAACAAAATCGCCATGGTGGATTGCGAAGGACCGACTACTGCGCTGTACGAAAAAGCGACAAGTAGCAGCAGGCTTGACAAAAATTTTTTCATTTCAAAAACAATCTTGTAATTTATCGAAATAAAATAGAAAATATTTGTTTCAATATTTTTATTACTTCAAGAAAAAAAAAACTGTTTTACAGAAAAAAAACAACAATTCAGAATTAACAAATCATTTAAAAAGAGATACCCGCCGGCGAAGCCGGCGGGTATTTTTCATTCCGATTATTCCCCGAGGCACGCGTCGAGCTTTGCCGTGATATCCTTTTTGTCCATGTGCTGTCCGATAAAGACCAGGCGGATTTCACGGTCGCCGTATTTTTCGTCCCACATCTTTTGGACTTCGGGTTCCTCGACGAGAGCGCGTTCCTGTTCGCCCTTGTTCAGCGAAGCGATCCAGCGTCCGAGGCAACGCGCGCTTGCATCCTTCCCGGCCTGTTCAAAGATATAGGAATACACGCGGTCGTCTTCGAACCAGAGGATTCCCTTGGTGCGGATAATGCTGTTCGGGTAGTTGTCCAGGAACCCTTCGAGTTTCTCGCGGTTGAACGGGCGGCGGCTCATATAGACGAACGTGCCGATGCCGTATTCTTCCGACTCCCCTTCTTCCTCTTCTTCAGGGTTTTCCAGTTGCCGGATCCAGGCGGCGGAACTCGAAACCTTGTTGAAGTCGAAAAGCTTCGTGTCGAGAATATCCTGGATATCGACCTTGCCGAAATTCGTCTCGATCATCTTCGCTTCGGGCTGGAGAGCGCGGACCACCGCCTTGACATGCTTCAGTTCGTCTGCGGAAACGCTATCAACCTTGTTCAGAACGATCGTGTTGCAAAATTCGATCTGCTGCACGAGAAGGCTCGCGACATCTTCCTCGTCCCTGTTTTCGTCGAGGAGCTTTTCGCCGCCACCGAATTCCGTAGCGAGCCGCATGCAATCGACCACCGAGATGATGCCGTCCAGGTGACACGGGAGCGGCTTGCCGTCGCGGCTTTTCAGCTTGGAACCCATGAGCGTAATCGTCTGCGCAATCGGAAGCGGTTCGCAGATGCCGCTCGCTTCGATGAGGATATAGTCGAATTTGCCTTGCTCCAGAATCTGCGCAATTTGTTCGAGAAGATCCGTCTTGAGCGTGCAGCAGATGCAACCGTTCGAAAGCGGCACGACGGAATCCTTCTGCTGGACGTTTCCGCCCTTTTCGATCAGCGTCTGGTCGATGTTCACTTCGCCGATGTCGTTGACGATGACCGCGACATGGTATCCCTGCTGGTTGTTCAGGACATGATTCAGGAGAGTGGTCTTGCCTGCGCCGAGGTAGCCGGCGAGAAGCGTAATGGGAACAGATTTCATCTTTGAACTCCTTGTATTAGAAATTCGATCCGTCGGATTCCGAAAGGTTCGTTATCGGGAGCGGCAATCCGTCCGCAGGCGAAACCGTCTGGCAAAGCGCCGATTCGCCGAGCGTCTTCCGAAAGGCCTTCTGCAGATTTTCCAGCGTAAATTCGGGAATCTTCCTTTGCAACAGATGCACCTTGGCGAGATCTTCCGTATAGGTTTCGAGCGGAACAGCGTGATAGTTTCCGGTCTCCTGCTGCGTCACCGAGGCTTCGAGCGTCGCCGCGACGACTTCGATTCTTTTCTCGTCGCCCCGTTGCGTCTTTCGCACGGCAAACTTCGCCACCCCGCCCAGGTTTGTTTCGAGCTGCTGCTGGTTCGAAATGAAGTTTCCGAGCGACCAGTAAACAAGCGCGCGGTTCCCCGCCGCCGTCGTAAAGATTCCATAGGGCTCGATGACATGGGGATGCGCGCAGACAAGGATATCCGCCCCGGCATCGATCGCCTGTTCCGCCTGTCGCATCGCTTCCGCTGTCGGAAGTTCCGTATATTCCGTCCCGAAATGCAAAAAGGCGACCGTCACCTCCGCGCGGGCTTCCGCCTTCCGCACACGTGAAACCCATTCCCCGTTCGAATCCAGAAGATCCACGAGGTACGGGCGGCCTTCCGGAAGCTTCTGCCCGTTCAGCCCGTACGTGAAATTCACGAAGGCAAAGCGAATGCCGTTCCTTTCGAGCGTAAAGACCGAGTCCCGGTCAGCCGCCGTCGCATGGATACCCAGCGCCTTCGCCGGCTTGTCCTTCCAGAAGTCGAGCGTGTAATCGACCGCGCGTTCGCCACGGTCTATCGTATGGTTCGTCGCATGGGTCACGATGTCAAAGCCTGCGGCGATTTCGGCAAGGCCAAGTTCTTCCGGCGAGCCGAAACTCGGGTAGGACGAATAGCCTTCGCTCCGCGGAACAAAGACCGTCTCCTGGTTCACCACGGCGATGTCCGCCTCCTGGATATCCTTTTTCCAGAGGGCGAAAATTCCGTCGAAATCGCACCGGGAAGAATCTTCCGCGCAATTCCTGAAGAGCGGCGCGTGAAACAGAACGTCCCCGATGGCGAAGAACGAAACCTCGGAGACCGTCGAATCGGCAACCGCCGGCAATTCCGCGGAACTCGACGAAAAGGGAGCATCCGTCGCGGAACTTTTCGCCAAGGCCTCCTGCGCGACAGTCCCATTTTCGGAATCTTTCGCCGTTCCGACGCAAGCGACCAGAAAGAGAAGCGGGAAAAGGAAAAGTTCCTTGATCGGCAAGGCAAGTCTTGGCATTCGGGAATCCTTCAAGAAAGCGACGTTTCCTGGAACTTGAGAGTCGGGAAATTCTTTTCGGCGAGGCTCAGACGGTATTCGTTCGGGAAGAGGCACACGAAGCGTTCTTCCTTGTCGCGCATGCAGTCGATACCGTTTTCATCGACAAACTTATCCACGTCCTGGGCCGGGCCGACAATCCAGCGGACTCCATAGGATGGGATGCGGTCGAGCGAAACGTCCGCGCCGTATTCCGCCATCAGCCGATACTTGAGGACGTCGAACTGGAGCTCTCCCACCACCCCGATGACGGGAATCGCCGACTTGAAAGGCTGGTACAGCTGGGTCGCGCCTTCTTCCGTCAGTTCCTTGAGCCCTTTCGAAAGCTGCTTGGACTTGAGAGGATTCAGGAGAGTCACGCGGGCAAAGAATTCCGGTGCGAAATCGGGAATGCCCGTAAAGTTCATCTTTTCGCCCTTCGTGAGCGTGTCGCCGATGTGGAAAAGTCCCGGATCGTTGATGCCCACGATGTCGCCCGCCCACGCCGTATCGATGACTTCCTTGTCCTTCGCGAGGAACGCCGTCGGAGCGGCCAGCCTGATTTCCCTGCCGGAGCGCACGTGATAGACCTTGTCGCCACGGGTAAATTCCCCGGAACAGATTCGGAGAAACGCGGTCCTGTCGCGGTGCTTCGGGTCCATGTTCGCCTGGATCTTGAACACAAAGCCGCTGAAATCCGGTTCTTCGGGAGAGACCGACCGCTTGTCCGTTTCGCGCGGCATCGGAGCCGGAGCGAGACTCGCAAAGGCGTCGAGCAGCTGGCGGACTCCGAAATTGTTCACCGCGCTGCCGAAGAAGACCGGGCACATTTCCCCTTTCAAGAAGAGTTCGTGATCGAACGGATCCATGCCGCCCGTCACCATGTCGTATTCTTCGCGGAACTGGGCGACCCAGCTTTCCCCGCAAAGCTCGACGAGCCGCGGATCGTCCGGACCGTCCATCTGGAGGATTTCCTGGTGTCCGGACTTTTCGTCATAGACGTTGAACGTGTTTTCCGCAATCGAATAGACGCCCTTGAAGAGCTTTCCGACGCCTATCGGGAGCGTGAACGGAATCGCCTTGATTTTCAAGACGGATTCGATCTGGTCGATCAGGTCGAGAACCGGGCGACCGTCGAGATCCATCTTGTTGATGAACGTGATAATCGGCGTGTGACGCATCCGGCAGACTTCCATCAGCTTGATCGTCTGCTTTTCGACACCGTTGACGCTGTCGATCAGGACAAGCGCGGAATCGACCGCGGTGAGCGCGCGGTAGGTATCTTCGCAAAAGTCCTGGTGCCCCGGCGTATCGACCAGGTTGAACCAGCAACCTTCAAACGGAAAGTTCAGGACGGAACTCGAAACGGAAATTCCGCGTTCCTGCTCGATCTTCATCCAGTCGCTGACCGTGTAGCTGCGGTTCGCCTTGGCGCGGACATGCCCCGCTTCGCGGATGACCTTTCCATACCAGAGAAATTTTTCGGTAATCGTCGTCTTTCCCGCATCCGGGTGGCTGACAATGGCAAAGGTGCGCCGCTTCGCGATTTCTGGATTGTTAGTCAAAATGGCCTCGTTCGTTGACGGAGCCAAATATAGAAATTTACCCGCGACCCTGGACTATTCCGGGTGACGCTCCAAATCGAGAATCAGGGACTGGAGCGAATCCTCGACCGCGGACCGAAACGCCCCGGAACCGAGACTGCAGCTTTTGACCGGATGTTCCACGTCCTTGCCCTGGATAATCCGGATAACGGGAAACCCGCCCTCCATCGAAAAAAGAACCGAATAGCCTTTCTTCAGCAACTTGTCGATCAGATCGCGCATGGGGAAACTCCTGTCATGAAGTGGAGGTGAAAAACCGTTTCCGCTAAAATACACTTTTTGACCGGCAAAGGCAAAAGAATTTTATTCTTCGGGCAAATCGGCGTTTTCCAGGCTCTTCGGAAGGCTCTTTGTGGTCTTGACACCGAGCTTCAGGAGCTTTTGCGCCTGGGCGGTCAAGTTTCCCTGCCCGCTCTTCAGCTGCCCGAGCGCCTTGTCGTAAGCGTCTTGCGCGCCCTTGAGACCGGATCCGATTTTTCCGAAACTCTCGGCAAAGCCGACGAACTTTTCGAAAAGCTTCTCGCCCTGCTTCGCGATTTCCTCGGCGTTCCGGCTTTGCGCCTCCCTCCGCCAGATGTCCGAAACGAGCTTGACGCACGCAATGAGATTTGTCGGGCTCACCATCAGGATGTGCTTGTCGTAGGCATAGCTCCACAGATTCGGGTCGCTCTGCATCGCGAGCAGATAGGCCGATTCGATGGGCATGAAGAGAACCACGAAGTCTAGCGTTTCCTTTTGCGTCTGCTCGTATTTTTTGGCGGCGAGTTCGTCGATGTGCTTTTTGACGGACAGGACGTGTTCCTTCCGGGCTTGCTCCTGGACAGCGGAATCTTCCGAATTCAGGAACTTTTCGTAGGCGGTCAGGGAAACCTTGGAATCGATGATGATTGTCCGGCTGTCGGGAAGGCGCAGGAGAACGTCGAGCCGTCCGTTTTTCCCGTCGGGCATCTTCACGCTTTCCTGCACGGTGTAATGCACGTTCTTCTGGAGGCCCGAACGTTCGAGAATCGTCGCGAGAACCGTTTCGCCCCAGTCGCCCTGGACCTTGGAATCTCCCTTGAGAGCCTTCGCGAGGTTCGACGCTTCCTTGGAAACGCTCTGCGTCTGCTTGACAAGATTCTCGATTTGCTCCCTGATGGTGGCCCGTTCCCGGATGCTCGTTTCCTTGGTTTCCTGGACAGTCTTGCTAAACGTCGCGAGATTGTCGCTGAGCGGTTTCAGAAGAGCCGCGACGCTTTCCCGGTTCGTTTCGGTGAATCGCTTCGACTTTTCGTCGAAAATCCTGTTGGCGAGCACCTTGAACTCCAAAATGGAATTTTTCTGGATGTCTTCCCGAAGAGCCATTTCCCTTTCCTTTTCCTCGTTCCGAAGCCGCCTGTCTTCTTCCCGGGCGGTGGCGGCCTCCTCCAGCCTGCCCTGAAGAGTCTTCGCTTCGGCACGCGCTTGAATCAGTTCCTGTTCCGAAATTTTCGATTTTTCTTCTACCTCGCGGAGTTTTTCTTCGAAACGAGCCTTTTCCTCGGAAATTTCGCGGACTTTTCGCTCTAGGGATTCCCGATTCGCATCGGCCGTGGCGAGCAGCGAACGCAGCGACGTTCTTTCGCGCATCCAGAGATAGCCGAGAACGAGCGCGCCGAGAAGGCAACCGAAAAGAAAGAAGACAACTCCCATCGAAACCTCCTTTGAATGGGACTTGAAACAAGATAGCTTCACGAATTGACAAAATCTGTCATTTCGCCGATTCGTTCCGAAACTTTCGCTCGTTCACTTTCCGGTTCAGTTCATCGTAAAGCGCATAGAGTCTCTGCGTCCCGTTTTCCAGGATGTAGTAATGGCGAATGTAGGGCAAGAGCAGCGCGAGAAAGGCGGCGGACAAGGCGAGAACGGAAACCGACGGAAACGCGTGGAAAAAGAGAATCCCGATGACAAGAAGCAGGGCGAAGAAAAGCGTCACCAGGAGATGCACCAGGCGTTCGTGCTCGAAAAAGCGGATTTGCCGGAGAAGGTCCGAAAGAACCGCTTCGCCCGTTTCCAGCGAGAAATCGCCAGCAAGAAAACTTTCCATCTGCGCGATATAGTCCAAAAGACGCTTCTTCATGTCGCAACCTCTAGAGAAAACTTACTATCTTTTCGCCCGAAATGCAAGAAAACCGCACCCTGCACAACGCGTTACGTCAGGTCCGACACCACATCGGCAAGATCCAGATGTGCGGATTTTCCGTATCGGGACTCGCCACCTATCTGCAGCTCCCCGAACTCGATTTCTGCGTCGATATGGGAGAATGTCCCGTGTCCGCGATCGGCATCAACCACGTTTTCCTGACGCACGCCCACGGCGACCACAGCCGTTGCCTGATGCGGCATCACAGCCTCCGCCGGATGATGGGCGTCGAGCGTTCCTCGTTCTACTACATGCCGGAAGATCTTGTTCCGGGCGCAAAGGCGTGGATCCACTCCGAGGCGATGTTCGAAGGCGTTCCGGAAAACCGCTTCAAGCTCCCCGAAATCGTGCCGATGCCCGCCGGGGAGAAAATTTCCCTCCGCTACCGAAAGGATCTCTCGATCGAGGCGTTCCCCGTGAAGCACGCGCAGCTGGGAAAGTCCCACTTTCTGCCGTCGATGGGCGTGACGCTCTACAGCCACAAGAACAAGCTGAAGCCCGAATATGCGGGGCTCGATGCCGCAAGGATCATCGAGCTGCGCAAGCAGGGCGTGTGCATTACGCGCGAAGTCTTCGATCCGATGATCTCGTTTCTCGGAGACGCGCTCGGCGAGAACCTGGAAGCTCCCGAGCTCGAGGCCGTCTGGGATTCCGAGATTCTCGTTTCCGAATGCACGTTCCTCGACGACGGCGAAGAATCGATGGCGGAAAAAAAGGGGCACACGCACATTTCCCAAGTCGCAAGGGCTCTCGAATCCCACCGGGATTCCATGCGCTGCAAGTATATCGTCCTCAACCATTTTTCGATGAAGTATTCCGCGGAACACATCCTGGAAACGCTCCAGAAAAAGATTCCCGAGGATTTTCGGAACAAGGTTGTCGCATTTATCTAGGGTGAACATGACCGAAGAAGTGAAAATCCAGCAAGCCGCAGAGAAAAAGGAAACGTCCATACCCGAATTCTACAGGGATCTTTCGCGAGACAGGGAATTTCCGTGTCTCTGGCACTTTGTACACCGGCACGTCCCGGGTACGCGCAAGCCCATCCAGACAGACGGGAACCTCCCCGACAGACGTCCGATCGACTGGAAGGAAATCTTTCCGAACGAACGCGGACATCTCGAAATCGAAATCGGTTCGGGCAAGGGCGGCTTTCTCGTGGAATACGGCAAGCGTCACCCGGACTACTGCATCCTGGGAAGCGAATGGGACCTGACCTGGGCGCGCTATGCGGCGAGTCGCGAAATGCGGAACGGCGTCGGCGAGAACACGGCGATGCTCCGGGGCGACGTGTTCTACTTTCTGCGGGACCGCGTCCGCGAGAGCACGGTCGATGCGTTCCACATGTATTTTCCGGATCCGTGGCCCAAGGAGCGCCACCACAAGAACAGGCTTCTGCGCCATGAATTTCTCGTCGAGGTCGCGCGGGTGCTGAAACCGGGCAAGCGTCTCTTCTACTGGGGAACGGACCACCGGGAATACAACGAAATCGCGCTCGAAACCTTTGACGCCTTTCCGACGGCGAAAATCCTCGCAAGGAACGAAGCCTCTCCCACGGAAGGCATCATGACGAACTTCGAAAAGAAGTACCGGGAAGAGGGTCGCCCGATCTACCGCAGCGTCATCGAATTCGAAAAGCCCTGAAAGGCGGACGGAGTATGCTCGAACAACTTGTCATCCGAAATTTCGCCCTGATCGAGGAATGCACGCTTCGATTCGGGAAGGGATTTTCCGCGATAACCGGAGAGACCGGAGCGGGAAAGTCCATGCTGATGGCTGCGCTCAGGACCGTCGTCGGCGGAAAGCCTCCCGTTTCCGCAGTCCGGAACGGAACGGAAAAGGCGTCCGTCGAAGCGACATTTCGCATTGCGCAGAACAGCGAAGCGAAACGCCTTCTCGAAGCACAGGAAATCGACACGGACGACGAGCTTGTCATCCTCCGCGAAATTCTCGCCAGCGGCAAGAGCCGCGCCCGCATCAACGGAACGGTCGTGAACCTCGCGACCCTCGAACGCCTCGGCGAGACGCTCATCCAGATGCACGGTCAAAGCGACCAGCTCCTCTTGCGCGACCTGCAAGTCCAGCGGAAAATGCTCGACGAATACTGCGACGACAAGGCGGAACTTTCCGCTTACGAAAGCGCCTGGGCCGAATGGACGCGGCTCAAGGCCGAGCTGCAGCGCGTCGAAGAAAACGCGAAGAGCCTTTCGGAACAGAAGGAATTTCTCGAATTCCAGAAAAACGAGCTGGAAAAGGCGTCGCTCCGCGAAGGCGAAGAGGCGGAACTCGAAGCGAAAACCGCCGCGGCGGCCAAGTCCGAAGCGAAGGTCCGGGCTGTCGAGGAGCTCCAGGAACTTTTCGACGGGGAAAACGGCCTAAGGTCAAGGTTCGACACGTTCTGCGCGCGGACGCGCCAGTTCGCCGCCAAGATTCCCGAACTCGAAGAATGGTCGAGAAGGCTCGCCGACGCATACGATTCGCTCTCCTTTGTCGAAGACGCGCTCCGCGACGTCGAAAGCTCATCGGACCTGGATCCCGCGGAACTCGACCGGGCAAATTCCAGGCTCGCCCAGATCCAGCGGCTGAAGCGCAAGTACCGCACGGACGAAGCGGGCCTCGTCGAACTTTACTCCCGAAGAACGCGCGAACTCGAAAGCCTCGAAAACCTCGACGCGGACCTTTCGGAAATTCGAAAGAAAATCGGAACGTGCGAAAGCTCGCTGCGGGAAGCGGCACGCGCACTCTCCGAAAAGCGCAAGGCGGGAAGCGGCACGCTCGACGAAAAAGTCGAACGGCATCTGCACGCTCTCGGAATGCCCAAGGCCCGGTTCGTCACGTCGATCACCGAAGACGCCTACACGCCGACGGGAAGGGATCGCGTCGAATTCTGCATCGCGCCCAATGTCGGCGAAGGGGAAAAGCCCCTCCGTCTCGCCGTTTCCGGCGGAGAACTTTCCCGCGTACTGCTCGCCTTCGAGTCTGTTCTCGCGGAACTCGACAGCACGCCGGTACTCGTCTTTGACGAAGTCGATTCGGGCATCAGCGGCGAAGTCGGAAACCGTGTCGGCGAAGCGCTCCGCGAGATCGGCCGGTTTCACCAGGTTCTCTCGATCACGCACTTGCAGCAGGTCGCATGTCGCGCCGCGTCGCACCTCGCCGTCGAAAAGCGCGAAAACGCGGAAGGCCGGACCGTTTCGACCGTAAAATTGTTATCATATCCAGAAAGAATCGTGGAAATTTCGCGGATGCTCGGCGACGCAAGGTCCCCCACCTCGATTGCCCACGCCAAGGAACTGTTGGAGGGCATCCATGCCTCTGAGTGAAAAGCTTCTGAACCTGCGTCTGAGAGGACGCGTCTGGCGAATCGTTCGCGCCACTCTCTTTGTCCCGCTGATCGCCTGCATCTGGACGGAACACAGCTATTCCGCGGCGATGCTCACGCTCATCGTGCTGATCCTCACCTGGCTGAATACGTGGCAGCTCCGCGTCCAGGAAACGGAAGCGCCCTACTACCAGCTGTGGCTGAACGTTATCGAGGGAATCCTCTCGGTGACGGTGATGTCGAGCATTCTCGTGCGAAACTACATCAAGGAAGACGACTTCGAGATTCTCCTCTCCGTCGGATGCGGCTTTCTGCTTGTCCGGGTCATCGCCCATTCGCTCCTCTCCCTGTCCGTCTTGCGGGAGGGAAAGTCCCTTCCGGGACGACACGTATGGTCCAAGATTTCCACGGTGGCCATCAACGCGACGATGCTTGTCTATATCCTCGGGCTCGAACGGTTCCAGCAGATTTTCATGGTCGCGAGCCTTCTCGTGATGGGAGCAGCTTCCGCCTCCTACCTCTACTGGTATTACCGCGACCCCGCCCACCGCAAGCCTCTTTCCATCGCAAGCCAGCTGACAATGACGCGAATCGTGCTGACGCCTTTCTTTCTCTGGGTCTTCTTCTACGACAACGACTTGAACTACACGAACAACCACATCGTCTTCAAGATTCTCGCCCTGGTGATGGTCCTGGGATTCATGTTCACCGACTTTCTGGACGGGCACCTGGCTCGCAAATGGGGCGAGGTTTCCACTCTCGGCAAATACCTGGACCCGTTCAGCGACAAGATTTCGAACATGACGATATTCCTCTGCTTTATCGCGACCGGATACGCTCCCGTCTGGATGGTCGCGCTGATCTACTTCCGCGAAGCGAGCGTCGAAACGCTCCGAACCCTCGCGGCTGCCGAGAACATCATCATGCCGGCGCGTCGCAGCGGCAAGTGGAAGACGGCAATCCAGGGAATCGGAATCGTCGTGATTCTCGTCGGAGCGCTCGACCCCATCCAGCAGATCGAAGGATTCAAGGCGGTCTGGAACGTCTTGCCGACCGTTTCGATGGGCGTCATCACGTTCATCACCCTGGCGAGCGGGATCGACTACTTTGTCGCCTCCAGGAACGTTTTGCAAAAATATGTCTAGGCAAGGGCAAAAACCCTTGACAGCGGCAGCGATATTTACTATATATGGGTCGTGCCAAGCGGCACACACCTCGACGCGGGGTGGAGCAGTTGGTAGCTCGTTGGGCTCATAACCCAAAGGTCGCAGGTCCAAGTCCTGCCCCCGCTACTAAAAAGACTCGGATTTTCCGAGTCTTTTTTTATGGGCATTTTCTTCCACCGACAGAAAGCTCCCCGCCAGCGGCGAGAAAGCCAGACGTTTCCCCTCGAAAGCCGGATCTAGGTTCGATGAAGTTCCAGGGCGACCGCGTCGTCAAGCTTTACGGAAGCGATGCGGGAAATTCCCTTGATTTCCTGGGTGACGCCGTAGAGCATGTCCGCAGCGGCCATCGTACGCTTGTTGTGCGTGACCAGGATAAACTGCGTCTGGTTCGAGAAATGACGCAAGAGCTCCATGAATCGCCCGATGTTCGCGTCGTCGAGCGGTCCATCGACTTCGTCCAGGACGCAATAGGGCGAAGGTTTTTCCATGTAGATGGCAAAGAGGAGCGAGACGGCGGTCAGCGCGCGTTCGCCTCCGGAAAGGGCGGTCACGCCGCGCATCTTCTTGCCGGTCGGGCGAGCGTTGACCTCGATGGTCGCTTCGAGCGGATCGACGCCTTCCTGGAGGATCAGCTTCGCTTCGCCGTTTATCATGATGCGTCCGAAAACGTCCTGGAAATTCTTCTGGATATTGCGGAAGGTGGAAAGGAACCGGTTGCGCGCCCTTTCGTCGCAAATCGCGATCGCCCGTTCCAGGGAAGCCCGAGCCTTGTCCAGATCGTCGAACTGCTTTTCGACTTCGGCAAGACGCGCTTTCTGGGCGGCGAAATCCTCCATCATATCGACATTGACGGGTCCGAGAGCCTTGATCTGGCTGCGCAAGTCCGAAATTTCCTTCTTGGCGCTCTTTTCCTCGTATTCGATGCGCGGAACCTCTTCCGCATGGTCGATGTTGATTTCCCAGTCGGCAAAGATCCGCTCCCGCATCCGGTCGATGTTCGTCCCCAAGGCGCTGATCCGGAGCGTCACGTCGTTGATGTCCGACGAGCGTTCCAGAAGCCTGGAATTGATGGCATTCTGCTCCGAGCGCCAATCGTTGATGTCGCCGGCGACAATGTTGTAGCGTTCCTGGGCGGCGTCGCGTTCGGCTTCCTTTCGGCGCAATTCCCCATCCTTTTCCTGGATGCCTTCCGAAAGTCCCTGTTCCTTGACGAGAAGCTCCTCCTTCTGGATTTCCAGCGCGGAGATTTCCCGGTTGCGACCCGCGACGATGTCCTGGAAGACCTTGACCTGGTCGTCGATCGCGCGGATTCTAGACAAGTTGCCCTGCAAGGTCGATTGCGCCGAGCCTACCCGGCTCCGCAGATCGCGAACATCCTCTTCCTTGTCCTTGAAGAGTTGTTCCTTTTCGGCCAGGGAATCCGCGACCTTGGAATACTCGCTTTCCAGGCGAAGCGTCTCTTCCTCGGCTGCCGCGAGTTCCGCATCGTCCGAGCGGGAGGCTTCCGCGTTCCGAATCCGTTCTTCCGCGTTTCCCAGTTCCCGTTCGAGATTCGAGAGCCGCCTTTCGGTGTCGGAGAGGACGCTTTGGTGAATTTTTTCGGCAGCCGATCCGGAGCGCATTCTTTCTTGCGCTTCGCGAATGGATTCCTCCGTTTCGGCAAGCAGCGCGCGAGCCTCGTCAAGGCGTTCCCGGAGCCGTTCGCGTTCGTCGGCGAACTTTTCGAGTTCGACCTTGAGGGATTCCAGTTCCTTCGAAGCCTTTTCCGCTTCCGCCTTCCGGGCGAGGATTCCGGGCGATTCGCTTTTTCCGCGTCCGCCAAGGACCAGGCCTTCGGTCGAAACGTAGCGACCGTCGAGCGCGAGGAACCAGTAGTTCTGACCGCGAAATTCCGCGGCGAGTTCTCGCGCGACGGAAAAGCTTTCCACGATAATCGCCCGGGCAAGGAGCCTTTCGACAAGGCGCGCGACCATTCCTTCGGCATTCACGAATCGAGACGCGCATCCGATGACCCCCGGACGTGCCGGAAAGCTTTCCGGAGACGTCGCGCCCAGATCGAAAGCCAGGCATGCGCGCCCCGCCATGGAGGCGTCCAGAGCGTCCAGGAGACCGTTCACGAGAGCGGGATCCCGGGCGACAACCGCATCCAGGGAGTTTCCCAGGGCAAACTCGACAGCCGCCGCATATTCCGGTTCCACATGGACAAGCGATCCCAAGAGGCCGTAAACCTCTGCCGACTTGCCGTTTACAAGAAACCTTGCGCCCGAGCCCGCATCGGAATCCATGTTGCGCAACACTTCGATGCGCGATTCCAGACCGGCGACTCGGCTTTTCGTCTTCGAAATCGTTTCGTCCTGGAGCGAAAGCGCGCCAGAAAGACCTTCGATTTCCTCTTCCCGCACGCTTTTCTGTTCCGAAAGGAGCTCGACCTCCTTTTGGGCGTCTTCGAAGCCCGCCGCAATGGCGGAAAGGCTTTCTTCGGATTCGCCCTTTTTGCGCAAGAGCTCGTCTTGCTCCCCTTGCCACTTTTCGATGCTTGAACGGAGCATTTCGGTTTCGCCGTCGAGACGCTGCCATCGGGAGCGGAGCTCGTTCGCCTTCTTGAGGCTCGAAAGCCGCGCATTCGAAAGGGACTGGGACTGTTCGCGAAGTTCATCGACGCTGTCGCGCAGGACCTGGAGAGCTTCCTCTTCGCGAAAGAGCGCCTGTTCCTGCGCGGAAATCGCCTCCGCGGACCCCAGCATCCTGGTCGCCTCTTCGAGCCGGTCGCGTTCCCGCTCCAGGTCCGCCATCCGGTTTTCCGCATCCGAAATTTCCGAGCGGTACTTCTGGATGCCCATCTCCGCCGAACCCTGCATTTCGCGATTTCGCGTAAAGTCGTTGTTCAGGTCCTTGAGTTCGAGCTCTTTCCGGTTGACTTCCCGGTTGAGCTCGTCGAGACGTTCCTTGTCGTCGGCGATCGCCAGTTCGCGTTCCGCGATTTTCGCCTGGAGTTCCACAAGGCGCGTCTTGTCCGATTCCTGCTCGTGCGAAAGCCGGATATTCGCGTCGTTCAAGACGCCCAGGTTCTTTCGGCAGTCTTCGTACTTGTCGAGGCTGACGGAAAGGTCCAGTTCGCGGAGCCTGTTTCGGAGCCTTTTCCATTCGGCGGCCTTTTCCGCCTGCTTCTCGTATTGGCGGACCGCCGAGCGTTCGTGCCGGAGATTGTCCTCGACGCGTTCCATGTTCGCCCGGATGCGTTCCAGCTGGGCGAGCGATTCCTTGCGGTCCTTCTTGTACTTGCTGACGCCGGCCGCTTCCTCGAAAAGGGTACGGCGATATTCGGGGCTGTCCGCGAGAACGTTGCGAATCATCGTCTCGTTCATCTGGGAATAGTTGCCCGAGCCGAGCCCCGAATCCAGAAAAAGGTTCTGGATGTCCTTGAGGCGGCATTCCTGGTTGTTTATCAGGTATTCCGTGAGCCCGTCGCGATGCGCTCTCCGCGTAATCATCACTTCGGAATATTCGGAAGAAAGGTTCCCGTCGCTGTTGTCGATGACCAGGGAAACCTCGGCGATGCTCATCGCGGCACGCTCTTCCGTCCCCGAAAAGATGACGCTCTGCATCTTGTCCATGCGAAGTACCGAAGCGCGCTGTTCGCCCAGCACCCAGCGAATGGCATCGACAATGTTCGACTTGCCCGCTCCGTTCGGTCCGACGACCGCCGTGAGACCGCCTCCCGGGAAGGTGACCTCGGTACGCTGCGCAAACGACTTGAATCCGAATATCTTTAGCTTGGTAATCTTCACGACGGTTCAAAGATAACTTAAAAGAACGGCTTTATTCGAACTTTAAAATCCAGAGACTGTCTTTTCGGGAAACTTTCGCGAGTTCGCTTCCACCGTCAAAACGAATCTTCCCCAGCTCGACGAAAGACCAGCGCCCGTCCACCTTCTCTTCGAAGACAATGCGGAACGACCCGACAAAGTCCCGCTCGTGGACGTGGGAAAGCTCTCCGGGAGCGACTTCTTCCGGGATCCAGACGAGCGTATCGCTTTCGCCGACAACGGAAAAGTTCCGGATCGCCCTGTCCGAAAGGTTCCTTATCTGCAAGCGTTCCGTCGATTCCCAGACAAGATGCGTACAGGCGACAAGCGGAAGGAGAAGGAAGCCAAGAAGCAGCCGTTTCATTTTGCATCCTCCCGGACAATTCCCTTGGCCGTGATTTCGCGAGTCGGGGATTGCGATCCGCCTTTCGAGCGGGACGATTCGAACTCCTTTTCGCGTTCTTCGCGGCGAAGCTTCTTCTCGGCATCGTTCGTTTCGACATTCCGCGTGATCATCGGCGAAGACTTCGCGCCGTTCAACCCGACAAACTTGTCGAAGATTCTCTCGATTCCAAAGTGGAACTGCAAGACGAAAGCCCCCCGAAGCCCGAAGACGTTCTCGATTTCGCCCGCATGGTTGTAGGCTATCCGCACAAAGGGAAGCGAGAGTCCGCCGCCCCAGATCAAGTCGCCGTTGTCCTTGCGGAAGCACGTCAGATCGACCGAAACGACCTTGGAGGGATCCGGATAGTACTTCAGGACGAAAGAACGGAGCCTCCCGTCGGGAAAGAGAAGTGCGAGTTCCGCGTAGAGCCTTTGCATCAGGAGATTCTGTTCCCAGAAGACCCGGACAGAATCCCGGACGCGTGACTTTCCCTCGTAAATGGCCAAATCGAGATTGGGCAGGTAGGTCAAGGGTCCCGAGGACTTTCCGCCCAGGATTTCCTTGGATTCCAGGTTCAGCGAAAGGCGCAGATGCCGGAACGCCGCATGGTGAAAGCTCGTCTGCACCGACACGGGACCCATCACGGCCATCGCCCATTCAAAGAGACTGTCGGATTCCGCCGCATAGACTTTCCCCACGTATTCGGGATTCGTGTACTGGACGCCGCCGGCAAGGCCCAGGTTCCGCTTGGGACTCGCCAGCGAAAAGCCCGCAGTCTGCACGCTGCGAATCAGGGAAAACTCGCTGTAATGCGGAAACAGGAGAAAATCCTCGCTGTCCCAGCCATGGCGTTCCACCCACCAGAGCGCCCCCAGGTCCCAGCCGCTCTTTCCCAGCTCCTCCGCGAAGTAACCCGCGAAGTTCTGCCGCAGCACGTAGCCTTCGTGCTTTCCAAAATCAGTCGAAAGGCGCGCCTGGCTAGGCAACGGAAAGTAATACAGATTGATCCCGACGTAGCCATCGACGCCCGGGTGAAAAACCGATCCGAATTCCCGAAGCTGCAAGTCGCGCACGGCGCTTCCGCCACGAGAAAGTCCTGCGGTCGAAACGTTGCCGGCAAGGGAGAAGGCGACAAGGAACAGCATGTATCGAGCGATACACGCCACTCCAAACGTATTTCCCTTCGAGAATGCCACGCTTTCTAGTCTAGAGTGTGGACAAGCAGACCGTCGCGAAGTTTCGGTTCGAACCAGGTGCTCTTCGGCGGCATGATTTCTCCCGCATCCGCAATGGCCATCAGCTGGTCGAGCGTCGTCGGATACATGGCGAAGGTAACGGCCCATTCCCCGGAATCGACGCGTTTTTCCAGTTCGGAAAGCCCGCGAATTCCGCCGACAAAATCGATGTTCTTCGCGGTCCGGGGATCATCGACACCGAAGAGAGGCTTCAGGACAAGCTTCTGGAGAAGCGCGACATCGAGACTATCGACAGGTCCCAGATTTTGCAGGTATTCCGGCTTGAACGCGCAGGAATACCACTTTCCCTGCAGATACATGTTCACCACGTTCTGCCTTTCCGGATGCGCGGCGCATGCGAGTTCGCTGACCGAGCAGACCTCGCCGAGCTTTTCCATGAACTCTTCCGGCGTGCGGCCGCCCAAGTCCTTGAGAACGCGGTTGTAGTCCAGAATCTTGAGCTGCGTGCTCGGGAAAAGGATCGCCAGGTAACGGTTGTATTCTTCGCTTCCCGTATTATCCGGATTCTGGGAAGCCCGATAGCCCGCGGCCCGGGCGCCCGCGGCGCTCCTGTGATGTCCATCCGCGATGTAGCTGACAGGCACCGCGTCGAAAGCTCGGCAGATCTTTTCGATCTCGGCGTCATCGTCGATCACCCAGACCGTGTGTCCAAAGCCGTCGCTTTCCGTCACGAAGTCATAGACCGGCTTTCTCCGGATGATTTCGCCAAGAAGGGCGAACTGTCCCTCGTCGCGGTACGTGAGGAAGACGGGGCCCGTGTTGGAATTCGTCGCGAGGATGTGGCGCAGACGGTCGTCTTCCTTGTCCTTGCGCGTCAGCTCGTGCTTCTTGATGATGCCGTCGAAATAATCCTTGGCCGGAACCGTGCAGACAAGACCGTACTGTTCCCGACCGTTCATCGTCTGGCGGTAAACGTAAAGGCAGTCCTTCTTGTCGAAAGCGATGACGCCGTCCGCGATGAACTTGTCGAGATTTTCCTTCGCGTGGGCATAGACCTTCGGGTCATAGGCATCGAGGGAATCGGGAAGCTCCAGCTCGGCGCGCGTAATGCGCAGATAGGAATACGGGAGCCCCTTGGCCATTTCCTTCGCTTCCTCGCGATTCATTACGTCGTAAGGGAGCGCCGAAATGTCCCTTGCCTGGAGAGGATCCACCGGTCGGAGCGCTTTGAACGGAAAAATATGCATGTGCTTTCCTTTTTGCTTGGCTTCCTTCATGACGACTTCGTCTTCCGAAATCAGCTCGTGAATATACTTGTTCTTGACCTGGATGTGCTTGCGCTTGCGGTAGGAAACGATAAAGTACGCGGCGATTCCAAAGGCGAGCGCAAATACAAAGGCGACGATCGTTATCCCGAGAAGGAATGCGAGAAGATGCCCCGACGCCTCGTTCCAGAGCTTCGAGACGACATCGACCACGTTTCGAAAGGAAATGCCCTCGATTTCCTTGAGAAAGTCGAACGAAATCTGCTCCGGCTGGAGAATCTTCTTGCCGACAAAGTAACCCGCCGGGTAGAAAAAGCCGAACTGCGTCAGAGGATTCGCGACAAACGAAGCGACCACGCCGGGAACCTTCGGCAGCCGAAAGAGGGCGCACACCGCGACGGTCAGTATGATAGCGATGCCGATGGTCGGCCAGATGCCGATAAAGACGCCGGCGAAGACGGAAAGAGAAACCAGGAATGCGTCCATGCGCTTTGGAAACATCCGGTTGAAATAGACGCGCGAAATGCGCTTGAAGCGGGATTCGTTGGACTTGTTTCGCCTTTCGTTCATTATCGTAGGACCTCCAAGGGAACAGACGCAAGATAGAATTTTTTGGAGAACTCCTAGCGGTTGTTCTTCAAAACACCCTTCACGACATTGCCTCCGCCGGAAAATCCGCGCAACAGATGGCGCTGGACCAGGAGGAAGAGAACGACGACGGGAAGAGTGGAGAGAGTAGCCGCAGCCATCATCAGGTCGAATCGGGAACCGAACTGTCCAAAGAACAGCCGCATTCCGACGGGAATCGTCGCGGACGAAAGATCGATCGAGAAAATCCAGGCGAGCATCAGCTCGTCCCATGAAAGGATGAAGATGTACACGCCCGTCGTGAAGATCCCGGGAAGCGCCGACGGAAGGGCCACGCGGAAAAAGGCGGAAAGCGGCGTGCAGCCGTCAATCAGCGCGGCTTCCTCGACTTCGCGCGAAAGCATCCGGAACATGTTCAGGATGATCCATGTCGCCACCGGAAGGAACAGCGCCGAATACAGAAGGATGATTCCTATCTTCGTATTGACCAGGTGAATCTGCGTATGGATTTGCAGGTAGGAAAGGATGAGGAACGCCGGAACGAGAAAGAGAATGTTCGGAATGACCTGGCTTGCGACAAGCCCGCCGTTCAGAAGATGGCGATGCCGAAACGACATGCGGGCAAGGCCGTATCCGGCAAGGGAACCGAGCACGAGACAGATCAGGACCGTCGAAAGGCAAACGATGAACGAATTGGAAAGAAAGCGCCCGAAGGGAATCGTTCGCCACAGATCCTCGTAATTGCGGAAATGGAGACGCATCCTTCCCTCGGGCAGCGTATAGCGTCCCTCGACGGTTTCCGTTTGCATCTGGACCTTCGCGAGCATCCCGTCGAGCATCCCGACAAGGACCTCTTCCCCGTCGATGAAGAGACTCGTCGCCGTTCCTCCGATCGATACCGTTTTCTGCGCCCTTTCTTCGGAAAGCAGGTCCCAGAGGTTCATCGCGACAAGTCCGTCGGAAATTCCAAAGAAGACCTTGCCGCCAAGGCTCTTCACCGTCGAAATGTCGGACGGGAACAGCCGGGAATCCGCATAGAGCCGTTTCACGGCCTGCCCGGCGCGAAAATCGAAAAAGACGATTTCCCTGCCGCAGGAAAAAATCACCGAGCTGCGGTTGACGACCGAAAGTCTCAGGTCGCGGCCGTTGTAAAAGGGAAGCCCCGATTCCCCGAACAGGTAGTTCGAGAGAACCTTTCTCTCCTGGATATCGACCAGCGAAAATCCCTGGTCGTGCGCAACGAGGATTTCCCGATCGGAAACCCGCAAGATCCGCTGGATCGAACTCGACGGCAGCCCGCTCTGCACGGTCACCCAATGGATGACCTTCTCGGGATTCTCCCTCTCGACGATGGCTACGCCCGGAAAAGGCTCCCACCACATTCCCACGCACAGATACTTTCCGGCGACCGCGACAGAAACGCCGTGATCGCTTGCCGGAACGCGGTTGACCCAGATAGGCGTCCAGGTAATTCGGCGGTAAATCGTGAGCATCGAGGGGATCCGCTCCGCAAGGCACCAGCGAAAGAGCTCGCGATTTTCCAAAGCCGTCCGGTTCCGCTTCCTGAAAAGCCTTTCGATCTCCGGGTTGACCCAGTCCGTCTTGCCCTGCCATTCGGAAAGCAGCCGGGAAAGACGATCGGGAGTTTCGAGAATACCGTTGAGCGCGCCGACCACCGCGCTGTCCCGCGGAAAAGGCTCACCCAGGACATCGGCAAGCGTCCGAGTGGAGTTTTCGACAAGGGGAACCGTATCGAGCATCGCGCCGAGTCTCGCGAATTCGTTTTCCGGCGTCTGGTTCGCGACAAAGCGGAACAGGGTGAAATCGCTCCGTTCAAAGGACTTCCTGAAATCTCGAAACGTCCAGGAACGCTTTTTCTGCAAGCGCAGCGGATCGATGGAGAGAAGTCCCTTGTCCGCCGAAAACGCGTAGAGGCGGGAACCGTCGCGCGCGTATCCCACGGTCGTGGCGCGCAGGTCCAGGCCGTTCGGAGCCTTGTCGAGCGACCCGTCTTCAAAGCGGTAAACCTGCCCGTGAAGCGTTCCGGCGACGAGCCCCCCGTCCGGCATCCTTTCGAAAAAGACCAGATCGTTCGGATAGGGCTCGGGAAAGATCTTTCCCTGCATGACTTCGCTCGCTCCGAGCAGGGAGCTCCAGGCCATCCACAAGAGAGGAAGGAGGTTCAGGATGGCGAATGTCCAGGCGAGAACCTTAACCATTCAGGGTGTCCTTCGAAAACGTCCGATACCAGAAGCTCACGCAGAGGAGCATGAAAAGCATCGTCAGCGTACCGAGTGCCGCCCCCGCGCCAAAATTCCACGTCGAAAAGGATGTCCGGTAGAGATAGGTCATCATCAGGTCGCCGAACTTTCCCGGGAATCCCGCCCCGTTTCCAAACATCATCGCGACAAGGTTGAAACTATACATGTTGACGACCAGGGATTCCAGAATGACCAGCGCGAAGACCGGCCTGAGCATCGGAAGCGTTATCCGAAGAAACCGGTCGCGAACCGGGACCCCGTCCAGCTCCGCCGCCTCGTAGATGTCGCGCGGAATCGCCGCAAGCCCCGAAAGGAACATCATCATGCAGAACGGCCAGTTGCGCCAGATGGCGGGAACGATGATCGCCCAGATCGTGTTGGGACCGGTAAGCCAGTTGGGCTTGACGAGCGTACCGTCCGCCGCGTATTTCCAGACCGCCCCAAAGACTCCGGAAATCCTGTCCCAGTGCAGAAAATCGAACAGGATCTTGTTGATGATGCCTTCGTCCTGCTGCCACATGAACCCCCAGAGCAGCCCGACGACATAGGTCGGAACAACCCACGAAACCATCAGCAGCGTGCGAACGACTCCAGCCGACGGAAAGCTTTGCGAAACGAGAAGCGCGCCGAAAAGCCCGAGAAAGATGCACCCGCCCGAAACGCAAACCGTATAGAGAATCGTATTGCGGACCGCATCGAAAAGACCTTCGCCCGAAGCGGAAGAGACCGCCGCGGCGAAATTCCCGAGTCGAAACTGTACACCGGAAATGTCCGAAGCGCCCGATTCCACGGAAAAGAACGGCAGGGCGATGCCAAAAAGGACCGGCACGAAAAAGAACGCGGAAAGAAAAAGGGCAAACGGCAAGACAAAGAGATAGCGCCTTTCCATCAGTTGTCTCCCCTTTGCCGTCGAATGAAGCGGTTGACTTCTTCGTCCGCGGCGCGGATTTCGGCCAGGATCTCCTTTTCGGGCCACACGTTTTCCGGGCTGGAAGTTATCAGGTCGAAGATGTTTCCGAAACGACGCAGGAGGATCTCCGTTTCGAGCTCTCCCCAGTAGGGAACCGCCGGATAGGAGCGCAAGTGGAAAACCATCTGCTGGAAGACTTCGCGGCGGGCGTCTTCCCTGAAAAAGGGATATTCGTAAGTCGAAAGAAGCGCCGGGAGGAATCCCGTCATGCGGGCGAGCGAAAGCTGCACGTCAGAGCGCGCCGACAGATACTTGACCAGGGCCATCGCGGCGCGGCGGTGCGAGGAATTGCGCAAGACGGAGAGGTTCGAACCGCCGGCAAAATAGTAAGGTTCCTTTCCGGGAGGCGCAGAAGGCGGAAGCATGCAGGAATAGTTTCGCGCCGTGACGTTTTTCGAGGATCCGCCCAGGAAGCGGGGACTGTCCAGGTAGATAGTCTTGTTTGTCGCGTCGAACCAGAACGCGAGCCTTCCTTCGTCAAAATCCATGCTGACCTGGCTCGTGTTCTTCGCCAGATTCCTTCGACTGTTGAAGCCGTCGCGCACAAGCCCCAGGTAGAACAGGATGCCGTTTTCGCTTTCCTTCGAGGCGAGCCGGCTTTCGCGCGCCGTCGAATCGAGAAAGTCTCCGCCCGCGCCCCAGATCCACGGAGCGAAATTGTGGACGACGTTCCAGTCGTGCTTGCCGGGATATCCGACGGGAGAAATCGGGAGGCCCTCGATATGCAGGTTCGCCGCCCGAATCCGCGACAGCGCATTCCGGAAATCATTCCGGTTCCGAATTCCCTGCGGGTCGATGCCGACTTTCGAAAGTACGTCCCGGCGAAAGTAGAGCGGCCGCACGTCCAGAAACCAGGGAAGGGACGTCACGTGGTTTTCGCCGACAGGCTTTGCGAACTTCATGGAGACAGGCGCAAAGATGGAATCCCCGCCGGCAGACGCCATCAGGGAATCTAGCGAAAGAAGGGCACCCATCGCGGTAATCGACGCGGCCCAGGTCGTCGGCATCTGGATGACGTCGGGACCGCTCTGGGTCGAAGCCGCCGCGGTGATCCTCGTCCAGGCGACGCTCCAGTCGAGAACGGTCACCTGCACTTCGATTCCCGGATTTTCCAGCTCGAAGTTGCGCAGCAAGTGCCGCATGTCCGCAAGCGGATCCGGGCTGTTCGGCATGATCCAGAACTGCAGGACTTCCTTTCGTTCCGAATCGTCCGAAGCGCATCCGGAAAGGAAAACGGCAAAAAGGAACGCCAGCGAAATGCCAAGGAACAATCGCATCAGCGAAGGCACGCCCCGGTCGAAATGTCGAACAGCCGAAGATTTTTCTCGGAGAGCGAAAGGTAGATCCTTTCCCCGACCGAGTAGGCCTTTCCCGGAGGGACGCGAACGACCAGGCTGAGATCGTTCGCCTGCGCGTAGATCAGGGTCTCGTAGCCTAGATGCTCCAGGACTTCGATGGTCGCGCAAATCGCATCGGGCGATGCGGGCGCAAGCGCGAGATATTCGGGCCGGACGCCGACGAGCAAACGGGGAATGCTCCGAAACTTTCTTTCGAAATCTTCCGACACGGGAAAGAGAAACGCGGCCTTTTCGAAAAAAAGCCCTTCGGGAGTCCACTGCGCAGCGAAGAGATTCATCGGCGGGACTCCGATAAAGCCCGCGACAAACTCGTTTTCGGGATGCTCGTAAAGTTCCATCGGCGTTCCAGCCTGCTGGATCTTTCCCCCGGCCAGGCATACGATCCGGTCGCCCATCGTCATCGCTTCGGTCTGGTCGTGCGTCACGAAGACCATTGTCGCCTGCAAGCGGGAATGCAAGCGTCCAAGCTCGACGAACATCTGGTTCTTCATCTTGGCGTCGAGTCCCGAAAGAGGCTCGTCGAAGAGAAAGATCTTCGGCTTTCGCACAAGGGCCCTTCCCAGCGCGACCCGTTGCCGCTGCCCGCCGGAAAGATGCTTGGGCTTTCTGTCGAGAATCGGTCCCAGGTCCAGGATATCGACCGCTTCGCGAATGCGTTCCCGGATTTCCGTCGCCGAATGGTTTCCCTTGATCCGAAGCCCGAATTCCAGGTTTCCGCGGACGGTCAAGTGCGGATAGAGCGCATGGCTCTGAAAGACCATCGCGATGTCGCGGTCCTTGGGTTCCAAGTTTTTCGCATCCCTTCCATGCAGGAAGACGCTCCCCGACGAAGGCGATTCCAGGCCGGCGATCATCCGGAGAACCGAGGACTTGCCGCAGCCCGAAGGCCCGACCAGGACGACGAATTCTCCCTCCCGAATGGAAAGCGAAAGATCGCTCACCGCAAGGACGTCCCCAGGATATTCCTTGGAAACATGCGAAAGCTCTATCGCGATTCGGGATTCCGTCATCTTATTCCTTCAAGGCTTCTTCGTCGAGAACGTCCTCGATTTCGCTTTCGGACTTCGGCTTCTCGATTTCGAAAAGCTTGCGGAGAGGCTCGATCTTGTAGCGGTTTCTCTCCTCGGGAAGCGTGAACGGCGCAAGGTTCAGGGCGACGAGAATGGAATTCGGATAGTTGTTCACCTTCTTGACAAATTCCGACTCGGAGCAGCCTTCGTTGTAGAAATCCACGACAAAGGTGTCCCAGAGTTCCTCGTCGAGCTTCTGGAGAGCCTCGGCTTCCGTCGCGACCCCTTCGACAAAGGCGCCGGTCAAAAGCCCCGAGACCACTTCGACGGCGCAGTTCCTGCGATTTTCGTCGCCTTCCCAGAGAAGGATTCGGCGGGAGCTGTAATCGCGAGGCTTCATGGCGCTCTCGATATTGTCCTCGTTCGTAAATTCGGGGATTTCCTGGTCCAGGAAATCGTCAAGATTCTGGTTGTCCGACATAAAACTCCTTTTTGACGAATTTAACAAAAAATCCCGTCAATGTCCGCATCGGAAAGGTTCGTGAGCGCATCGAGGAATTCAACCTGCATGCTTCCCGTTCCCCGGGCGGTCCGTCCCGCGATTTCTCCCGCGATGCCCATCGTCGCCATTCCGCACGATGCCGCGAGAAAAAGATCCTTCTCCACCGCGGAAAAAGCCCCGAGAATCGCCGTCGCCGTGCAGCCCATGCCCGTCACGCGCCCCATCAGGGGATGCCCATACGGAATCCGTTCCACGCGCTCCCCGTCGGTAACGACATCGACCGCGCCGCTCGCGACGACAACCGCGCCGGTTTCACGCGAAAGCGCCGTCGCATGGGAAAGCGCCTCGTCCGAGGACGCCGTGCTATCGACGCCCTTGGTCCTTGTGCCAGCCTTGGCAAGTGCCATGATTTCGGACGCGTTGCCCCGGATGATCGACGGTTTCACCTCCGAAAGGATTTCCGCGCAAGCCCGAAGACGGTAGGGAGTCGCCCCCGCGCCGACCGGATCGAAGACAATCGGGATGTTCCGCGCCTTCGCGGTCTTTCCGGCGGCAAGCATCGAATCCACCCAGGCGCTTTCGAGCGTGCCGATATTCAGGACAAGCGCCGACGCGATGCCCGCCATGTCGGAGACTTCGTCTATCGAATGCGCCATCACGGGAGATGCGCCGATAGCGAGAAGCGCGTTCGCCGTATTGTTCATCACGACAAAGTTCGTGATGTTGTGCACAAGGGGCGATGCGGAGCGAACGTCCGCCACGGACTTTTTCAGAATTTCCCTGGAAAGCATGATACCTCGCTTTACAAAAAACACCCCAGATGGAACTATCCGGGGTGAGAGTTCTACGGAAGAAAACGGTTAGGTGTGGGCATCGACCCATTCGGCGTTCTTCTTGCAAGCCTCGACGGACTTGGCGAACGCGGCCTTTTCCTCGTCGTTCATCTTGACTTCGAGAATCTTTTCGACACCGTTCGCGCCGACGACGACAGGCACGCCGCAATAGAGACCCTTCACGCCATATTCGCCATCGAGCATCGCCGCGCAGGAGAACACGCTCTTCTTGTCGAGGAGATAGGCTTCCGCCATGTGGATAGCGGAAGTCGCCGGGCTGTAGAACGCGGAACCGCGTCCGAGCAGGTTCACGATTTCTCCACCGGCACCGGCAGTACGCTTCGCGAGTTCGGCAAACTTTTCCTTGCTCATCAGCTGCGGCAGCGGGATTCCGCCGACCGAAACGCATTCGTAGATGGAAACCATCGTATCGCCGTGACCGCCCATGACGAGAGCCTTGACGTCTTCGACGGAAACGCCGAGTTCGTCCGCGACAAAGCAGGCGAGACGTGCGGAATCGAGAACGCCGGCCATGCCGATGACACGGTTCGCCGGGAAGCCGGTCTGCTTCTGCATGTTGTAAACCATCGCGTCGAGCGGGTTCGTGATCACGATGACAAACGCGTTCGGCGCGTTCGTCTTGATAGCTTCGGCGACCGTCTTGATGACGCCGCAGTTCTTGTCCAGAAGATCGTCGCGGCTCATGCCCGGCATCCGCGGGAAACCGGCAGTGACAATGACGACATCCGCGCCCTTGAGTTCCGCGTAGTCCGTGGAACCGGAAAGGTTGACGGAAGAATTGATGACCGAACGTCCTTCCATGATGTCAAGAGCCTTTCCCTTCGGCATGCCCTGGGTCTGCGGAATGTCGATGAGGACGACATCGCCGAGCTGTTTCTGGGCGAGGACCAAAGCCATCGTTCCGCCGATTTGACCTGCGCCGACAAGCGCGATTTTCTTTCTAGCCATAATAACCTTCCTTCTTGGGACAAAATTGTTGACCGCAAGATAGCAAATTTCAGCCCAAAAAACCGTTCCCGTCGAAAATAGGTCCGGAAAACCGGGACCGCCTAGCGAAATTCGGGCGCAATCGTACAGATGAGCACAAAGCCGGAAAGCCCGTGAAACCCTATCTGCAGACGGAAAAAGTACATGTCCGGCTTGCGGACCCGGACCCCAAAGCCCCAGGAATTCAGAAGCTTTTCGCTGTCGAACGTATGCCACGTCCTTCCGTACATCACGTATTCGTCGAAGATGACCCCATCGACAAGCCGGTCGATGGGCCACCGATACTCGACCGAAATTCCCTTCATCGCGTAGTCGGTGTAGGTACGGCTGTAGCCGCGGAGCGGATAGCGCGTACTCGCCGTCGAGAAAGCCGTGAACGGGGCGCCGCCCTCTTCCATTTCCCACATCTGCCGCAGGCGGAACTGCACCGCGAGAACCCTCCGGTCGAGCAACGTCGTCCGGATGTTTTCGGGCCGCCAGAGCCGAAGCGTCTCTTCCCAGGAAAAATCCGTGTAGAACTTCCGCGACATGCGCGCCTCCTTGACCGAAAGCCCATACTTCGAGGAATCCTTTCCCAAATAGAAGTAATGCTGGGCGACAAAATCCAGAGCCTGGTAATCGTGCGAAAGCTCGTTGGAGCGGAGAGTCGCGTTTTTTCCGTCGTAGTCTCCTACGTGCGTATAGTTCCACGAAACGGAAAGCCGGGAACCCCGGGTCGGGACATAGGGAGCGTCGAGATTGTCGTAGGTCAGGGCGAGCTTTACCGGAATCTGGAGATATCTCTGGTAAAGTCCGCGTTCGTGCGGATTGAACAGCGGATGCTGCGTGAGGACCGTATCCCCGACATCCGGAATGTCGAAGCGCTTTCGCGACACCCCGAACGTCGCCTGGAAATCCATGTTGGGAACAACCGGAAGCGCCCTTCCCACCCGAAACTCCGCCGAATAGGAGGAATCGGTAAAGGAAAATTCCTCGTCGGAGTCGGAAAGAGTGAGCGACCGCGGCACGGACATTCCCCCGTCCCGGTCCATTTCCAGGTCGAAGCGTCCCCCGAAAAGGAATTCCGACCCGAACACGTTGCGCTTCGTGTAGCGCGCGGAAAAATCCAGGTCGCTGTTGGCAAAGAGTCCCGCCGAGAGCACGAAATAGTCCTTCGCGAGGAGCATGTTGCGATGGCGATAGGCAAATCCCATCATCGTCGTCGCCCCGGGCCGCAGGTTGAACGTCGGATAGACAAAGATGTTCCTCTCCTTGCCGAACGTAATCGCATCGACTCCCGTCTCGATGACATTGTTCTTGACCGCGTAGTGAATCGGCGCGGAGAACGGAAACACGAGAACGTTCAAGGCGGGCTGGACGACGTGGGAAAATGGCCACGCCAGGTATTCCGCAAGCGTCATTTTCGAACCATCGGAAGCGGAGGAATCCGCAGGCACTGACGATTCCTTCGCATAGAGCGAAAAGAACGAAAGGAGCAAGATTCCGACGACCCGAGGCATTCGACGACAATTTAACAAATCGCGCCCAGACAAAAGTTTTTTCCCAAGACCCCATCCTGGATTTTTTAGATTATCGTCCGATGTTTTCCCTCCTCCAGAGAATCTTGCGCAGCGCCATCAGGCACCCGAAAACGGTCCTTTTCCTTTCGCTACTCCTGACGGTTCTTTCCATTTATCCGGTGACGCATCTCAAGTGGGATCTCCACACGATAGACATGCTCCCGGATTCGTCGGAAGTCAAGCGGACAAGCGCGATCGTCGAAAAGAACTTCGGCGGTTTCGGGTCCCTCGTCGTCGTCATCGCTTCGGAGGACAGCGCCCGAAACGAGCGTCTCGCGGACGGTCTTGCGAAGTCTCTCGAAGGGAGCCGCTTCGTAAACCTTGTCGATTACAAGTCCGACGCGGAGTTTTTCGAAAAGAACAGGCTGCTCTACATTCACACGTCCGATCTGCGGCGCATCCGCAACCGACTTTCCGACATGCGCTCGCGCTATGCGTTCGAGGCGAACCCGCTCTACGTGAACCTCCTCGCGAGCGATTCCCTGCTCAAGGCCGTGCGCGATTCCATCGCGCGCGAAATTTCGGACTCCCTGTCCATCGCGGAACTCGAACGGAAATACATTTCGCCGTTAAGAACCATGTATTCCAACGAAAGCGGAACGATCCGGGTTCTCAACATCTTCCCGAAGAAGAAGGTCTCCGACCTCGACGCTTCGCGCAAGCTCGTCCACGTCGTGAACGGTGCCTTCGAAAGCCTTCCGGAAAGCGACCAGGCGAAAATGTACATGACGGGAAAGGTCTTCCAGACGGCAAGCGAAGGAAAGCTCGTCCTTTCCGAAGCGCGCTCGACGGGAATCGGCCTTGCTATCATCCTCGCCCTCTTCCTGCTTTTCCGGTTCGCCAGAAGGCCTGCGCTGTTCCTGCTCTCCGTCATCCCCATGGCCCTGGTCCTCACGTGGACGATGGCCTCCGCCTGGCTTCTCTACGGGCGCATCAACCTGTATTCGCTCGTTCTCGCCATCATTCTCCCCGGAATCTCGTCCCGACAGATCGTCCACCTGATGACGCGCTACGCCGACGAGCAGCGCAAGGGGCTGGGTTACGAGCTGAGCCTCGAAAGCGCGCTTCTCGGAATCGGTCCGACCATCGCCGTGTCCGCGTTTTCCATCGCCGGCGCCTTTCTCGGTCTTCTGTTCGTGCCGCTTTCCGGGATGCAGGAACTGGGAGTTCTCGGCGGAATCGGGTCCATTCTCAACTGGGCGGTCTCCGGGCTTGTGTTCCCGGCGCTTATCGAGGTCACCGGGCATTACCGCACCATTCTTGTCTTCGAAAAGATCAAGGCGCGGATGGCGGACTTCAAGGAACGGCCGTTTTCCGGATTCAGGAAATACATCGTCCCGATCATCCTCCTCACCCTGGTTCTTCCGATCCGGGGCGTCTATCCCAAGTTCGACTACGACTTTTCCCATACCGAATTCAACCCGAAGTCCATCGAAGCGGACGAGCTTCTTGGCCACACGAACTTCATCAAGTACGATCCGGTCGTCGTCGTCCTGCCGAGCGCGGAAAAGGTCCGGACATTCTACAACCGGATGAACCGGGAAATCGAGGCGAATCCCGACACGAAGATCCGCGCGGTCGCCGTTTACCAGAATCTTCTCCCGTCAAACCAGCAGGAAAAGATTTCGCTCATCCGGGAAATCCGCGGAAAACTCGATCCCGAAATCCTGAAAAGGCTGAGCCCGGCGGACTCGGACAAAATCGACGGTATCGTCCGCGAATGGAACGACATGCCCGTGCAATACAAGGATCTTCCCGAAAACCTGCGCCGCCTGTTCGGGGAAAACGGGGACGGTTTCGGAAAATTCGCCTTCCTGCTCCCCAACTTCGATCCGGATGACGGTCTCGCCTGCCGAAAGCTCGCCAGGGAACTGGAATCCGTCAAGTATCCAAAGACCGGAACGGCGCTTGTCCGCGCGGAGCTCCTGAACAGGACGCTTCCCCACTTCCACAAGGCCATCCTCTTCGGCATGGCGAGCGTCTTTTTCCTGACATTCCTCTTTTACCGAAAGATATCCTTTTCGCTCTTTACCCTGGTTTCTCCGATTGTCGCCTTCTTCTGGCTCCTTTCCCTGCTCAGGCTTCTCGGCATCGAGCTCTCGTCCTACAGCTCGCTCGCCTTCCCTATCCTCATCGGCATGAGCATCGAAGGTTCCGTCCAGCTCTGGTCCGCCTACTACGAACGTTCCACCGGAAGCATCCACTACATCCTGAAGACTACCGGCCTGACGTGCCTTTTCTCGGAAGCCCTCACCGTGATCGTCCTCTTTGGACTCTTCCTCTCTTCGCATCCCGGTCTGCGAGAGATCGGCCTCGTTTCCATGCTGGGAGTTTTCTGCATCACGCTTTCCCACCTGTTCGTGTTTCCGCTCCTCGCCGGATGGCTCGACGTCCGACGAATCAGAAGGAGAAAAATCAAATGAAAGATCTATCCAGGCGAGTCCAGGACATCGCCCCGTCGCTCACCGTCGAAATCGACACGCTCGCCAAGAAGCTCAAGGCGGAAGGCAGGGACATCGTATCGCTAGGCGCGGGAGAGCCCGACTTCGACACGCCGGAAGAAATCCGCGAAGCGGGAAAATCCGCCATTGACGAAGGCAAGACGCGCTATACGGCCCCCCAGGGAATTTTCGAGGTTCGCCAGGCGGTCGCCAAGAAGCTCCTCGAACAGAACGGCCTCCGCTACTCCCCCGAGCAGATCGTCATGACAAGCGGCGCGAAGCACGCGATCTTCGATTCGCTTCTCGCTATCGTCAACCCGGGCGACGAAGTGATCGTTCCGGAACCCTACTGGGTGACGTATCCCGAGCTGGTAAGGCTTCTCGGAGGCGTTCCCGTCTTTGTCCACACCGATGCGGAAAAAAGCTTCCAGATGTCCGGCGAGGAACTTTCGCGCGCGATCACCCCAAGGACGAAGGCCGTCATCCTGAACAATCCGACGAATCCGACAGGAACGCTCTACGCCGAAGAGACGCTCGATTCGATAGCGAAAGTCGTCGTCGAGAACGATCTCTACGCGATTTCGGACGAAGTCTATGAACACTTTGCCTACGACGGAACGTTCAAGAGCCTGGCCGCTTGCCGGGGAATGATCGACCGTACGATTCTCGTCAACGGACTTTCCAAGTCCCACTGCATGACCGGCTGGCGAGCGGGATTCATCGCCGCGCCGGAACAGATAGCAAGGCTCGTCGCCAAGGCGCAGGGCCAGACGACGCACCATCCGTCAAACATCGCCCAGTATGCGGCCAGGAAGGCTCTCGAAATGCCGCTCGACAGCGTTCTCGAAATGCGCGACGAATTCCGAAGGCGGAGGGACTTTGTCTTTCGGGAAGTTTCGAAGATTCCGGGCATCCACGCGAACCTGCCGAACGGCGCGTTCTATCTGTTCGCAAGCATCGACGGACTTTTCGGAAAGGAAACCCCGGACGGGAAGCGCCTTTCGAATTCCGTCGAGTTCTGCACCTACCTGCTCGAATCGACCGGTCTCGCCATCGTTCCCGGGAGCGCCTTTGGGCGCGAAGGCTACGTGAGGCTTTCGTATGCGGCGTCGATGGAAACGCTCCAAAAAGCCGTGGAACGCCTGAATCGGGCAGTCTCCGCCTTGCGCTAGCGTCAAGGTCTCTATGGCATCCACCTTCTTTGTGCAGAAAATATCGAAGGAAAGAGCCTTCGTCATCGGGCGCGGAAAGGACGTCGATTTCGAACTGAAGGACGCTTCCGTTTCGAGGCGCCACGCGAGAATCGAATTCAGGGAAAGTCGCTGGATTTTCACGAACCTGAGCGAAACTTCGGGAACGCTCTGCCAGGGAAAAAGCGTTTCGACGAAGGTCATCGAGGATGGCGACGTCTTTCTCCTGGGCTTGCAGCAGCTGCGCTTTACGCTCAAGGGCGGAGAACTTTCCCTTTCCCATGTCCGCACCCTGGAAGACGTTCCGGCGATTCCGCTGTCGGAAAGCGCATCCGTCTCGCTGGGACGCGGAAAGAACGAGGACGAACCGGGTACAATCCTCCACCCGGCATGTCCCCGGAAGCTTGCGACGGCAAGACTCGAAGGGAACCGCCTGCGACTGGACTTTTCTGGCCGAATCCTTTCGCGCACCCGATACATCGAGAACCGCGGAACGCTGAAACTTCCCTGGTGTCTTATCGAATTTCGCGACGGAAACCTTCTCCTTCACCAGAAAGACGTCGGATTTTCCCTGACGGTATCGGACGTTTCCGTGGAGATTTCCCACCGGAAGATTCTCGAAGACATCCGCTTCTTTCTGCCCGCCGGAAAGATTCTTTCCATCATCGGCCAGAGCGGACAGGGAAAGAGCACCTTTCTCGAACTTCTCGCCGGAAAGATCCGCCGCTCGGAAGGAAACATATTCCTCGACGGGATAGACTACGAAAAAGGCGACGTGCAGCGCGAAATCGCCTATCTGCCGCAAGAGCCACTCCTCAGGGACACCCTGACCGTCCGCGAAACGCTCCGACTCGCCGCGCGCATCACCCTGCCCAAGGACTACACCGCAAGCGAAACGGAATGCCGAGCGTCAAGGCTTCTCGAACTTCTGCGCCTTTCGGGACTCGACGACCAGAAGATCGCGCACCTGTCCGGTGGAGAACGCCGACGCGTCGCCATTGCGGCCCAGCTGATGGGCGCTCCCGGCCTGATCCTTCTCGACGAACCGCTTTCCGGTCTCGATCCGCTGAACGCGAAGCGCCTCTGTTCCTACCTCAAGGAGCTCTCGTCGAAAGGCCATACCGTAATCCTCACGACGCACAGCTACGAAGCCCTGCAGGTCTCCGACGAGGTCCTTCTCGTCCACCAGGGCAAGATGGGATTTTACGGGACTCCGAAAGACGCGTTCCGCTTTTTCAACGCGCAGGATCCCGAAGGAATTCTGGAAACGCTTTCCGACCGCACATCCGAGAACTGGAAGGAAGCGGGTCTCGGCAGCCATGTTTCCCCGCCCGAACCCGTCGAATCCTGCTTTCCGAAATTCTCGAAAAAGAGCCTGTTTCCCTATTTTTTCACGGTTCTTTTCCGGCAATGGTTCCGCGATCCCGGAAAGGCCGTTTCGCTCGTCCTGCAGCCGGTCGTCATCGGGTTTCTCTTTTGCCAGATCTTTTCCGCGACCTCGTCGCTCTGGGTCGCCGCATTCGCCCTGGTCCTTTGCGGAAACTGGTTCGCCCTCTCGCTTTCCGCCCGGGAAGTCGTGCAGGAAAAGGCGCTTCTCCTCGACGAGTTTCGCAAAGGGGTTTCGCCCGCGAAAATCATCGCGGCCAAGCTTTTCTTCACCGCGTTCTTCGCCCTCTTCGAAACGGCCATCGTCTTCGCCTTTCTCTCGAAAAGCATCGCGGTCTCCCCCTCGCCCTCCCTTTGCATTACCCTGTGCGCCACGATACTTCCCGCTTCCGCGTCGGGCCTTCTGCTCAGCGTCCTTGCGCGGAATCCCGGACAGGCAAACGCGTTCCTGCCTCTAGTCATTCTCCCGCAAATCGCCCTCTCCGGCGCGCTTGTTCCCAAGGACCAGATGACGGAAATCGCCCAGAAGCTTTCGCTCGCCGTCTGGACGCTCTACGACCAGTCCGCAATGCAAGACGTATTCATGGGCATGGAAGTCCATCCTTTCGACTGGGCGCTTCCCGCGTTCATCGCCATCTTGATTTATATTGTATCCATCATCGCCCTAAAACAAATGAAGAAAGCAAAATGACAACTGAGAAATTTCCGCGACCTTTCAACGACGACTACGAGCTCCTGGGCGTTCTCGGCAAGGGCGGCATGGGGTATGTCTACAAGGCCCTGCAAAGAAACCTGAAGCGCGAAGTCGCCCTCAAGGTTCTCGACGCCTCATCCGACAAGGAATCCGTCGAGAGATTCTACATGGAAGCCCAGGCGATGAAGGAACTCGATCACCAGAACCTGGTCCAGGTGTTCGACTTCGGAAAGCAGGGAAACCAGCTCTACATCGCGATGACATACGTCAAGGGAAGCACGCTTTCGGAAGTTCTCGAGCACCGTCGCCGCCTAGACTTCGACGCCATCGAGATTATCACGAAGCAAGTCGCGCGCGGCCTTCTCTACGCGCACAGCAAGGGAATCGTCCACCGCGACGTGAAGCCTTCGAACATCATGATCACGCACGACAACCGCGTCTATCTGATGGATTTCGGGATTTCGCACATCCAGTCCGCGGAACGCCTGACGATGACCGGCATGACCATGGGAACGCCCGAATACATGTCGCCCGAGCAGTGCCACGGCGACGACGTTTCCATCGGGTCCGACATTTACAGCCTGGGGGTCATCCTTTTCGAAATGACCTGCGGACGCTTGCCGTTCACCGGTTCGAAGCCCATCGAAATCGCCATGAAGCACGTCCAGGAAGAACCTCCCAATCCGGAAAACTTTCGACCCGACATGCCCAAGGGTCTCGCAAAGCTCATCCTGAAATGCCTCAAGAAGAATGTCGGGGACCGTTTCAAGAGCATGCAGGATTTCCTGAACGCGCTTGACATCGTATTCGCCCCGCTTCACCCTGGCGAACAGCATCACGGTCACGACACGATGAGCATTCGAAAGCTCATCAAGAACCGTCCGCTGATAACGAACAAGATGTCCGACAATGTACGGCGCTTTACGAACAAGCACGCGAAGCTCTTCGCCATCGCCCTTTTTCCGCTCCTGATCCTCCTGCTTCTCGCCTTTCTCCTTTCCTACAAGCCGCCCCGGACGCTCCAGGAAATCCAGAACGTCGAAATTCGCGCGGCATACGAAGAGCGTAACATGGAAGGTTCGGGCGATTACTCGGAATCGAATCTCGTCGACAAGGACCTGAAAACGGCGTGGCTCCTGCCGATGCCCTCCAACGCCAGGGCGCCCATCTTCATCTTGAACTTTCCGTCGCCCACGATCGTCACGGCGATAGGCTTCGCGAACGGATTCCAGAAATCGAACGACGACGAATTCGGGGACCGATTCCGCATTTTCAACAAGCCGAAGACCATTTCGCTCCTCACCCGGGAAGGCTACCGCCAGGTACTCCAGCTCGAAGACATGAAAGGCGTCCAGTACCCCGAAATGAAAGCGATGGAAACGACCGAAATCCAGGTTTTTCTCGACGCCGCCTACACGGTAAGCGAAACGGCGGACCTGGCCATTTCCGAAATCCGCATCCTGGGACTTCTCGCCCAATGACTTCGCAAAGACCGGCAAGCCAAAACAGGCAAAAGGGACGCTTTGCGGAACTGCATGCGGCAGCCTATCTCTGCCGCCAGGGCTGCAAGATTCTCGCGCGCAACTACCGCTACCGAAACGGCGAACTGGACATTGTCGCCAAGGATTCCGCGGGAACCATCCTCTTTGTCGAAGTCAAGTCCGTCTGGAACGAACGCAAGGGAGCGCCGGCAAGCCGCGTCAACGACCGCAAGAAGTTCCGCATCTGGCGAACGGCCGCCCATTTTCTACATTTCAACGGTGGAGAAGACCAGAAGTCGCGCTTTGACGTGATAGGCATCGCCCTGCGCGGCGGAAAGTTGCAGCTTCGCCATTATCCCGACGCCTTTGTCGCGATGCGCGTCATTCCCGAATGCTAGATTTGTCCGCAAATGAGACTTGAAGTACATCCTCAAAATCCGCAGACCCGATTTGTCCGGCAAGCGGCAGAAGTTCTCGAAAAAGACGGGCTCTTGCTCTACCCCACGGAATCGGGCTATGCGATCGGCTGCTCCGCGGAATCCGCCAAGGCGATACACCGTCTCTACCTGCTGAAAAAGCCGATGAAGAAATTTGTCATGGCGATCATCATCCCGGACATCCGCGCCGCGGCGGAATACGCCCATGTCAGCAATTTCGCCTTCCAGATCATGAAGCGCCGCGTCCCGGGACCCTATACGTTTATCCTCCCGGCGGATCCTTCCATCGCGAGAAAGCTCGATGTCAAGCGACCGGAAGTCGGTTTTCGAATGCCCGAGCACCCGTTTTTCCGGGAACTGTTCCGCATTTTCGACAAGCCCATTCTGAGCACGGCGGCAAAGATTTCGGACGAAATCGCCTACACGGAACCCGACGACCTCTGGAACGTCTTCAAGCACAAGGTCGATCTGATGGTGGATTCCGGCCCCATCGAAATTCGCCCGACAAACATCGTCAGTCTCGTCGATGACCGGATAGACATCATCCGCGGAGATCTCCTGCCCGAACCGTGAAGTCGGAGCCTAGTGTGAAGTGTGGAGGGTTGAGTTCCGCGGACGTCTAGGCTTTAACGCAGAGCTTAGAACTTAGATCTTAGAGCTGAGATTTGCGAACGTCTAGGTTCTAACACAAGCGGATCGCTTTGAGTTCTATGCACTAAACACTCTGAACTAGACACTGACCGGCTCGCTTTGCGATTTCTAAGCTCCAAGCTCTCTGAACTAAGTTCTAAAAAAGCGTGGCCGTGGGGGTGGATGCAAGGAAGGGGGAGTCAGAACTTAGAGCTGAGAACTTAGTTGAGAGTTGAGTGTGAAGAGTGGAGAGTGGAGTTCTGCGAACATCTAGGTTCTAGCGTGAGATGTTCGCTGAGATCTCTAAGCTCTAAGTTCTCCCCACTAAGCTCTGAACAAGCCCC
>CAVJTH010000007.1:0-92730 GCA_963652365.1 Senegalimassilia sp.
CCGATTGCGATTCTTCTTCTATCGGAAAAATGATGTTCGCTTCGGACGAAAACGCGGCCTATGTGTGCGCGGATTCGGGCTGGGTGTCGCTCTCCCAAAAGGCGTCTGACGGCAAGGACAGCGTCGATGGAAACGGCTGCTCGCTTTCGGACAACGGCGACGGAACGCTTGTACAGATTTGCGGAGACGATTCGACGACTTTCCACATCGCGCTCTGCGGTGACGTTCCGTACAAGACGGATTCTGAATTCTGCTACGAGAATACGGTCTATGCCAAGTGCGGCACAGAAATTTATTCGGTCGGGAAGGACGTTTGCCTGGATAAAAAGGTCTATAGGAACAAGGCGCTTGCCTGGAAGAATATGAACCCGGATATCGATTACGAAGTGTTTACCGATTCCCGTGACGGACAGGCTTATCGTTCGGTGAAAATCGGCGAGCAGACTTGGATGGCGGAAAACCTGAACTTCGACTATTCTGCGGGAAATGGCAGTTCCTGCTATGGAATGCTCGATGAGTATTGCGATCGGTTTGGACGTGCCTATGCATGGTCTTCGGCGATGGATTCTGCGGCTGTCTATGGAAAAACCGGCATGGGATGCGGGAATGCGGTAGAGTGCGAGGCTAGCGAGGTTGTTCGCGGTGTCTGTCCGGAGGGTTTCCATTTGCCGGATACGGCGGAATGGAATCTCCTGCTGGAATTTATCCGGGAAGATCTGCAAGACGAGAGCGATCTAAAAGTCGTACAGGCGATCGCTTCGAGAGATTTTTCCGGTACGGATGATTATGGCTTTGGCGTTTTGCTTGCCGGGGTGAATCAGTTCGTGCCTTTTTATGGCTATGAGTCGTATAGCGGTTTTTGCACATCTACACAATACAAGGATGATGACGAGAGCAGCCTTGTTTTTATGGTATCTTATGGAAAGAATAGCGCCGAAAGCCGCGTAGAGTCTAGCGACAGAATTGAGCAGTTCCCTGTCCGCTGCGTCAAGGACCGATAAAAAATTTCCGAAAGCAAAAACGAACGCACAACCGTGCGTTCGTTTGCGTTTTTAAAGGTTCCGGTTAAATCTTGTCGAGCGCCTGCGAAAGGTCGTCGATAATGTCCTGGACATTTTCCGTTCCAATCGAAAGGCGAATCGTGTTCGGCTTGATTCCCTGGTCGAGAAGCTCGGCTTCGGTCAGCTGGGAATGCGTCGTGGAGGCCGGGTGGATGACGAGGCTCTTGACGTCGGCGACATTGGCGAGAAGCGAGAAAATTTCCAGGCTGTCGATAAACTGGAACGCTTCCTTCTGTCCGCCCTTGACTTCGAACGTAAAGATGGACGCACCGCCGTTCGGAAAGTATTTCTGGTAGAGGGCATGGTCCGGATGTTCGGGCAGGGACGGATGGTTCACCTTTTCCACTTTCGGATGGTGTGCAAGGAAATCGACGACTTTCTTCGTATTTTCGATATGGCGGTCGAGTCGGAGAGAAAGCGTCTCGGTCCCTTGCAAGAGAAGGAATGCGGCAAACGGGGAAATCGTCGCCCCTTCGTCGCGAAGGAGAATCGCCCGGATATATGTCGTAAAGGCAGCCGGGCCTACGGCGTCCGCAAAGGAAATGCCGTGGTAGCTCGGATTGGGCGCTGCGATGGGAGCGTACTTGCCGGACTTTTTCCAGTCGAACTTTCCGGATTCGACGATGACTCCGCCGAGCGTTGTCCCGTGTCCGCCGATAAACTTTGTCGCCGAGTGAACGACAATGTCTGCGCCATGTTCGATGGGACGGATCAGGTAAGGCGTGCCGAACGTGTTATCGACGACGAGCGGAATCCCGTGCCTGTGGGCGATTTCCGCGATCGCATCGATGTCGGGAATGTCTGAATTGGGGTTCCCCAGCGTTTCGATATAGACCGCCTTCGTGTTTTCCTGGATGGCCTTTTCGAGTTCCGGCAGATTGTGCGCATCGACGAAAGTCGTCTGGATGCCGAACTGGGGGAGCGTATGTTCGAGCAGGTTCGAGGTTCCGCCGTAAATCGTCTTCTGGGCGACGATATGGTCGCCGGCTTGCGCCAGGGCTTCGATGGTGTAGGTGATGGCGGCGGCTCCGCTCGCGACGGCAAGTCCCGATGCTCCGCCTTCCAGGGCGGCGATTCTCTGCTCGAAGACGCCTTGGGTGGAATTGGTCAAGCGCCCGTAGATGTTTCCCGCATCGCGAAGTCCAAAGCGGTCGGCGGCGTGCTGCGCGTTGTGAAAGACATAAGAGGTGGTCGCGTAGATGGGGACAGCGCGGGAATCGGTGACCGGATCGGCGTGTTCCTGGCCGACGTGAAGCTGGAGGGTTTCAAAACGGTATTTCTTGTTTGGAATCGTCATGGTGAGAATCTCCTTGGCGCTTTCGCCGTTGATTGTTTACGCGCTATAAGTTAGAACGCGAAAGGCGTTTTGTCCAATACTGTTTTTTGATATTTGGTTATAGCTTTTTTCTATATCCTACAAGGCGGCGAGAAGTCCCTGGCAACCTTTCAGCGCATCGTTCCACGTGGATTCGAAATCGCCGGTGTACCAAGGGTCAGCGACATCGCGCGGACTTTCCGTGTAATCGAGCAGCAGGGAAATCTTCCGAAGACGGCGTTCCGTTGGCTTGCCGGCAAACGCTTCGCATTCTCGACGGTAAGTCTCGGCGGGCAAAATCCAACGCAGGTTCCGCAGATTGTTTCCGTCCATCAGCACGATGTGGTCGAACGCGTCCAGATCGCGGGCGGTCATCTGTCGCGCTCTCTTGCCCGAGCAGTCGATGCCGTGAAGCCCGAGGATTCTTCGCGCTGGCGGATAGACGGGGTTTCCGATTTCCTCGGTACTTGTCGCCGCGCTTTCGATAAAAAACTCGTCTTGCCGATTGGCTTCCCGGACGAGCCGCTTCATGATAAATTCCGCCATCGGGCTGCGACAAATGTTTCCGTGACAGACAAAGAGAATGGATATCATCGTAAGCTCCGCTAACCGAACTTTATTCCAAGGATTCCGGCGGCCAGGATGGCTATCCCGAGAATCCTTGTTCCGCGGATTCTTTTGACTGGGGCATGGAAAAGTCCCAGGGAATCGATCGCTAGGCCTCCGAGAATCATGCCGGTGGTCGTGCTGGCAATGGAAAGTCCTGCCCCGATGCGCTTCACGAGAAAAATGTTGGCGAGAATGAATAGCGCACCGAGAATCCCGCCGGCAAGCATCCACCAGGGACCGCGAAAGTTCTTCGGGGAAATTCTGCTCGGTGAAGAGGAAGATTTGTTTGTGAAAAAAAGGACGAGACAGACGAGCGTCAGAAGAAAAATCCCGACGGAAAATGAAACGAGAGACGCCTCTAGCGGGGAATGCAGCAGAACGCCGAGTCTCCCGTTGATGGCTGTCTGCATCGCACTGGACATGCCGACAAGAACGCCGAAGAGCTTCCATGAAACGTTCCTTTCCGCGGCGCTTGAAACGGGCGACTTTTCAAGATCGATGACGGCGAAAGAAGCCCCGACGGTAACTGCCAGGATTCCCAAGGCCCGGTTCGCGGTGACGGGAATCTGCGCGCACTGGAAAAGTCCAAACGAGTCGATGCAAAATCCCGCGAGAATCTGCCCCAGGATGGGAAGGATTACCGCCAGGGTCCCGCCGAGTCTTAAAAACAGCAAGATGTTTCCGACAAGAAAGACGACGCCGAAAGCTCCACCGGAAAAAATCCACCAGGGTGCGCATCCCAGAATCCCGGGCGAAGAAAGACCGCTTTTCCCGAAAGCGAAAAGCGCGGCGAGAAACACCCAGGCGACGATAAACGAAACGAGAATGGCTAGATAGGGAGAACCGATGTGTCTGCGAAGTTCCGCATTGAGACTCGTCTGGATCGGTAGCGAAAGACCGGCGAAAAGACCAAGCAAGAATTCCATTTCGGCATCCATATTGTCAAGGTCTTTTCAAAGATAGCTATCGGTTCCCGGTCGTGGAAAAAGTTTTTCAAAAAAGCTATACTTGTCCCAAACATTTAACAAGGACACTCTATGAGCCGTTTGACCGAATCGAATGAATGGAAAGCGCTCGAAGCGAAGGCTTCCGAGGCGAAAACCTGGAACATGCGCGAAATGTTCAAGAAGGACGCGCAACGGGCCGAAAAGTTCAGCGCGGAAGCGTGCGGGATCTTTCTCGACTATTCCAAGAACCTGATCGACGACGACGCGATGGCGAAGCTCCGCGGGCTTCTTTCGCTTTCCGGGTTCGACGCGATGCGCAAGAAGTTCCTTTCGGGCGAAAAGATCAACACGACGGAAAAGCGTGCCGTCTTGCATACGGCTCTCCGCTACAAGGGCGATTCGCCGATTTTCGTCGATGGCAAGGATGTCATGCCCGAAGTTCGCGCGGTGCTCAAGCACATGGAAGAGTTTACGAATCTGGTCCGCAGCGGAAAATGGCTGGGCCATACTGGCAAGAGAATCCGCTCCGTGGTGAACATCGGCATCGGCGGTTCCGACCTGGGACCGGTGATGGTGACGGAAGCTCTGCGGCATTTTGCGACTCCGGATTCTCCCGAAGTTTACTTTGTGTCGAATATCGACGGAACGCATATCGCGGAAACCCTGAAAAAGGTGAATATCGAGGAAACCCTTTTCATCGTCGCGTCCAAGACATTCACGACGCTCGAAACGATGACAAACGCCAACACGGCAAAGGATGCCGTCCTCAAGGCGTTTGACGGCGACAAGAAGGCGATCGCGAAGCATTTCGTGGCTCTTTCGACAAACGCCGAAGCGGTCTCCGAATTCGGAATCGACACGGCGAACATGTTCGAGTTCTGGAACTGGGTCGGCGGTCGCTACTCCCTGTGGTCCGCCATTGGACTTTCCATCGCTCTCCGCATCGGTTTCGACAATTACATGCAGCTCCACCAGGGCGCCTACGAAATGGACGAACATTTCAAGAACGCTCCGGTCGAAAAGAACCTTCCGGTGATTCTCGCGCTTCTCGGAGTCTGGTACGACAACTTCATGGATGCGCAGTCCTATGCGATTTTGCCGTATGACCAGTACATGCACCGCTTCACGGCTTACTTCCAGCAGGCGGACATGGAATCGAACGGCAAGACGGTCGATCGCGATTCGAAGCGTGTCGATTACCAGACCGGGCCGATTCTCTGGGGCGAACCGGGAACGAATGGTCAGCACGCCTTCTACCAACTGATTCACCAGGGAACGAAGCTGATTCCGTGCGACTTTATCGCTCCGGCAAATTCCCTGAACCCGGTCGGCGATCATCATCGCAAGCTCCTTTCGAACTTCTTTGCGCAGCCCGAAGCCCTGATGAACGGCAAGACGCTTGCCGAGGCGACCGAAGAACTCCGCGCGGCCGGCAAGTCCGAAGAAGAAATCCAGATGCTCGCTCCGCACAAGGTCTTCGAAGGCAACAAGCCGACAAACAGCCTCTTCGTCGATACGATCGATCCGAAGACTCTCGGAGCCCTGATCGCTCTCTACGAACACAAGATCTTTACGCAGGGCGTTATCTGGAACATCAACAGCTTCGACCAGTGGGGCGTTGAACTCGGCAAGCAGCTCGCGAAGAAGATCATCCCGGAACTCGAAAAGGGCGAAAAGGACCCGAACGTGGAACTTTCCCACGATTCGAGCACGAACGGCCTGATCCGCTGGTATTTCAAGCATCATCGCGCCTAATCGTTTGGCAGAATAGACAAGCGCTCGACTTTCTCGGTCGGGTGCTTTTTTTGTGCGGTTCTCGATTTTCTACTTTTTCTTCCGATGTCGAATATCGAACAAATTATCCGTGAACGTTCTCCGCTCTTGAAACGGGATTCGGAGGTGTTTTGCGAACTGTTGAACTTTTTTGGGAGCGATGCGCAGATCGCGACGGACGAGCGGGATCTTCGGGAATTTCTTGCCCCGCGGAGACTCTATAAGGTTGTACGGATTGTCGAAAGTTCCTGGATGAAATGCGCCTATTCCCTGGCAGAGCGTTATCCGGAGTGTCTGGAATCTCTTGGGATGTTGCGTTACTATTCTTCGCCCGAAAAAACCTTTTGGCAGGATGTGGAAAAGTCGGAAAACATCCTGGCGAATTCCCTGACGGCAGGTTCTTACGGCTGGGCGCCCGACGCCTTTACCGTGTTCGAAAATCCACGGATTGAAAGTTTTTCTCTCACCGCGATCGTTGCGTTGTGAATCTATAGACAAAAGTGTTTTTTTTTGTATGTTTTTATAAACTCAAGATAAGGATGGTGAATATGTTGAAAAAGATTTGTCCGGTTGTCTTCGGCGCTTTGCTTGTCGCTTGCGGAGATAGCGGAAGTTCGAACAGCGCAAACGATGTGAATTTGTCCAGCTCTTCGGAGAGGCAGGTTTCCAGTTCGAGTGTCGCTTCGCCTACGGTAAGCTGTGTCTTTGAAGGCGAAGTGGGCGATTCCGAATGGACAATCAAGCAGAAGCAGCCTTCCGAAAACTTTTGCAAGACGGTTTTGGGCGTTTCCTCGAATACGGAGGACATGGAGTTCCGCTGCGAAGGCGAATGGCTGGTGACGGTCTATAGGAACGAGGCGCTTGGCTCGGACGAATCTTCGCGGCAGACGCTTTACGAGCAGTTGAAGTCTAGTTGCCGATAAAAGGAAAGACTTTAGCGTTGCACGTCTAGGATTTTTCGCGAAGCGAACTTTTTTCCGCCTGGCGGCGGAGGGAGCGCCTTCCCGGCGTTCAGAGCTTAGTGTATAGTGATTAGTGCTTAGAACTCAAAGCGGTCCGCTTTACGTTAGAACCTAAATGTTTGCGAAACTCCACACTCCACTCTTCACACTCCACTCTCAACTAAGTTCTGACTCCCCCTTCCTTGCATCCACCCCCTCGGCCACGCTTGTTCAGAGCTTAGTTAGGAGAACTTAGAGCTTAGCTTTGCAAAGCGAGCCATTCAGTGCTTAGTGGTTAGAACTCAAAACGGTCCGCTTTACGTTAGAACCTAAATGTCCGCAAAGCTCCACACTCCAAACTCAACTAACCACTGTTTCCTGACTCCTGATTCCTCTCCACTATCCACTATCAACTAATCTCTAAGCTCTGCTTTAGAGCCTAAATGTCCGCGGAACTCAACTCTCAACTTTTCACACTCCACACTCAACTGATTCCTCTTTGCACTCCGCACTCAATCGTCAACTCTCCACTCCTCTTCCTAGTCGAGAACTCCTAAAAATTTTTTTCTAAAACCTCTTGCCTTAGAGTGAACTCTAGGTCGTAAATTATATGCAGTTAAACTTTTGGCAAGGAAGTTTGTGCATGTTGGATTTAGAGAAACTCTCCCGATTGAGAACGTATCTCGCGAACTTGAAAGGCGTCGCGGTCGCCTTTTCCGGTGGAGTCGATTCTTCGTTCCTGCTGAAGATTGCGCACGACGTCCTGGGAGAAAAGGCGCTTGCCGTAACGGTTTCGTCGTGTTTCGTTCCCGAAAGAGAGCGTCTTGCCGCGTGGCGCTTTTGCGAGGAAGAAAACATTCGCCAGGTGACACTTCCCATGGATCCTCTTGAAATTTGTGGGGTACGGGAAAATCCCAAGAATCGATGCTACCTTTGCAAGAAGAGCGTTTTCGAGAAGATTTGCCAAATCGCGAAAAGTGAAAACTTGCCCTGCGTGGTCGATGGAACCAATGCCGACGACATGGGAGATTATCGCCCGGGGCTTTTGGCGCTCTCGGAACTGGGCATTAAAAGCCCGCTCAGGGAATTGGGATTTACCAAGTCGGATATTCGGGAGGCGTCAAAATTTGCGGGATTAAAGACTTGGGACCATCCTTCGTTTGCCTGCCTGGCGAGTCGTTTTGTCTATGGAGAACCGTTGACCGGCGAAAAGCTAGAACGGGTGGAAAAATCCGAAGATTTTTTCCTTTCGGAGGGATTTCGGCAGATCCGTGTACGAGTCCACCAGAATCTCGCGCGGATAGAAGTGCTGCCGTCCGAGATGGAAAAGGCTTTTCGGATGCGATCCGAAATTGTACACAAGTTAAAATCGCTTGGCTTTGACTATGTGACGCTGGATTTGGGCGGCTTTAAGAGCGGTTCCATGAATGTTTCGATATGAGGTTTTGAAATGGAAAAGACGGAAGACCTGGAATTTGCCAAGCTGGACCTGGATCGCGAAAATCGGACGGGATTCCCCGAGGTCGTTTTTTGTCAAGGAAAAGCGGACGGGCATCTTGTCCAAATCTGCAAGACATTGCTAGAAAAAAATGGCAAGGTGCTTGGGACGCGCGCTTCGACGGAACAGGCCAAAATGCTGCAAAGCGAGCTTGGAAAAAATGTGGAATATGACAGCGTCTCTCGGCTCTTGAAGATTCGTGGCGAATTTTCGGGGGTTCAGGAAGGAATCGGAAACATCGCGGTTTGCTCGGCAGGAACCGCGGATATCCCTGTCGCGGAAGAGGCAGCCGGAACGGCGGAATATCTTGGCGGAAAGGTACATCGATTCTTTGACATCGGCGTTGCGGGGCTCCATCGCCTCTTGGACAAGGTGGATGAAATTCGAAAAGCGAATGCCGTCATCGCTGTTGCCGGAATGGAAGGGGCCTTGGCGTCTGTCCTGGGAGGCCTTGTCAAGGTTCCGGTAATCTGCGTCCCGACTTCGGTGGGTTATGGGGCAAACCTGAATGGAATATCCACACTGCTTTCGATGATCAATTCCTGCGCGAACGGCATTTCGGTCGTCAATATCGACAACGGATTCGGCGCGGGATACATCGCGACACAAATCAATCGCCTGGCGGAAGGTATCCGATGAAAAGTCTTTATCTTGAATGCAATTCTGGAATCAGCGGAGACATGGCCGTTGCCGCAATGATAGGTCTCGGTGCGGACAGGGATGCCTTGCTGAAAACACTGGAGACGATTCCCGTGGAAGGTTTTCAGGTCAAGATTTCCCACGTCCAGAAATGCGGAATCGACTGTTGCGATTTCGATGTCGTCCTGGATGCGTCGCACGAAAATCACGACCATGACATGGAGTTCCTTTTTGGGAAGGAACATCGTCACGAACATCCCCATCATCACGAGCATCACGAACATCGCGGACTTCGGGAAATCAATGAAATTCTTCAGAAAACGGAAATGTCGGAAAATGCCCGAACGCTCGCCGAAAGGATTTTCGAGATCATCGCCCGGGCAGAGAGCAAGGCGCATGGAATTCCTGTGGAGCGCGTCCATTTTCACGAAGTCGGCGCGGTCGATTCCCTTGTCGATGTCATCGCTCTTTCCGTATGCCTGGAAGACTTGAAGGAAAAGTTCCAGATTCAAGAAGTCTATGTGCCGTTCCTTTGCGAAGGGCGTGGGACCGTTCGCTGTGCGCATGGAATCTTGCCGATTCCCGTTCCCGCGGTCACGAATATCGTGCAGGAAAATGCGCTGAAGCTTTCCTTTATCGATGAGGAAGGAGAATTCGTCACGCCGACGGGAGCCGCCTTTGCCGCTGCGGTAAAGACCGGGGATCGGTTGCCGGATAGGTTTGAAATTTGCAAGGTCGGGCTTGGCGCCGGAAAGAGAACTTACAGCCGCCCGAGCATTTTAAGAGCGTTTCTCGTCGAAGAACTTCCTTCCGAAAACTCCGACGAAAAACCTTCTTTCCTGAACGACAGGGTTTTCGAGCTGAACACGAACATCGACGACTGCACCGGTGAAAACCTGGGATTTCTTTCGGAACTCCTTTTGCAAAATGGCGCGTTGGATGTGACGTTTACACCGTGCTTCATGAAGAAGAATCGCCCGGCGAACATGCTCACGGTTCTGTGCAAGGCGGAAAATCTGAAGTCCCTGGAAGAGCTTGTCTTTCTGCATACGACGGCGATCGGAATCCGTATTTCGGAAAGGGAGCGCGTCGTCTTGCCGCGGACAGATGTCTCCGTTCCGACGGAATGGGGGAATGTTCGTGTCAAAGTCGTCCGAATCGGCGAAGTTCGAAAAATCTATCCCGAATACGAAAGCGTCAAGGCGGTGAGCCTGGAAAGAGCCTTGCCGTTCGATGCCGTCTATCAAAAAGTTTTCGGCATTGCTGAAAAGTTTCTAGACGAAAATCAACCATAATTCAATCACGGAGGTCCAATATGGCTTGTTTGTTAGTTCCACTCGCAGAAGGAATCGCTGTTTCGGCGGTGAAGCGGGTCGCTTTGCGTTCCGGCAAGGAGTCGAGCGAAACGGTTCAAAAAATAAGTGAAAAAGTGTCTGTCCTGGAAAAGATGCTCTATGGCGGAAGCTTCCTGCTTGCCGTGGAACATTTTTACCACGGAGAGCTGACAGTCGTTCCGCCTTTTCTGACCGCGATGGAATCTTCGGCGGAAACTGCGGTAATGCTCAAGGAAATGGCGACGAACGGCGTCGGAATGGCCGTCTTGACGACCGCCGTGTGGGCTCTGTGGCTCGGAGCGGGCGCTCTGAAGAAAAAACTCCTGCAACGGAAAAAGGCGGAAAGCCTATGTGCCTGATTCTTTCGGTTCTTGCGATGCTCGTCTATCTGGCTCTTTTCGTTTCCAAGTCCCGGCGGAATCTGGATTCGAAAAGCGCAAAGACGACGTTCCTCATGTTCCTGGGCGCAAGCCTCATGTGGAGCGTTGACGGTTTCGCGGCGGCGATGAACGGAGAAAGCTTTCTGGACTTGAGCCGGGAAGATCTTTTTCTCGGGCTGATCGTCGTCTGTGCGGGCAGCGCGTATTACATCGTTTCGCAAAAATTGAAAACAAAGGGAGATATCTTATGAACCTCAACGAGAAAGCAAAGGAAAATTCCATGCAAGGAACATACAGATTAACGGGAATGGCCTCTGTTTCGGCGCTTCTTCTTTCGGCAGCGATCGCTTCGGCGGAAGTCAAGGACTACAAGACTTACGAGACAGATGACAAGAACGTTCCGGTCGTCTATTTCACGCGGGACATTTCTCCGGAAGGCCTAGTCAAGGTCTATAAGGCAATGGGCTGGAAGCCTCATGGAAAGGTCGGCGTGAAGATTAGCACGGGAGAGCCTCCCGCGTCCAACTACCTTCGCCCATCTCTCATCAAGAACCTGGTGAAGGATGAACTCGGCGCGACCATCGTGGAATGCAATACGGCGTACGGCGGCAGTCGGGCGTCCAGCGCGATGCATCGTCAGGTCGTCAAGGATCACGGATTTCTGGACATCGCCCCGTTCGACTTGCTCGACGAGGAAGATTACATGAAGATTCCGGTCAAGGGCGGAAAGAACCTGAAGTTCGACTATGTCGGAAGCCACTTCAAGAACTACGACTCTTACCTGGTGCTGAGCCATTTCAAGGGTCATGCGATGGGAGGCTTTGGCGGAGCGATCAAGAACCTTTCGATCGGATTCGGCAGCGGGGAATCCGCGAAGAAATCGGGCAAGGCTCTGATCCATACGGCGGGTCGCGCCGATGCCGGAAGTTTCAGAAGCAGCTGGTTCGACTTGACCCAGGGCGACGAAAACCAGTTGAAGTTCCTGGAATCGATGGCGGAAGCGGCGAAAGGCGTCTGCGACTACATGGGAAACGAAAAGGGAATCGCTTTCGTGAACGTCCTGAACCGCCTGAGCGTCGATTGCGACTGTGACGGAAACCCCGAAGAACCCGACATGCACGACATCGGCATCTTGGCTTCGACCGACCCGCTTGCGATTGACCAGGCGAGCATCGACCTGGTCTTCACCGCGAAGGATTCCAAGAAGCTCGTGGAGCGCGTCGAGAGCCGCATGGGCCGCCACACGTTGGAACATGCCGCGGAAATCGGACTTGGAAAAGGCTCGAGAAACTACAGGCTTGTTGAAATTAAATAGCCGATAAAAACAAAGAATTGGAGGCGCAACTGATGAAAAAACTTTTGCTTTTGTTCGGTATTGCCTTGACGGCAAGTTCTTGCGCCTTTGCGGAAACTTCCGGGGATGGAGGAACCATGAAAATCAGCGTTTCGGACGGGAACGAGAAAATAGTCTATGAACTGAACGACAGCGAGCAGAGCAGGGCGCTTTTCGGCCAGCTTCCACTTGAAGTCCAGATCGAAGACTACGGCACGAATGAAAAAATCTTTTACCCAAAAGAAAAGCTTCCGTCAAGAAACGGGCTTGAAGGTTCAGGCGATTCTGGAACGCTGGCGTATTTTTCGCCATGGGGAAACGTCGTTCTGTTCTACGGAAAGTTCAATGAATATCCCGGACTCCTTATTCTTGGAAACGCTACCGGCGGTGCGGAAAACATAAAGGATCTTTCCGGCATCGTGAAGGTGGAAGAGGAAAAATAAATGTTGGAAACGATTCAGCGCGAAGCGGTCTATCTCTGGTTTTATCTTGACTTGCAGATTCGGGAAATATTCTGGTTCTGGGTCTTGGGAATCGTTCTCGGATCGTGCGTCTCGGTGTTCTTCAAGAATTCGATTCACCTTTGGGCGGAGCGGATCGCCGGCAAGGTTCCCGGTATCTTGGCGATTATCGCGGCAAGCGCTCTTGGAATCGCTTCGCCGCTCTGCATGTATGGAACGATTCCCATCTGTGCGGCCTTTGCGAAAAAAGGCGTCAAGGAAGATTTTCTCGCCGCGTTCATGATGTCGAGCGTCTTGTTGAACCCGCAGCTCATCGCCTACAGCGCGGCGCTTGGAACGGGGCTTCTGTGGACGCGGATCGTTTCCTGCTTTCTCTGCGGGATTTTCGCCGGAATTCTTGTCCGAATCTTTTTCCGTAAAAGTTCCGACAGGCATTTCTTCAATTTCTCGGGATTTGACGAACCGCAAAGTCGCGATACCGACCCGAATATCGCTTTGCGCTTCTTGAAAAACATCTGGCGCAATGTCCGCGCGACCGGTCCCTGGTTCTTGCTCGGAATCGCCTTGTCCGCCATTTTCCAGCGCTATGTTCCCGGCGAAGCGATTGGAAAGCTGTTTGGCGAAAACGAAGGCTTTGGAATCCTGCTCGCTGCCGGAGCGGGCGTTCCGCTTTACGTGTGCGGCGGCGGAACGATTCCGTTGCTTCTGGAATGGCTTTCGAACGGGATGAGCCATGGTTCGGCGGCGGCATTCATGCTCACCGGTCCTGCGACGAAAATCACGAATCTCGGGGCGCTGAAGACGGTTCTCGGGTTTCGAAACTTTGTCCTCTACATCGCGTTTGTCGTCCTGTTCTCGCTTTTTGTCGGCGGAATCGTCAATTTCGTACTTTTCTAGCAGGCGAAAAGTCGGGACGCCCCCAAGAAAAGTCCGTCGAGAATTTAATTTGCTACATTGGGTGGAAAACTGTTTCAAAGGATTTTTCTTACGATGCAATTTCCTCCAGTGAAAGAACAGATGGATATTTTGCTCCGCGGCGTTGCGGAAATTATCCCGGCGGACGAACTCGAACAGAAGCTCCAGAAGTCTTACGATTCGGGCGTTCCTCTGCGGGTCAAGCTGGGTGTCGATCCGACGGCTCCGGACGTGCATCTCGGCCACACCGTCGTCATGCGCAAGCTTCGCCAGTTCCAGGATCTCGGACATACCGTTGTCCTGATCGTCGGCGACTACACGGCGCAAATCGGCGACCCTTCCGGTCGAAACAAGGCGCGCCCTCGCCTTTCGCACGAAAAGGTTCTTGAAAACGCAAAGGAATACCAGCAGCAGTTTTTCCGCGTCGTCCGCGAAGACCGCGTCGAAATCCATTACAACGGCGAATGGTTCAGCAAGCTCCCGTTTTCCAAGGTCACGGAACTCATGGGGCAGTTTACCGTGGCGCAGATGCTCGAACGCGAGGATTTCCACAACCGCTATGCGTCGAACAGCCCCATCAGCCTGCACGAGTTCATGTACCCGATGATGCAAGGCTACGACTCCGTCGCCATCCAAAGCGACGTGGAACTCGGCGGAACGGACCAGAAGTTCAATGTTTGCCGCGGTCGCGATCTGCAGATGTACGAAAAGATGCCGCTCCAGATTGGAATGTTCATGCCGATTCTGCTCGGAACGGACGGCAAGGCCAAGATGAGCAAGAGCCTCGGGAACTATGTCGGGGTGAGCGAACCTGCCGACGTGATGTATCACAAGATTTACAACCTGGCGGATTCCATCGTCGCGAACTGGTTTGAACTTCTGACCGACGTCCCGATGGCGGAAATCCAGAAGATGATGGCCGACATCCAGTCGGGAGCCCTCAACCCGAATGCCGCGAAAGACATCCTCGCGAAGGACATCGTTTCGCAGTATTACGGCAAGGACGCCGCCGAAGCCGCAGCCGCAAAGGAAAGGGAAGTCCATAGCGGAAACGCGATTCCGTCCGACGCGAAGGAATGTTCCGTCTCGGCGGGAACCTACAAGGCTGTCGATCTTCTCGTCGAAATCAAGGCCTTTGCGTCCAAGGGCGAAGCTCGGCGAATGATCCAGAACGGCGGCGTAAGGATTTCCGGGGAAAAGGTTTCCGACCCGATGCTCGAATGTCGCATCCAGGGCGCAGACCAGCTGCTCGTCCAGGTCGGCAAGCGCAACTTCTTCAAGGTGAACTTCTGATGACAGGCGACACCCTGATCCTGGGGCTGAACCCGACGTGGCAGCGACTCTTCCTTGTCGATGAATTTAAACCCGGAGAGGTCAACCGTCTTTCCCGTGTCGAGGAATTCGCGTCGGGCAAGGGCATCAACTGCGCTCGCGTACTTCGGGTCCTTGGCGGGGACTTCATCCTCTCGCACTTTCTAGGCGGCGACCGCAGCGTGTCCATCTGCGACGAAGTCGCCGCGGCGGGCATCCGGCAGATTCCCATCTGGATCGGGGCTCCGACACGAATCAGCACGACGATCATGAGCAAGGGCGACACCACGGAACTCATCGAACCGTCGCCGAAGATCACGGAATCCGAGAACAGGGATTTCTTGCAGACGATAGGAGAAATCTGGAGCGACGTGACAAATGTCGTCCTCTGCGGATCGCTCCCTCTCGGCTTCCAGCTGGAAAACCTGTCCAAGCTGGATCTGACGGGAAAGCGTCTCTTTATCGATGCGATCGAAGGCTTTGATACGTGGCTGGAATCCGGCGTGGAGCTTCTCAAGATCAACCTGTCCGAATACTGCAAGCTCTTGCAGCGCTTCGGCATCCCGCAGATAACGTCGAGCCCCCAGTTCTGGAAGATGACCGCATCGACGCTTCTCGAACGGCTGCCGATTGGAAATCTGGTCGTCACCGACGAGGACGCGCCCATTCATGTGTTTTACCAGCAAGAAGGAAAGTTCATGGGGCTCAGCGTCAAGCCGCCAACCGTCAAGCTGGTAAACGACATCGGCGCGGGCGACGCGTTCCTCGCCGGCTGGCTTGCCGCGGATTTCCTGGGGCTTCCCATTTCGGATCGCCTGGCAAAAGCCGCCGCGGTCTCCGCGGCTCGCTGCGAAGTCGATCGCCCGTGGAACATCGACCTGGGACGCGTTTCCGCCCTGGAATCGGAACTCCTTCCCCTGGTCGAAAAAATTGCGGATTGACATGGACAGGTCCAAGACGCTGTTAGCGGTTCCGTCGCCGATGGAGTGGAAGGTTCTCTATCCGAAAGAGCCGTTTGGCAAGACGGTAGAGCGTCCGCTAACACTAAACTCTCGGTTCGATGCGGCCTGCCTGGGGATCGGGCTCGTGAATTTTGGCGGGCACCTGGCGAAACTCCTGCTTCGAAAAGAATATTTTCGCGTGATCGTCGTCGGCATTGCCGGCGCGCTTCCCGGGAGCGGGCTTTCCCTTGCGGACACGGTCCGTGTCGATGAAGAGTGCGTGGGAGACGAGGGCTATCTCCATTCGGATACCTTCAAGCCGTATTTTCGCCGACCGAACATCCTGCGGGCTTCGCCGTTTCGCAAGGCGCCTCCGCAAATCGCTTCCCTTTCGGGTGTTCGAGGCGTTTCCGTCAACACGCTGACGGCGAGTTCCCAGATCCTGGAATGTCGGGCCCGATTCTTCGGGGCGAAAATCGAGGCGATGGAAGGCGCTTCCGCCTTTGCCCTTGCGAACGCGATGCATGTCGAAGTCTTTGAAATTCGCACGATCAGCAATTTCACGGGTGACCTGGACGAATCGAAGTGGAACTTGCGCCATTCTCTCCGCGGTCTTGCCAGGAACATTCTCGAACCGATGATTCTGGACGGTGCAACGTGATTCCTCTTCGCCTGGGAATTTCCACGTGTCCGAACGACACCTACATCTACGAGTCCCTCATCTTTGGGCAGGAAGGCTCTCCCTTCGAATGGCGCGTCACGTTCGCCGATGTCCAGACGCTGAACGAAATGGTTCTGCAGGGCGACCTGGATGTCGCCAAGGTGAGCTGCGGCGTCTTGCCGTTCGTTCAGGACGATTACCGTCTGCTTTCCTGTGGCGGAGCGATGGGATTTGGCTGTGGACCGCTCCTGCTTGCGTCTCGGAACGGGGAATCTTTCGATCCCGACCAAGAAACGATTTTGCCCGGAAAGAACACGACCGCGGCGCTTCTTTTCCGGTTCTGGGCGTCGGAAACGTATGGCATTTCTCGACCAAGGGTCTCCTACGCCTTCTTCGACGAAGTTTATTCCTCCCTGTGTTCCAGCCGAAACAGGCAGGGCGTCGTCATCCACGAAAAGCGCTTCACCTGGGCCGAAGACAACCTGGGGCTTTTGACCGATCTGGGCGCGTTCTGGGAATCCCGTACCCGTTCGCCGATCCCATTGGGGTGCGCCGTTGCCAAAAAGTCGCTGGGCGCCGAAGCGATCGCCTCCGTCGAGCGCGAAATTCGGAAAAGCCTTTCTACGGCGCAGTCGAGAGAGCGTCTTGTCTCGGAATTCATTCGGGAAAAGGCGCAGATCGCGGACGATTCCGTCATCGAGCGGCACATCCGTCTCTTCGTTTCCGACTTTACCCGCGAAATCGGGAGTTCGGGCCAAAAGGCTCTCGAAATCCTGGCTCGACACGCCTCTTTGTAAAAAAACGAAAACAAACGGCATTCTCGAAGCGAAAAACTTCGATTGTAAAAAATATTTTTACGGCTTGGCGATATTTTGACCAAAACTTTATTTATTTTCCCAAAGTATCATTTTCAAGGGAGTCTTTATGGACTTGGTTCAGCAACTGGAACAGGAACTCGACGCTTTCAAGCGCGAGTACGAAAAGTTCGAGAAAGGCAATAAATCGGCAGGAACTCGCGCTCGCAAGGTCCTCCAGGATATCAAGCGTTCCTGCCAGGAACTTCGAGTCTCCATCCAAGGCGTCAAGAAGGATTCCGAGCCGAAAAAAAATCCAGAAGAAGGAGACTTGTCCTAGGCCAGGCGACTGAACAATGGGAAATACCATGAAAAAATGCTTTTTTGCAAAGATTTATCATGAAAAGGGTTTGACTAAAGCTATTTTTGAAGGTATATTCCACAATGTGATTTGCTGCACAGGGATGTTCCCTTGTCGCTGATCCGAATGGACAATGGTGAATTTATGTTTCATGATTGGAGAACTCTAGCAGTATGACCCTAAAGAAAGTATTCGTAGTTCTTGCTGGGGCTATGCTCTTTTCAGGATATGCTTCGGCAAAGGCGATTAACGTGCCGGGCGATTACGAAAAGATTGCGGACGCTCTGGGCAACGCAGACGCTGGCGATACCATTTACGTTAAGCGTGGAACCTACAATGAAAACATCACGCTTGTCATGGGCGTCGTTCTAAAGGGCGAAGATCCCTTGACGACGATTATCGACGGTGGACGCCGAGGACCGACCGTCATGGGCACATCCGGAGCGGAAATGTCCCACTTCACCATTCGGAACGGCATCGAAGGCATCCTTTGCGAAAACGCCGCTCCCTATATTCACCACTGCTACGTGATGGACAACAAGGCGACGGGCATTGCCGCGTTCATCTCCCTGCCCAACCTTCGCAACAATGTGGTGTACGGGAACCGCTGGTCCGGCATCCTCGCCTGGGGCGCCAAGTCGCTCGACGCCTATGTCGAACAGAACGTGGTTCTTCGCAACGGCTATTCGGGCCTCGCCTTGAAAGGTCCGTCGAATATCGTCGCGCGCAACAACATCTTCATGGAAAACCATTACTACGGCGTCTTTGCCGATCCTGCCGCGGGTCAGACAAAGATCGAATACAACAACATCTACAAGAACTACTACCCGTTCAATCGCTTCATCAAGGTGAACCGCACGAACGTCTCCCTCGATCCGAAATTCATCAGTCCGTCGCTCTCCAAGCCGAATTTCTTCTGCAACTCCAAGTCCCCGATGCTCAAGCGCGGCAAGGGCAAGCTCGATATCGGGCTCCTGGCGCATGACGTGGTTCCCGAAAAGGAAGAGGAAGTGGCGGAAACCCGCAATCCGGATACGGACGGTGACGGTCTCTGCGATCCGTGGGTCTCCGAAGAAGGTCTTTCCGAAAAGTATGCCGCCGTTTGCTCGGGCATTGACAACTGCCCGGAAGACGCGGAAGACGTCGATGGCTTCCAGGACGATGACGGCTGCCCGGATCCGGACAACGACCGTGACGGCATTTGCGATCCGTGGGTAGAGGCTAGCGGTCTTCTCGACAAGTATGCGCACACTTGCAAGGGCGCGGATGCCTGCCCGGACAATCCCGAAACCCTGAACGGCTACAAGGACGAAGACGGCTGCCCGGACGAAGTCCCTGTTCCTCCGAAGAAAGTCTTTGTCCTCGAAGGGGTCAATTTTGAATCCGGAAAGGCGACGATTACCAAGGATTCCGAAGTTTCCTTGCGCAAGGTCGTCGATATCCTGGAAGCTTTCCCGGAAACGACGTTTGAAATTGTCGGCCACACGGACAATGTCGGCAACTCTGCCAAGAACAAGCAGCTCTCTGCAGACCGCGCCGCCTCTGTCAAGGCTTTCCTTGTCGAAAATGGAATCGCCGACAATCGCATGGTAACTCGTGGCGCTGGCGATACGCAACCGAAGGCTTCCAACAAGACGCCGGAAGGTCGCGCCCAGAACCGCCGCATCGAATTTATCCGCACGGATATCAAGTAAGGAGAAGGTTAGGTGATGACACGCTTTAGCTTCATCAAGACAACAGCTGTAGGGCTTATCTGCACGAGTGCAGCGTTCGCTTCTCCCACGTATTCCCCGCACAAGTACCAGCAGAACGATTGGTTCGGAGAATTTGGCAGCAACAATACGGCGATGTACGTGAACCCGGCCGGAATCGCGGAAACGGATCAGATCGAATTCTCTCTGGGCTATTTCAGCACGATCAGTGGCGAAGCCGCCCAGGAATACGGTTCCTTGACGATTCCGTTCGGCTACAACCACACGTTGGGCATTTCGTTCTTCGAAAACGGCGCGACCATCGATGGCGGGTATTCCTATACCGAAAACGCCTATATGATCGGCTACGCCTACCGCCTGATGCACTGCCTGGCCTTGGGTGTCGATCTTTCGATTCTCCAGATCAACCAGTTCGACATGAACAAGCAGTTTACGATGGGCGCGGACATCGGTATCGCCTGGAATCCGATTTCCAATTCCCGATTCGGAAGCTTGACCGTTGGCGTGGCGTTCCAGAACGCGATTGCCCCGGCGATTAGCACCGAGGACGAAAACTCCTCGTATCATTTCGTGTTCATGGGGGCGAGCGAATCCTACAAGGTTCCCAGCAACCTGAACTTCTCGCTCTTCTATCGCGGATTCAACCGTTTGCTTGAAGCGAAGGCGGAACTTTCCATCATCGACGTGATCCATGACAGCGATGAGGGTGGTGACGGGATGAATCTCGAAACGAGCTTTACCTTGACCTATTACCTGAGCTCTCACCTGGGCGTTCGTCTTCGCTTCACGAAGGAAGGCTATCCGGTGCTCGGCGCGACGGTGAATGTCAAGGATGTGGCGTTCTTCCGCTATCTGGCTCTCGACCTGGAAATGTCCCATGACGACATCGTCGAAAAGAAGAACCGCGGATTTATCTGGGCGGTGAAGCTCACGTCCCGTTTCGGCAACACGCGCGAAGAAAACATTGGCGAAGATCGTTACCGTCGCTTGAAGATTGAGCCGGAAAATGATTACCGCGCCGCAATGCGTCTCTACCTGAACCGCCAGTTCCTGGAAGCCGCCTATGCGTTTGGCAAGGTCCAGACCAAGTATCCGGCATTCCACTTGGTGGACCAGGCCGCGTTCTACAAGGGAAAATCCTTCGAAAACATGCGGATGCACAAGGCTGCCAAGTCGGTCTATGAAGATGCGATCAAGCGTTATCCCCAGAGCGACCAACGCGCCAAGTATCACTTCCAGCTGATGAACATCGACTACAAGGAAGGCAAGTATAATGACGCGATGGTCAAGTACCAGTATATCGTGCAGCATTACAGCGAAAGCGACGTGAAGGCGGATGCCGACTACATCGCGGGTCAGATCAAGTTTGAACAGGGTCTCTACCAGGAATCCATCGATCTGCTTTCGGCGATTCTTCCGGGCAACGCCAACTACTTCTATGCGCGCTACACCATGGGAATTGCCAACAGCCGCATGGGCAAGTGGGACGAAGCGGAAAACTGCTTCCGCGACATCATCGACCAGCCGGCATCCAACCAGTCCGAAATGGATCTCCAGGATGCGGCAAAGGTCAAGCTGGGACACATCTACTTCTCGGGCGAAACGCCGAACATTCCGGAAGCCGCTGGCCTTTATGGACAGGTCAAGCCCGGTTCTCCCGTCTATGACGAAGCGATGCTCGCCTTGGGATGGTCTTTCCTGAAGGTGAACAAGCCGGACGAAGCGATCAAGTATGCCCAGTGGATCATCAAGAACATGCCGGATTCCTTCTTGCTGTCGGAAGCCTACCTTGTCGAAGGGTATTGCTACTACATGAAAAAGGACTACGGCAATGCCGAGAAGTCCTTGACCCGCGCGGAAGATCTGACCGAACAGCCGGTGGTTTCCATGGCGGCTCGCGATAGCGCTCGCAAGGCCTACGAGGACAACGCCGCACACTTTGACAGCGTCCAGGCCAAGGCTCTTGACCTTTCCCGTCAGCTGCCGACGCCTCGTGTCGAAATGAAGCGCGATCAGCTGCGCCCGGACTTTGACAAGGCGAACGCCGCAATCGACGATTACGCGAAGTTCATGCAGCGTTCCCAGCAAAGCGACCGCTTTGAATCCAACCGCAAGCGCGTTCTTGAAGATGCCGGCTTTACGCTCGCTACCGTCAAGACGAAGAAGGCGGAAAGCGGTGGAGGTTCGGGTTCGACGAACTCTCAGGAACTTCAGGAACTGGAAAACCTGGAAGATTTGGAGTAATTTAACAATGGGGGATAGACCTGGATAACCGGGTCTGTCCTTGTTTTAAAAGTGGTAGGTAGAAAATTCAAATGAAAAAACTATTTATAATCGCTTTATCGCTCTGCACCATTGCCGGAGTTTCTTATGCGGATCCTTGCAAGGACAAGACGAACGAGGCGAAAACGATGCTTGCCAAGTGCAAGGCGATGCAGAAAGGCACCCGCGACTACAAACAGTGCGCCAGTTCCTATAACCTCTTGAAAACCCAGGCGCAACAGGCTTGCCGTTCGGGTGGCATGGACGAAAGCGAAATGCAGTCCGCGATCAAGCAGTGGCGTACCCAGGTGGACCGTTGCAAGGGAAAGCAGAGCTCTCGCTGCGCCAGTGCGCTCCAGCAGCTCGGAAACTATCAGTATCGACTGGAAGAAAAACACCAGGTCGATGCGATGGCCCAGTATGAATCCGATATCGCCTGGTGCGAAGACCGCGACAACGAACCGGCCAAGTGCAAGAATCTCGGAGCGGGTCCAAAGGTTGACCATTCGAAGTCTCTCGGCTACTTCCTGGAATACATCGACAAGTATCCGAAAGAGACAAGGACTCCGAACGTGATGTACCAGGCTTCGTTCGTTTACGAAGCGAGCGGCGAAGAGGAAAAGGCCTACAAGCTGAGAATGCGCCTGGTCAAGGAATTCCCGGATAACGGGCTTGTGCCTAAGACCTGGCTTCGAATTGCGGAATATCACTTCATGAACCGCAAGTTCCGTGACGCGATCGATGCCTACAAGCGCGTGACGGGATTCGAAAGCCTGACCGGCAAGGAAGCCGCTCTCGCCATGTATCACTTGGCGGAATCCTATTACAATATCGCCGAATACGAAACGGCTGCCAAGACCTACTTCGCCTATATCGACGGTTCCGACAAGGGAAAGTATCCGAGCGACTTGCGCCTGGAAGCGATGGACTTCATGGCGGCGGCTTTCTCCGATATCGACGACGGTGTTCGCGTCGCGGCAAAGTTCCTCAAGGACAAAAAGGTCAAGTTCAAGGATTCGCTCTATTACCGTATCGGTATGAAGAACAAGGATCACGACCGCAACGAAGAAGCGGTGCAGTCCTTCAAGTACTTGCTAGACATTAACCCGGATTACGTCGATGCGCCTCTTGCCGATGTCGCGATGGTCGAAATTCTCATTATCCAGCAGAAGTTCGACGAAGCTCAGGAACAGCGCAAGCTGGTCGTGAAGCGTTACAGCAAGAATTCTTCGTGGTTCAAGAAGAACAAGCAGTATCCGGCTTCTGTCGAAAACGCGGAAAAGGCGATTCGCGCCGCGATGCTCGACATTCCCCAATACGATCACGCCCAGGCTGCCAAGCTGATGAAGGAAGGCGATACGGAAGGCGCCAAAAAGCGTTACCAGGTTGCAATCCAGGGATATAACGATTTCTTGAAGCAGTATAGGAACGAGCCGACCTGGGACGAATACAAGGTCTATGCGAATCTGGCGTTGGTCTATCAGGAGATGAGCCAGTACGCGAAAGCGGCGGAAATGTTCAATAGAATCGTCGATGCCGATACAAACCGCTACGGTCGCAGAGCGCTCGGCTCTGCCGCTCCCTACAAGAAGGAAGACGCCGGCTACAATGCGGTTATCATGATGGACAAGGCCCGCGCGGCAGCCCAGCAGAACAAGGCGGGCGACGATCCGGTCAAGGCCTACAGCCTTCCCGAAACCAAGGCTTACTTTGCGCAGGTTGACAAGTATATGGCCAAGTTCGCAAAGCAAAAGGAAGCGGTGGAGCTCGCCTACAATGCGGCGATTGTCCGTTACCAGGCAAAGCAGTATAAGGAAGCGGTTGTCGATTTCCGCAATCTGAAGACCAACTACCCCAAGAACCAGTATATCCTGCTCATCAGCCGTATGCTTGCCCAGTCCCTGCTCGAATCGGAACAGCTTGACGAATCCCAGAAGGAATTCGAATGGCTGTACAAGCAGTATGCCGAAGTCAAGGAAACCCGCAACGACTCGATGGCCAAGGTCATCCGCACCTCGATTGCCGCCGTGCTCTTCCAGAAAGCGGACAAGTCGGTGAAGAACGGACAGTTTGAACAGGGCGCTCTCGCTTACCTGAACCTGGTGAAGCTCTATCCGCTGGAATCCTTTGCCGACAAGGCTGTCTTTGAAGCCGGCAACGCCTACGAAAAGGCCAACAGCTACGAAAAGGCCGCCCAGACATTCATGATGCTCCCGCAGAGCTACGGACAGTCTCCGCTGACGATCCGCGGCATCTTGCGCGCCGCGATGAACTACAAGAAGGCTGGCAAGCCGGAACAGGCCGCCCAGACGTTCCTGTTCATCACGAACAATTTCGAAAAGGATTCCATGGCGTATGCCGCAATCGGCTTTGCCGCATCGACGTACGATTCGATTCCCAACAAGAAATTGGCCGCCCAGACCTACGAACTCGCCTACAAGAAGTATCCGAAGCACGAAAAGACCCCGGGAATGCTCTATAGCGCTTGCTTGACCTATGACGAAGCGCAGCTCCCCGAAGAAGCCATTCGCTGCTCGAAGGATCTTGTCCGCGACTATCCGAAGAGCTCTTACGCACTTGACGCCGCGTTCAGCATTCCGGTCGCCTACCAGAACGCGAAGCGCTGGTCCGAAGCGGCGGAGGCCTACATCACGTTCGCCAAGAACTATACGGCAGACAAGGAAAAGCTCATCGCCGCCTACATTGGAACTGCACGCGCCTACCGCGAGCTCAAGGATGACAAGAACGCGGCGGAGTACTACAAGAAAACGATCGACTCCTACGACAAGTATGGCTTGCAGATCAAGAATGCGGATCCGGGAGTTCCGGCCGAGGCCGCGTTCTATCTAGGCGAAATGGAATTTGCCAAGATGGAGCCGATTGCGGTATCCGGCAACGAAAAGGCGAAGACGGCAGCCGTCAAGAAGCTGACGGAAGTTCTGAAGGTCGCTGTCGGTCACTATTCGAAGTCCGCGACCTACGCGTCGGAAAAGTGGACATTCCGTGCGACGAACAAGATCGGTTTCCTCTTTGTCACGATGGCGGCGAAGATTCGGGAACAGGAGCTAAACGGCAAGACGGATGAAGAACGCTTTGCCGAACGCATCGGAATCGTGCAGCAGCTTCCGGGCTACTATGACCAGGCTCAGCCGATTTTCCAGAAGAACATCGACCTCGCCCGCGACCAGGGCTTCTACAATGCCGACGTGATTGCCGCCGAGGAAGGCTACATTGAAATGTATTACCAGGGTTGCGCCGTGTTTGTCGAAGTGGGCGATGCCTTTGCGAAGTCTCCGCTGCCCGATAGCGTGGAAATCGTGACCCAGTATGTCGAATACGACGGAATGACCAAGGAAGACGCCGAAATGGCCGCTGGCGAAGACCTGCAGGCATATCGCGAAGAACTCGAGTCTCGTTCGCAGGCGGCACGCGAAGCGGCTGTTCCGCGTTGCGCGACGGGAATCCGCGCTTCCGAACACTACGGAATCGACAACCAGTGGACGCAGAAGCTTTACGAGGCCCTGCGCGAACTCGACGAACAGAACGAAGCGCTTCAGATCAAGATTACCAAATTCGATGCGACGAAGCTCTTCAAGGATCCGAGCTACTTCAAGACGAAGGCTCGCCTGGATCAGGTTCGCGCTTCCAAGGTCATGACCAAGCAGGAACAGCTGGCTACCTACCAGGAAATCCTGAAGGATGCCCAGAGCGAAAACGAAAAGCTCCGGGCCGAACTTGCCGAACTCCAGGCTCGCCTGGCTCCTCCGGCGGTTAATCCTCCGACCAATCCGTAGCGACGGTTCTTGAGTAACTTGATTTTTACAAAAGGAAGATCCCCGTAAAAAGACGGGGATTTTCCTTTTTTTGTGGAGTAATGAAAATTTTACAGCCGATACCCATTCCAAAAGGCAAAAAAAAAAATAAATATGCGGTTACAGGAAACAAACATCTCATCACTTGTAAAAAAGGAGTACCCTAATGTCTAAAATGCTCGAATCGTTCAACCCGTCCTCTGATGGTTGGCAGTTCATGTGGATCATTCTTGCGGTCGGTCTGATTGGCCTCGGCTTTTCGATTGAACGCATCATCACCACCATTGTCAAAAGCGGCAGGGGTCGTGGCAAGTTCCTGCAGAAGTTTGGTCAGCTCATCAGCGCGAAGCAGTATGATCAGGCGCTGAGCCTCGCCAACTCTTCGAAGCTCCCGATCGCGAAAGTGGTCGCCGCCATCGTCAGCAATCACGATGCCGGCCGTGACGCCATGCAGAATGCGTCGGATGCCGTTTTCCTTACTGAAGCTCCGCGTCTTACCCGTTATGTCTCGATTATCTCCGTGATGGCTTCCATCTCCACTCTTCTTGGACTGATGGGTACGATTTACGGTCTGATCTTCACGTTCGACGCCGTGGCGAACAAGCCGGCCGCTGAACGTCCGAAGGCTCTGGCTGACGGTATCGCTATCGCTATGGGAACGACTCTTCTCGGACTTCTCTGCGCGGTTCCGCTGCTTGTCATCGTCGGTATCCTGAACATGAACAGCGAACGTCTGATTCAGGAAATGGAAGAAAAAGGCCTCAAGATTATCAACGCCCTGTCGTAATTGTTATCAAGAAAAGACAATTATCTAGATAGGAGATAAAATGGCAAAAGAAATCAAACCATCCGCAAAGGTCGAAGAACCGGATTTGCTTCCGGCGATGGGCTTGTTCACAATTTTGATTCCGATGCTGCTCTCCATGACGTCGTTCCAGAAGTTGGCGATCGTTGAAGTCAATCTGCCCGAACGCAGTATGATGCAAATGGACGACCAGACTCCTCCGCCTCCGGACGAGCAAGCATTGAATCTCTCCTTGGCCATTACAGATGAATATCTCGTTATCGGTGCGCGTGGCGGTTTTCAGCCCAATGTCTATTTCAAGGAATTTTGGGTATTCCGCTGCAAGTCCGATGGGCAGCTTGTCAAGTATGCTGCCGATGAGGTGAAGTCCGCAATCAAGGCCGGCTCTGCACCGAAGTGCAAGGACGGACGCGAAATGGACAAGGAAAACTACATGCACCAGATCGAAAGAATCGATCTCTCCATGATCGAGAAGACTTCGGAAGAAGATCCGGGTCGCTTGTTCTGGGGCATCTACACGTCTCAGGAAGAAAACCAGCCGGACAGCATCCTGGTCGATGGCAACAACGCGTTCCTCGCTCTCGCAGGTGAAGGCGATGGCGGATTGACCCCGCCGGGCGCTCTCAAGAAGCCGGGTGCAGGGGTTGGCGTGGCGACGCTTACGCCGAATTCCGCGCGCAAGCTCAAACCGGAAGATGCCGCGAAGCTGATTCTCTATCCGCTTTCTGCCTACGACGAAATCGCAAAACAGCTGATTCAGATTCACACGGCGTTTATCGACCTGGAAGATGTGGACAACATCATCATCGTGGCGAACGACGACGTTCAATTCGACAAGATCATCGCCTTGATGGACCGCGCAAAGTCTGCGGGATTTGTCAAGGTCAATCTTGCCAAGCTGGGAGGTTAGGATATGGCTAGAAAAATGCGCAAGTACGGAGAGGACGTCCCGTTCTCCTTGACTTCGATGATGGACATGATGACCATCATTCTGGTGTTCCTTATCAAGAACCTCGATGCGGAAGGTCAGCTGATCACCCAGGCGGAAAACCTGGTTCTGCCGGTCTCCACGTCAAAGGTGCAGCCCAAGGAGGTTTCGCTTTCCGTGGTGGTCGATGCCGGATATGTCGTGGTGGACAATCAGAAAATCGTTCCGACCGACGAAGTCAGGCTTCAGGAAGACCTGTTGATTACGCGAGTTGATTCCGTGCTGAAGATTCGGCGCGAAACGGAACGCGAACATGCCCTGAAAGCGGGACTTCCGGCGGATGAAGCTGGCAACATCATCATCCAGATTGACAAGAACATCCCTTATGACGTCATGTATAAAGTGATGGCGACCTGTGGCTTCTCGGGCTACACGAACATCGCTTTTGCCGTGACGATGAAAAACAACGGGGAGGAATAAATGGCTACGAAAAAGAAGCTGGATCCTTTTGTAGAATCCTTGATGCCGGAATCCGACAAGCGTTTTGTCGGAGTCGCGGTAATCTCTGTTCTCGTCGCGGTCTGCTTTTCTCTTTGGGCGTCCATGTACGAAGCCGTGGTTGACGAAGTCATCTTCGAGGAAACCGCCGCGGAAGAACTGACGACCACGATGAAGATCGAGGAGAAGAAGGAAGAGAAAAAGGAAGAAAAGAAAAAGGAAGAGCCGAAAAAGCCTCGCAAGAAAGCCGGTGGTGGCGGAAAGCCTCGTGGAAAGGGACAGCCTAACGCTCCCCAGACACGCGGTGTTCTCAAGCTCCTGACTGCCCAGACGACAAAGTCCAACTATGCAGCTTACGATCTGATGAAGGACCAAAAGTTCTCCAAGGACATCAACAAGGTGCTGAAGGACGTTGCCGGTCTCCAGACAACGGGCAAGACCGTTCTCGGTGGACGTCGCGGCAAGACGGATGGCGGCTTCAATGAAGGCTATGGCGAAGGCGGCTCCGGCGGTATCGGAGACGGTCTCGGAAGTCTTCTTGGCGGTGGTGGCGGCGGAATTGCCACGCGCGCCAAGGGAACGATCAAGACCCCGTCGGCTCGCGATATCGACATGGGTGCCGGTGGAGGCTCTCGTAGCGCTGCGGACATCATGAAGGTCGTCCGTCAGCGTACGCCGGGTCTTCGTCACATCTACAACAAGTACCTGAAGAAGCAGCCCGGGTTTGCCGGCAAGGTAACGCTCCGCTTTACCATTGCGCCGGGTGGCGACATCATCAGCATTTCAATCGCCTCTTCGACGACCGGTTTCGGCGAGTTCGACAACGCGGTGAAGAATGCGGTGAAGCGCTGGACCTTTAGCAAGATCAAGTCGGGCAATACGACGGTGACGATTCCGTTTACATTCTCGGAATAGTCCAGATCTTGGCAAAATGAAGAGCCGAAAACGGAGTTTTCGGCTCTTTTCATTTTTTTCTTGCGAAAAGGGAGCGGATGAATTAGTTTTAGCATAAAATAGGAGTTGATTGATGAAAAAGAGAACTGCTGCCGCGTTAGGGCTGACTTTCGGCCTTTTGGGCGTCGGATCGGCGTTTGCCACCTTTGCGCGTGTCGAATCGATGGGCAAGAATACGACCTACATCATGGACGACGTAAGCATTTTCGACAATCCCGCCAATATCAACCTTTATCCGAATTACCTGATCGGAGGCTTTGGCGCTTACCTGGACGATGTGGAAACCGGGACGAACAGGGATCCGCAGCATCCGACGTTTGGCGGCATCTTTTCGCTCAGCCTGGGCAGCGAGGAATCTCCGGACCCGCGCATCTCGATCGGTGGACTTTTTGGACGCGAAGATTCGGAGCTTTTCCGCTTTCTTCCGACCTATTATGTCGATGACAAGGACCAGGTCCACGCCTTGCCGAAGACCGTGACGAATTTTGACGGGTTTCTGGGAGGCACGCTTTCGAACGGGAACGCTTTGGGCCTGCATGTCTATATCGCTCACCAGGACGGCGGATACGAAACGGAAAGCGGCTCTTACCAGGTCGATGCGAATTCCTACGCTTCGGTGATCCGCGCCGATGCCGGTATCAACTTGCAGCTTTCGAGCACGATCGACTATGAACTTTCCGCCGGTCTAGCCCGAGTGCAATACGGCCCGGAGCACAAGAATTTCTTCGACGATGGGGATTTTTCGTATCTCGTCTCGTCGCGTGCCTTCTTTACGCTAGATGCGATCGACGGGGAACTGGTTCCGGCGATGAAGGCGCATTTCATCAAGGCTCCGGGAATCAAGGATACGCGGGCTCAGGTCGGTCTGGGCATCAATGTCGGGCTCGACAGGGGATTTTTCTGGCTGGGCGGCGACTTTGTCTGGAATCGCGAAAAGGCTCGCGACTGGACCTTTGACTATAAGACCGGGGAGTCAACCTACGATTCGCAGAGCGAAGGCTCCTTCTGGGACGAGCGGAAAGACATCGGGGGCGTTATCAGCTTCGGTATCGAACGCAACATCTGGTGGGACTGGTTTGTCATTCGCGTGGGCGGACAGAAGGCGATTCTCTATACGGAATGCGACCAGAATTCGCACAATGCGGGAAAGAGCGGCATCTGCTCGGACAATGGGACGTTCTTCTCGACGAATCCTGTCGGAAACGGGACGATCGATGACCATATCGGCTGGGGTTTCGGCATCAATGTCGAAGAAAAGTTGAAGATCGACGTGACGATTGCGGAAGATCTGCTGTTCCGGAATCTTTTCCAGGGAGAGGGACGCTGGTTCTCGCGGGTCGATGCGACCTATTCGTTCTAGAATCTTTCGTGGCGCTGTTTCTTGAAACGGCGCTTTTTTATATTTAAGATATGTTGCGGTTGCTTGTTGTCCTATTGTCCTGTCTCCTTTTCCTCGGCTGCTCGGAACCCCGGGGAAACATCGAGGAAAAGCTGTCGGCCTACCTGCAGGACGACTTGAAGTTCATGGTCGCCCAGACGATCAAGGCGAGCGGCGATCGCAGCGCGCTTTTGGATTCGCCCTATTACAAGATTCGTGACTTGCGGTTCTTTGACAAGGAACATTCCAAGATGTATTCCGCCTATGCGAATGTGGAGTTTTTCATCTATCGGGATATCAAGATGTACGAGGAGCGGAAATATCGCTACGACAATACATACCTGCGTTGGGACCGCTATTTGAAAAAGTGGCATTTTGGAGAGGATGTGGACGGAAAGTAAAAGTCCGTTCCTCTTTTAAGCTATATTTTTAACAAAATCAAGAAAGGAATTTCATTTTGTTCGGACTATTCTCTTGCGATATTGGTGTTGATCTTGGAACGGCAAATACCCTGGTCCATGTTGCTGGGCAAGGGATTGTCATCAACGAACCGACGGTCGTTGCGATGGATCGCAAAAACGATCGGGTCATTGCGATTGGCAACGAAGCGAAAAAGATGCTGGGACGTACACCGGGGGCAAATGCGGCGATACGACCGATGAAGGATGGCGTCATTGCCGATTTCCAGCTGGTGGAAATCCTGCTCTCGACGTTTATCAAGCGGGTCCAGAAGTATCCGCTCTTCCTGGTGAAGCCTCGAATCGTCATCGGCGTTCCCTCGGGAATTACGGAAGTGGAAAAGCGCGCGGTGACGGATGCCGCGAGAATGGCCGGCGCAAAGGAAGTGCACCTGGTGCATGAACCGATGGCCGCGGCGATCGGCATGGGCATTCCGGTCGATGGCCCGGTGGGCAACATGATTGTCGATATCGGCGGCGGAACGTCGGATATCGCGGTCATCGCCCTGAGCGGCATTGTCTGCAACGCGTCCGTTCGTGTCGGTGGCGACGAGATGGACGAAGCGATCGTGAACTATCTGCGCAAGACATACAACCTGACGGTCGATGAAAGTTCCGCGGAACGCATCAAGATGCAGATCGGCTCGGCGTTCCCATTGGAAGAGGAATTGACGATGGAAGTCAAGGGAGGCGATGTCATGGCCGGGCTTCCGCGTACGATGACGATTACGAGCCAGGAAATTCGCGAAGCGCTGAACGAGCCGGTGACGGCGATCGTCGATGCGGTGAAGCAGGCCCTGGCTCTGACTCCGCCGGCGCTTGGAGCGGACATTCTCGATCGGGGAATCATCATGTCGGGAGGCGGTTCGAAGCTCCGCGGACTCGATGCGCGCATTCGCAAGGAAACGGGACTTTCCGTAAACGTGATAGACGATCCGCTTCTGTGCGTTTGCAAGGGCGCGGCCCGCATTCTCGAAGACCTCGACAAGTATCGCCCAGTGCTCATCTCTTCCACCGTGTAAGGCCTTTCCGATAGAAGATGAAGCTTTTCCGTTTTTTGGGTAGCTTTCTTTCCAAAGGGCATGGGCTTGTACTCTTTCTCGTGCTCTTGGGATTTGGTTTCGGCATTCGCCACTTGGAAAAGGGAGAAAAGGAGTCGTTTGTCGCCGGGGCGCTTTCTTCGGTCTATTATCCGGCACAGGTGGTCGCCTCTTCGGTGAACCGCATCCATTCCCTGTCTTACGAAAATGACAGCCTGAAGCGGGAAAACGCCTTGCTGAAAATGGAACGGGACAATCTGCGGGAGGGTCTTGAAGAGACGAATCGCTTGCGGGAACTTGTCCATTTTGACAATGTATGGAAGTATTCCATCGTGACGGCTCGCGTGATCGGAAGAAACCCGGGAAGATTCCTGACGACCTTCGTGGTAAACCGGGGAACGGAACACGGAATCGACTTGAACATGCCCGTCTTTACGACGCGGGGACTAGTCGGTCGGATTTCCGCGGTTTCGAAAACCCACGCGAAGGTGCAGCTCTTGCCCGATCCGGCCTTGCATGTTTCCGTGATGGTCCAGAGGACTCGGGTTGTCGGCTTCCTGAACGGAGGGTCCGTGAACTATCTGCAGGCGATGATGCCTTCTTACACGGGAGTACGCGAAGGCGATACGATTGTCACGTCGGGACTTGGGGGAATCTATCCGAAGGGAATCGGCGTCGGTGTCGTGCGATCTCTGCGCAAGGGTGACGTCGAAGTGGTGACAGATCTCGAAATCGATCCGTTCCAGAAATTCATGCGGCTCGAAGAAGTCTTTATCATGCAGAAGGAACCGGACTGGATTACACAGGAGATGCTTGGCAATGCTGAAGTTCATTAAACATCTGCTGCTGTTTGTCCTTGCCATGGTCTTGCAGACATCGCTTGCGTCGTGGATTTCCTTTGGCGGCGTGGAGCCGGATTTCGTCTTGATCTTCGTGGTGGTGATTGCGATTTCCCACGGTCCCGTTTCGGGAATGCTGTGGGGATTCTTTGCCGGATTTTCCGAGGATGTCTATTCACCGGTGGACTGGCTGGGTGCGCAGACGATTGCGTTCACCTGTGTCGGGTTTGGCGTCGGGCAGCTGGAGGAAAAGTTTCTCCGGCTGAACCTGGCTTCGAAAGTCGCATTGCTCGGGTTGGCGTTTCTCTTGAACGATCTTGTCTATTACGCGCTTGTCGAAATATCCCTGGAGAACGCGGGAACCTTCCTTTTGACGACGACTCTTCCGGAATGCGTCTATACGATGATTTTCGGCTATCTGCTCTTTTACCTGTTGAATCGCTTCGAACGCAAACAGCGGCATGTCCCTTAAGCAAGTCCAGAACGATCTTTCGGTTCGCAACGTCAAGTCGCTTGTCTTCATGGCGACGGTCGGGCTGATATTCTTTTGCCTGTCGATTCGGCTGTTCTATCTGCAATCTGTCCGATACGAGCAGAATTTGCAGAGCTCGGACGAGAATCGCTTGCGCCGCGTCGTCTTGAAGGCGGAACGCGGATTGATTTACGACAGGAACGGAAAGCTCCTGGTGGGAAACAGGCCGTCTTACCAGATCGTCGTGTTGCCCGCGGAAATCCGGAAAATGTCGTCCGAAGCGAAGGATTCCCTGTTCAAGCGCCTGATCCATTTAAAAGATTTTCACGGCGAGGCCATCTTTGATTCGGCAGTGGTCGATACGATGTTTCAGCGGAGCGGTTGGCGGTCGCACGGAACGCTCCGGATTCTGGAAGACGCTTCGGTCGAACAGGTTTCGATTGTCGAAGAACGTTCGGCGGAATTTCCCGGCGTGACGACCGTTGTGGAATCGAGACGTTCCTACCCTTATGGCACGCTTGCCGCGCATTTGCTGGGATATACCGGGGAAATTTCGGACGAACAGCTGGAAAGGCCCGAATTCTCCAAGTATTCGGCGGGAGACCGGATCGGGCAGAAAGGGCTTGAAAAACAGTATGACGAAGAGTTCCGGGGCGAGGATGGGGTAAAGTTTGTCGAGGTCGATGCCTACGGGCGCGAAGTCGGGCATATCGAGGGAATGCAGCATGTTCCCGCGGTTTCGGGCTACGGGATGATTACCACGGTCGATCTGGATGTCCAGAAGGCGGCGGAGGAAGCCTTGCCCGATTCGATTCGCGGAGCCGTGGTCGCCATCGATCCGAGAAACGGAGAAATTCTCGCGATGGTTTCGTCGCCGCGTCTCGATCCGAACATCTTTTCGCTCAAGCGCCGCGAACGCAACAAGGGATGGGCCAAGGTTGCCCTGGATTCGACGCGTCCCCTGATGAACCGGGCGGTTTCCGGAGTGTATCCGCCGGCTTCTCCCTTCAAGCTCGTCACTGCGGGCGCAGGGCTGGAAAATGGACTGGTCCGAGGCGTTACGCATTTTCCGAAGTCTTGCACGGGCGGCTTTACGTTTGGCGCTCGCTACCAGAAATGTTGGGGCGCACATGGGAACCTGGATCTGGTGAATGCGCTGCGTCTTTCGTGCGACGTGTATTTTTACCAGCTGGGTCTGATGCTCGGCATGGAACGGATCAACGAATTCGGGGGCCGTTTTGGACTCGGGCATTTGCTGGGAATCGACATTCCCGGCGAAAAGGGCGGCTGGCTTCCGGATTCCGCCTCGTTCAACGCGCGAAACAGGCGGAACGGTTGGCGGTGGGCGCGCGGCCTGATCTTGAACCTTGCGATCGGGCAGGGACAGCTTGTGACGCCTCTTCAGGAAGCCGTTCTCGTCGGGGCGATGGCGACGGGAAAGGGCGTCTTTCGCCCTCACCTGATGAAGGAGCTGCGGGACTTTGACGGCAACGTGGTCGGACGTTACATTCCCGAGAAGATCTTTGACGGCAAGATGAGCGAAATGACTCACGAGACGCTTCTTGCGGGGCTCGATTCCGTGGTGAATCATCCGGGCGGAACGGGTCGCCGGGCGGCGATTCCGGGCATTCGCGTTGGCGGAAAGTCCGGGTCGGCGGAATGGAAAAAGGGAGAAAAGACCCACGCCTGGTTTGTGGCGGTCGCTCCGCTTTACGATCCCGAAATCGCCGTGGCCGTTGTCCAGGAAGCTGCGGGCGGCGGCGGAGCCAAGTCGGCTCCGATTTGCCGGAAGGTGATGGAAGCCTACTTCGCGTCGAAAGGAACTTTGCCGGAGGCGGAAAAATGAGAGGATCCGGGCGCTTTCTGAACAGCAAGATGAAAATCGACTGGCTCTTTCTTGCGCTGGTCCTTGTCCTGACCTCGATCGGAATTCTGCTGGTCTATTCGGCGACGGCGAATTCGACCGCTGTCTGGTACACGGCTTGCTGGGCTCGCCAGATCGTGTATTTTTTCGGCGGAAGCCTGCTCGCCTTGCTGATCGCGCTGGTGCGTATCGACTATTTGCAGCGCTTTGCGTATCCCCTGTATTTCGTTGTCGTCCTTCTCTTGATGTTTATCGCGTTTGGCGGTGGCGATGCGGCAAAGGGCGCCGGGCGCTGGATAGACCTGGGCTTTATCAAGATCCAGCCGTCCGAATTTGCGAAGATCGCCTTCTTGCTCGCGATGTCGAAGTGGCTATCGACGCATCGGGTAAACATTCTGCAGGCGAAAACGTTCGTCGTTCCGGGCCTTATCTTCCTTGTTCCCTTTGTGCTGGTTCTCAAGCAGCCCGATTTGAGCACGGCGCTCGTGTTTACCGCGGTGACGATCGTTGGATTTTACTGGGCGGGCCTGACGCTCTCCGACCTCTTTCTGCTCCTTAGTCCTGTCGCTTCGGTCATCCTTTCCTATCCGCATATTCCGTATTCCCAGGTGCTTTGGGGACTTTTGCTCTGCGTCGTGTTTCTGGTGCTTCTGTTTCGAAAGTTGCCAAAGAAATTCATCATCGTCGTTCTTTCCCTGAACATCGTTTGCGGCTATGCCAGCATGATGGCCTGGAATTCCCTGGAAGACCACCAGCGAAATCGCGTCATGACGTTTGTCGATCCGATGCGCGATCCGAAAGGCGCGGGATATCAGGTCATACAGTCCGAAGTGGCGATTGGAAGCGGAGGTCTTTTCGGAAAGGGATTCGGGGAAGGGACGCAGACCAATCTGGCGTTCTTGCCGGAGGAACACACGGATTTTATTTTCAGCGTCCTGGGCGAGCAATTCGGCTTTGTCGGCTGCATCACGCTGCTCGGGCTTTACTTCCTGTTTCTCTGGCGGGCCATTTCGATTTGCCGCCTGCACCTCGATCCGTTCGTAAACCACGTCGTATCGGGCGCCTGCACGATTTTTCTCTTTCACATTACGGTGAATATCTCGATGACGCTCGGCATGATGCCCGTCACCGGACTGCCGCTGCCGTTTCTTTCGTATGGCGGATCGTTTCTCTTGACCTGCATGATGCTTGTCGGGCTGCTGGTCAATATGCGCTACCAGGGAAGCCAGCTCGAAAGCAACTATGACTGATTTTTCCATCAGGATTCCCTTTTTGAAAGTCTAGAGCGTTATCTCTCTTGAAACGTTAAAAAGGGAGGTTTCCATGTCGTTTCGAAACGGGATTTCGAGTTTTTTCTTTGGAAACGGATGTCTGGCCTGTCGTCGCGCCGGAGTCCCGCTCGATCCATGGCTCTGCCCGGACTGTCGGGACGAGCTGCGCAGTCTTGCGAAAAGTCCCCGGCAGCCGAATCCGGACGTTCTTTGCCTGTATGCGATGACGCCCTTGACGAAGGCGCTTGTCCATGGACTGAAATACGGAAACATGCCGGGACTTGCCGGCTATCTGGTGTCGAATGCGTTGCGGGAATCGGAGACCTGTGAAATCATTCGAAGCTGGGGATCGAAGCTCGCCTTTGTCCCGGTTCCGCTTCACAGGGCCCGAATGCGGGAAAGGGGCTACAACCAGGCGGAAAAGCTTGCCTGTTCGTTTGCCGGGAAGACGGGTGGTGTCGTCGCCCGCGCGCTTTTTCGGAAAACGTTCCGCGTCTCGCAGACAGCGCTTTCGAAAACGGGAAGAGCGAACAATGTCGCGGGAGCGTTTGGGTGGGACAGTGCGCGCTCCTGGCCCGTTGGCTATACGCCTGTCATCGTCGATGACGTGTTTACGACGGGGGCGACGACCAGTGCGTGCCTGTATGCCATGGAAAAGGAAAACCTGGCCGGACGCGCCAAGATCTGCACGCTGCTGCTCGAAGAAAGCGCAACGGCAAGGATCGATTTTGCCGCGGACTCCTCGATGGAATGGAACGTGTAGCGGAGGAAGAGGGACTCGAACCCCCAAGCCTTGCGGCGGCGGTTTTCAAGACCGCTGACTTACCAATTAGCCTATTCCTCCAAAACAAAAACCCTAGAAGTATCCAGGGTTTTTGGAGTGGCTCCGACAGGAATTGAACCAGTGACACGAGGATTTTCAGTCCTCTGCTCTACCAACTGAGCTACAGAGCCATTTGATAGACCAAATTTAGCCTATTGGCGTGAAATTGTCAAGGGAAAATCTTTGTAAAGCAAAATTTAACGCATTTTTTGATGAACGACGAGAATGTTTCGTATAAATTTAAAGCGGGATTGTTGTGGTTCGCTCTGGAGATACAATGAAAACGATTCGAACCGCTATTTTTGCGACTGCGTTTGGAATTTTGACCGCCTGCTCGGACGACCCGTCCCGTGCCGAAGAAGAACCGCTTCTCTCTTCGGACTCCGACTGGAACGAGGCATCTTCGAGTTCGTCCATCTCTTCGGGAGCGGAAAAAGAAGCCAGCAGTTCGAGCGAAGAAGTGCGTTGCGATGCTTTCTGGCAGGGAAATTCCACAATCCTTGTCAATGAAATCTTGCCCGGAAATATTGATTGGCTGGATGACCAGGGAGAGGATCCTGGCTGGGTGGAACTTTACAATTCGTCGGCCGAACCCGTATCCCTTCGCGGTCTCGCCCTGGTCAAGGAAACCTCTAGCCCGCGGAAATGGGTCTTTGGCGACGATACGATTCCGGCGAACGGTTTTCGCATCGTCTTCGCTTCCAAGCGAAATCTGCCCACTCCCCTTGCAGGCGAAGATTCCGATTCCCTGCATTTCCGTTCCCACACGAGCTGGAAGCTGAAGGATTCCGGGGGAAGTCTCTTCTTGATCGGCGAAAACTGCGGCGTTCTCGATTCGGTTTCGTATCCGGCTCTTGACGCGGGCGTAAGCTGGGGAAAGACTCCGGACGGATGGAAGTACTTCTCCTCGCCGACTCCGGAAGGGGACAATGCGAAAAGCCGCGGATTCGAAGGCTTTGTGTCGTCCCCCGTATTTGAAAGCAGCGGAGGATTTTACAGGGACTCCGTCGTGCTTGCGCCGCCATCGGCGGAGAACGGTGCGGTTGTCCGTTGTACGTTCGACGGTTCCGCGCCAAGCGATTCAACGGAAGAAATGCGCGACGTCAAGATCTTGAAGCAGAACACGGTTGTGCGCTGTGCCGCCTTTCTAGACGGCCTGATTACGAACAAGGTAGTGACGAATACCTACTTTATCGACGAAACGGTGAAAATGCCCGTTGTCGCCATCAGCGTGGATTCCGTCTTTTTCAGAAAGCATTACGTACAAACGATGGCTTCTTCTCCAGGTTCCGCGGATCCGAACAAGACGGGACTTTTTGCCGACGTCGAACTGCCTGCCCATGTGGAGTATTTTGCGGAAGGTAGCGAAAGCTCGGGAAAGGCCTGGGAATCGGATGCGGGAATCTCGCTCATGGGAAATTACAGCCGCCTGGAAGAGAAAAAGTCCGTCGCGATCAAGATGGGCGAAGAGTATCTTTCCGGATGGCTCGGCTATCCCCTGTTTGAAACCCGCAAGGCGACGAACAGCAAGTACAAGGCGTTTAACCTGCGAAACAACGGCAACCGTTTTGTCAGCGACTATATCGAGGATGCGGTGGGCGGCGCGATTCTCGAAGGCAGTGGCGTGGATTACCAGAGAAGCAGACAGGTCGTCGTGTTTTACAACGGGAATTACTGGGGCATTCACGACATGCGGGAACGTTTCAACAAGAACTTTGTCGAAACGAATTACGGCTACGATGCCTCGTCGGTGAATTTTGTCAAGCACATCAACCGTACGGTGACGGCGAGCAACGGGACGACGGATGATTATGAAAGTCTTCTTTCGTTTGTGGCCCAGAGCGATCTTTCCGGGGAAAACAATGCGGCCTATGAACAGATCAAGGCGCAGATGGATGTCGGAAACTTTGCGGATTACATGGCGGCGGAAATCTACTCGCACAACGGGGACTGGCCAAACAACAATGTCCGGGCGTGGAAAAGTCCGGAGCAGCCATGGAAATTCATGGTCTATGATTTGGATCACGGATACGACTGGATGTGGGCGACTCAGGGATTTGACCAAAGTACAAACATGTTTGACTGGATCCGACAAGGCGGTTCCTATTCGGGAAAATGCTATTCCAGTACATCGGGAGAGTGCTTCCACACCTTGTATGTAAAGTTAATCCAGAATCCCGATTTTCGGCGACTGTTCATCAACCGTTCGGCGATGATGCTCGAAAACTACTTGAACGCGGCCAATGTCGAAAAGACGGTCGATGCGATGGTCCAAACCATCGATGCGGATGAAATGACGCGGGACTTGGAAAAATTCGAACAGACGAAACGCTACTACACAAATTCGTGCGGCGGAGGGTTCAGCAAGTCCGGTTCGTGCATCAAGTCGTGGGCGGCAAGCCGCGATGGAACCGTCCATGACGAGTATGTCGAAGAGTTTGGGCTTGGCGAGGATCTTTCGGTTTCGATTGCCGCCCAGGGGAACGGTTCGGTAAGCCTGGAGGGGAAAATCCTTCCGAAAAGCTTTACCGGGAAGTTCTTTGGCGGTAATGCGATGGAACTGTCGGCAAATCCCGCTGCGGGAGCGAAATTCGTGTCGTGGGAGGATGGCTCGACGTCGAACCCGCGCCTCGTAAGCCCTGTTGACGGAGACTCCTTTGTCGCTCTATTTGAATAGGGTTTCGGGAGCCTTTCCGAATCGGTTTCTTTCGGGAGTCTTCTGAATTTCTATAATATCGGCATGACCCTTTTTCGTCCATGCATCGACATCCACCAAGGAAAGGTCAAGCAGATTGTCGGCGGAACGCTTTCCGATGCCGAAACGCCCTTGACGCATTTTACGAGCGAAAAGTCTCCCGACTATTACGCAGACCTCTATCGGCGCGACGGCTTGAAGGGTGGACATGTGGTCATGCTTGGAAAGGGCAATGCGGATGCGGCCAAGAAGGCGCTTGCCGCCTATCCGGGCGGTCTCCAGGTCGGCGGAGGAATCTGCCCCGGCAATGCGCAGGAATTTCTCTCTGCGGGAGCGAGCCATGTGATTGTCACGAGCTGGATCTTTGACGGGGCGCATCTCGATGTGGAGAGGGTCAAGGAGCTTTCCCGGGTGGTCGGAAAAAAGAGGCTCGTTCTGGATCTGAGCTGTCGAAAAACGGAATGCGGATGGAACGTGGCGACGAATCGCTGGCAGACCGTTACCGATTCCGAAGTCTCCGAAAAACTTTTGGATACGCTGTCCGGCTATTGCGACGAATTTCTCGTCCATGCGGCAGACGTCGAAGGACTTTCGCGCGGAATGGACGAACCGCTAATCCGCTTTCTCGCGAAAAACAGCCCGATTCCCGTCACGTATGCCGGTGGCGCGCAAAGCGTTTCGGATCTTGCCCGGTGCAGCGAGATTTCCGAAGACCGCGTCGATTTGACGATTGGCAGCTCGCTCGATATTTTCGGCGGAACGGGAACACGCTATGCGGATTGCGTCCAGTTCAACCGGGCAAGGCTTTTTTCCGCCGATCGAGCATTCGATACACGATTAGGCACACGATAACGGAAAACAGCGAGCCGATTGGCGCGGCAAGTCCCATCGGAGCGAGCGTCTCGGGAAAGTAGCGGGCGGCAAGCCATGTTCCCGGAACGCGAAAGAGGATGATGGAAAGCGCATTGTGGATAAACGAAATGAAGGAAAGGCCGCGGGCGCAGAAATATCCGCTGAAGCTGAAATGAACCGCGGCGACCAGGCAGTCGAGAACGTATGTGCGCAGATATTCCGTACCGTATCGGATTACGGCGACATCGTCCGTAAAGATTTTTAGAACCGGTTCCGAAATCCATTGGAAGCCCAGGGCAAAGACAGCTCCGAAACTCGCGGCGATACCGATTCCCGCCCAGAGCGTTCTTTTGGCCCGGAGCGATTCGCCTGCCCCGATGTTCTGCGCGGCGATTGCCGAAACGGTCGAAAGCATCGAAGAAGGGACGAGGAACAGAAAGCAGATGATCTTTTCGACGATGCCGACCGCTGCGGCGATTTCGAGACCGCGGCTGTTGGCTATCATCGTGATGAAGAGGAAGGAAACCTGGATGAACCCGTCTTGCGCGGCGACCGGTGCCCCGATGCCGAGGATTCCGCGGAAAATGGTCTTGTTCGGGCGCAGATCACGCCGGGAAACCTGTACGCCGAACCGGGATTTTTTCGCGGCGACTAGCGAGACGATAACGCTCAGCGTCTGTGCAATGACCGTTGCGAGTGCCGCTCCTTCTGCCCCGAGGCGAAAATATCCGATGAACGCGTAATCCAGCGCGACATTGAAGAGACAGGCGACCGCGATAAAGTACATCGGATGCCTGGAATCCCCCATTCCGCGAAAGACGGAAGCGATGACGTTGTAGGCGACGATGAAGGGAATTCCGGCAAAGCACACCTGCAGATAGCGAACGGTTCCGTCGAAGGCTTCGGAAGGCGTCTTTAACAAACCGACGAGATCCTTGCAGAAAAAGAGCAGAAGCCCGGTGAGAAAAACGGAAAGGATTCCAAACAAGGTAATCGTATTTCCGGTGATGCGCGAAACGCTCCGAAAGTTTTTCGCGCCGACCGCGCGTCCGACGAGAACGGTCGCTCCCATGGCAAGTCCGACGATGATGACCGTCAGAAAATGCATCACTTGGCTTCCGACGGCGACCGCGGTTATCGCTTCGGCGCTTTCGAATTGCCCGATGATAAAGAGGTCGGCAATGCCGTAGAGCGTTTGCAGGAAATAGGAAATGAAAAAGGGAACAGAAAAAACGGCGATGTTCTTGAAAATTCCGCCTTGTGTCAAGTTGTATGGCATAGTGCGCCAAATATAGAAAAGCGGCTAAAAATTCGACGAAAGGCTTGTCGCCTTCTATGGGCGTGTCTGCATGCTATTTCTCGAATGCGTAAGCGGCGATTTGTCTGGCCGTTGAATGCTTGGCCTCTTCCATGCGGAAGATCCTGCTCAGTTTTTTTAGGCTTTGCAGGGATGTGTAGTCTTGCAAAATCTGGTTGATGAAATACCGCAAGCATTTGGGCTTTATGTACTCGATATGGAATCGGTTCCTGATCCCGCAGTCTTCCAGTCGCAGGGCGTTGTCCATCTGGTCCTTTCCTAGCGGCAGCACCAAGAAGGGAACTTCGTAGTAGATGCATTCCTTGATCGTGGCAAGTCCGCCGTGAATGATGGCGCAGCTGTTCTTTTCTTCCTTTTCGGCGATTGCTTGAAGAATTTGCCTTTGTGGGGCCCAGCCGCACACGGTTACGTTATCGTGCTCATCCCAGGGATTTTGGATAAGCGTCGATCCTACGCATAGAATCAGGTGATAACCTTTCATGTCCGATGACTGCATTGCGCTAATCATCGCCAAGAACAAGGACAATGCGCTTTCGGCATAGTCGAGCACCTGCGAACCGGCCGTCACATAGATAATCTTGTCCTTGCCCAGAATTTCTTCCCATTGGATTCCCGAGGAATCGTCTTCGATGCCTTCCAGTTCCTTGGTGATGCAAGGTTCCCCATACGAGACCAGGTTCCCGTGAGAATAATGCGCATAATCGAATTCTTTAGGGCATGGAATATATTCGGGGAAGCTTCTTAGCGGTTCTACAAACTGTTCGGGTGTTATCCCATAATCCTCCATGTATTCATCCGGGTCGCATTTATCGTTTGCCACCATGTTTATCAGTTTTCTTTGTTCGTCTGGCGTGAACGCCATTAAATTCTGTAAAGCGCGAGAGGCGGGATTTTCGCTTGGATGCCGAAGATACGTTGTGGAAATGGCGAATTTCGTCTTGCTTGTAAAGACGTCGGAATCGAATTTGTGATGGTAATAGACGATTAATGCTTCCAGTGCGGTGAAATACCCGGAAACCATCAAGTTCGGCTTGATTCTTTTCCATCTTTCCCTAAATTCGACCGCGTTCCTGTACATGGCAGAATTTTTAGGAGCGCCGGCCTTGACGATGTTGTCCTTGTTGTCAAAGCCCGCATAGGCCAATGCCCATAGATGGTCCGTTTTCCATCGATTCCCGGGAGTTGTCCGGAATTCATTTGTATAGCCGGGAGGATAAATGGATTCCTTCGTATCTTCGGGGACATAGAAAATGCTGCTGTATTTAAAATCCGTCCCGTTCTTTTTATTGTAGGAAAGGATCAATTCCTCGCAATCGGCGATGCCCATGTATTCGATGTCAAATAATTTTTCATCTTTGGAATTCTTCATGGAATCCAGACAATCAGCCCATGCGAGGGTAGGGAGCCAGTGTCCCTGTTCTTTATAGACATCAGGCCAAAATAGAATTTTTTTAGGATTTGACATGATGCCTTGCTCCTATTTTAATGTTGCCATCCGGCTCGTGCCGTTTACGCGGACGATGTAGTTTCCCGGAGTCTGCAGCGTGATGCTTGTTGTTGGCCCGGCAAGCGGTTTGGAGGCGACCAGGTGACCAAGCGCATCAAAGATGCGGACTACGCCACCTTGCGCTTTGGACAATGTGACCGTCATGCCTTCCACCGCAAGATGGAACGATGGCTGTACGGTTTTCCAGATAGCGTCCGGTTCTTTTGAGGAGGAACTGCTTCCGTTTTCTGAAGAAGAACTTGACGTGGTGCCGCTTGCTTTCTCGGAGGAAGAAGACATTGCGTCACTTGAAGATGATTCAACTGCCGAACTACTAGAAACGCTACTAGATGAAACTGTCAGCGCAGAGCTGGACGATGGATTGGATTCTGCTTCGGAACTGCTAGATTCTACAGGAGTTGAACTAGACGATTCAGCACTAGAACTACTCGACAACCCGTATTTCGAGTAAAATTCATCACAGGTTCCCTCGCTTACAAGAATCGGATAGCGTCCTTCGCAGTATTGCCAGATTCCGCTATCGTCGTCAAGACCGGCATTCGTGTTAAGAGTCTTTACAAAAGATTCGGATTGCATGACAGCAGTGGTTTTGCCGGTGGCATTGAATACGGAAGACGAATTATTATTAAGAATCGCTGAAACTGAATCATTAAGCAACGTTTTATCAAAATAACAATTGGAAATAGAACTAGAAGAACCACTTTTCCAAATCAAGCCTGCAGCGCTATAATATTGTCCTGCATAAAACGACCTACCGCTATAAAAAGTACGAGTAGTATCATCTCCCAAAAGAATTATTCCATAGGAACTTGATATTTGACCGCCCAAGTATCCTGCTAACGATGCTATAGGAATCTCTCCGTTTTCAGCAAAGGCATCTACATAAAATGATTTTATTGATGTCAAACTATGACTGTTTGTTAGACTGGAATCGCTATAACCAACTATTCCCCCTATACTATAGGGGTTTGCGTCGTAGGCATTGTTTATGTAAACACTATCAATAGAAAGAGCCCCAAAAGATTCTTTTACTATTGCTTTATAAGATGTTCCTGCAACTCCGCCCATAGTTAGACCATTTAAATATTCGTTTTCTGAAGCTGCATCTAAGTAAAGTGCCTTAACATGTAATGCAGACTGTACAGTATCTATTTTCCCGGAATAATTGTATCCCACTGTACCACCTAACCGTAGGTAATCACCGGTTTGGATGTTTTCTATTCTTAATTCCGTGTCGTAAATATTTTCAATAGTACCATTTATATATATACTAATAACGCTTGCTCCATTTATTCCGGCAATTCCTCCAACATAGGTACGGAAATTTCCATACGTGCTATTCATATTATTTATTTGAACCTTTGCTGAACTATTTCGAATTGTTCCTACATTTTCAGCCGCAATTCCGCCAATTCGTACATAATACACAACATTAGAATACTGTTTTTTACGACGAACAGATGTAATAGTCACTCTGCTTTTTGAAGAATCTATCGTTCCGAAGTTAACTACTGAAATACCGCCCAATGAATCTACTCCAGATGAATAATTATTATCAGCATCGTTTTCACAATGAGAAATAAAGCCGTTCTCTCTATTAAAATAGGCGATCCCTGCCCTGTAATTACCGGCTTTCGATATATTATTGCAATACATTATATTTCCATGATTGTCATGAACGATTCCTTTTATCGCTAAACCATAATTATTTATATTTAATACGTTTCCTTTGTTTGAATAAATAATACTCGTCATTGAATCGGCTTGAAAATTGATATTTTTTACAATTCCACTCGTATTGAGATAACCAACAAAATAATCTCCATATATACCATAAATGGTATGCCCTGCGCCATCAATAACACCTGCAAACGAATGGGTTGAATCTTTTGATATTTGCGTCCACATTTGCTTAGATGTTGCAGAGGTGTCATCCATAAAAAAGAGATCGTTATCTAATACAGCATTTACAATTTGATCTTTATTGTTTACCTGATACGCAAACCACGCAAGTTCACTTGGACTTGTGATAACATAATATTCAACGCCGTCAATTTCCTTTGACGTCGGCTTTGAAGTAGAGCCGTCCCAGTCTTCGGCAAAGGCGCCTGTTACGATGCAGAGAGCTAGTATCGATACGAGTTTCTTTAACATTTTTTCCTCATGGTTTCACTGCGTTCTATGCAGTGTATTTTACAAACATTGCTATTTTTGCATCTGAAGGTATTTGACCGGAAACTTTAATCGTCCATTGCGAATCATCCAAGGAAATTCCTTCAAACGGTAAATATTTATCACCGGCAAAGTGAATGTCAACCTGATCTTCTTTCGTTTGAGCCATACTGCTGGACCAACATGTTCCTGAACCTGATTGGCTTGAAAGTGAAATTTCTGCATTGATGCAAATATATGGAGGAATCCCCGAATCAGAGAAGACCTGTACAAAAACATCCACTATTTTTCTGTCATTGCTGTTTACGAAATTTTCAGATATCAAACTACCTAAATTCGTAATCTGATACTCAAAAAATGAATCCGTTTCCTTAGACGTTTTCATATTTTCAGTGAGCAAAACAGGTCTAGATATTACAGCCCTGTAGTGGTCTTTTTCCAAATAGGCTTTTTCCATTCTTCTCAAATCAAGAAGAATTCTTTCAGGAGCGAGCAAGCCCTTACGGAAATTATCCCAATAATCGTTTTTGATAAAGTTGTAAATTGCGTCCGTTTGTCCTTCTATTTCAAAATGGTAAACCTTTTCCGCCATCTTGGCAACTTCTATCAACAAATTGACATAATGCTTAAAGACTTTACCAAGTTCTTTTTCAAGCCAAGCATAAAGTTCTTTATTTGTAAACTTCTCGCTCAAAACTTCGTAAACCTGTTCGGAACGCTGGATTTCCTTTTCGATATTCCGATGCTTCTTTTCGGCCTGTTGCGTCTTGATTTCGTTTACGACTTCCTGCTTTTCTACTTCGACGATTTCGGCGTCGGCAAGTTCATCTTCAACGGCCCATTCCTTTTTGGCGCGTTCTCGCTCCGCTTGCAGTTTTACCTTGGCGGCATCGAGCTGTCTCTGTGCAAACCGTGCCGCATAGCTTTCCGCTGCGCTTACCAGATTTTCGGCGAGTTTCGTGCCGCCCAGAGATTCGATGTCAAAGCGAGGTCCGCCAAATGCGTTGGTAACGGCGCCGTATTTAAAATCGGGAATCTTGAATGTCGCAGACGCCATGCTGCGGACCTTTTCGACCGTTTCCTGGATTTTCGCGACCTTTTCCATCAGCTTCTGGTACTTTTTCTCGGCAGCTGAAACGACATGCATCGTCTTCTTTTTCTTGGCGGCGTTCTGTCTTGCGATTTTCTTTTCTTCAAGGCGGACTTTTTCCGTTTCCAGAGACTTGATTTCCATCTCGTGCACGGCTTTGCTTTCTGCTACTACCGCCTTGTCGCATTTTGCCTTGAATGTCCTAAGCTGTTCCGCATCTTTCTTTTCCAAGATGGCGAGCAAGTCACGGCCCATTTGGCAAGCGTCCTTCGCCATATCGACAGCGAGCTTGACGGTAACCCGGAAACGATATATCGGTAATTTTTCGCTAGCAGAATCCAGAATTGAATCAATGGACAATCCCATTGCCCTGGCCTTGACAAGCAAGCCCGGGTCTATAGGTGGAGCAAATAAGGCAAGAGCCCGTTTTATACCTTGGATATTGAGACTGTTGCGAATCTTGTAAAGTCTGTCGGCAATCGTGTCCCAATAAGAGAACAAGGTGTCGTTTCTCGGCACAGCGAAATAGAACATCGATTCAATGATATTCCCCGTACGCTTCGCACGTTCATCCATTGCACGGATTTCTAGAACCTTCGCTTTGTCTTTACCGATCAGTGCCGAGTTTTCGTATTGGATAAAGGCGTTGCCCAGATCATCGGTTTTTGAAAGTAACTGATGAACAGTCAAAGGAGAAGTCGGTTCCGGTTCTGGTGCTTCCGGACTTTTGGGACCGAGTAGTTCTGCCGCCAGCAAGTAGAACTGGACCGCCAAATTTACGGATTCCGTGGTATCCTTCGCAAACTCTTGATCGCCCCAGCCGATAAGAGCATCCAGATATTTCATTACCACATACTTTTGGTAAGCTACATTGCGGTAACGGGCAATCAAGTGCGGGTTGAACGGATCGTTTTTCCATTTATCCACAAGAGAGGAAAGAGCGGAACGGGCAGGGAGTTTATCCTGTTTCGTCGGGAGTCCCAGCATTTCCAAAACCGATTTGTCGGCATCCTTGTTCGCAAAGAACGGCAGGAATTTCCAATACTTGGCACCTTTGGGTAAATTCTTGATAAAGTCTTTGGTCCTTTCGTAAGAAGAATAGCGTTCCCGAGGATCAAATACCAGTTGCAGCCACAAGAGCGCTTCTTCGTAATTCTGTTCCGCAATCATCTTTTCGGCGATGAGCATTGGAACATAGAAGAAGAGCTCCCAGTTGTACATGGCATTCGCACCACCCCATACAAAATCCACCATGGGAGCGGGATATGGTCCATCGACATTTGCCTTGTTCGGCCAGTAGTTGTAGCGGAAAATCGTCTGTCCTAGATCCCACGCTTGCCAGTCGCCTGCCATGTAGTAGCCAAGATAGACGCTGAAATAGTAGTTGTAATACGAGTAGGAGTAATAATAGCTGTCCGAAATTGGCAAGGCCTGCGTTTCACGAGTGTAAAGCCATTTTGTTCCGCCATCGCGATAACGCTTGTAGAAGTCATCTACCAGAGAATGCGACAGCAATTCGAATCTGTAATTTTTTTGATTTGGATTTGTCTTGCCGTCTTTTGGTATCGCCTGTACAAAAAATGTCCTACGCCCATCCATATAGAAGAACGGCAAATCTTCTGCTTTGTCATCCTTGTCTAATTTCAACATGGAAAGGTTTGTCGCGACAATGCGGAAAAGTCCCGGTGTATAGTTCAAGACAGCGTTATTTCCTGGATAGTTCAATCCCTTGTTTCCGCATGTAAATTCATCTACCTCGGTAAACACACCATGAATTAATTTTGTTCGTTCTGGAGCAAAGTCGTCGATCGGCTGATAATCCGCTGTAAAAAGTTCCAACGAATCGCTGCCATCCGCCTTGACCGTGATGATGGCAATTCTCTTGAAATATTGACGGCTCTTGTCATAGATTCGCTTGGTCACCTTGTTTGCTTTCGTCGAGCCGTCCATGATTTCTGTCGTTCCGATAATTTCTTCATACTCTTGGTGATGATAAGCGGTCTTGACTACAGATACGGCAACGCTGTCCAGCGAAGATTCGGTTTTTAGATGATATCGGTCGTCAATTTTTTCATTGTCGCCAAGGGTAAAATCAAGCGGATTTGTCGAAGCGTCAATCAGCGCATTGCTCGTCATACGGGTTCCTGTCCATTTGGTTCCCGTGAAACTCGTCCAGCAAATTTGAATTCGCGCATAGTATTCGATGGTTTCTAGACCTCCCTCGGCGGAGGTTTCCATGCTGCGTTGTCCCATCGTGACTTGTGGCCATAATAAATACAGACGCTGGTTTACAATCGCAGGGACAACCGTTTCTGACGGGATGTCCACATCAAGTCGTTCCCATGGAGTCCACTCGCCGGAAAGAATCGCCTTGGCCTTATATTTGCGGTAGTAATAGGTATGCGGCTCTCCCTGTGTGCAACCGACAATGTGCAAAGTGTAAAGAATTCCGCCTTCGTCTCCGCCATCTTCCTTGGTGGATCCGACTATTTCGATGCTTGAAACTTCGCGAACTTTTTCAAGGTACTCGTACAGGGCGTTTTCAAGACTTGCGTGATCATCGGAAAATTCCTGGATACGTTCTTCCAGTTCTTCGAAGAAAGGCGTCTTATCGTTGCGCAAGTCGGATGCTATCCAGTTTTCCGGGTAAAGGAATACCTTGCGGGCAGCTTCCCACACGCGGTAATTTTTCATCCACTCCCATTCTTGACGCTGTTCGTCGGTCAAGACATTTGGTCCTTCCAATCCGAGTTCCGCTCGTTGAACAAATAGCTGAATGGAGGCCGAAGCCTGGACGATTCGGGAAATCGTCATGTCCGGTTCCATCTTCACATCCATTAAGTAATAGGCGTAGATGTCATTTTCATCGGCAAACTGTTTTGGATAGCGACTGTCCGATTTTGTTTTGCCTTCTGGAATAAAACAGGAATCCCAGCATATATACGTGGACAATGCGTCGCGTTTTTTCTTGCGCAGGTCATCGTTCATTTCCTGCGCAAACTTGAGCCATTCGGAGGCCTTGGTGTGAAATTTTACGGTATCTTCTAATTTTTTTACCGATGCTGCGTAAGTAGATAATGCATCCTTGGATTTTTTTTCATAATCATCCGAAGTGGGGACAAGGTCTATCTCGATCAACAAGTCATTTAAGTTTGTCGGCAGCAGGTGCGTTTTTGAATACAATTCATAGTAGCGGGTGAATTTCAACCACCCATCAAGCGATGTACAGTCGGCCGGATTTTTGAAGGAGGCCTCTTTTAAACTACCTATGACCTCTGAATCTACCGCCAATAAATCCTCAAGATTCTCGCCCTCTATTAGCTTATTGATATCAAAATTGCCCGAAAGCAATCTGTCCGTCACATAATTCGCGACAACCAAGGGCCGAATCATGCTATACTTGTCAGAATCCGCAAGATTATCATCTAACAAATTCGTTTCGGTTAAATTGATTCCCTGGTTATTGTTCTGTACAAAATTATAAACGGCAAGTTTTCTTAAAAGCTTTGCATACAACACATAAGATGCTGAAGAAAGGGAGGGATTATCTTCTGTAGGAGTCTCGTCAGATTCGTTTTCATCTGTGATATCAATGCCATTGCCAGATGATTCTTTTCCGATGTTTCCAGAATTATTGGGTTCTTTCGGATTAACCATATTGTCATATTTTTTCGCATCTTCATAGAAGGCTTCCCATTCAGTCAAATCTGTGGGTAAAAGTTCCTCTCCATGATTTTTTGCAATGCCAAATTCTGCACAGATAAGGAGTCGCAGATTTTCATTCCATTTCTTGTCTGCTAGAGGTTTGTTTTCCAAGCCGGACGCTGCCAAATTCAAGGCAAAATCATTTGCTGCAGCTTTTTCTTCTTCACTGATCGGCGCAAGAAGTTCAAGATAAAACTCCGTATCAATTGATGTTTCCGAAAGAATCCGCCAATCGTCAGCCAATTGACGAATGGAAGCTAAGCTATGATTGTCGGTCCACACGCCATATTTTAAAATCTTGTCCAAGTTAGACAGGGAGATTCCAAATGTCTTGGCGATAAGGTTGTAGCGGTAGCACTCAAAAAGTCCTTTTAAAAGAGACGCATCCTCATCGACATCTATCATGTTATAGATGCTTATCGCATCAGATTCTGGCAGTTTCAATCCCAAAGTCAGCAATTTGAGAACCACTCGGCGATATCCGTCTTGATCCTTAGTCACATTTACCAGCAGATTCGGTAATTGATAAACAGAATTGATAAATTCTGCCGTAGCATCTTGTTCTCCACCCAAGACCAGGGCGTCTTGAACAGAAATCGCGTAACGGTCAATCAATTCGCAAATCACATCGAGTTTTTCAAGTGGCAAACTAAATGTTAGAAGTGCATCGGAAAGCGACCAGCCCAGAATATTCTTCCTGTGCACAAGTACGGCCATCTTCCTAAAGAAGTAATCCCAGTCAACAGGTATCTCGACTTCTTTTCCAGTTTCATTATCAAATACTTTTTTCCCTGCAAATTCATAACTGTTGATATTTGACAACTGGTAAAGCTTTGAATCTTTCGACTTGCAGCAGACATCACTAAAGTTTTCATTGGCTAAGATTTCATTCAAATCTTGGATAGTAAAACCCGTTCTTTGCATGAATATCGCGATACGCCGCAAAATTCCAATGTAGGTCCCAGCAGAAGTATAATTCTTGTCAGGATACAGAACACTATTTGCTCTTTCTTTTAGCCCCCACAAATCCCAAGTGTTGTAGGAACTATTGAATTGAGCGAGAGCATCCTGTTTTTCGGTATCGGCACTCAACAAATCTACAAGGCAACGCTGATTAAAGTCAAGACGCAATTCTCTACAGGCATTCGCGTCAATTTCATTCAACACCAATGCCTCGGCAATATCATAGAAATGCAGCGACAGGTTCGAAAGAATCTTTTTCGCTTTATCTCGGCTAAAATTGGCGGGCAACTGGAAAGGATATATGTTATTGGCTAATAATGCTGAGGCGATTTCATCGATTGAGAAACCGTTCTTATTCTTGAATTCAAGAGGTTCCGCTCTTAGTTCTGCCGCAGTTACTCCATCAGGATTATTGTTTGCTATCGGTCTTGCCTTCCGGCCTCTATCCAAATCTTCATCAACCAGGCTCTCCAACAACTCTATTCCCAAATCAATCGTCGGCATCGGGATTTCCGCATTTGCCTTAGTCAATTGCAAGTCAAGGTAGTCTGGACGACGCCCAACAAACATGCTATATGCAGAACTTTTCTTCAAGAACTTTAGTAAATCGATATAATACGCAGAGGCGCTGAGTATGGATTGTCCCTGCGTTGCTCTCGTGAAGTTGATATTCCCGAACAATCCGGCCCAATTTATCGTATTATGGGTTGCTTTGCGAATCTTGGCTGTATTTGTATTGGCTGCAGATTTTGAAGCGGTCAATATCCTAGTTTTAGGAAGGGCTCGTGGAAGAGCTTGAAGAGTCTCGTTTTGAACTTCTTGTCCGTTATGATCATTTTGCAAAATTAAAGATTCATCGTCTTCAATTTCGTCGGAAAGGGCTTCTTCAATAGGCTCGTCAACAGTACTTGCGACATAGGCCTGTATATTGAGCGAAGCCTCCGCCATGTAATTCTGGGCAAGCCGATGTATCCTTCTCGATTCAGCTGCTTTGCCAATGCCACTGCCGTGTCGAGCCATGAACTCGCTTTCGCTCATCGTAGAAATCTGGTAAGCGGATTTGAAACCGGATTCAATCAAATAGGCAATCGCTTCTGCGCTTTCGGTCAAATGATAGAGACGCTGTATCTGTAGAATTTTTTCTTTATTTTGTTTTCTTATTTTATCCCTTTCTTCCTCGGTTAACCCAGAAGGGACAAGTCCGTCATTTTCTTGGCTTTCTGTCGAATTTTCAAACTTTACTCCAGAAATATCGAAAAAAGATTCGTCCTTGCCGACATATTCATCCAAGTCTGTGTTAGAGAGGGAGAAGTTTTCCCACTTAGATTCCAGTAATTCTTCGCAGACTTTGCCCCAGTTGGAGTCTCCAAAATGTTTTTTCAAATCCCATAGCAAGGCCTGTTGCGGAAACCACGCGATACTCTGTTCCGAAAGTTTGCGGGTGTAAATGACCTTCTTCAGTTCCACATTGTTGCCCGGAAATTCTGCTGGCAATGCACAAGATGAAGTTTCGTCATCCGCATTATCGTTTTCATTTCCATAACAATAAAGGCTATAATACTCTTCCGCAATGTCATCGACTAAATCTTTCCAATCGTCATCAACAAAACGCAACAAGTCCGAGAGTTGGCTAAAATCAAAGTTTTCCTTTTTCGTCGCATAACGATATGTACAAACAACTCCAGGGACAAATTTTTCGAAGAAATCGTTCATGTCGAAAATCGCTTTTAGCCTGGAAATCTCTTTTTGTGTCAAATGCGGAACGTCGATTTCTTGTGAGGGAAGTGTATTTATATCTGATTCAATCTGAATATCTAAATCTTCGTCATCCTGCTTATTTTCATTTTCACCAGCATCAGACTCTAAGCCAGCATCTCCTTCAGTCTGTTCGTCATTTTCAGCCGAGGCGTTTTCTTGTAGCAATTCAACGAATGCATCGACATCGGCCCCCACACTATAGTAGGCATCAAGTAATTTATCGTAAAGAGAACTTTCTTCTTCATCAAAATTTTCTACGGCAACATAATGTGGAAATTCTTTCGTCTTTTCTTCGTTTTCAGTATCGCTGCTATCTTGGCTCGTACTTTCTCCAGAATTGGCAGGAATTTTTCCACTTGTGGCGGTATCGTTCTCTATCTCAGGATATTCAATCGTCAAGTCTTCCTTGATGTAGAGACTGAGCAGCTGGCTTATGGTAAGTGCGTCATTTTTGTTACCTTCGTCTTCTTCCGCCCGCAAGGTTCCGCCATTTACCAACACCTTCCAAAGATTCAAGACAAGCGTCGTATCAGTCGGGCAAATCAGTCCGTCGGATACCGCTCCAAACAACGTTTTCTGGATAACGGTCGGTTTTGTCCTTGTCAGTTTATAGAGCGTTGAAATGCTCTCTCTCAAAGCCAAGGCAAAGAATACTTCAAGCCAACAACCTTCTTCCTCAGCTGTAAAATTGTTATATCCGTCAAGGTCGCGCTTTTGTAGTTGAAGGAGCAAGCTATATGCGGTGAAATACGCATGAACCTTGCTGTCGATGATTCTTTCTCGACCAACGACGAGCGGGAAATTCGTATTGGATTTCAGGAACGAGTTTATCGCGTTGATTTTTTTCGTGTTGCTACTCGGATCATTGCTCCATGCTATAACCGCATTACGATAGACCTCCAATACGGAATGCAACTTTTCATATTCGCATTCAAAGGATTTCTGCCTGGATTTTAGGACGAAGTTTATTTCCTGCTCCGTTTTCCCGTTGAATACAAGGTGCTCCGTGGCTTTATGGATTAATTTCCCTTCTTTTTCTTCATAGGCTTCCGCATAAAGAGAGACCTTGTTTTTCCCGTAATCTTCCTTTGAATCAAGCAAAAGTCCCGTAGGCAACAAAGTGGAACTATACCGTCTTTCGTAATTGCCATTGGCGTCGGAAACTGTTTCGCCCAAAATGATTTTTTCAAAATAGCCCGAAGGATTTTCAGTTGTGCTAGCGGTATCTACAAAATGCAGACAATAGGCGATGATCTTTATGTCGGCAAGGATGTTTCCTTGCTCGTTTTTTACGGTTCCAAAAATGCGGCAGTTGCCGTTTTGATCGGGACGCTTCGAAATATCAATTGGTCCAACATTAAGGGCCGCGCTAGGCTCGTTATAAATGTTGGATGTCCAAAGGGTATTTTGCCGGTAGTCTTCTACACGGATTCGAATTGTCGGGAATTCTAGGGTCGTATCCCCCTCTTGAAACTGCCAACTGGAATAATGCAAAGTGAAGGAGCCGTCGACCGAAATGCCAGTTTCGGCAATTTGATGAAATTGGCCATTCTTTAGATTGTCGGCATAGACCTTACCCGCAGAAAACGGAACACCGTTCTTGTCGAGTGTTCCTGAAACAGTCCAATCTGTGGGGACAGGATAAGCCATCGATGCCTCTCGAAAGTAATTTCACATTTTGAACAAAATCAATATAATCTATTTTCGAAACAAAAAGGGAAAATGGTTGAAAAGATGTTCCTGAAAACTTTTGCTGTCTTCCTGGTTGAAAGAGTTTTAGGAAATTGCCTTGGCGAAAAAATGGTGGCTGTTGCCCTTTGTGTGTTATAATCAACATAATTAGTATAATTGATAGAATGAAAAGACGCAAGTCTTAGCCAAAAAAATCGAAAATATGGAATTTTCTCCCTTGTTTTTTAATACGGTCTTTCTAATTTTGAGCTTGAACTGCAGCGCGTTTGTGCCGAGCAGCAACTTTAGAGGAACGATATGAAAACCATTATGGTGAACCCCAAGACGGTCACACGCCAGTGGAAGCTCATCGATGCCGAAGGCAAGCCCCTCGGCCGCGTTGCCAGCGCCGCTGCCCGCCTTCTGATGGGCAAGCACAAGGCTATCTATTCCCCGAACGTCGATACCGGCGATTTCGTGGTCATCATCAACGCGGGCAAGGTCGGAACGACCGGCAAGAAGGCCCAGCAGAAGCAGTATTTCCATCATACGGGTCACATCGGCGGTGAACGCTGGATCACGTTTGACGCGCTGCTCGCGAAGCACCCGACCGAACCTCTCGCCGAAGCGATCTGGGGAATGCTCCCGCATAGCGCTCTGGGCAAGAAGATGATGAAGAAACTTAAAATCTACGCTGGTGCGGAACAGCCGCATGCGGCCCAACACCTCGAAACCGTAACTCTCGATTTCTAGGACGGAGGATAAAGCTATTACTACCGCAAAATCTAAAAAGATCTACCGTGGCACGGGACGTCGCAAGAACGCCATCGCTGCAGTTATCTTGAAGCCGGGTACCGGCAAGCGCACAATCAATGGTCGCGATTTCAAGGAATATTTTCATTCCGATGTCCAGGACATGATCGCGAATCTTCCGTTCTCCGTTCTCGACAATGCCGGCGAATGGGATGTCGAAGTCAACGCTCACGGTGGCGGAATCGCCGGCCAGATGGGTGCCGTCCGTCTGGGCATTGCGCGCGCTCTCGTGGCGAACAACGCGGAAGACAAGTCCGCGCTCAAGAAGGAAGGCCTGATGACGCGTGACTCTCGCGCTGTCGAACGTAAGAAGTTCGGTCGCAAGAAGGCTCGCAAGAACTTCCAGTTCTCGAAGCGTTAATTTCCAAGGCGAAATTTTCGAAGAAAGGGCTCCCGGTTTCGGGAGCCCTTTCTGTATGCCGGTCATACGAGGGGCGAAAGGATCTTGCAAATCCATCCGAGCAGTCGTCGGGTGCGGGAAACCTGGAAATCATAGTTTTCGAGGGTCAGTTCGTCGCATTGGGAAAGGGTCGCTCGAAAGTCCTGTTCGATGTCTCGAATGGAATCCGTCTTGAACAGGAACGCCCCGCATTCGAAATGGTAATAGAAGCTGCGGTAGTCCAGGTTGACGGATCCGACAGTCGCCATCCGATCGTCCGCGACAAAAATCTTGGAATGGAGAAATCCCGGCCTGTACAGATAGACGCGAACGCCGTTTTGAATCAGGGTCTTGGCGAACCGCAGACCGATGCAGTAGGTGATGTAGTGGTCGTAATCTCCGGGAAGGATGACTTTCACATCGACTCCGCGGCCCGCGGCAAAGACGAGCGCGTTGAGAACGCTGTCGTCGAGAACCAGATAGGGCGACATGATGTGCACGTATCTTTGCGATTTCCCTAGAATGTAGTGATAAACGTTTTCAGCGAGATCCTGGGAATTGTAGCCGTCGTCCGCGTAGGGGAGAACGGCTCCCGCGGCTTGGAGTTCTTCGTTTTGGACGGTCAGAAATTTTTCGCAGTCCGATTCGATTTCGAAAGTCTTCCTGTCGTGGGAATGCCAGATCTGCAGGAACATCTTGGTGAAGGAGAGGACCGAGCTTCCTTCGATTCGGATGACGCTGTCTTTCCAGTAGGAGAATCGGCGATGATCCCGGTTGACATATTCGTCGGTCAGGTTGACGCCTCCGGTAAAGCAGACCTTTCCGTCGATGTCCATGATCTTGTGGTGGTCGCGGTTGTTCAGTCCCATGTCGAAGACGGGAACCATCGGCATGAATTCCCGGGCGTCGATCCCCAGGGATTTCAGTGCGCGGCAAAATCGCCGAGAAGCCAGTCCGACGGAACCGATGCTGTCGAAGAGGACTCGCACCTGTACACCGTGCCGTGCGCGCTCGGCGAGGATTTCCAGTATCTGATTCCAGAATGTTCCGATTTGAATGATGAAGTAATCGATCAGGATGAAGCTTTCCGCCTTTTTCAGTGCGGAAAACATGTCGGAAACGGCCGCTTCTCCGCTCGGGTAATACGTTGTCCGGTTGCCGGAAAAGCAGGGAAAATGCTCGGCGATTCCTGTGTAGTGGGCGAGGTCCTGGATCTCGGGAAATGCGCATTCCGTCTTTTTGTCGTGTTCGGCGCCTTGGGTGAACCTGTTCGTGATTTCCTTGGCCTTCAGGAGCTTTTTCTCGACCTTCCTTTTTCCGTAGTTGTGCTTGGTAAAAAAGTACGTGGAAATTCCGAATATCGGGAAAATCAGAACGGGAATCAGCCATACCAGCTTGAAGTCGTTCTTTTGCGACGAATTGACCAGGTAGAGGATGAACGCGACGCTGATGACGAAGTTGAGACCGACCAGGAAATGGCTGTACGGGGTGAGCCGCAGACAGAGATAGACGTAGTAGGCGATTTGGACGAGGATAAGCGAAAGAGCCAGCAGAAAGCGGCTATAGACAAGGAATGTCCAGATCTTGCGCTTTTCGAGTCTTCGTGTCTTCCGTTTCATGGTTTAAAAATAAAAAAGGAGGTCGGGAAAGGGCGAGCCGTTGCCTTTCGCTCGGGGAAAACCTATTTTTGAAAGGTTGCAGCACAAGGGTCTTATGTCGGAAATTGTCCAGAAAGTTCGAAAGTTCCTGCCCGCGGCGTCCTTTTTTGGCGGCTTTACGTGGGATTCCATCACGCTTGGCAAGTTGGTACAGACGTCGGATCTGGCGATTCTTCTCGTGTACTATGTCGCGTCGCTTGTCGCGCTGGTCCTGCTCTCGGCTTCTCCCGGAAAGTTCCTGGACAGGGCCTGGTCGGAAAAATGGCAAGGGCGTTTTACGTATCTCGTCCAGTTCTGCTTCGGGAGCCTTTTCAGCGCGCTGGTCGTCTGCTATTTCAAGAGCAGCAGTTCCGCGGGAGCCTTTGTGCTGGTGGTGATCCTTGCCGGATTCCTGGTGGCCAATGAATTCTTGCAGAAAAGATACGCGATGTTCGGATTTTCGCTCGCCCTGTTCAACCTGCTGGGAACGATGTACCTGAACTTCCTGATTCCGCATCTGGTCGATGGAGTCGGATTCGGCTGGTTTCTTGTTTCCGTCCTGGTTTCCTTCGGAATCTGTCTTGCCGCGTTCAAGGTCTCCGGGCGCTCCTCGAAAACGCTGCTTGCGCCGATCGGGATTTCGGTCGCCTTGCTCTTGGCGTATCTCTTTAACTGGATTCCTCCGGTGCCGCTCGTTCTCAAGGACCAAAACGCCTGCGTCGAGTTTTCGAAGGACTACTCTTGCCTGGTGGATGAACCGGGAATCTTGGAAAATCTGGGAATTCGGTCTCCGTCCGTGACCGTTCGCCAAGGCGAGCCCGTGGCTTTTGTGAGTTCCGTGTTCGCTCCGGCAAAAATCGAGGCGCAGCTTGAACATCGGTGGTTCATGAAGAGTTCGCAGACGGGAAAGTATGAACTCGTGGATAGAATCTCCTCGTCTCGGATGCGCACGCACGGCAGTCGGGAGGAAGGCTTTCGCATCTACACGCAAAAGAGGAATGTCCCCGCCGGAAGCTGGATGGTCGAAACGGCCGTGAAGGACGGATCGGTCATCGGATCGAGGAAGTTCCGGGTGGAACAGGCGACGGGGGAGCTTCCCGAACGCAAAAAGTGGAAGATTCGCTAAGTTTTTGCAAAAACGGCGTGCCGCGGGATTTTCGGATTTTTTAAATTGCGAAAGATGTCAAATTCAAAGAAACTCAGCCAGAGCCTCGAAGACTACCTGGAAATGGTGCACATGCTGCATCTGTCCAAGGGAATCGCGCGGCTCAAGGATATCGCTTCCGAACTGGGCGTAAAGGCGCCCTCTGCCGTTCGGGCGATGCACGAGTTGAAGGCGCTGGGCTATGTCGAGCAGGAGCCTTATGGCGGGGTCAATTTGACAAAGAGCGGGCTTGCGGTCGCAAAGTCCGTTTTTGGACGCCACACGCTTCTCAAGAGCTTTCTCCTCCAGCTGGGGGTCTCTCCGAAGAACGCGAACGATGACGCCTGTTCCATCGAGCATGTCCTTTCCAGCGAAACGCTGGACCGCATCGAATCCTTTGTCTCGAAAAATGCGCCGTCAAAGGCGCACAAGTGATTTAAATCTCCGTTCAATAATAGGTAATCGAAAAAATAAGGCGAAACCGCCTGGTTTAGCCTTGACTAATCTTTTTCGCTGTACTACATTTAGCCACGGCTAATTAGTTTTGACTAAAAAAAGTAGGCAAAGCTAAATTTTGGATTTTCATAACCAAAGGAAACATCATGAACAAGACAATCGGCATGATCCTCGCTTCTGCAGTCGCGGCAGTCCCTCTGTTCGCCCAGGAAGCCAATGTTGAACAGGCAAAGTCGGAAGGCCCCCAGTTTTCCGTCGCCGGCGAAGTGGAATTCGAGGCGAACGCCCACTACGAAAAGGCATCGAGCAAGTCGAAGCTCTTCCACGATTACTCTTCGACGTTCAATCTCGTGTTCTCCGTGAAGTTTAACGACAAGTGGTCCGCGGAAGCGGCCATTTCCGCCGATGACGAGAACACTGCGCCGGGTTTCGCGTACGACGGCGCGTTCATCCAGTACCAGATGAACGACAACATCGCCATCAAGGCCGGTGACTTTACCTATTCGGAAGGGGCTTTCCGCTACTACGACTACGATGATCCGGGAGACGCCGCTGTCGGCATGACCGAACGCGATATCCGCGGTCTCGAACTGAATCTCTACGGTCTGACTCTCGGTCTTGGCTTTGGCCGCGGCGATGACGACTGCGTTGACGTCTATGGCGAAGACGAAGCTCTCTGCAAGTCTTACGATGTCCACGCCGCTTACGATATCGCTCTCGGAAGCCACACGATTCGTCCGTATGCGAACTACCAGAGCTACCAGCAGGAACACGCCAACCGTCTGCGCGCCGGCGTGACGGCAAATCTCGTCTTTGGCGAACTTGCGAATGTCCAGGTCGCCTACGGGCTTCGCTCCGACCGCGTAACGGAAGATGAACCGAAGATGGTTCACGCGTTTGCCGTGGAACCGGAATTCAACTTTGGCAAGGTGAACGTCAAGGCTTCCGCCTTCTACGCGATCATTGACGAAGATGAAGACGAAGATGCCGAATACATTCTCGAAGTTCCGGAATACATGTTCTTCTATGTGGAACCGTCCTTTGCCATCAACGACCAGTTCGCGATTGGTGTCCAGGGCGAATATCACACGCTTTCCACCGATGCCGATGCGAGCCTCGAAACCATCTATGTCGGTCCGCGCGCCTATTTCAACCCGATGGAAAACCTTTCCGTCGAAGGCTATGTTCGCGTTTGCCTCCCGATCGGCGACGACTACGAAGGCGATGAGGAAGATCCGTACTACGGTGCCGGAGCTACCATCGGATTTACGTTCTAACAGATAAAGGAGAGGTCAACGCGATGCCTTTGACATTTTGCTCCATTGGAGAACTTTTTACGGTCAAGCGTCTGAGCGGCGATGCCGCAGTCAAGCAGCACCTGAACGAGCTAGGATTCAGCATTGGTTCACCGGTGACGGTCGTAGCGAGTCTCGGTGGAAACGTGATTGTCAAGGTAAAGGAATCCCGCATCGCGCTTGACCACAAATTGGCTAGTCGCATTATGGTGTAATGCGGCAAGGAGACAGAGATGAAGACTTTACGTGATGCAAAGGTCGGCGAGACGGTCAAGGTCTCGAAGCTTCGTGGCGAAGGCGCCTTGAAGCGTCGGCTGATGGATATGGGACTGACAAACGGCGCGGAAATCTATGTTCGAAAGGTCGCGCCGCTCGGAGACCCGGTAGAAATTACGGTTCGCGGTTATGAACTCAGCGTTCGCAAGGATGACGCGGAACGCGTGGAACTGGCATAGGGAGAACTGAAATGGCAACTACAATTGCTCTCGCAGGAAATCCGAACTGCGGAAAGACGACGATGTTCAACGCTCTGACCGGAGCGAACCAGTATGTCGGAAACTGGCCAGGCGTTACCGTGGAACGCAAGGAAGGCAAGCTGAAAAAATCGAAGGAAACGGTCGTTGCGGACCTTCCGGGCATCTACTCGCTTTCGCCCTATACCCAGGAAGAAGTCGTCAGCCGCGACTATCTGATGAGTTCCGCGCCGAACGTGATTCTTGACATTGTCGATGCGACGAACATCGAGCGCAACCTTTACCTGACGACCCAGCTGTTAGAACTTGGAAAGCCGACCGTCATTGCGCTCAACATGATGGATGCGCTCAAGAAGTCCGGTTCGACCATTGACGTAAGGAAGCTTTCCGAAAAGCTCGGCGTCGAAATCGTCGAGACGCAGGCGCTTTATGGCAAGGGCGTGCAGGAAGCGGCGGCGAAGGCTGTCGAAATTTCCCGTTCGAGCGCCACCCAGAAGCAGGCGAAGTTCGCGGACGATGTCGAAACGGCGATTTCCGAAATCGACAAGATCCTTCCGGCAAGTGTCGATGCGAAGCTTCGTCGCTGGTTTGATATCAAGCTGATCGAACGCGACAAGAACGTCTATAACCGTCTTTCCCTTTCGGATGCGGACAAGGCGAAAATCGAAGAAGTCGTGGCGAACCTGGAAAAGGCTCGTGACAACGACAGCGAATCGATTATCACCGACGAGCGTTACAACTATATCGCGGACATTCTCGATGGCGTTCTGAAAAAGTCCGGCAACCGCTTGACGTTCTCGGACAAGGTGGACCGCGTCGTCACCAACCGAATTCTCGGTCTCCCGATTTTCCTTCTCGTGATGTATTTTGTCTATTACATCTCGGTTTCGACGGTCGGTTCGATGGGGACGGACTGGGCGAACGACCAGTTGATGGGCGAAGATGGCTGGCATCTGTTCGGCATCGGTTCCTCCGCTTACGAGGAAGCCGCCGGCGAATTCGAAGATGCGAGCGCGATCGCGGATGCGGCCGACAAGCGTGATGCCTACAAGGCCGCGGCCCAGAAAATCGTCGATGCCTATGCGGTGCAGAGCCAGATCGGCGCTGCCGCGGCAAAGGGCGATTCGGTCGTGACGATTGGCGACAGGACATTTGCCCTGACGGATTCCGCCGTTGTCAATGCGGCGAAGGCCTTTATCGCGGAAGGGGCGAACCTTTCCGTTCTAAGCGCCGAAGCGACAGACGGCGAAGAAGAGGAACCCGCCGAAGCGATCGTGATGACCTACGCGCGTGCCCAGGCGATCCTTGCCGACAAGGATGAAGAAATCAGCCCGGCGTACATTACGTTCGAACGCGAAGCGGAAGATGGCGAGGAACCGACGGTGGATTCTGTCGCGTTCAATGCCGAAAACATCGCGGCGGCGAAAGCTGTCGTCGAAAAGGGCGAACCCGATCCTTCCGATTTCGGAATCTTCATCCCGGGATTGACGGCTCTTGTCAGCGGTCTTCTGGAAAAGGGCGGAGCAAACGAAGTCCTTTCCGATGCGCTCGTGAACGGCGTCATCGGCGGTATCGGTGCCGTCGTAGGCTTTACCCCGCAGATGTTCATCCTGTTCATTCTCCTTTCTCTCATCGAGGATTGCGGATACATGGTTCGTATCGCGTTTGTCATGGACCGCATCTTCCGCCACTTTGGACTTTCGGGCAAGAGCTTTATCCCTCTTCTCGTTTCGTCGGGCTGCGGAATTCCGGGCATCATGGCTTCCAAGACGATTGAAAACGACAACGACCGCCGCTTGACAATCATGACGACGACGTGGATTCCCTGCGGCGCGAAGCTTCCGGTGCTTGCCTGCATGGCCGGCGTCATTGCCGCCCAGATGGGTTCCGGTTCGTGGGTCGCTCCGTCGATGTACTTCATTGGCATCGCAAGCGTCCTGATGGCCGCCATCATGCTCAAGAAGACGAAGCCGTTCCACGGGGAAGCCGCTCCGTTCGTGATGGAACTTCCGCAATACCACTTGCCGCAGCCGAAGACCGTTCTGCTGCACGCCTGGGAACGCACGAAGGGATTCCTGATCAAGGCGGGAACGATTCTTTTCCTCGCATGTCTCGTGATGTGGTTTATTTCGACTTACGGCTGGGAAACTCCGGCTCCCGAAGCGGAACAGGAAGTGGCTGCCGCTGTCGTGGAAGCGCCCGTGATGGCTGTCGATGGAATCCAGATCCTCGGAACGGAAGAGGTTGCCGCCTCCGAAGAAGCCGTCGAAGAGGAATCCTTTACCGCCTTGACGCACGACTCCGAGAACCTGGAATTTGGCATTGTCGAAAGCCAGGCGAACTCGATTATCGCCCGTATCGGCGACAAGCTCCGCTACATTTTCATTCCGCTGGGCTTTGGCGGTGAACAGGGCGGCTGGCAGGCTGCGGCCTCGTCCCTCTCCGGATTCTCCGCGAAGGAAGGCATTGTCGTGACGATGGGCGTCCTCGGTGGCGTCGATGGAGACGATGCGGATGCGGCTCTCGAAGAGGAAGAAGCGACAAACAAGGTTGTCGCCGCGGTGAAGACATGGTTCCCGACCGCTCTCGCCGCGTTCTGCTTCCTGCTCTTCAACCTGCTCGATTCTCCGTGCCTTGCCGCCATTGCGACAATGGCCCGCGAACTCAATGACCGCAAGTGGTTCTGGTTTGCCATCCTCTTCCAGAACGCTTGGGCCTGGGTCATGACGTTCATCGTCTATCAGATCGGTAGCGTGGTGATGGGTTCTGGATTTACCGCGTGGACGGCGATCGCCTGCGTATTCGTCGCAGCGATTCTTTTCCAGCTGTTCCGTCCGGATCCCTACAAGGGCAAGACGTTTGGCACGGTCCGTTCGGTCGATGCCATCGCTAGCCAGAAGTAGTCGAGGTGTCCATGCTTGCGAATATCCTGGTTGTCGCGCTACTTTTAGCCTGGGGCCTTGTCTCGCTTCGCTACGTGCTGAACATGACAAGGCACGCGGTGAAAAAGCGCGGCCCGGCCTGTATCGGCTGCCCGGGATGCGGCGCGGGCATGGGACGGCACTGTAAGTAAGTTTGCCATAGACGATTCCCTCGGGGCGCAAGCTCCGGGGGAATTTTTGCATAAGGACTGTTCTTTGCTTGAACGGTCTTTTTTTGTCTTCGCCCACCTGGAAAATCGGAGTGCCATGGCGGAGACGACCTTGGGCTGTGGTGAATCGGAGACTGGGGCGCAAACGCCGCTCGCCTTGGCGCTCTGAACGTTTCCGCCTGGAAAGCTTGCGGTGAAAGCTTTTCAATGAAAAAGGACCGGCACTAGGCCGGTCCTCGGTTTCGCTAGAAACGTCTGACGCTATCTTGCGGAGTCCGCAGGTTCGCTGGGAGTTTCGGCGGAAACTTCTTCGGACGCCTTGTGGACGATGACGGAATCCGGGGCGTATGTCGGAATGGGAGCCGCAGGCACGACTTCCACGGAAATGGGCTTGTCGGCGGGAGCCGGCGCTTCGAAGAAATTGATCTTCGAAAGACCGAACATCATCAGCCAGGAGATGACAAGTCCGCCAATTCCCAACACGATTCCCGTCTTGGCCATTCCGCTTGTGTCGGTGTAGCCGGTCGCGTGGGCAAGAGCGTTGGGAGGCGTGGAAATGGGAAGGCACATGCCGAGCGAGCTTGCAAAGGCGACGGAAACGAGCAGAGCCGTGACGCCTCCGAGTGGCGCCAGATTGTCCTGGCAGGCAACCGCGACCGCGATAAAGATGGGAACGAGAAGACTCGCCGTGGAAGTGTGGCTCATGAAGTTCGCCATGAAAAGGCAGATGAAACCGCTGCCGATCATCAGTGCGAACGGCGACCAGGTGTCAAACGGAATCGCGTTGATGAGATGTCTCGCAAGTCCAGTCTCCTGCAGGCCAAGACCGAGCGCAAAGCCACCGGCGACGAGCCAGAGAACGTCCCAGCTCATGTCGTTCAGGTCTTTCTTGGTAATGACTCCCGTCAAGGCGAATACGGCCATCGGAATCATCGCGATCACGTTGTCGTTGATGCCGTGGACCTTGTTTCCCGTGATCCAGAGAACGACGCAGAGCGCAAAGGTCACATACACGATAATTGCCCGCGGGCTTGTGTCGAACTTGTCCGCACCTTCGCCTTCGATCTTCAGGATCATCTCTTTCATCTTGATCGGGTAGATCTTGATGAGCAGAAGCCAGGCGATGGCCATCAGAACGATCACGTAGGGAATGCCGAACATCATCCACTGTCCAAAGCTTACGTTGAATCCCGCAGTCTGGAGAGCGCCGAGCGCAATCGCGTTCGGAGGCGTTCCAATCGGAGTGCCCATGCCGCCGATGTTCGCTCCGAGCGGAATGGCGAGCGCAAACGCTGCCTTGCCGCGGTCATCCTTGTCGAAGAGCTTGAGGACCGGGCCCAGGATGGCGAGCATCATCGCGGCGGTTGCCGTATTGCTCATGAACATCGAGAAGCAGGCCGTAATCATCATCAGTCCCAAGAGCACGTATTTCGGATTTTTTCCAAACGGCTTGAGAAGCACTCGCGCGAGGTTCTTGTCCATGTTGTACTTTGTCGCGGCGGAGGCGAGGAAGAATCCTCCGAGGAAAAGCATGATAATCGGGTTGGCGAACGTTGCCATGATGGACTTGAACTGGAGTGGCTCGACGCCTTCGACGCGGAACGGGAGTATCGCGGAATTCGAAAGCGTGAGAATCATCAGCACGATGACGAGCATCGAGGTGGACCAGATGGGGAACGGTTGGAGAATCCAGAAAAGAGCCGCCATCACGAAAATGGCGATCACGCGGATTTCCAGCGGATTCAAGAGGTTTTCCCCGGTGAGCCCTAGAGACTCGTAGGGGACGAAAAGCGCAGCGATCGCTAGAATCGATGCGATGATCAGTTTTATCAGTTTTGCTTTTGTCATGATTTTTCCCATGTTACGGATAGGCGTAAGTCCTATCGAATGATTGCGCAAAGTTAGTAAATAAACGTCGCGATAAAAGGCTGGCGCAAAAATGGAAAACCGTGAAGATGGATAATAAATCTTTATACGAAAGATTTGCGGATAAAGCGACCGGAACGGGATATTTTCGGTCAAAAAACGGCCTGGGCAATTTGTATATTTCCGTTATGGCTACGAAGCAATCCCTGGCAGAAAGATTTTCCAACTGGTATATTCCCCTGATTTGTCGGAACAAGTTCAAGGCGTTGGCCTTCTATCTGGTTCTTGCGCTGGTTCTCGCCTTTCCCATCCTGGTCTATCCCGGGCTGAAGCTCGATGCGGACCTCTCGAAGCTCTTGCCGGAAAAGACGCCGAGCGTCATCGCCCTCAAGGAATCCTACGAGCGATTTGGCAGTACGGACCGCTTCATGATAGCCATCCAGAGCGAGGATCCGGAGCTGGTTGCCGCCTTGCAGGATTCGATCAGTGGCTACATCCACAGAAATTGGCAGGGAGACTTTGTTTCGACGCAGGTCGATAACGACAACCAGTTCTTCAAGGACAAGGCTCTGCTGTATCTTCCGACAAGGTATCTGGAAAACATTCGGGACAATCTGGAAGACGTTCAGCTCGAAATCGGTCGAAAGAACGCGCCGCTGACCGTTGATCTGCTTGGAGATTCCGCTCCGAAAAAGGAACGCGTCTGGTTCGATGCGAGCATTCCGCAAGAGCTTGGACTTCCCGATGAAGCGGCTGGCGCCTTTGACGCCTTTTTCAAGAAGGATTCGCCAAAGGAAAGCGGAAAGTCGGAAGAATGGGACAACAAGGCGCCAGTTCCCGCGCACCTGAAAAATCGCCTGATCGGTTCGCCGAAGCCGGACAGCACGGGAAAGATTCTTTTCAACGGAGTCGTCAACGCGAAGCTGCTCAAGCCTTCGACCGACTACGAATTTGTCACCCACATTCTCGCGCGTACCGATACGCTGCTCGCCTATTTCGGCAGCAAGGAGTATTCGGTTCCCACGCGCTTTACAGTGGAAGGAACCTACGAAGGCCTCAAGGAAGTCGATGAAGTGGCGAACGACAGCGTTTCGTCCTTTGCCATCAGCCTTGTCCTGATTCTTCTCTTGACCATATTCTTTTTCCGAAGCGTCAAGGGACCGATTCTCGTCGTGTCTTCGGTTCTCTATGCGTGCATTCCGACGCTTGCCTTTGCCGCGCTCTTTTACGGACGGCTGAATCCGTTTACGGTCTTTGTCGCTTCCATCATTCTCGGTATCGGCATCGACTATTCGATTCACATTTTGGGAACGGCGCAAAAGCTGCTTCGCAAATACGCGACGCTCGAAGAAGTCCTGATTCATGCCCAGAGAAAGATGATCAAGCCGTTTTTCCTTGCGAGCCTTACGACTATCGCGGCGTTCCTGACCTTGCTCGTCGCCCATTTCAGGGGATTCTATGAATTTGGCGTGGTGGCGTCGTGCGGCGTTTTCTTCAGCATGTTGACTTCGGTGCTCGTGTTGCCGGTCCTTGTCAAGTGTCTCGGGGGAATCCCCGCCGCTCCTCAGAACAGTTTTTTCCCGAGATCCTGGGACGAGGCGAAAATCTTCAATTTCTTCAAGTGGGCCGCGGCGATCGGGTTCGTCTTGGGTGCGATTTCGCTCTGGTTTGCGCGCGATGTGGATTTCGAGCATAACCTGAAAAATCTCCGCCGGGTTTCGACGGCGCAGAGCGTTGCGAAGAACAAGATTTCGACAAAGGTGACCAAGGCTTCGAACAAGGCCGTGACATCGACGCCTGCGGCCGTGATGGGATCTAGGCCGGAACAGCTAGACAGACTGTATGACACGCTGATGGTTCGTCTGCGTGATGAAAAGGACCCGATGCTTGGGAGCTTCTTGACGCTTCGAACCTTTGTGCCGCCGCTAGACTCCCAGAAAGCGCGACTTGAAATCATCGATGAAATCCGGGAACTGGCGGGTTACAAGGTCTTTGACCGGGCGACAGGCGAGGATTCGGCAAATATCGCCGCCCTGAGAAAGCTTGCCCAGGTCGATGAACCGTTTACCGCCGAGGATATCCCCGCGTGGTCGCTCGACCTCCTTCGCGAAAAGGACGGCTCCTATGGAAAGATCGGCTTTATCTACGGCGACTTTCCGAGCTGGGATGCCAACGCTCTCCATGAATTCCAGGAACGGTACGGACATTGGAATTTTGACGGCGAAGAGCTGCGCACGTTCTCTTCGCAGTTCATCCTGTCCGACGTGATCGAATCCGTCAAGGAAGACAGCTTCAACCTGGCGCTTCTCATCATTCTCGTCATCTTCGCGACGCTGGTGATTTCGTTCCGGAAACCGAAACTGTTCATCGCGGGAAGCGTTTCGTTTGGAATGGGCGTCCTTCTGACTCTTGGACTTTTGGGATTTCTCACGCATTTCTTCGATTTTGGAAAGATCAGCATCTACAACGTGATAGTCATCCCGATGACGCTTGGAATCGGGATCGATGCGACGATTCATCTCGTCAGCGCATGGATTTCGACCAAGGGAATTACGATCAGGGAGCTTCTGGATACGACGGGCAGAAACGTGATGGCGAGTTCGACGACGACCGCGGCCGGCTTTGTCGGAATGCTCTTTACGACGCATCGCGGCTTGAAGGGCATTGGAGACCTGGCCTGTATCGGCATCATGGTGTTTTTGGTGTCGAGCATCGTCTTCTCGGTATTTTTCTGCAAGCTGTGGCTTTCGCAAAAAGGGAAGTGAGCTGCTTAGTTCAGAGCTTAGTCGAGAGAGCTTGGAGCTTAGAAGCGCAGAGCGAGCCGTTACTTTCTGCCGAAAGGTTTTGTCGCGAAGCGAACTGTTTCCGCCTGGCGGCGGAGGGTAGGCGCCTTCCCGGCGAGGGGCTTGTTCAGAGCTTAGTGGGGAGAACTTAGAGCTTAGAGATCTCAGCGAACTTTTCATGCTAGAATCTAAATGCTCGCAAAACTCAGATCGAAGTTCTAAGATCTAAGCTCCGCTTTAGAGCCTAGACGTCCGAGAAACTCCACTCTCAACCCTCCACACTCCAAACTCGACTGATTCCTTTCTCCTATCAACTAGGCTCTGCTCGCGCTCACGGCTGCATGTTGTCGTTTCGAAGCAGGGAACGCAGGACCTTGCTTGCCCCGATGGCGTGGCTTCGCCAACGGTTCGAAAGAGAATCGCCGGCGGGTGTGTAGGTCCCTTCCTTGCCACGATAGACTTCTTCGCTTTCGAGTCCTCCGGTCAGGACAAAATCCCGAAATCCCAGGAAGTAGGCGTTCTGGGAAAAGAAGAGCGCCGGCTGTTCGGCGGGGCGCTTTTCGGCGAGCAGGTCGTATCCCCAGAAGTGGTTCGGCGCCTTTACCTGTGCCAAATCGAGAATGGTCGGGCCGATGTCGAGCTGCGACGCAACGTCTTTTCGGACTTCTAATCCGGAAAACAGGTTCGAATCCGCGGAAAAGATGCCGAGAAAAATTTGCGCGGCGGAAACTCCCAGCGGTTGCGGAACCGCATAATCGATGGAATCGACGGGAGTGTCGTGGTCGCCCAGGATGACGATGGCCGTGCGTTCGAAATCCGGGCGCGCGGCAAGAGCCTCGAAAAGCTTCCCGAGCTGGGTGTCCGTATAGCGCAAGGCGTTCCGGTAACGCTCCATCGCGTTGTCCGGCTTGGGCGCAAAGTCGTCCGGGTAACCATAAAAGGGAATATGCGTCGCTATCGTGTTGAATGTCAGAAGCCAGGAAGTATCGGTCGGCAGGTCTTGCAGCATCCGCAAGACGACATCCATTCCCAGGCTGTCCGTTGTTCCGGGTTTTCCGGGTTCGGGCATTTTCCAGTCGTTTCCGTAGAATCTCTCGATAAACGGCAGCGTGTGGTCAAAGATCGGATTGGAAATCGTCATGTATTGTCGGACATAATCCGTCATCAGCTCGGGAAATCCCGTGAAGTGGTTGGATGCGTAGAAGCTTGGAACGTCGCGGTTTGGGTGGGACGGAAATCCGAAGTAGGTCGCCATGGTGCCGCGGACCGTCGGATATCCTCCGCTGAAGGCGTTCTCGAACCAGAGACCGCCCCCTCCGTGCAAAAAGTACCTTCCCTGGGAAAGCGCCCAGAGGTTCGGCGCAAGCGTCGTGTCGCCAGAAAGCATCTGGTCGAGAATGCGCCCCTTGAAGGACTCCCCGAAAATGAAGACAATGTTGTAGGGACGTTTTGCCCGGTATTCCCCTGTAGGCGCCTTGCGGTATGCGGGAAACTTCCTGTCGATCCGTTCCCTGTCGAAATCCTTGGGCAGAAAGGCGTCGAGATCGGCGACAAGTTCGTCCGTAATCTTGTAATTGTCCTTGACAAATTCAAAGGTCTCTTCGGCGGCAATGTGCAGAATCGGAGCGGTCAGCGTGTGCTTTCCGAGCGTGAACCGCATATCGACCTGTGTTCCGAGGATGGGAATCGTCCTTGTCCCGCGCGTTCCGGCGAGAAACAGCGCGAGCGGGATGACGGAAAGGAACATGCCCGCGGAAAAAAGGAAGAACGGAATATTGAAGCTTCGCGCCTGGATTTTCTCTTGCTTCTTTCGGGAAAGGTAGAGGATTATCGAGGTGAATCCGGCGATATCGACGAAGAGAAGCGAAAGCCAGCCGAGGGTCCCCTTGAAATCTCCGCCGAGCGTGGAAACGGTTGTCGAATCGGTGATGTTCGACAGGTGAAAGTAGGTGCGCAGAAACGAGTAGGAGAGCCGCTGGTGCGAAAATCGGAAGACTTCGTAATCGACCGCGGCGAGGATGAAGTAGAAGACGAGGAATGCGGCAAGGGCTCGCGGCTTCCTGAAAAAGGCGAAGAGGGAAACGAGAACGAGAATCGCTCCGTATGCCATGGAAATCTGCCAGACGGTCTTCCCGGCGAACATTTCCGACAGGGAAAGTCCCAGCGGATCGGGGAGCGCGTAGAAGAGCGCGAGCATCGCGCTTTGCAGAAAGATGGCGAACAGGGAAATCAGGATAAAGGGATTCATAATCTTATCCGAATGATGGCGAAGAAACCGCATGGCGAGCGGGAAACGCGCAAGGCTAGTGGATGTTCGACTTGATCGTTTCGACGACCCGTGCAAACGTCGCGTCTTCCTGCATTTCCTTTTCGATGGTCTTTATCGCATGCATGACCGTGGAATGATCGCGGTTTCCAAAGCGCATCCCGATGCTCTTGAGGCTGAGCGTCGTGAGCTTTTTCATGAGGAACATGGCGACTTGACGCGCGTGGGCGACTTCCTTCGTGCCGCGGCCCGCTTCGAGGAGCTTGTCTTCGGGAACGTCGAATTCCTGGGAAACGGCGTGAATGACCGCTTCGATTCCGACGCGACGCTTGATGTTCGGAATGATGTCCGCGACGACTTGCCGTGCGAGCGAAATGCCGATGTCCTGCTTGAGAAGGCTTGACTGCATCGCCAGACGGACGATGGCCGCTTCGAGCGGGCGCACGCTGCCTTCGATGTTTTCGGCAAGGTAGGCGAATACGTCGTCGGAAATGTCCAGGTGGCTGTTGGTCGCCTTTTTCCGAAGAATCGCTTCGCGGGTTTCGAAGGCCGGCGGCTGGATATCGACGGTCAGTCCCGACGAAAAACGGCTCACCAGTCGGTCGGAGAGGCTCTTGACTTCGGCCGCGGGCGCGTCGGACGTGAGGACGATTTGCTTTCCCGCCTGGTGCAGCGTATTGAAGATGTGGAAAAACTCGTTCTGTGTCTCTGTCGAACCGCTCCAGTTCTGGATGTCGTCGATCAGGAGAACATCGACATCTTCGCGGTAGAAGGTGGACCATTCGTTCGTGTTGCCGTTGCGGATGCTTTCCGTATAATCGCGCTGGAAATCGTTTGCGGGAATGTAGCGGACAACCTTTCCCGTCGCGTTTCCAAGGATATAGTTGCCGATCGCTTGCAGAAGATGCGTCTTTCCCAGCCCGGAAGCTCCGTAGATGAAGAGCGGGTTGTACTTGCTGTGATCCGGATTCTCGGCAACGGCGAACGCTGCGCTGAAGGCGAGCTTCGACTTGTCCCCGACGACAAAGTTCTCGAAGCTGAGTTCCTCGGAGAGCTTGATCGGCTGGCAGAAATCGTGCGACGCCGCGGATACGCTCGGGTTCGATTCGACATGCTGGAAGTCAAAATCCAGATGCTGGCCGGTGGCTTCTTGCCAACTGATTTCGAGAAGAACCTTGTAGGGCAGATAGGACTTGATGTCCTTATTCGGAGGCAAGAGGACGGAGCACCGGCGGTCGGTGACACTTGTCAGGTCCAGCTTTGCGAACAGATCGTTAAAAACGGCATCCGAAATCTTGCCGTGCAAAAGTTCCAAACATTTCTCGAATTGCGGGTTCATAGGGCTTAATTTAACTATTATTGGCTTCATGATGGATTGGATTCTTGCTGTCGGGGCGCTATTTTGGCTGCCCCTTGTCCTATGGCCGGCTCTCTTTCTCTGGGCGCGCTTCTTTGCCTACCCGATTGCGTTAAAGCGCAAGATCCGTCTGGGAAAAACCTGGTGCTATGTCCCCGAGTGGTGGTCCAGAAAGCCGTTTTTCCGGATTTTCGCGTGTGTGGTCCTGGGGCTTCTCTATGCGGCTTCCGCGTTTTCCGTGGCGGCGACGCTTTATTGGGGCTTGCGGTTCCCCCCCTATTTGCTGCCGTTTCCGTTCCTTTTAAGTCTCCTCGCCGAGAAGCCTTTCGTGAATTTCGCGATGAATCGCGTGTATCGGCTAGAAGTCAACGCGTATTTTTGGGAATACAAGCGGCAGGATGCGCTTTACCGCAAGTCCGGACACCCGCTTTCGGAAGACGACCTGGCCGGGCATTCCGCCTGGGCTTTTCGCAACGCGCTCGTGAAGGCGGATTCCGAAAAGAGGCTTTTCAAGCTGCTGAAGGAAATGGCAAGACAGGAACTCGCCCTGGAAAAGGAAACTTCCGCCTATGAAAACGCCTAGTTCGACGGATATCCAAAGCCGCTTTCTCTATGCGGATAAAATGCTTCTTCTCGTATCGCGCACGTTCGCGTTGAATATCAATCGTCTTTCGGGAAACCTCCGAAAAACGGTTCTGCTCGCCTACCTCTATTTGCGAATCGCGGATACCGTCGAGGACGATTCCCGGCTTCCCGTCGAAGAAAAGCTTCGGCTCCTGAAAATGTTCGCGGATATCTTTCGGGACGGTTCCGACGGGGAAAAATCGACCCGGGCCTTTGTTGCCGCCTTGCCTGAGCATTTTCGTTCGTCGAAAGATCCGAACTACGAACTTTGCGAAAACGCGCTGACCGTCGTTCCGCTGCTTTGGATTTTTGACGCGGATTCCGTGAAGCCCGTTTGCGAGACCGTCGTCGAAATGTGCGAGGGAATGTCCGCTTCGCTGCAGTCGATGGAGGCCTCCCTGGAAAAGGGCTGGTTCACGCTGGAGACGATGCCCGACCTTTCGCGTTACTGCTACTATGTCGCAGGGATCGTGGGCAAGCTCTTGACGAGGCTTTTCGCTGCGAAGAATCCGGCAATCGACGGCGAAAGGCTTTCGAAAATGAAAACGCTGGACGTGAGCTTTGGCCTTGCGCTCCAGCTGGTGAACATCATCAAGGACGTCCGGGAGGATTCCGAGCGCAAAGTCTGCTTTGTCCCGGAAACGATCTGTCGCGCTTGCGGGTTCGAAAGTTCCCCGGCGATGTTTGCTCCAGCCGCCAACGGAAAAGCCCGTGCCGCTGTCATGCGGGAGCTTGTGCGCGAAGCGTGGAAACATCTAGCGGATGCGATCGAATACACGCTGCTCGTTCCGCGAAGAAATCCGCGAATCCGCCTGTTCTGCCTGTGGCCGCTCTTCATGGCGGCAAAGAATCTTTCGCTGATGGGAGACTGCTCGCACCTTTTCGATGGGGAAAGCAAGGTGAAGATTACGCGGGCGGACGTGAAGGAAATCATCCGGAAGACGACTCTGCATTTTTACTCGAATTCCTGGATACGGAAGAACTTTGAAATTTTGAGGGACGGAACATGAAGGAACGTTTTCGCCTGCTGAAGTCGTGGAAGTTTCACCTGGCCTTTATCTTCGCTTCGATTCTTATCGACCAGGCGACAAAGATCTGGGCGGTCGCCTACCTGAAGCCGACTTTCGAAAATCCGCTGGGGCGCATCGTGCATGTCGTCGGGGATTTGTTGCAGTTTCGCCTGGCGTACAACACGGGTGCCGCGTTCAGCAGCCGTCCGCAGGATATCTTGCCGTTTCTTCCGCCGACGATATTCTTTCTAATCGTTTCGCTCGTCGCGACCTTTGTGCTTGTCTATTTCTACAGGTCCGTGAAACGGGACGATTTTCTGGTGCGCTTCGGTATCGCGATGATTCTTTCGGGCGCGATCGGAAACTTTGCGGACAGGATGCGCATCGGCAAGGTCGTGGACTTTATCGATTGCGATTTTCCGGATTTCATCATGGAGCGTTGGCCGACTTTCAATTTTGCGGATTGCTGCGTAACGATTGGCGTCGCGCTTGTCCTGTTGTCTCCGCTGGTCTATAAGCTTATCCACTATTCACCGACAGGTTCGCATGCAAAAGAAGAATCCCCAACCGTCTAATTCCGAGTCGCCGAGCTTTTTCGTGTCCGAAAAGGATGCGAACGAGCGCCTGGACAGGTTTCTGCAAAAGAAACTTTCGGACTATTCCCGCACGGACATCCAAAAGCTGATTGCGGAAAACCAGGTGACGGTCGCCGGGACGCCTGCCAAGAAAAACCTTCGCCTTTCGGAAGGGATGCTCATCCAGGTCGCTTCGCTTCCCCAAAAGGAATCCTCGTCGCTCGAACCGGAAAAGATGGATTTGCACATCGTCTATGAAGATGACGACGTCGCCGTGATTTTTAAACCGCGCGGAATCGTGGTGCACCCGGGAAACGGTGTTTCGAAAGGGACGCTCGCTGCGGGGCTTCTCTATCATTTCAAGGAAAAACTTTCGGCTGTGAACGGTCCGCTCCGGCCTGGAATCGTGCACCGTCTCGACAAGGATACGCCGGGCCTGATGATTGTGGCGAAAAACGACAAGGCGCATCGGAATCTCGCGCACCAGCTTGAGACGCGCACGCTTCACCGCAAGTATGAAGCCCTGATCTGGGGGCATCCGCGCGACCTTTCCGGGGAAATCGAGCTGCCCCTTGGGCGCGATCCGAAATCCCGCATCCGCATGGCTGTCGTGAAGAACGGGAAGTTTGCGCGCACGCGCTACAAGGCGAAAAGGTTCTTTTCCATTGCGACGCTGATGGAGTATGAACTGGATACGGGACGCACGCACCAGATTCGTGTGCATTCCCGCTACACGGGACATCCGATTGTCGGCGACCCGATTTACGAGGGACGCGAGGCTTCGCTTTCCCGAGTGCCGCCCCTTTACCGCGAAGTCGCAGAAGAGCTTTTGAAGCTTGCGCCTGCGCAGCTTCTGGAAGCGGTTGAAATCTGCTTCGCCCATCCGCGGACCCGAAAGAAAATGTCTTTCTCCGTTCCGCTCGAAAAGCCGTTTGAAGCTGCCGTCAAGCTTTTGGAAAGGGAGTGCCCGGAAGCCGCTCCGACATTTGACGAGGATACGAGCTTTAGGAATTTCGCGGAAACCTCGATAGAAAATCCCTATCTGGACGAACCGCTGGAAACCGAAGAGGATTACCCTTACGAGGAAGAGCCCGTAAAGGAACGCTTGACGCGGGCGGAACGCTTGTCGGTGAAAAAGGAGCGGATCAAAAAGCGCAAGGCCATCGAGGCGGAGAAGCGTGAAAAAAAGGCGAAGCGTGAAGCGGAAAAGCGCGGCGAAGTCTATCGGTCGGAAATCGTCACCGGGCATGAACCGACTATAGACCCTTCGTATCTGGAATAACGTTTTATCTTTAACTGAAAAACTGGAGATTTTATGAAAATATTTCCGACTCTTGTTGGACTTATCGCGGTCTTTTACTTTGCAGCCTGTTCCGATAATGGCTCTAGCGCGGAGGCTTTCAATGCGGCGAAAGTTTGCCCGGAAAGCGGTCGCGGAACATTTGTCGATGAGCGCGATGGGCAGGAATACAGGTACACGACGATCGGCAGCCAGGTTTGGATGGCGCAGAATTTAAACTATGCCGTAACGGAAAAGACATTGCTCTATCCTCTAACAGGGGAGCAGGCGGATGTTCGTTTTACCTGTCTTTACCCGGATGATAATTGTATGGAAAAGGGATTAACTTATAAATGGTTGACTGCGTACTATGCTTGTCCAGAAGGTTGGCACTTACCCTGTTTTGATGAGTGGAAAAAGATGATAGACATTTTGGGTGGCTATGAAGAAGCTGGTTTTCGTTTAAAGGCTTCGTCTGGTTGGGCGGTCCTAAATCCTGGTGACGATGCAAATTGGAATGATGAGTGTGGCTTTAGTGCTTTGCCTTCGATAGCAGGAGAAATGTATGACGGGCTGTATGCGACTTGGTGGATGTCTGATTATGAACCGGATGATTCGGAACCTATTAAAGTGTGGGCTTTAAATTTTGATGGATACAGAGATTTTTATAGACCTAAGTATAATCCTCCATATGATGATAAGTTCTTTTCTGTTCGTTGTATAAAAAATTGAGAAGTTGATAATGCATAAGGGTGGAATTGTCGTCTTCATTTTTTTGTGCTTTTTCTTTTCTCATTCTTTTGGAAGCGTTGAATCGTATCGGAACAGCCTTTTTGTTTTTCTTTCGGATAAAGGCGGAAGTTCGAATCCTTATGTCAAATCTGGAATCTATGATTATGTTTCTACGAGAATTACCGGCGATATAGGAAATCTCTATCCTTATTCCATTGATGTGTCGTCACGGAGCGCAAGCGATTTATCGTCAATTTTTTCAAATCATGGATCGAATTCCGTGTTTGCAAAAGCTTTGGAACATTGGTTTGAAAACAGCTCGGATGGTTTATTGTTGAATTGGAAAAAAAGATGCGGAAATAAGTGTGCACTAACTGACTTGAAAAAAATACGTCCAGATGTTTTACCTCTTCGCTATATTGTCATTTCGGAGGGAGTTAGTGGCTTGGTTGTTCGTGAATATATCCAAGGAAATAGTTATGCCGGGGATATTTCCAAGGTGCTATTTTTTGATACACCGCATGAGGGAACGGGGTTTGCCGATCAGGCTCTTTTTCAAGGTTTGGAAAGTTATTCTCTTAAAAAACCGGATATCAAAAATCTTTCAGCGCTCATACCGTTAGCCCTTTCCGCTTATGTCTTTGGAGGACTGGATGCTTTGCAGGATGCTGTAATCTCTGTGGTCCAGAGCGTTGTTCTCGGAATGGCTCAGAACGCAGGCAATATTTCGACAGCTTTTTCGGAGGCTGCTCTGTTTGGTGAATACGCGGAAAATTCCGATGCGCTTTGGTATTTGGCCCAAGACGCTAGCTTTGATGATAAAAAATATGCAGATATTATTGCTGAATCAAAGGCCGATGTAAAGGCTAATATCGGCGAAATTCAGTGGTTTAATTCGACCGGAATGAAAACTGGGTTTGGCAGTCCGTCTTATGGGATTGTGTATTCTTATGGATTTCCAACAGTGGGAAATGGACGGCGAACATATAATGATTTTGGCGAACAGGTAAAGAATCATATCCCGAAGGAAAAATTAAAACAGGTCTTTGTAGATTCCTTAAAAAATGTTTTATTGAATGCAGGTATTGATGGAAGCGATCTTAGAGAAAGTGTTTCCAACTTGGCGGACGAGCTGTTAAAAGGGGACCTTTCTAGCGAAGGAAGAAAAATTGTGGGAGAATTTGTCGAAAAATATCAATCTTTGGGTAATGCCCTAGATGATTCTAAATTGTTTGGCTATATTCAAGGTCTTTCGGAATTAAGGTCTTTAAAAATAAATATGGATGACTTGCCGGGTTCGGCTTTGAAAATTCTCAGAGTTTTGGAAAAATTTATTCCTGAGGCTTATAAATCGGAGTTATACTCTGTGTTTATCGAAAATTTTTCTCCTGAAGTTGCGGATGTATTGGGAAATGCTGCAAATTGCGCTGTTTCGAAAGGATTGTCGAGAAATTGTGTCTTGGCTGGACTTTCAGTCAGTGCAAAAAATCTTTCCAATTATGGCCTGAATTTTTTTGATGAAGGAATTTTTGATGTTCCTGTCTATAGTGCTTATGGTTTAAATGTTTCCTCATTTAAAAACGCATCTGTGTCTCGTGTTGGTTATGATTTGGGCAATTACATCGAAAACAACAGCCGTTTAAAGGAGTACAAGGAACTTCTTTCTAATGTGGGGCGACTTGAAACGGTGCGAAATAAACTTGATGTTGGATTGAGAGTCGGTTGTAATCTTTTGATGTCGCCTTATGACGAAATTTGCAAAGCCGCTGCTTTTGCCGCCAATGTGGTCTTGATTGCGGATATGTCGGGCAAGACCGCTAAGCTAGCCCAGAATATAGAAACGCTTAAGGATAATAAGCACTTATCGCTCAGCGCAGCGATAAAAAAAACAGATAGTTTTAGTTATGACGGCTTAGATGGAAAAGTTTCTTTTGACTATCCTGATTTAGAAAAATTACTCTTCGATTCTCCAAAAATTTCCATGTCATCTATTTCCAAAAAAGGAAATGAAGATAACGCGCTAGATTCAATTATACCTTTGATGCTTTTTGGAACTTGTGAATCCGATATTTACGATGTCGCCTCGTTGGAAAATAAGTGCCAAGTAATCGATAACGGGGAAAGAATTTCTCAGGATTCGCAAAATGTGTCGCTTTATGCGTCTAGTTTTGCGGAAGAAACGGCTGTGTCTGCAGCAGTCGGGGATAAGTTGCTTTCTGTCAAGGATATTCGATTTAATGCTGATGTAAAACAATCTACTCCTTTAGAGGTTTTGAATTATTGGAAATGGAAGGCTCCTACGGTTAGAAAACATATTTACGAGTATCGTTTTGTAGTAGATGACTTGCAGCCGGACAGTCTTCGACAAATCATGTTGGATTTTAATGCGGGTGTTCGGATGGCTTATGAACGCAAAGGAGACGCTTGGGTAGCGCGCTTGCGTATTGGCGGCGGAGAGTGGAGTAAAGCTGTAGCGGTTTCAAATCCTGTTCGGAGTGATGGACTTTTTGTATTTCGTCCAAAAGAGTTTTTTGATTTAGATTTTGAGGACGAAGAACATCTGTTGTCCTCGATACAGAAAGAAGGTCCCAATATGGTCAATCTGTATGTGGTGAACAAGTTGGGGATGACGGGGACCGCCGAGTTCACCTATCTGTTTGAATCGACGCCTCCTCTGTTGGAACAAGGATGGCCCCGAGCTTTTGCTACATTGTCTAGAATTGATAATCCGTATATTTACTTTAATAAACAAGATGGGGTTCCTAATTTTAGCGATATGAGTGTTTCCTTGATTTGTTTCGATGCAGGAAATGAATCTGTTGGAAAAGTCAATGCAAAATACGAATTGATCGATGAGACTCGTGGTACATATAAAATTTCCGCTGATATAGAAAGCTTGTGGTCTTCGGACAGTTTAAGGAGCGGTAATTATATTCTTGAATGGAACGTTGGATTTTTGGATGACCAGGGCAAAAGAACTTCTGCAAAATTGCGAACAATGGTGTACATAGATAGGGATGTTCCCGATATTGAACTATCCCTAAAGCAGAAAAATGTTTCTGGAAAGAATATTGCTGACAGTTGGGGTGTAGTGATTAATAATGGACCGGAATCTGATAGAATTCTAAGGGCTTTGCGCATATTTGTGGAGAAAAGCAATGGAACAACGATTCCTGTGAAAAGTATAGAGGACAACGGCGAGCGAGTCATAAGTTTTGGTTGGCAAAAAGGAATTCCCAACTTTGAAGGAAAGGCTAAATTAATTGTACAAGCTATTGATTACGCTTATTCATCGGAAGAGTTTGAAAATTTATTGGCGGATTCCATCAAAGGAAATGAAACTTTATTATGGGATAAAGTAGCAAGAAAAAACGGGAGCGGAAATTATGTTTTTGCTGACGGCTTTAATGGAGTTCTCCTAGAAACGGAGATTGTAATTGATACGACAGCTCCAATAATTTCTGATAATTCATTGGTCGCTACGGTTTTACATGAAGATCTTCATGGTGATTATCCGGCGTTTATTTTTCAAGATGATAAAATGCGATTAGGTGTTAATGATACACTAAAGTTTGTTTTTGATATAAAAGAAAATTTGCTCGGTAGGGATAGTACAATTATTTCGGTGCAGCTGCTGTTTAATGATGAAAATCATGATACTCACAAGGTATATAATCGCAATATTGCGTTGAGCGCTACAAATAAAAGTTTTCGTTTTATTGAACCTGAGGCAAATCGTCTTCAAGATGGCATTTATGATGTTTTGATTAAATTGACAGATGATGTGGGCAATACTTTTGATACAACTATTTATAAAGGTCTTGTTGTTGATAGGGTTGCTCCGGTGGTAATTGAGTTGATGAATGGAGATGTTTCTTTTTCAAATGTTTCGGAATTACGCAAAAGCAAGGCTTATGTTTCACAGATTGCTGACAAGTCGTTTAACAGAACAGACCTTTCCTGCTATGCTAAAGTTTCTGTAGGAGAAAAAAACACGGGATGGTTCTTTGTTGGAAAGGAACAGTCTAGCAAAAATGGGAATACGAATATTCCTTTTGAGTTTTCCTTACAGGATAAAATTTCCGATTTGCCCAATGGATTGTGGACCGTTCGTTTTGGTTGTTTTGATGGTGTAGGCAATTACGGCGAAGTGGTTGATTTTTTTGGAATGGGACGTCGTTATCCACGGATAACTTTTCCAGAAGAGGGGATGGGAGACTATTTTGGAGAACGAGTTCTAATTGAAGGGACGACACCTAATCCTATAGTAAAAAATAGGGACGACAAGAATGCTTCTTTTAGTATTGAATGGTGTAAGATTGGTTCATCGGAATGCAGTTCTGAAAATGTTTCTTATTTGACTAAAACCGTTTCTGAACAGCCAAAAGCTTTGGCGATTTGGAATACGAATGGTTTAAAGGGAAGTTATGTGATTCGGTTGAAAGTTAAAGGCTGTGATTATAGTGAAGAAAATTGCGACTCGGCTATAACCGAAAGAATAGTGTCTTTTGCCGACGGTATAATTGCGGCAGAAATTGATAAAGAGGCGTTGCCTAAATTGGTATTGGAGGATTTTCCAAAAGAGCAAGTGCCAGCTTCGGATGCTAGTATTAGGTTGAAGCTTGATGGTTTCGATACTTCTAAATGGTCTATGAATGTGGATATTGAAGTCCAATCTCAAAAAGACTCTTCTGTATTTGTCCCTGCGAAGAAGGTCTTTTTCGGAACAGTCATGGCATCACCCTTTAATGGAGAACCGCTTGTTAAGAAAGACGGGCTTTCTGTTTGGCAAACCGGCAAGACTTGGAATGTGTTTTGGAAAGGGAAGGCAGAATCTTCAGCAGAGGAAATTACACCTCAACTCTCTCTGAAATATCAAAAGGAGACAGTACGCTTTGTGGATTCTGAATCGATTCTTCCCCAAGAAGATGTCTCGGTGGCAATGCCTGTAATCGGTGGCGAGAATATTGAAATTCCGGCATATAACGCTTCAAGAAATTGGATAATTGACGACGGTGAAATTCTTATACAGTTTGAATCGGATTCTGCGTTTATTGTTGACATTTCCAGTGTCAAGGATGGCAAAAATAAAATTTATTGTGGAAAAAATTCTGTTGTCGCCGGAAATGCGATAAGCATGTCCAAGGAATCTCCTGTGCTATATGTCAATCCTCGACAATATACATCGAATATTGTCTGGAATGGGCTTACGCAGGAAAATTTATACCCGGGCGGAAGCGAGGTCCGTTTACATGCTTATGCCTATCGAAAGAATGATAAGACTAAATTGATTTTTTACGAAAGTTCGTGGAACCAGTTGGTGGAAGATTTCAGTATAATCATGGATAATCGTGCGATGAAAGAGTTCTATGTAGGTCTCTCTTCTGGTGAAACGAATAGCGAAAATTCATTTGCCTTGTCGAAATTTAGCTTTGAATTTGGGATAGCGGGACGGCCGGCTTACGTGAGTGCTGAAATTATAGGCCCTAATGGGAAAGTCGTGAGAAAACTAATGGATAATAGTTTCTTGCTGGCAGGGGTTTCGAAAACGGCTTACTCCGTTAGTTGGGACGGTATGAGTGAAACGGGTTTTGCAATGATGGAAGAAGGCAATTATGAGCTTAAAATTACAGCGAAAAGAGGCGATAAAGAAAAAACGCTTTCACATGAATTTGAACTGATTCTTAGCAACAAACTGATTCCTGCTCCGACTGAAGTGGTAAGGGAGGGGGAATACCCCGCGGCACTGATGGCTGATGAAGCTGTCTTGGATGAAATGGGATATTTGCGCTATTATGGGAATCCCGATTACTTGTTGGAAGCAGATGTAACTGCAGTGACGCTTCCTTCCTCTCAGCGAGAAATTGAATACCATTGGACAATGGATGGTGTGCAGCATCCGGTATTTTTTGAGAAAAATCGATATAGTTTGGGAATTCATAGGCATAGAGAGAAATTTAGTGTTACGGTCGCTGTATTACTTATGGGGTATGGACATGATTTGACCAGTGTTTATAACTGGAAAAATCGATCTTATAATTATAAACTATTTTGGAAGAAAATCTTTTTGAAGGAAGGAGAAATATACAATTTACCAGAAATAACTTTAGACCCATGGAATTCTATTGTAGGACTTGATAAAGATGGCGATAATAAAATGGAAATAGGTGTTGCGATAAAGATTTTGCCAGAATCGGCGGCTAAAAGAATAGCGGACCATTTTTCTAAAAAAGAAGAAAAAGACTTTTTTGTAAGAGGCCATATTATTCATGATTCTTATTCTGACCCAGAAGAGAAATTGAGTGATCATGATTACACATGGAATTCAATTTGGAACGATGATATATGTAGAGATGAACAGAATAGGAGTTTATGCCCTAATGATGAGGTCTTGAAATATTGGTGGAATGATTTAGGAAAAGAGAACGTTTATTGGAAAATACAGAAAAAGACATTTTATTATGATAGAGGCTATTTTTCTTTAGAATCAGCTTCTCCGAGTTTAACCTGCAAACCTTCAAGTTCAATGAATAATAATACAAATAAAAAGTTTGTATGTACTGATGATGATTATGATGTTCACAAGGACATGGTCAAAATATCGATATCGCCGACAACTTCGCATGATAACTATTCTTATGGGAATTATAATTGTTTTTGTGAAAATGATGGAAGCAATACAAATATTGCTGTTCAGTTAAAGTTAGAGGTGAAAGATAAATATTGGAATCCTCAATATGGCTACAACAATTTGGCGAATACTTTTACGCGTTTTGATGCGGAGAATATCGCTTTATTCGACAGTGAAGGATATTGTAATTTGCAAGATAACCCTTGCAATGTTTTTGATGGAAAAAATTGGATTGTTGATAAAAAAGAGGGAAAGTTGACCGCATTTGAAGCGGAAGAATTGTCTATGGTCCGAAAGGCGGAAAATCCCTTACTGTTTTCCGATGAATACGATTTAAATGATGAATTATCGGAATCTATCTATTCTTTAAAATTTTACAATGCGAAAAATGCTCCGGTCCCATTTAAAGCTGCTATAACATGGAATGAAAACGAGAAGTTTAATCGGCTTGACTTGAATAGTGATGATGTTGGCGAAGATTCTATTGTAACCCCGAAAATAAAAGATCCGTTGTCGCTTTCTTTTTATGTGGCGCCGAAAATGTCCGTTTTGGAAGCCGCAAAATCATCTAAAGATATTGTGACTGACTATCCATTTTTGAGTGGCGATTTTTCCGGTATTGAAAATGCGATACAAGCAAAATGTGATGATTGTAAGTTTTATCGCGGCCTCGCTTCGGGATTGCATTTTAGCGTTGGGGATTGGAATGTGGAAAATTGGAGTGATAATCTTGAGTGCGAGGGCTTGATCAAAAATCCTTTGACGGCAACGGATGCTTCTCCCAGATTGTTTACATCGCTAGAAAACTTGGATTCCTATTATCCTGGAAGGAATGTACTGAGCAGTAGTTATACGTATCGGGTGAAAGAAGAAGATTCGAAAGGATTAGATTACTGGAAAGTTCCCGAAAGCATATTTTTAGAGACAATGCCTAATAAGGACAGGCCGGTAATTGATAATGGAAATGTTCCTAGCGGAGATTTTCATTTGCAAATTACGACGCCTGGTTGGAACCCTGAAGAAAATGAAGGCGTATGGAGTGCAAAAAATGAAGGGGAAACTTGCAAATCTACCGCTTCATTCATTTGGTCTCAACAAAAGCCTTGGAATTATAATCGGAGTGATTTGGTTCATAAAATTTCTCTCGATGATGTGGAAAAACAGGATTCCAGTAATGAAATTCTTGGCAAGCCTTGGATGAAAAAAGTGGAAATAGGAATGCCTTATATATATGCGCGAGGCTCGGAGGGAGAATGCGAATCTGGTGGAGAAAGAAAATTACATTCGTATTATACCGCAGAATACGATGACAATGAAAAACAATTCTCTGTGAATCGGGGACATCCAGTAAATTACAATGTTCGCGAACCAGAAAAGGTTACACTTAGAGGACGTGTTCCCGGAAGAGATCAAAAATGGAATCTATTTTATGTCCAAAATGGAATTCAGCACTTTTTAAAATCTGGGATACAGGATACGATTCCTGTTGAAGAGCCTTATCCCATCTTAGATTATTCTGAAATGAATCGTCTTCAGGGAAATACATCCTTTTTCCTCACCTATGGCGGAACAAAAGGACAGACATATTTTCGTCAGCTTGATATGCATGTCGGGAGTCTTTTGAAATCGGGAGAAGGTGGCGTTGCTCAATCCATGTATGGAGAAATTTCTGTCGATTTTGAACCTGGAACTTGGGGTGAAAATGATGTGGATGTTACGGTTCGAACGATTCCGAAGGCTGGCGAGTATAATTTTGAAGCATTTAAAAATTTAGTTGTTGTTGGCCCTGTTATCGAGATTTTGCCGTCTCATGACTTTTCGAAATTGCCAGACTCTCTTTGGCCTTTGATTCATGTAAGATTACAGTGTAATGCATTGAATAAGGTTAATCCGACGGAACTTAAGATATTTAAACCTGATTTTTCAACGATGAAAATAACTCCGTTAGAAAGTCAAAATGTGATTGCCTTTGATAAAAATAACAATATACTTGCTTGGGATGATTCTAGTTTTGACGCCAAGTGTGGGGCAATTGAAATAGCGGCTAAAACGAAATCTTTTTCCACATTTGTTGTTTTGGATAGCGAATCATTGAAAAATGTAGAATTGGCGGATACAAGTTTAACGGAAAAATATGACCTTCAGTGTGGCGAGATGCCGATGGATAGCCTTTGGATGGGGACCGCTAATGGATGGTTGGAGTATCCTTATCCGTGTTCTGGCAAGAGTAATTACTTGCTGCAACTGCGTTCGGGAACCTCTGTTGTTGCGGAACATCAAGCCGCTTCTACAAGTCCAATTGTATGGAATGTTCGCCAATCGGATATCGTTTCGATGGAGAATTTTTACGATTCTCGGATGATCATTTATGGGGTAGATGGAAAAACAGCTCAATTCCGTGGGCCGATGGTTCGTATGGATTCCATTGCTCCGGTGATAAGTGATGTGGAAATTTCTGTCGTGGAAAATCATGAAGATCGTATTTTGCAGGTGGATGTTTCTGCGATCGATTTGGGCTCTGGAATTTCTAAAACTCGTTTGGATGTTTATTTCGGTGGCAATCTTCTTGAAAGTCGTACCGTTTTTGGAAAAGAACATTTGGCGGAAAATTTTGTGCTGAACAGAAACGTTCTTTATGGTTGTATTGGTTGCAAGGCAACTGTGAATGCCTTTGTGGAAGATTACGGTCATAACTATGCCAAAGCGACATTACAATCGGAAAGGCTTTATCCTTATCCTCTGTCGCTTGTTTTGTGGTACCCGCTTTCTGAAGGAGTGGGAATAACCGCTTTTGAGGCTACTGGAAATGGTCCGCATATCGATCTTTCTGGAATGAAGTTTCCCTGGCAGAATGGAAAAAATCTCAGATTATTTGCTGGGGATAAGGCTGTCGGCAAAGGTAGTATGCAAATTTTAGATTCCTTGGTTTCATTCAGCATTGAGCTTGGACTTGTTGCCGGACATTCTGCAGGAACCGTATTGGGTTGGCAGTGTGATAATGCATGGAGGATTGGTATAGATTCTGTTGGGCATTATTATTTGGAAACTACATCGGAAAGAATAACTTTCCATACAAAAGCGGAACGAAATATAAGAAACCATATTGTTTTGACTATTGATCAAAATCGGGTTTGTCTTTACAAGAATGGTTCTTTTGTAGAGAATCAGGTCTTGTCGTCGCATTTAGTTTTTGGAGATGGTGGGAAACCATTGCTAGGTGGAATTGGAAATTCCAAGTCAATTGTCGGAGAGGTGTCCAATGTAAGAATCTATCGGTCTGTACTCACTTCTTCGCAAGTTTCCGACTTGTATCGTGATGATTTGGATTTGGCATCGGGAGATATTCTAGCTGTTCGTGCTGTAACATTAGATCGAGGAAATCTTGCTGTCGATCAGTCCTGTGGTGTGGCGGGAATGGCTTATCTTCGTCAAAGGACTGCTATTGATGTGGATAAAATGACATGGAATGTGAGTGCCAAGACAGGACGCTATAAACTCTACTTGTTGTCTTTGAATTATGCTTCGGAAGTATCTGAGGTGGAAGTTTTTGTAAATGGAGATTCACGAGGAATTTATACGATAGAATCGACAGGACTCTGGAAGAGTGTTCGTGTGGATGATTTAACTTTGGGACTTGTTGCTGGAGAGAATCGTATTGCTATTCGTCCGATAGGGAACCTTGGGATTGCTGCGCTTGCTCTTGTTGATGAAACAAAAAATCTTTCGGCTGAGGTAATAAATTATGGGGAGCAGGAATGGATAAATCCAGATGCGCGTGTTTTGGTGCAGATGCATTATGAAAATCAAGGCGATGTTTCTTGGATTAGGCCGAAATTTCAATTGAAAAATCTAACTGATTCTGCTTTCTCTGGTACTCGGATTCGGTATTATTACCATGGCGAGGGAGCGAATGTACAGGCGACTTCTTTCTATCCGAGTGCACCGATGTCTGTTGTTCCCGATGCTGGTGGTTCTTTTTATGGAGAATTGGAATTGACGGAATCGATACCGGCTTATGGAACGCCTTATTTTGGAAATGGTCCTCAAATAGGCTTGCACCGAGTTGATTACTATTTTCCGTGGAATACGAACGATGACCCGAGCTATGCGGATGGAGCGAAAAATTCTTATGTGGAGGCAAAAGGCGTCGCTTTGCTTGATGTGAACGGTTTTCTTTTAAATAATTGGAACTGTCATGATGCAAATGGCCCGATGGATCAAAAACGAAAAAGCGCTCGAGTTCTTGCAAAGGATTCGAAATTGGGGTCTAATCAGTCCAGTCTTGTAACGATGCTCGTCGAAAATACAGGAAAGGCGCCCATAGATGGCTTTGAAATTCGTTACTACTATCGGGATGATTCCGGGGAACAGGAATTAGATGTTTATAGCAGTCCCTTTGCTGAAGGGCGCAAGATTGCTGCCGGCGGTAACCTTTATTATGTGTCATTCCTTTATCCAAATACGATTCTCAATCCTGGCGAAAAATCCGATTTTGGAAATGGCGTAAGTTTTGAAATTCACTATCCCGGATGGGCTGCTGAATTTGATGCATCTGACGATCCGTCACATTACGGTCTTGGAGACAATGATTTGTCTGTGGCTGATTCGGCGCTTGTGCTCGATTTGAAAGGCAACTTGTTATGGGGGAAAGTTCCCCAGCCTAGATTTAGCGATGATTTCCAGACGCGAGATGTTTATGAAGATTTGATCGATGTCGATGGGGATGTCGTCTATATAAATGTTTCCCAAAGGGGGACTTATACGCTTGAAACGGTGAATGCCGTCGGAATGCCTCTTGTTCTCCTGTTTAGCGGGGTATGGGGCGAAGGCGAACATTCCGTTTCTCTAGCAAACTACACACTCACGCCGGGGAGTTATCTTGTTCTTCGTCGAGGAAGCGAGATTCTTTCTTGGAAACTTTTCAGATAAGGAGTTCACCATGAAAACAACAGAGCTTAAGTTATTCCGGGATTGTAAGGCGGTAGGCGCTATCGCTGGAATCGGCTTTTTATTGCTTGCGTTGAACGCTTGTGCGACCGATGCCGACAGCTTTGACGCAGCGACGGTTTGTCCTGCGGAGGGAACAAACATTTATGGGATGCCTAACCGCGGAACATTTATCGATGAACGCGATGGACAAGAATACAAATATACGACGATTGGCGGTCAAGTCTGGATGGCGCAGAATTTAAATTACAAAACGGATTATAGTGTGAAAAATGATTTGTATAAAGATTGTTCCGAGTGTGGACTTTGGTATTGTTTGTCCCTTGATCCTCTAAGTAGAGAACCTTTTGATTCTGTGTGCCCGACTGGATGGAGGGTTCCGACGGTGGATGATTGGAAAGAATTATTGGCATCAATAGGGAGTAAGGATAAAGCTCTGGATGTGTTGCTTTCGGAAACATGGAGCGACTACTTTCAGGGAACAAATGAATGTGGCTTTAATGGAGTGCAAACGGGTTATGTAATTATTCAAAATCCAGAAACTCCGGACTACGGAAAATCGGAACCTTTTTCGCTTGGAGGTGGTGCCAGCTGGTGGACGCAAAAGAGATCAAGACCCAGGCATGTCATATATATTTTCTTTGATAGAGACGAGATAGAATTCCAAGAAGGTCTTTATTATTATTACTACAGTCTTCGCTGTGTAAAAAACTAGAATGATTATGATTGCGAATTTCATCCGCTGCATAAAGGACTAAAGATGCGAAAAATTTTATGGTTGATGGTTTTGTCTATTTCGATTGTTCAAGCGTTAACTTTGGAAAATGTGCGGGCTGATTTACGGAAAAGCATGATGGCGTCCGATTCCGTTGAAATAGGCATCAGAACAACGGTTTCTTCTTCAGCGATGTCAGGTTTCCAGGGAATGACCATGTATCTTGTGCGGAAAGGCTCCTCGAAAATTTATGCGGAAGTCAAAATGCCCATGATGAACCAGCGGACGATAATCAACGGAAACCGAATGAAATCAATCGATTTGGATTCTCGGAAATATCAGGTTCTCCCCTATAACGGGGAGTCCTTTCCGATGATGTCCTATGCGAACTTTAACCCGCTAGATTCTGGCGAATGGTCCGAACCGAGACTTGTTTCGGGTAGTCTCTATTCGATCAAAGGGGCGAAAGGAACGCTTTACTACGATTCAAAAAAGAAGCGCATCGACAGAATGGAAACGGAAGACTCGGATAAATCGACTTTGACGGAATTTTCCTACGATGTGGAAAATAACCTGAAGACGATGACCATCCGAGTCTCTGCGCAAGGCGTCGAAACCGCCATTGTGACGGAGGTTTTGAAACTTCGCCATTCCAGGGATTTTCCGGACAGGCTGTTTGAATTTTGACGCAAATTCTTGACTTCCGCTTTTTCTTTTCCGCGCCTTTTCTATAATATCGCCATGCTATCTCAAGACAAGTCTTTCTTTTTTGTCGGCGTTGCGGGTTCCGGTATGAGCGCGATTGCCGTGTATTTGGCGGGCAGGGGCTTTGCCGTTTCCGGTTCGGACCGAAAGTTCTCGGGAGCGGACGGTGACGGTATCCGGGAAAAGCTCGAAGCGGCGGGCGTTCGGACGTTTCCGCAGGACGGTTCGGGAATTTGTCCGGGCCTTTCGGCAATCGTCGTGAGCACCGCCATCGAAGAATCGAATCCGGATTTGAAGCGCGCTCTGGAATTGGGGATTTCCCGGATGCATCGGAGCGAAATGCTCGCTAGGATTTCGGAAAGCGTCAAGACGATTTGCGTCAGCGGAACGAGCGGCAAGAGTACGGTGACCGGGATGATCTGGCATATTCTGAACGAGGCGAACCTTTTGCCTTCGCTGCTTTCCGGGGCGGGACTTGTTTCGCTCGAAAGGCGCGGAATGATCGGAAACGGAATCGCCGGAAAGGGCGAATGGCTTGTCGCGGAATCCGACGAGAGCGACGGGACGCTTGTCCGCTATTCGCCGGAAATCGGTGTCATCCTGAACATCGGAAAGGATCACAAGGAAATTGCCGAGCTGCAAAGAATCTTTGCGGAATTTTCGGAGAACGTTACGGGCAAGGGCAAGCCGCTTATCGTGAACGAGGCGGACGAACTCGCGAACGCCTTTAGCGTGAACCATCTGGATGATTTTGGACTGGAAGCCAAGGCCGGCGTCCAGGGAATGGATTTTAGCCCCGAAGGCTATTCGATTGCATTCCGCGTGCGCCATCGTGGAGAACTTGTCCGGTTCAAGGTGCCGCTCCCCGGTTTTCACAACATGATGAACGCGCTTGCCGCTGTCGCGGTTGCGCTCAAGGTCGGAGTCTCGCTCCGCAAGTGCGCCGAGGCGCTGGAAACTTTTGAAGGCATCCATCGTCGCCACCAGATTCTTGGGACTTTTCACGGCGTTACCGTGGTCGATGACTTTGCGCATAATCCGGCAAAGATTGCGGCGAGCATCCGCGCCGCGCAGGATTTTACGCAGGGACGCGTCATCGCTTATTTCCAGCCGCACGGATTCGGCCCGACCCGTTTTCTGCGAAACGACCTGGTCGATGCGATTTCAAAAACGCTTCGCTCCCAGGATGCGATATTTTTGAGCGAAATCTATTACGCCGGCGGAACGGTCACGCGGGACATTTCGTCTGCGGATCTGGTCGAAGACCTCAAGCGGAAGAATGCGACCGCTTGCTTTGTTTCAAACCGGGGCGAATGCGGAAAAGAAATGGTCCGTTTTTCGACGCCGGGAGACACGATCCTGGTGATGGGTGCACGCGACCCGAGCCTTTCGGAATTTGCAAAAACCGTAGCGAAGGAACTGGAGAAATGAGCGAACAGAATAACCGTTACCAAAAGGCGATGAACCGGTTGGAAGAAATCCTTTCGAAGATTGACCGCAGCGATGTCAGCGTGGATGAACTCGCGGCTCAGGTCGAAGAAGCGACAACTCTTCTCCGCGAATGCAAGACGATTCTTTCCGAAACGGAAAGGAATGTCCAGAGCGCGTTATCCGTCTTGAACGGGGAAACCGAAAAAGGCGCGGAAGAAAAGGCATGAGCGAAGCGCTTCGCGTTGAACATCTTTCTGTTTACTACCCGATGCGGAGCGGCGTCCTTTCGCGTGTTTCGCATTATCTGAAAGCGGTCGATGACGTTTCGCTTATGCTTGACGAAGGGGAAATCCTCGCGGTCATCGGGGAATCGGGATGCGGAAAGAGTACGCTTGCCCAGGCGCTTGTCGGGCTTTTGCCGTGGAAGGCGGGGACCTATTCCGTCTTCGGTAAACATGTCGATGTTTCTTCGGCCAAAGCTTTTTCCGAGGTCCGCAAATCGGTACAGATGGTCTTTCAGGATCCCTATTCGAGCCTGAATCCACGACAGACCGTTTCGCAAATCTTGACTTTCCCGGCGGTGGCAAATGGAATTTCCAGGAGCGAAGCGGTCGAACGCGCAAGGGAAAAACTGCATCTCGTTGGACTGTCGCAAGATTCGCTCGGACGCTATCCGCATGAATTTTCGGGCGGGCAGCGCCAGAGAATCGGCATCGCGCGGGCGTTGATGCTCGAACCCAAGGTGCTGATCGCGGACGAAGTGACGAGCGCGCTCGATGTTTCCGTCCAGGCGCAGGTCCTCAAGCTCCTGGAAGAGCTTCGACAAAATCTGGGGATTTCCATCCTCTTCATTTCTCACGATATCTTGACCGTCCGCTCGTTTGCGAATAAGGTAATTGTCCTTTACAAGGGAAGGGAAAAGGAATCCGGGCCAGTGGAATCCGTTCTGGAAAGCCCAAGGCATCTTTACACGAAGGCGTTGATGGCGAGCGTTCCCACGCTGGATTTTGACCGCCCACCGCAAGTGCCGACAGATTTTTCGAACAACCTGTATGATGATTGAAGAATGAAAACGGTGAAACTTCGCATGGAAAAAATGGCGCAGGGCGGTGAAGCTCTTGCCCGCCTTGACGATGGACGGATCTGCTTTGTCGCGGGAGCCTTGACAGGGGAAGTCGCGGAAGTCGCGCTGACGCAAGACAGGAAGGACTATGCGAAAGGATTCGCTTCTAAAATCCTGGAACGATCTTTCTTTCGGGTAAAGCCGCAATGCCCGCTTTACGAAAGGTGCGGTGGCTGCTCTCTGCAACACGCGAGTCTCGATTTCCAGCTTTTGACATATCGCGCTTCGGTCGAGGAACTGTTTCGGCGCTTTGCGAAAGCGGAACTTCCCGCGGGCTGGAAAATCCATTCGGGAAAATCCTACGGCTACAGAAACCGGGCGCGCCTTGTCCGCGTCGAAAAGGGCTGGGGGTTTCGGGAATCGAAAAGTCATCGACAGATACCGGTTCCTCGGTGCGCTGTCCTGTCGGATGCGTTAAACGAGGCGATAGCAGGCGATGCGTTCCCCAGGGTTCCGGAACTTTCCGTCTTTGACAACGGAGATGGCGGAATTTCCTGTTTCCATCGTGGAATGGACGCTTCGGAATTCAAAAAGCAGGCGACAAATACGGTCACGCTTTGCGGACATTCCCTGTCGATGGACGCTGCCTGTTTTTTCCAGTCGAATCTGGGACTGCTGCCGGAGCTAGTCAAGACCGTTTCGGATTCCGCCGGTTCGGGGCGTTTTCTGATCGATCTGTATAGCGGTGTCGGATTCTTTGCCGCCATGCTGCAAGAGAGATTTGAACGGATCGTGACCGTGGAGCGCGAGCCGAAGGCTCTGTATCATGCGAAACGCAATGTCCCCGAAGCGCGTAACGTATCCGCTCCCGCCGAAGAATGGCTTGCGAAAAACGACGCTTCCGATGCGGATGTCCTCATCGTCGATCCGCCGCGGACCGGGCTTCTTCCCTCGGCGATCGAAGCTCTCGCCAAGGCGCATCCGAAAAAGTTGCTTTACGTTTCGTGCGACCCGGCGACGCTTGCCCGTGACTTTCAGAGGCTTTCCATTTATGGCTACAAAATCCACAAGGCGGAAGGTTTCGCCTTTTATCCGCAAACGCCCCATTTTGAAATGTTCCTGGAACTTGGCGAGTGATGGAGTCAGATTTTAGAGCTGAGTGAAGTGTGAAGAGTGGAGTGTGGAGGGTTGAGAGTGGAGTTTCGCAAACGTCTAGGTTCTAACGCAAAGCGAGCCGTTTTGATTCCTAAACTCTAATCTCTGAAAAAAAAAGCGTGGCCGAGGGGGTGGATGCAAGGAAGGGGGAGTCAGAACTTAGAGCTGAGAACTTAGTTGAG
>CAVJTH010000008.1:0-90783 GCA_963652365.1 Senegalimassilia sp.
TTGAGTGTGGAGTTCTGCGAACATCTAGGTTCTAGCGTGAAAAGTTCGCTGGGAAGGCGCCTCCCTCCGGGAAAAAGGTTCGCTTCGCGAAAAAGCCTTTCGGCAGAAAGTAACGGCTCGCTCTGCGACTCTAAGCACTATCCACTAAGCACTGAACGGCTCGCTTTGAAACTCTAAGTTCTCCCAACTAAGTTCTGAAAAGGCCTTATTTCTTCTTGAAAATCTTGTAGAAGCAAAAGACGTTGAGCGCAATGATCGCTGCCCACGAAAGAATCATGAAGGCAAGACCGCTTGTCGAAAGTTCCTGCAGTTCCATGTTAGGCCTCCTCCTCGGATTTACCGATGCGCACTTCCTGAACCTGTTCGCCTCTGCCGCGGAGCGCGCGTCCGCTTTTCCAGGCATACCAGATGGTCGCGTTGACGAAGATTACGGCAAGGACCAGGAACAGGCGAAGCCCCCAGATGAACCGGGTCTTGGGCATGGTGCAGCCAAGAAGCTCGACTGTCGCGTCGGCGGGGATGTTCGAAAGCAGAAGAACGTTCAGTCCGTCGTGAAGCGTCCAGGCGACGAGCAGCGCGAGCAGCGCAAACGGGCATATATAGCGGATTACAAAACGGAAAGGCTTGGCAATCTTTATCGAGGAACCTTCCGTCAGCAGGGCGAAAGCCTCGGATTCTTCGGGATTTTCCCTGGACTTGCGGCGTCCGAGAATAAACGAGAAGATGAATGCCTGGACGGTTCCCAGAACGATGAGGAGGAAGCATCCGCCCCAGAAATCCAGTTCATCGACCGCTCCGGCGGCAAGCCCGAAAATGCTGATGAGCCCACCGATAAATGTCACGATTCCGATGGTTGAAACGGCGCCCTTTCGGGAGAACTTGAGATCGTCTTCGCAGAAGCTGATCAGAGGCTGGATAATGGAAATCGCGCTGGTGACGCCCGCAAAGAAGAGCATCCCGAACCAGAGAGTCTGGAACGCTCCGCCAAAGGGAATCTGCCCGAAGACGTGCGGCATGCTCTGGAACGCAAGCCCGAATGTTCCGAGCTTCGCGCATTCCTCGATGTTCGCGCCGGCGATAATGATCGCGAGCGGGATCACGATGGTCCCTCCCAGAATGACTTCGGCAAATTCGTTGGTCGCTCCGGCGGTGAGGGAAGAAAGCGCGATGTCCTCGTTCCGCTTGACATAGCTTGCGTAGCAGAGGACGATTCCCATTCCGAGGCTCATCGTGAAGAAAACCTGGCCCGCGGCGGCAAGCCACACGGACGGATTCGTGAGCGCGGAAAAGTCCGGATTCCACATGAACGCGAGTCCCTTTCCGATCTCCGGCAACGTGAGGACGCGGACAACGAGAATGAGGCCCATGATGAGGAGAAGCGGCATGCAGACCTTGTTCGCCCGTTCGATTCCCTTGCGGACGCCAAACGAGAGCAGCGTCATGTTGCAGGCGAACGTAATGAGGAAAAATACGATGGCGGCGGGGAACGGTCCCAGGTTCTCCTTGAGCATGATGAAGTTGCCGAAAAATTCGGAAATCTTCCCCGCGGCGACGATTTCCGAAAGCGTTCCTGTCAGCGAATACCAGGCAAAGGCGAGAATCCACGATTCGATGAACATGTAGTAGAAGCTGATGAACAGCGGCGGCAAAAGTCCCAGGGAACCCAGATACTTTCCCCACGGCTTTCCGATGATCTTGTCATAGGCTCCCGGGGACGTTCCGTGGCGGAGGATTCCGGCATAGCGTCCGAGCGTCCATTCGATCCAGGAGAGGGGAATGCCCAGAACCAGAAAGGCGATGATGTAGGGAATGATAAAGGACCCGCCGCCGTTTGTCGCGGCCTGTACGGGAAATCGCAAGAAGTTTCCCAGTCCGACGGCGCTTCCGGCAACAGCCAGGACCACGCCCATTTTCGAACCCCAGTTTTCTCGATGTTGTGCCATAGGGATAGCCTTTTTTTTGTGTTAGAGGGCAAGATAGAAAATTTAAGACGGGAGAACGACCCCGTCGATGAGGAGCACCGCGGCGCAAGCCGCACAGGCGACGAGGACAAGCCCGCGACCCAGAAGGGAAACCGCGACCGCCGTAGCGAGCGCGGCGATTCCGGAAAGCCGGGACTCGGTCGAATAGAAGATGGCGGGAACGGTCATCGCGGAAAGGACCGTGTAGGGAATGTAGGCGAGAAACGACTTCCAGAAGACGTTCCGGATTTCGGTTTTCATGAGGACAAAGGGAATGGTCCGTACAAGATAGGTGACGCCGGCCATCACCGCGAGGTAGAGCGCGTAGTCGTGGATGTTCATGGCGAATCCTTTAGCGGAAAGAGCCTAGCCGCGAACAGGGAGGAAATGACCGCGCAGAGGATGATGGAGAATCCTGTCGAAACGTTTTTGAGAATGGGCGCGTAGAAAAAGGCGAGGCTGAGGGCAATCGAGAGCGCGACGGCGAAAAGGGTCGGGCGGTGGAGCCTTGCCCGGGGAACGACAATCGCGACGAACATTCCGTAGAGCGCGACTCCGAGCGCGTTGGTGAGAACGTTCGGAAGCACTTCGCCCGCAATCGCTCCGGAAAGTGTTCCGAGCGACCAGCCGACATAGGGAAGCGTCACGAGTCCCAGAAAATAGAGCGGGGTCACGCGTTCCCGCGCGCTCATCGCGAGCGCGTAGATTTCGTCGGTGATGCCGATGCCGAGCAGGAGACGCTTGGGCGTCCCGAAATCGGGCGAAACCTTCTGGGAAAGGGAGACCGCCATCAGCGAATAGCGGAGGTTGATGAAAAACGTGGCGAGAGCCATTTCCAGGAAAGTTCCTGCCGCTTCCATGATTTTCAGGCCGGCGAACTGTCCCGCGGACGTGAGGTTCGTCATCGAAACGAGCGTGACCAGGGGCCAGGAAAGCACCTTGGAACCGGCGATTCCGAACGAGAAGGAGACCGCCAGATAGCCGATTCCGATGGGAAGCCCGTCGATTAGTCCTTTTGAAAATTTCACGGCGCAAATATAGTCAAAGTCCCAGGCAAAAAGGTTTCGCTTGCGCGAAACCTTTCGTCGGATAATTCCTGGCGGCTACCCGCAGCTGTACTTGCCGGCTTCCTTGCCGATGTATTCCGGGTATTCGCCGTCAAAGCATGCGGCGCAGTATTCCTCGGGCGCTCCGGTGCATTCCTTCATTCCCTGGATGCTCAGGTAGCCAAGGCTTTCGACTCCGAGCATCTTGGCGATTTCTTCCGGAGACATGCTGCTCGCGGCGAGGTCGCCCGCGTTCGGGAAGTCCATCCCGAAAAAGCATGCGTGGGCGACGGGAGGCGATGCGATGCGGATGTGGACTTCGGTCGCGCCGGCGTCGCGGAGCATCTTCGAAAGAATCTTGAGGGTCGTGCCGCGGACGATGGAATCATCGACGACGCAGACTTTTCGATTCTTGAGCACGCCTTCGATGGGGTTGAACTTGAGGCGCACTTTCTGGGCGCGGACATTCTGGGTCGGATCGATGAACGTCCGTCCGACATAGTGGTTGCGGAGCAGCCCGATTTCGAACTTGATGCCCGATGCGCGGGCGTATCCGAGTGCGGCGGTCGTCGAGGAATCGGGAACCGGGATGATGATGTCCGCTTCGACGGGGCATTCGCGGGCGAGCTGCTTTCCCATCTTGCGGCGGACCTTGTCGCAGCTCTGCTCGAAGATCTTCGAGTCGGGACGCGCAAAGTAGATGTATTCGAAGATGCAGTGTGCGCGACGACCCTTGGTGCAGAAGGTTTCGGAGTGGAGACCGTCCTGGGTAATCGTCAGGAGTTCGCCGGGCTGGATGTCTCGGACGTAGTTCGCCCCGAGAAGATCGAACGCGCATGTCTCGCTGGCGATGCACCAGCTGTTTCCGAGTCTCGCGAGAGACATCGGACGGAACGCGTAGCCGTCCCGGGCGATGAACATCGTATCCTTCGCGAGGATGATCATGCAGAAGCATCCCGTGAGCTTCGACACGGCCTTCTTGATCGCTTCGCGAAGATTGGGAGCCTGGGTCCTTGCGATTTCGTGCAGAAGAATTTCCGAATCGGACGTCGTCTGGAAAATGTGACCCGCTTCTTCCATTTCGGCGCGGAGTTCCGCCGCGTTTGTCAGGTTCCCGTTGTGGACGATGGCGAGCTGTCCCCACTTGCAGCTCACGAGAATCGGCTGGGCGTTGGCGAGCGTGCTCGAACCGGTCGTGCTGTAGCGGACATGCCCGATTCCCGCAAAGCCCTGGAGCTCATCGACGTTGTGTTCGCGGAGGAGGGTCGATACGAGTCCCATCGACTTGCGGACCCGGATCTTTTCTCCGTTCGTGATGGCGAATCCCGCGCTTTCCTGTCCGCGGTGCTGCAGGGCGTAAAGTCCCATGGCGACATTGCGCGCGACATTTTCACCGTTGTAGATTCCGATGACGCCGCATTCTTCGTGAAGTTCATCCAGCATGGAAGCCTCTTTGATGTGGACTGAAAATCTAGTAAAAAATCGGGAAACGGGTCGGTCAGACGCTCGAAAGGACCAGGACCATCAGCCCGACCGGCATGGCGGCCTTGGCGAACCTTTGAGCCTTTCGAAAGTTTCCGCGGGCCGTTTCGCGAACGATGACGAGGCAGAAAGGGAAAAACGGAATGGCGAGGAGAAGAAACGTCGCGGGAAGCCACGACAGGAAAACGGGAACGGGAATGCCGAAAAAGGTCAAGACGAGAAGGGATGAGGCGAGTGCCTGGGCGGGGAATTTCCCGGCTAGGACCGGGAACGTGACGATGCGCGCATTCCTGTCGCCTTCCATGTCTTCCAGATCCTTGATGATTTCGCGCACGAGCGTGAGGAGAAAGGCGAATCCGATAGCGACAAGGAGCGGACGGCGATTCGCCGCGGGGTAGAACGCGACCCGGACGAGCGGAGTCGTGCAGAGAACGGCGACGGTTACGTTCTTGAAGAGCGGAATCTTCTTGAAGATTCGGTCGTAGAGAAAGAGCAGAGCGAAAAGCGCCGCGTAGAACGCCGCGTGAAAGGTGGCGCAGACGCCCGGGAAAACGCCCGGAACCATGGCGAACGCGAAGGCGATAGCGCAGAAGAAAAGCGCCGCGGGAACGGAAGCCTTTCCGGAGGGGAGCGGGCGTTCCGGATGGCTTGTCCGGTCGATGGAAAGGTCGAGGACGTCGTTCAGGACGTTGCCGAACGCGATGGCGAACGCGAAGGCCGTCATGTCCGCCGCGAGAACCGAAGGCGAAGGGGCCCCTCCGGAAATCCAGCAGCCGACAGCGAGCGTGAAAAGGGCGATGACGATATTTCCCGGGCGCGACATCTTGAAAAGGGAATGCATGGGCAAAAGATAGGAATTGGGAGTGGAGTTCCGCTATCGGCCGTCGGCTAGATTCCGGCTGCGATCGAACAGGTCGGAAACTTCCTCCAGCCGATCGAGCAGGGATTCCGCGCTCATCGGGAAAAGCGTCTCGTCGGCGTCGGTTTCGAACCGGATGCGTTCCCGCGGAATCAGGGAAAGCGCCTTCCGGGTGCATTCCTTTCGAAAGCTGTCCATGTGCAGGGAAAAGATGGCGTTTATCCCGAGTGCCCGGTTGACGGTTTCCCGGTCTCCGCCGAACCGGTGAAAGATCGGGTGCGGCCCGCTAGCGGAAAATCCCTCTTCTTCGAGAATCTTCAGGACGCGACGATAGTCCCCGACCACGTGGATCATCAGGGAACGCTTGAATTTCATGGCGAGCCTTGCCTGGACGCGGAAGATCCCTTCCTGGATTTCGCCGGGGCCGTAGCCGGGAAAGCGCCTGTCGATGCCGCATTCGCCGACAAGAGCCGCGGGATGCCTTTCGACGAGCCTCTCCAGAACGTCGATCTGCTCCATGTTGAACGTCGTGGCGATCATCGGGTGGATGCCGAAGCAGGGCGTTCCGGATCCCTTCCAGATCGGGAGGAGCCTTTCCGTCTGTTCCCATTCCCACGGTTCGCAGGCGACGATCGTTGCCCGGTAGCCGCGGCGCAGAAGTTCCCGGGAAATCTCTTCGGGCATGGAAAGCCTCGCGAGATGGACGTGAAAGTCTCGCATCGCTCCCGGAATCCTCAGGTTTCGGAAAGCCTGTCGAGAATTTCCGCGGCGAGGGCGACTCGTTCCGTGCAGCTCATGTCCGTTTTGGGGCGAATCTCGCGGCAAAGCGTGCCGCCGGCGACTTTTTCGAATTCCCGGACGATTTCCGCCTTTCTGTCTGGACGGTAATGGATTGCCGCGTAGAGCGCTCCGCACATGCCGCCTTCGGCGCGACCCGCTCCGCAGTGCCTGAACCGCTCGATTTCGTCCGGATCGAGACCGTGTTCGCTTGCCCAGGCTGCAGAAACGGCCATGGCGCAGTTTCCGCGGCGCTCGGCGTGAAAGTTCTTCGCGAAATCCTTCATGGGGGTTGCCTGCTGGTTTCTTCCCAATATAGCAATTGGCGCGTCGCGGGGCGTCAAATCGGGCGCGGGCGTTGTCCCGTTTCGGCAATGTTTTTCTGACGAATTGTTTTTTTTGATTTTTTTGCGCATTTTGAGCCGGATAATAATGTAGTTTTATGGCGAAATATCTCGAAAGAACCTAGAATTCGAGATGTTTACATACATTCTGGAGATGTTTATGGCAAAGAAAATGATTGCGGTCGATGGAAACGAAGCGACCGCAAATGTTGCGTTCCAAGTGAGCGAAGTCGCGGCGATTTATCCGATTACACCGTCAAGTCCCATGGCTGAACATGCCGACAACTGGAGCGCCGCCGGTAAAAAGAATATCTGGGGACAGGTTCCCCGCGTATTTGAAATGCAATCCGAAGGAGGCGCCGCGGGCACGGTGCACGGAGCTCTCCAGGCGGGCGCGTTGACGACCACGTTCACGGCTTCCCAGGGACTTCTCCTGATGATCCCGAACATGTACAAGATTGCGGGCGAACTCACCCCGACAGTCTTCCATGTGACCGCGCGTTCCCTTGCCGCCCAGGGACTTTCGATCTTCGGCGACCATTCCGACGTGATGGCCTGCCGCCAGACGGGCTTCGCGATGCTCAGCTCCTCTTCGGTGCAGGAATGCCAGGACATGGCGCTTGTCGCCCATGCTTCGACGCTCGAAGGCCGCATCCCGACCATGCACTTCTTTGACGGGTTCCGCACTTCGCACGAAGTGATGAAGATCGAGGCTCTCGAAGACGGCGTGATCCGGAAGGTCATCGACGAAAAGTACGTCAAGGCCTGTCGCGAACGCGCCATGACGCCCGACCGTCCGACGATGCGCGGAACCGCCCAGAACCCGGACGTCTATTTCCAGGGTCGCGAAACGGTCAACAGGTATTACAACGACTATCCGGCGATCGTCCAGAAATACATGGACAAGGTCGCGGAATTCACGGGCCGCCACTATCATCTGGTCGATTACGTGGGCGCGCCGGATGCGGACCGGGTCATCGTGGTGATGGGATCCGCCGCTTCGACGATCAAGGATACGGTCGCCTATCTCGCGAAGAAGGGCGAAAAGGTCGGCGTGCTGATCGTGCGCCTCTACCGTCCGTTCCCGTCCGAACAGCTCGTCGCCGCGCTTCCGAAGACCGCGAAGCGCATCGCGGTGCTCGACCGCTCGAAGGAACCGGGATCCGCCGGCGAGCCGCTTCTCGAAGACGTCCTGACAGCGATTTCCGGTGCCGCGATGAAGGGCGCGATTGCCCTTCCGCGCGTCATTGGCGGTCGCTACGGGCTTTCCTCCAAGGAATTTACCCCGGCGATGGTCAAGGCCATTTACGACGAACTTGCCAAGGATTCTCCAAAGGATCGCTTCACGGTGGGCATCGACGACGATGTCACGCACCTGAGCCTTGCCGTCGATCCGAACTTCAAGCTCGAAAGCGACTTCTTCCAGGCGATGTTCTTCGGTCTCGGTTCCGACGGAACGGTCGGCGCGAACAAGAACTCCATCAAGATCATCGGCAACGAAACGGACAACTATGCGCAGGGATACTTCGTCTATGACTCGAAGAAGTCCGGTTCGATGACGACTTCGCACCTTCGCTTTGGAAAGTCCATTATCGACGCTCCGTATCTCATCGAGGAAAACCAGGCGGATTTCGTCGCGTGCCACCACACGCCGCATCTCGAATCGGTCGATATGCTGAAGTATGCGAAGGACGGCGCGACGTTCCTCGTGAACACGCCGCATTCCGCGGAAACCGTCTGGGACACGTTCCCGCGTCCGGTCCAGGCGGAAATCATCAAGAAGCACCTGAAGGTCTATGTGATCGACGCTTACGCCGTCGCCGCAAAGACGGGCATGGGACGTCGCATCAATACCGTGATGCAGACCTGCTTCTTCTCGAAGCTCGGGAACGTCCTCGATGCCGAAACCGCGATCAAGTACATCAAGAAGTACGCGGAAAAGACTTACGCGAAGAAGGGCATGGAAGTCGTCCAGAAGAACTGGGACGCGATCGACGCTTCGCTTGCCAACCTGCACGAAGTCAAGGTCCCGGCGGAGGTCACATCGACAAGGGAATTCCGCGCGGCGATCCACGGCGACGCTCCGGCATTTGTGAACGAGGTCACGGCGGAAATCATCCGCGGCAACGGCGAAAGGCTCCCCGTTTCCAAGATGCCTGTCGATGGCGTCTTCCCGACCGGCACGACCAAGTTCGAAAAGCGCGATCTCGCTCTCGCGATTCCGTCCTGGAATCCGGAAACTTGCGTCCAGTGTGGCAAGTGCGCAATGGTCTGCCCGCATGCGGCGATTCGCCTGAAGGTTGTCGATGAAGCGGCTCTTGCCGGCGCACCGGAAGGCTTCAAGGCGACTGCCGCCAAGGGATACAAGCTCGAAGGTTCCGCAAAGCCGATGTTCGTCATCTCCGTTTCGAGCTACGACTGCACGGGCTGCGGCGTCTGCGTCCAGGCCTGTATCGGCAAGGACAAGGCGGATCCGTCGAAGAAGGCCATCAACATGGTTCCGCAGGAACCGGTGAAGGTCCAGGAAGGCAAGTGCTGGGACTTCTTTGTGGATCTTCCGGAATTTGACCGCACGAAGGTGAACAAGAGCCTTGTCAAGCAGGCGATGCTCCTTGAGCCGCTCTTTGAATTCAGCGGTTCCTGCGCGGGCTGCGGCGAAACGGCGTACGTCCGTCTGGTGAGCCAGCTCTTTGGCGACCGGATGATCGTGGCGAACGCGACGGGCTGCTCTTCGATTTACGGCGGAAACCTGCCGACGACTCCGTGGGCAAAGAACAAGGACGGTCGCGGTCCGACATGGGCGAACAGCCTGTTCGAGGACAACGCGGAATTCGGTCTCGGCATGCGCCTTGCCGTGACGAAGCATGCGCACCAGGCGTTGAGCCTTCTCGACGAATGCGCCGAGCATCACCCGGAAGCGGTGACCGCCGAACTCGTGAACGCGCTCAAGACCCAGGAACAGAAGGACGAAGCGGGAATCGCCGCCCAGCGCGCAAATGTCGCCAGGCTGAAAGAAGCGCTTTCCAAGGTCTCCGACTGCGAAAAGGCGGCAAGCCTCCGCGACGAATTTGCTGACTACCTGGTCAAGAAGTCCGTCTGGATTATCGGCGGCGACGGCTGGGCTTACGATATCGGCTATGGCGGACTCGACCACGTGATGGCGACGGGCGAAAACGTGAACATCCTCGTGCTCGACACGGAAGTCTATTCGAACACCGGCGGACAGGCTTCCAAGGCGACGAACCGCGGCGCGGTCGCTCTCTTTGCCGCGGCGGGCAAGCGTGCGGGCAAGAAGGATCTGGGCCTTATCGCGATGAGCTACAAGAACGTCTATGTCGGACGCGTCGCAATCGGCGCGAACGACGCCCAGACGCTCAAGGTGTTCCAGGAAGCGGAAGCTCACGACGGTCCGTCCCTCATCATCGCGTACTGCCCGTGCATCAACCACGGCTTTGACCTGAACAGCCAGCTCGCGCACCAGAAGATGGCGGTGGATTCCGGCTACTGGACGCTTTTGCGCTACAACCCGGATCTCGTCCTCGAAGGAAAGGCTCCGCTGATTCTCGATTCGAAGAAACCGTCGATTCCGGTGAAGGAATACATCTACACCGAGAACCGCTACAAGGCGCTGACCCGCTCGAAGCCCGAAGTGGCGCAGAAGCTCGCCGAAGACCTACAGAAGGAAGTCGATGCCCGCTTTGCGTTCTACGAGGAAATGTCGAAGGAAGCTGTCGTGTAACGGCTTTTGCCCGATTTGAAAAAGGCTCCGCTTCATCCGAGGCGGGGCCTTTTTTCATTTCCTTTTCTTACCATTGGCAAGTGCGTTCATTGGCGGCGTTTTCGAGAATCCAGTCTGTCGCGAAGCTTGGCTAGTTCGCGTTTTCGAGCAAGAATTTCCGGAGCGGCTCGTAATGCGCGTCGCAAAAACCGAAGTACATTTCCTTGTAGTTCCAGATGGCGTTTCCGATGTCGAACCGCTTGAAAACTTTCTGCACGTCGCGGAACCACTTGACCGTTTCGAGGGAATCCGCCCGGTCGATGACCCCGTATTCGCCGCAGTAGAGCGGCACCTTTTGAAGATTCGCGTATTCGATCGCGTCTTGCAAGAAGTCGGAAAAAAATTCCGGTCCCATCGTCCTTGCTTTCGAACGGAAGAGATTTTCGCCCGCAAGCCCCAGGCACTCGGTATTCTCGCGGAAAAAGTCCATGTCCGTCGTGTAGGGAACGTCCTTTCCGTTGTCGAGCGCCTTGACCCAGGGAGCCTTCTGGTGCGTAAAGAGCAGCGGCTCGTAAAGGTGGAACGTGTAGATGATGTTTTCCGTGGGCGGCGGCAGAAGCCTTGACACGTATGACGCGCTGTTCCAGCAGACCCCGCCGTAGATGATGGGCGTTCTCGCCGCGTTTTTCCGAATCGTTTCGACCGCCTTGGCGATCAGGGCGTTCCAGGGGTCGGCAAAGGAAAGGTCCGTCACCTCGTTCAAGAGTTCAAAGGCGACGTTCGGTTCCGACGCGTAGCGCTTGGACACGCGGTCCCAGAGGGTCAAGAAGCGTTCCTGGGCCGAGGCGCTTTCGAAAAGGTTGTTCCTTGCCGCATTGCCGAAATCGTTGAAGTCGTAGCCCGCCGTCTTGTGCAGGTCGAGAACGACGTCCAGCCCGTACGCCTTGCCCCATTGGATGGCCCGGTCGAGATACCCGAAATTGTCTTCGCGAGGTTCTCCGGAATCCGTCTCGATCAGCTCGTAGTCGAAGGGGAGTCGCACATGGTCGAATCCCCACGCGGCGATTTGAGCGAAATCCCTTTCGGTGACGAAGGAATCGTAGCGGACCTTCGTATGGTCGCACTGGGAAAGCCAACCGCCCAGATTGATGCCCTTTTGAAACGCGATCATGGAAAGATCCTCCAGTTACCTTGTGCGAAAACGCTTTCCGGACGCGCGCCTGGAATGGTCGCTGCGCGGTTCTCTCTTCGGCGCAAGACGGATCTCGCGGTCGTTGATGACGATGCGTCCCTGGCGAAAGAGACCGCCGATGATTTTCTTGAACGCCTTCTTGGAAACGCCGAATTCCCGCTGGATTTCTTCGGGCGAACTGTTGTCCGAAAAGGGGAGCGATCCTCCGGCCTCTTCGATCTTTTTCATGATTTCCTTGGCGTTGTCCATCGTCGCATGGTAGCCGATAGGCTTTAGACTGAGCGAAATTCTCCCGTCCTCGCGGATGTTCTGGATATAGCCTTCGCCCACGTCCCCGATTTCGAACGTGTCCGTATTGCTCGGGTCGAGATGGAGCCTTCCGGTATAGCGGTAGTTGACAAGAAAATCGACAAAGTCCGGCGCAACGTCATAGACGGCCAGATCGACTTTTTGCGAAATGTGGAGATCCCTCGTGTCGCGGTCGATGAATGCCTTGATCTTTTCGGTGGCGACGATTCGCGCGGTCCGCTCGTCTTCGAGGATGAACACGACGCAGCGGTCGCCCGGGCGGAGCGTTCCCAGCTGCTGCTTGTACGGGAGCATCAGGTCCTTGTCGAGTCCCCAGTCGAGAAATGCGCCGATGTCGTTTACGTCCTTGACTTCCAGAACGGCAAACTCGCCGACTGTCGCATAGGGCTCTTCGGTCGTCGCGATGGGACGTCCTTCGTTATCGACATAGATGAAGACTTCCAGTTCGTCGCCTTCGCGCAAGTCCCTTGGCGCTTTCGATGCCGGCAACAGAACGCGTCCACCGCTTTCGACTTCCAGGTAGAAGCCCTGCGGCTTTTGGCTTTCGACTCGGGCGTATTCAAATTGACCAATATGCATAGTGACCTCGGCGAGAAAGTTAGAAAAGGATTTGACGGGTGACAGGCTCTTCCAACTCGGAATATCCTGCATTGGCCTATGCGCCGGCAAGATATTTCTTGCATTCGAGGCAAGACGGATATACTTTATGGATGTGACTGGAAAAGAGCTTCGGCGAAAGGTTCACGCAAGGTCAAGGCCTTCGGAACTCGTAGATGTTTCCTTCCGAGGTTCCCGGTTTCATTAAAGTCCGCCTCTTTCGAGGCGGACTTTTTTTTGCATGGACGAAAACCTCCCGCTAGGCTTCGTATTGCAGGCGCTCCGTCTTGCCGGGCGCAAAGGATCCCAGGCGGTAGGTGAAGGTCGTGAAGCGGTTCAGCTCTTCGAACGCTTCGATGACCGTGGGATCTTTCGGGTTGCCGAGAAGGGACGCGTAGAAGATGTATCCCCAGGGCTTGTCCGGGTTCGGGCGGCTTTCGATGCGCGTCAGGTTGATCCCTCTCTTGGCAAACGCGCCAAGCGCTCCGTAGAGCGCTCCGGGCCTGTCGTCGCTTGAAAGTTCAAAGAGGATGACCGTCTTGAGATCGGCGGTCGGGGAAACGGGAACCGGTTCTTTCTGGATGGCGTAAAACCGGGTGAAGTTTACGCCCTGGATGTTTTCGAGATTCGACTGGAGAATGTCTAGACCGTAGAGCCGTGCCGCGTAGGAGCTTGCGATTCCTCCGTCGGTGAGGTTCTTTCGCCGGGCGACTTCTTCCGCGGAACCCGCCGTGTCGAAGAACACGACCTTCTCGATGTCCGGATGTTCGCTAAAGAAGTGGCTGCACTGGGCGAGCGCCTGCGGATGGCTCATGACGCGTCGAAGCGTCTGGAGGCTTGCCCCCCTGTTCGCGCAGAGGCAATGCTCGATCTGCAGCTTGACCTCGCCTACGATCGGATGACGCCACTTGGCGAGCAGATCGTAGTTTTCGTAGATGGATCCCGCCGTCGAGTTCTCGATGGGAATGGCGCCGCCGTCCGCGGAACCGGTTTCTATCGCCCGGTAGATTTCCTCGAATGTGTCCATCGGAAGGACCTCGATGTCTTTTCCGAAAAGGCAGTGGGCGGCGCATTCGCTGTATGCGCCCCGACGTCCCTGGAACGCGATTTTCTTTTTCATTGGATTCTCCGTGCGCCCTTGTAGCGCGGTTGCCAGTAGGAATCGGCGAGTGGGCTTATCATGACTCCGCGCGACGTGCTCGCGTGCGTGAAGTTCCCGTCTCCGAGATACACCCCGACGTGATCGACGCCGCTTCCGCCGCCAAAGAACACGAGGTCTCCGGTTTGCAGGTCTTCCTTCTTGACCTTGCTTCCCATCTGGAACATTTGCGTGGAGCTGTGGGGGAGCGAAATTCCCGTCTTTTCCCTGTAGATGTTCATCACGTAGCCGGAACAGTCCGTTCCGCGTCTGGACGCCTTGCCGTATTGGTAGGGAGTTCCAAGCCACGGCTTGACGATGGTCATCCAGTCGGCGACTTCTCCGGTCGCGTTTTGGAGCATCTTTTCCGCGGTCTTTTCCGATTTCGAAAAACGGTAGGATGCGGAATCCCGGTCGTAGCTCGGACGCGGAGGCATGGTGCACGATACGACAAGGAAAATCGGGGCGAAGCGCAGGATGGAACGGAAAACATTCATCGCGCTAAATCTAAAAAAAAGAGCGTACGATTGTTATATTAGGGAGCATGGACAGCGGAATGATCGATCTTCTCCTGAAGTACAATACGAACGCCCCCCGTTATACGAGCTATCCTCCGGCGAACCTTTTCCATGCGGCAAGGGACAAGGCGCAGATCGAGCGCGTGTGGCGAAAGTCCAACGAACTCAGTCCGCGGAACGTGAGCTTCTACTTTCACGTGCCCTTTTGCGCGAGGCGCTGCCTCTTTTGCGGATGCACTTCGGAGCTCTTGCCGACGGTCGAATTTCGCGACCGCTATTTTCGCGCTCTCTTCCGCGAGATGGACGAGAAGCTTCCCTGGATAGACGCGAAGCGTCCCGTGACGCAGGTTCATTTTGGCGGCGGGACTCCGACGAGCGTTCCCTACTCCTTTCTGGAGTCCGTCTTGGACAGGCTTCGGGAACGCTTCGACTTTTCTCCCCGGGCGGAGATAGCCATCGAATGCAATCCGGCAAGCATTGACGAAGCCCGCCTGAAGGAGCTCGCGCGCATCGGGTTTAACCGCGTGAGTTACGGGATCCAGGATTTCGACCCCCAGGTGCTGCGAAACGTCGGGCGGGAACCTTCGCTCCTGCCGGTGAAGGAACTCTTGCGGATTTCCCGGGACCTGAACTTTACGGGCATCAACCTGGACCTGATCTACGGTCTGCCCTCCCAGACGGAAAACGGCTTTTACCGGAGCGTGGAATCGGCGATCGAGGCCCGGCCCGACAGAATCGCGCTTTACAGCTACGCCCATGTTCCCTGGGTCAAGAAGGCGCAAAGGACCCTGGAAAGGTTCGAACTTCCCGGTCCGCGTCAAAAGCTGGAATTCTTTCTCGAGGCGCGCGAAAGGTTCAAGGCGGCGGGTTTTCGGGACGTCGGCATGGATCATTTCGTCTTGCCGAATGATTCGCTTTCCCTTGCGCTCGCGGAAGGGAAGCTGCATCGGAATTTCCAGGGATACTACACCCGGGAAACGACGGGCGAAGTCTATGCGTTCGGTTCGAGCGCCATCACGCAGCTAGACAACGCCTATTCGCAAAACGTTCACGAAAGCGTGAAGTACGTGGAACTTCAGGAGGCCGGCCTGCTTTCGGAAATTCGCTGCGAGGAGCTTTCGATCGAAGAGCGCGTCATTCGGGATGTCATCGAACGCCTGATGTGCAATCGCAGACTTCTGGTGACGGACGAAGAAAAACGCGTTGTCGGTCCTGGCTGGGAACGGCTTGTCGCCTTGGAACGGGACGGACTCCTGTTGAAGAAGTCCGACTCGGAAATCGAGACGACGGAACTCGGAACGCTTGTCATCCGGTATCTCGCGATGCAACTCGATCCGCTGATGCAAGAGACGAAGCGCGAAGGCGTTTTTTCCCAGACGATTTGATGCGAGCCCGTTAGCGATCGGAAGTCAGGACTCAGGAGTCAGTTGAGTTTGGAGTGTGGAGAGTCGAGAGTGGAGTTCCGCGGACGTCTAGGCTCTAAAGCGGAGCTTAGAGATTAGTTGATAGTTGATAGTGGATAGTAAATAGAAGTCAGGGTCAGGACTCAGGAATCAGTTGAGAGTTGAGAGTGAAGAGTGGAGTTTCGTGGACGTCTAGGCTTTAACGCAGAACTTAGATCTTAGAACTTAGAGTTGAGATTCGCAAACGTCTAGGTTCTAACGCAAAGCGGACCGTTTTGATTCCTAAACTCTAATCTCTAAAAAAAAGCGTGGCCGTGGGGGTGGATGCAAGGAAGGGGGACCTTGGCCTTCGCAACTCCGAAAGGTCCCCCTGCCTTGCCCCACGCCGGGAAGGCGCCACCCTCCGCCGCCAGGCGGAAAAGAGTTCGCTTCGCGAAAAAGCCTAGACGTGCAACGTCAAAAGCCTTTCGGCAGAAAGTAATGGCTCGCTTCGCGTCTCTAATCACTATCCACTAATCACTGAACGGCTCGCTCCGCGTCTCTAAGCTCTAAGTTCTCCTAACTAAGCTCTGAACCAAGCTCTGAACAAGGGCGTCATTGAAAAATTCCGCGGAATTTTTTATCTTTGGGCATTATTTCAAAGAGGTATTGTTTCATATGAAAAAAGTTTTGCTTCCCCTCGCTTCCGTGGCGATGATGCTCTCCCTGGCTGGTTGTGACAAGTCCGGTACGGTTTCTGGCCAGGTTCTCGACGCCTTTACCGGCAAGCCTGTCGAGATGCCGACCGTCTGGATGGATTCGACGATTTACGGCACGCAATCTTCCAAGTACGCGTTCAAGGCCGAACTCGCACAGGGAAAGTTCAAGTTCGAAGGCGTTCCTGTCGGAACCTATCTGATCAAGGCCCGTCGCAACAAGTACATTCTGGGCCAGCAGACGTTTACCACGACGAACGAATCGCCGAATGCGGAACTGACGCTTTACGAATACAGCGACACGGTTTCTCCGGGCATGTACATTCCGGGGGCGGACAGCGCGTCGAAAATCACGAACAGCTGGGCCATCTTCTCGACGACTTGCAAGGAATCGGTCGCCGGGCTTCGTCTGAGCTTCGAGCAGGACCTGAAGGCTTCCGCTCCGAACCAGAAGAAGGACAAGAAGTCCAAGAAGGACATCAAGGTTAACAAGTTGCCCGATCCGAAGGTTGTCGATGCGGGTCTCGACGTCCTTTACTGCAATCCGGGTTCCGTGACGACCGCCATCGAGGCAGCCTCCTATCCGGCTTCGACCGGAGCCGTTTCCGCCCACGCCGACTGCCAGGGCTTTGACGGCGACAAGAACGGCGTCTTCCCGGACGTTTCGAAGAAAACCGAACTCGCCGTGTCCTACATGGCGGAGGGTCTTTTCTCCATCAAGGGAACGCTTCCGAAGGGAAAGCAGTTTATCGTCCTTTCGAAGGACGGCAAGACGATCCAGTCCTACTACGTCGAAGTGAAGTAGTTTCCGTTCTGGAATCCAAACGCGAAAACCTGCGAGCGACGCTTGCGGGTTTTTTATCTTTAACGATCCAGGCAATCCCCAGAGGTTTCCATGAAAAAGCAGGATAAAGTTCCCTTGTCGATTTCCCGCAAGGAAGGCTGGTGCATCTTCTTGACTTTGCTCGTCCTTGTCGGCGCGTTTCTTCTGTTTGACAACATCTCCGTTGCCGATGCGCGTTCCTGGGACATCCGCTTTGGATACGTTGCCGTTCTCCTGACATTTCTTGTCCTGCTGGCTGGGCTTGCGGTCAATTTCAGGGAAATCGTCTTGCGGGTTCGGGAACATCTCCCGTCGGGAAAGAGCCTCGTCCTTCTTGCGTGTCTTCTCGGGTTCTTTTCGCTCTTCTCGTTCCACCACATCGAAAATTCGCATCGAGTGCTTTCCGACGAAACCAGCTGGGAATCGATGGGGCTCCAGATGTATTTCGATCGTTCGGGCGGAATCTGCAACGAAGGCCTCTGGGCGGACGGAAAGCTGGACTGCAAGGTCGAGGTGAACAATTTCAAGGGAAAGACTCTGGGCTTTGTCCATTCGCTTGCGTATCGCCTGGGAGAACCGAACCGCGATACGGCTCTCCGGGTGAATTTTCCCTTTTACCTGGTCAGTCTCGTCGCGTTTTTTCTTGCCCTGTCCATCTGGTTCAAGAGCGACCTCGCCGCCCTGGCCGCGACCGCCTTTTTGGGTGGAATGCCTATCTACCTGATGCAGGCGCGGTCCGCTTCGACGGAAGTTCTCTATATCGCCATCTTCGCCATTCTCCTCGCCTGGTATGCGCTGGTGCCTCCGAAAGAAGTGAAGTGGAAGCATTTTCTCTTGACGGTTCCGCTTCTCGGGCTTTTTTCGGGGACGCGGCAGGAAACCGTCTTCGCCTTCATCCCGTTTGCGCTGTATTACTTCCGCTATTTCCGCGGCGAATTCTATCGACTTCCGCTGTTCGTCCTTTCGGTCATTGCGGTGAGCTGGCCTGCGGTGAACACGATGGCTGCCTATCGCGGCTACGATTTCCAGGGAGGAAACCATGCGGTGCATTCCCTCGGAAATTTCGTCTTTAACTTTCGGACGGACCTTCTCGCGATGCTCAATCTGGGAAAGGACGCTTCGCGCGGGGGAATTCTCGAAAACCCGTTTTACACGACGTTTACCGTTCTTCTCCTGCTTGCGACGGGCTGGCTTCTTTATCGGATGATTTTCAGGAAGCGTTACCGGCGCGGCTTTGTCCTCGGATTCTTTTTCTGCTTCCAGATCTTTGTCATCCTGCTGAACGTTTCGGGGACGTTCGAAATCGACATCAACCAGAGGTATGTCCTCGTCGCGCTTCCGCTCTTTGCGCTCATCATGGCGCTCGGGCTAAAGGATTTTCTGGAGACATGCTTTGTCGATGCGAAGCGAGCTTCGGGCATTTCCGCAGCGGCGGCGATTCTTCTTTCGGTCGGGCTTGCGCTTTGGCACACTTCGAGCTTCGACGCGAACATGCTCTACTACCGGAACAAGCTCTTGGGCGAAGAAAGCTACCTGAACGCCAAGCTCAAGGATTTTCCCGAAAATTCCATTTTCATCTATGCGCGGCCATGGCAGATGCTCGCGTCGGGCCATTCGAGCTTCAGCGAACGGACGTTCATGAACTGGACGACGGACGACTTCGCGAAATACCGGAATCTGAGCGATGGTCACATCTACCTTGTCCGTGGGCAGGACGGCTACGGAAAGGTGAACCGGGAATCCCGCGTGGTCGGATTCAAGACGACGGACCAGGTCAATTCGATTTTAGACGGCTATCGCGTGGAAAAGGTTTTGGCGGAGAACCGTCTTTTTGGCTACCCGCTGACGATTCACCGCATTGCTTCGAAGCACGGGATTTCTCTCTACGCGCAGGGAATCTCGGTGGGCGAACTGGAAGGCGGGCGCTTTGCCGTGACGAAAGGCTTTGGCGAATCCGTTGCGTACGATTTGTTCCGCGGCGATTCCCTGACCTTGCACGGCGTCATCGAAAATTCGACGGATTCCGTTTCTGTCAAGGAAATTCCGGCGGGGCTTTCCCGGTATCGCTTCGACTTCTACGTGCCGGACGATACGGTGCGCGTCCTGCGCGACGTGTTTGTCGCCGGAGAATCGGTCCGGCTTGTGTCGGCGCTGCCTTTTGCGAGCGCTTCGCAGGATTGGGGTAATCCGGAGCGGAATGAGAGCGTGGAACATCATACGCTGCGAGTCGGCGGCGAGCCTTATCGCTTCGGAATCGGTTCCCACGCGAATTCTTCGATCGTCATCGATCTTTGCGCCGACGGAAAGTGTTCGGACGGAACCCTGGAGGGAAACTTCCACGCGGTCGTCGGGCTGGACGACGAGAGCGCCTGCGGCGATGGAGCCTCGTTCGCCCTCTTGGCGGAAGGCAAGGAGCTCTGGCGGTCGAAGCGACTGTATGCCGGCGATACGTCGCATGTTCTCGTTCGGATTCCCCGTTCGCGAACGCTCGACCTTCGCGTGGAAAAGGGCGAAAACATGGACTGTGACCACGGCGACTGGGCCAACGCCTGGATTTCGGACGTCCAATGAAGATCCTGGTCGCTCCGCTTGACTGGGGACTGGGACACGCGACGCGGACGATTCCGATTGTCCGCAAGTTTCTTGCGCAGGGTGCCGAAGTCGATCTGGCTGTCTCGGGGAAGATGTCCGCGCTTTTTCGCGGGGAGTTTCCCGACTTGGCGCAAGTCGAGATTCCGGGGTATGGAATTCGCTATCCGAATCGCGGGTTCGAAATGCCTTTCTGGCTGTTCGCCAATTACCGGCGCATCGCGGACGTGATCCGGCGCGAGCACGAAATCGCCGAACGCCTCGCCAGGGAACGCGGATACGATACGCTGTTTTCGGACAACCGCTTTGGCTTTTACGCGAAAGGCGCAAGGAATATCTACATGACGCACCAGCTGCGCATCGCCTTTCCGGGACCGTTTTCCGCACTCGAAAACCTGGGCGTCGCATGGCACAGGCGCCGAATGCAAAGGTTCGACGAAATCTGGGTGCCCGACTACGCGGAATTTCCGGGCCTTGCCGGAAAGCTTTCGCATGTCCGCTATCCTGAAAGCTTTGCGAAAAAGGTGAAATACATCGGACCGCAATCGCGTTTTGCGAAGGATGGTTCGGGTGGGCCAGTCGCGGAACGCCCGGAAAGAGAATTCGATCTGTTGGCGATTCTTTCGGGCCCCGAACCGATGCGGACATCGTTCGAAACGGCCGTTCTGAAGGCCTTCGCGAAGATTCCCGGGAAACATGCGGTTATCCGCGGGCTTCCGGGCGAAAGCGAACTTCCCTTGGCACCGCCGGGCGTGACGCTTTTCAACCACCTGGAAACGGACGCGTTCGCAAAAGCCGTGAAAAACGCGAAAACGATTGTTTCGAGACCGGGATACAGTACCGTGATGGACATGGAAAAGCTCGGCGCGAAATGTATCCTTGTTCCTACGCCCGGACAGACGGAACAGGTTTACCTCGGCGAAGTCTTGCAGGAATCCGGCTTGGCAAGGCTTCTCCATCAAAACGACATATCGGCGAAAAATCTTTGCGAGGCTATCGAACCATGAAACCATTCACCATTGCATTTCCCCTGCCCGTTTCCAGGGAAGACGCGCCAGGACTTCTTCTGGAAACGTTGAATCTCGATGTCGGCAAAAGCCAGGCGATGATTCCCGGTTCCTCGATTTTCTTCGAGCCGATTCTGCAGGATGCCGTCACGGGGATCGAAACGATCTTCGCGGAACATCTTGCGCTTTCTTCGGACGAATCGTCGGCGATCGCCTCGCACAGGTCGCTCTTCTTCTTGCGGTTCCTTGTCAAGACGGATGCGGACCTGGAATCGTTCCTGAACGTCGCGAAAAGAATTCTGGATGCGGGAGCCCTGGGCGTCTATATCGAAAACTCGGGGTGCGCGTGGAGCCGGAGCGCCTTTGAAAACCTGGCATCCGGCGATGTCCCGCTCGAAGCCTTCATCAACTTTGTCGAAACTTCCGATTCGATATTCACCCTGGGCATGGAACCGTTCGGAGCTCCGGACCTTTGCCTTGCGACAAGAAACGACAAGCTCGATTTGCGCGCGGTCCTGATTTCCGCGGCGGATTCCATCGTCATGGATGGACAGGATTTTTCCTCGGGAGCAAAGTGGAAGGACGATTCCGGCAACGAATTCGAATTCAGGAACGAATCGAAAAGTCCATTTGCGAAGAACTCGCCCGAATGGAACGCCCAGGGCTATATGAGGCTCGTGCCAAGGAGATGATGTACGTCCATGATTTCGGCGGCTCGTCTATTCCGTTACCGCGGTCGCGAGCATTTGCGCGATGTCTTCCGGGTTGGAGTTCTGGAGCAGCGTCTGGTTCATCTCGATTTCGAAACCGAGGTATTTCGTCTGGGGAAAAATCTTGCGGAGCGCGGTCGTGTGACCGTCCGTCTTTCCGAGGTAGGGGTAATTGAACCGGATGCGGAGTTCCGGCGCATAGGCGCTTAGTTTATCCCGAATTTTTTTTGCAAAGGCCGCTTCTTCCTTTCTCGCCGGGTCGTAGAGAATGCCGATGTCGGCGTTTCGGACCTTGCCGTCTAATTCCGGGGTAAAGCTGTGGATCGAAAGATGCAGGATCCGGGCAGCGTCCTTTCTTTTTAGCCTGCGCTTGGCCGCTTCGAGAAACGCGGCGCGATAGCCGCTGAAGTAGCCTTCCAGAAATTCTCGTTCCGTCTCGGAAACGTCTTTCGTGTATTCGGAATAGCGGTGATTCCGGTCGCTGTTCCGGTTCAGATCGATGGCAAGCCGCGTGTAGGCGCCCTGGATGGCATAGTCGGGACGGAGAATCTTGGCGAGTTCCCAGAAAACATCCGCCGCCCCGATGTCGTATCCGCGATGCGTCTTGAGAACGTTCCTGGTTTCTCGTCCCGTGAAGTATCTGGACAGGAACTCCGGGACCGCGTTCGAAGCGTGCTCGCAGCTGAGGAAAACGGAAGATTCGCGCCTAGACATAGAGCGTGTTTTCCGCAAGCGATCGGGCGAGCCTTGCGTATTCGCGGACAAAGTCGTTTCGGGACGGGGAAGCGCCGATCCTTTCGAAGAGCGCGCTCGCGAGCGTTCCGCGTTCGAGAATCTTCTCGAGAACTTTCCCCGACTTTTCGGAAATGTTTCCGCGGACCTTGCCGAAGAGATGCTCCAGCAGGTCCGAAGCCCGCATGGAAGGCGCATCGACATCAAGCAGCCGGAGATAGTCGGCGTCGTCGATGATTGCGCGCTCGGCATCCTTGACGGTCGCAAGGAGAATCTTGAGCAGCCGATCCGTGTCGAATGCGCGCTGCGCCGCCTGGGGAGCAAAAGTTCCGCTTGCGAGAGCCTTGAGAATGGCGACTTCGAATTCGGCGATGGCGACATCCGCCTTGGGGCATTCCTGGATATCGACCAGCCGGATTTCAATCGCGCCTCGGTCAAAGCGAGCGATCGCTCCGCGACTGTTCAGGAAAAAGTGGTTCAGAAGCTTTTCCCTGTCGAATGGCGCAATGTCCTTTTCGATTCTCTCGAAGATGACCCTGTTGTAGTCCGATTCGGTAAAGACCGCCTCGGGAATGACCTTGCCCGTAATGCTCGGGATCTTTTCCTGGTTGTGGCGATAGGTTTCGATGCGCGCATCCTTGTAGCCGGTGAACCTCGAATCGAGATAGGGGCTCGAAGCGGCGACCGCCGGAATCAGCGGAAGCAGCAGGCGAATGCCCGCGTGGAGCGTCCCGAATTCCTCGTCCCCGGAAAAGGAAATGTTCAGGTGCGTCGATTGGAGATTTGACCAGCCGTGTCCGCGACAGTCGAAGATGCGGTTGTAGGCTTCGTAGATTTCGTTGCAGTCGTATGGCCAGAGAACCGTTTCCGTCATCGGGTCCATGAACGGGTGCGCCGCGGACGGGAGAAGCTCCCCGCCGACAGGGGAAAGCTTTTCGTTTGCGGAAAGAATCTCCCGGTGAAAGTTCTCATCCCATCCGGCGAGCGATTCCGTCGGTTCGCCGCACTTGAATTCGAGAACATGCGAAACGAGCTCGTTCGAAAGCCCGACCGGTCCGTGTTCCACGTCCGAAAGGTTTTCGCCGTTTGCGTCCTTGCCGAGAACCGCATCGACTTTGGGAAGGACCCGCTTCGAATCCTTGGAAACAATCATGTATTCGAGCTCCAGCCCGAACCGTTCAAAGATATGCCAGGGTGATTTCATACAAACGAATCGATTCCGTGATGTTGCAGCAGACGTTGCTGCGCCGAGTTCATGCGTTCCTCGATTCTGCGGCGCAGGGAATGCATGACGTTCAGGTAGATTCTTTCTCCGCCGAGCTGGTCTTCGACTCCATCGTCGATGCTCGGGTTGTCGTTCACTTCGATGACCATCGGCTTGCCGTTCACCTCCTTGAGATCGACACCGTAGAGCCCGTTGCCGATAAGGGCCGCGACGCGGAGAGCCGCCTTGATGATCCCGTGGGGAACGTCGTCGAGGGGGACGCAGTCGTAGAGACCGCAGACCTCGTCCTTGTTCTTGGAATTCCAGTTGTAGATTTGCCAATGATCCTTGGCCATGTAGTAGCGGCAGGCGTAGAACGGTCGTCCGTCCAGGATGCCGATTCGCCAGTCGAACCTTGTCGGCGTGAATTCCTGCGCAATCACGAGATCGCTGCCTTCGAACATCTTGTCGAGCTGGGTCTGCAGCTCCTCTTCGTCCTTGACTTTCACCACTCCCATGGAAAAGCTCGAATCCGGAGCCTTGAGAATCATCGGAAAGCCGATTGCGCGCGAAAGCTCGTGCCGGTTTTCGGAATGGGCGATAATCGTGTGCGGTGCGGGAATCTTTCCGACGGTCATCAGTTCCTGCAGATAGACCTTGTTCGAACAGCGGAGAATGCTGTCGGGATCGTCGATGACGGCGATCCCTTCGGACTGTGCGCGCCTCGCGAACGCATACGTGTGATGGTTTACGTTTGTCGTTTCCCGGATGAAGAGCGCGTCAAATTCGCCGACTCGGTGATAGTCCTTCTTGGTGATGAGCTCGACGCGGAACCCCGTCTTTTCCGCCGCCGCGATAAACTTCTGGATGGCCTTGGCGTTCGATGGCGGTTCCTTTTCGTCGGGATTTACGAGAATGGCGAGATCGTACAGGTATTCGTCGGGGTGAGCCGACGTGAAACGGCTCTTGTCGAAGTATTCCTTCGCGAACTGATCGACCATTTCCAGGTGGGATTCCGGAATCTCGTTCACGCAGATGGGACCGATGCTCTGGATGAGCCATTTCTTCTTGAAGACGAAATGTGCGCGGAGCAGGGGAGCCTGGAAGAGACGGTAAAGCTCTTCGGAAAGTTCGAGGTATTGCGGGCTGACGTTCTGCCCGAAATAGATTGAAAGGGTGAACTCGGTGCCGGTGAGCTTTCGCAGGCTCTTCTGGATCAGGTCGTCGATTTCGTCCGAAATGTTCTTGACGACCGCCGGCGCCTTGAAGTCCCGGATGCTCTTGACGTTCGGGATCACCTTGTGGCCGCGCGCTTCCGCGAGGAGCGAGACGTAGTAGCCCTTGCTCTGGTAGCTGTAATCCCGGCAGAGGTTGAACACGCGCACGTTGCGCATCATGGTGTAGTCGGTTTTGGTCAGGTAGTCTTTTGCCGAGACAATATCGACTTCCGGAACATGGAACTTCCAGTTCTTCGGATTGTTGACAACGATGATCTTTTTCATTTTTTCTTCGGCTGGATGGCGAGAATCAGACTGTCGTAAGTGAGAATGCCTAGCAAGATGCTGTGCACCAGGCGGTTGCGCTCCACTTCGTAGTAGTTGTCGTGGGCTATCGGATTGGTGCTGTCCGGATCGGCGACGAGAAACTTCTTTTCGGCGCTTTCGCCATAGACGACGATGAAGTGTCCCATCGGATCGCCGTGAATATCGTCGAAAACGGACATGTTTTCCGAGTTCGTGTATTCGCGCTTGCTCTGGTAGAGAAATGTAGTCGAAACGCCCGCGATGAGCGGAACGTTCTTTTTAAAGTAGCGGTCGAAAAGGCCGGGCCTAAAGTCCTTGAGGTTGATGACGCCGCCCGCTTCGAGAAAGCGGATGTAGGCCTTGATGGCGAGCCGGAGCTTTGCGCGCTTCTTCGCGGCGTATTCCTGCCGGAGCTTTTCGGCAAGAGCTTCCATGGAAAGATCGACCCATGTCGGGTCGAAAATCTGCAGGTTGACGGAATGGATTGTCGCGTCGAAGCCGCGCTTGAGCGCGTCTAGTCCCAGGAATACGCCCAGTGTCCCGCCTCCTTCGAGCATCTCGATCTCGCCGATCAGCTTGGGGAGGGAAATCCTGTAGCCGTAATGGCGATAGATGGCATGCAGACTGGTCGGCCCGCATGTCACGTCGTCCGGCTGGGGAAGTATCTTGACTTCCATGTGGCGCCTCTACGAGAAGAATCCCTTTACTTTTTCGAGCAGGCTGTTCTCCTTTGCGGAGTCCTTGTCCTTGCGAAGTTCGGCGAGCTGTCTGTAAAGGTCCTTTTCCTTGGAAGAAAGGTCGGTCGGAATGGCGGCGTTCACCTCGACGAAGAGGTTGCCGCGACTCTTGCCGTTTAGCGGGGGCAAGCCCTGTTCCTTCAAGCGGAATACGGATCCGGGCTGGGTTCCCGCCTGGATCTTGATGGAAATCTCTCCGCCTTCGAGGGTCGGGATGCGCTGCGTTCCGCCTAAGGCAAGCCGATAGACCGGGATGTCGATCGAACAATGCAAGTCGTCGCCTTCGCGCGTGTAGAAGTCGTCCTTCTTTTCGGTGATGACGACGAGAAGGTCTCCCGAAGCGCCTCCGCGTGGACCCGCGTGTCCTTCGCCGCGCAGCGTCAGGTACTGTCCTTCCGAAATGCCGACCGGAATCTTGATGGAAATGGTTTCCTCTTCGAGGTTCCGCCCTTCGCCGTGGCAGACGGAGCACGGCTTCCCGATGACTTCGCCGAGACCGCCGCAATCCGGACACGCCGATTCGCTGACCATCTGGAAAAACGACCGCGTAACGCGCTGGATGCGGCCTGTGCCGTGGCACGTTGGGCATGTCTTGACATCCGAGCCGCCCCTGCCCGCGCATTCCGTACAGGGAGCGTAGCGTTTCAGGCGGACCTTCTTGGTCGCTCCCGCGAGAATTTCCTTGTAGGAAAGGGCGATTCGGATCTGAAGGTCCTGTCCGCGCGGAGGCCCCTGCCGCGAAGATTTCGACGATCTGCCGAAACCGCCAAAGCCGCTGCCAAAGATGTCTCCGAACTGGCTGAAGATGTCCTCGAAATTGCTGCCGCTGAAACCGCCGAAACCGCCGGTTCCACCCGCGCCTCCCGGCATCGCGTGGCCGAACTGGTCGTATTGGGCGCGCTTTTTCGGGTCGGAAAGAACTTCATAGGCTTCGGCGGCCTCCTTGAACTTCTCTTCCGCTTCCTTGTTTCCGGGATTCTTGTCCGGGTGATACTTGATGGCGAGCTTCTTGTAGGCGTGCTTGATTTCGTCCGCGCTTGCGCTTTTGGCAACGCCCAACACTTCGTAGTAATCTCTTTTCTCTGCCATAATTCGTTCCGTGTAGATGAATCAATACATAAAAGGATTTCCCCTCCTCGCGAAAGGAAAATCCGTGTTGTTTCTTAATCGGCAAGACGCATTATTTCTTCTTGTCGTCGTCAACGACCGTGTAGTCTGCGTCGATCGGGCCGTCGTTCTTGCCGCTTCCCTTCGGCGCTTCGCTTGCGTTCGGGGCAGAAGAGGCTTCCGCGGAAGGACCGCCCTGGGCGGCTCCGGCCATCGAGGAGATCATGCTCTGCAGCTTGTTTATCGCCGCGTCGATTTCTTCCTTGGAACCGTTTTCCTTCTTGTCCTTGATTTCCTGGATGGCGGCTTCAAGCTGGCTTCTGGTGTCTGCCGGGATCTTGTCGCCGACTTCCTTCAGCTGCTTTTCCGCCTGATAGACGGTCTGCTCGGCGCGGTTCTTCGCGTCTTCGCGTTCGCGGTCCGCCTTGTCCTTTTCGGCGTTCGCCTCGGCGTCCTTCTTCATGCGTTCGATGTCCGCTTCGGAAAGACCGCTCGATGTCGTAATCTTGATGGACTGTTCCTTGCCGGTTTCCTTGTCCTTGGCGCTGACGTGGACGATGCCGTTCGCATCGATGTCGAACGTGACTTCGATCTGAGGCACTCCGCGCGGCTTCGGGCTGATGCCGGTCAGGTCAAAGTGTCCGAGCGTGCGGTTGTCGCGAGCGTATGTGCGTTCGCCCTGCAAGACGTGAATCGTCACGGCGGACTGGTTGTCTTCGGCCGTGCTGAACACCTGGCTCTTCTTGGTCGGAATGGTCGTGTTGCGGTCGATGAGCTTTGTCATCACGCCGCCGAGCGTTTCGATACCGAGGGAAAGCGGGGTCACGTCGAGCAGAAGGACGTCCTTCACGGAAGAATCGCCCGAAAGGACCGCTCCCTGGACCGCGGCGCCGATGGCCACGACTTCGTCCGGGTTCACGCCCTTGTTCGGTTCCTTGCCGAAAAATTCCTTGACCTTCGCCTGGACCGCCGGAATGCGGGTCGATCCGCCGACGAGAATCACTTCGTCGATGTCGGAGAGGTTCAAGCCCGAATCCTGCAGGCACTTCTTGCAGGGACCGACGGTGCGCTCCACGAGGTGCGCGGTGATCTGGTCGAACTTCGCGCGGGTGAGCGTCAAGTCCAGATGCTTCGGGCCTGTGGCGTCCGCGGTGATGAACGGCAGGTTGATGTTCGTCGAAGTTGTCGCGGAGAGGTCGATCTTCGCCTTTTCCGCGGCGTCCTTCAGGCGCTGCAAGGCCATCTTGTCGCTCTTCAGGTCGATTCCCGGATTGGTCTTCTTGAACTCGTCGTTGATCCAGTCGATAATGACTTCGTCGAAGTTGTCGCCGCCGAGCATCGTGTCGCCGTTTGTCGCCTTGACGGTGAACATGCCGTCGTCGATTTCGAGGATGGAAATATCGAAGGTTCCGCCACCGAGGTCATAGACGGCGACCTTTTCGCTCTTTTTCGAATCGAGACCGTAGGCGAGAGCCGCAGCGGTCGGTTCGTTCACGATGCGGAGAACGTCGAGTCCCGCGATCTTTCCCGCGTCCTTTGTCGCCTGGCGCTGGGAATCGCTAAAGTAGGCGGGAACGGTAATCACGGCCTGCGTGACCGGCTGTCCCAGGTAGTCTTCGGCGGTCTTCTTCATCGCCTGCAGGACCATCGCCGAAATCTCGGGAGGGGCGAATTCCTTGTCTCCGATCTTTACGCGGAGCAGGTCGTTTCCCGAACCGACGATCTTGTAGGGCATGTGCTTTTCCGCGTCGCTGCATTCTCCGGCGCGACGGCCCATGAAACGCTTGATGGAATAGATCGTGTTTTCCGGATTGGTAATCGCCTGGCGCTTTGCGACGTGTCCGACGAGCCGTTCTCCGTTCTTGCCGAACGCGACGATGGACGGGGTGGTGCGGAATCCTTCCGCGTTGGCGATGACGACCGGCTTGCCGCCTTCCATGACGGCGACGCAGCTGTTTGTCGTTCCTAGGTCAATACCGATAATCTTGCTCATGGATAAATCTCCTTGTTTTTTTTTCGCCTTTGAATTAGCAAAATGCGTGCCAATTTTCAAAGTGCCTTAAATTCGCTGTTTTGACGGTCAGTTCCGAAAAGTGTTTCATTTTGAAGCGGCGCCGGAAGAAACGATGACTTTTGCCGTTTTCAAAAGCTTGTTCTTGAGCCTGTAGCCTTTCTGGAAAACCTGGATCACGTGGGATTCGGGAATCGTGTCCGAGGCTTGGCGCATCAGGGCTTCGTGGACGTTCGGGTCAAAAGGCTCACCAACCGGATCGAGCTGTTCGAGCCCCGCGTCCTTCAGGATCTTCGCGAACTGGTCATGGATCATCTGGACGCCCTTGGCGAATGCGTCGTAGTCCTTTTGCCTGTTGTTGTCCGGATGGGCGGCGCGTTCGAAGTTGTCGAGAACTTCGGAAAGCTTTTCGAGAAGCTTGGCGTTGGCCGTTTCGATGAGGTCTAGCTGTTCCTTGGCGGTGCGGCGACGAAAATTGTCGAATTCGGCCATCAGTCGGACGTAGCGATCCTTGCTTTCGGCGACCTGGGCCTTGAGCGTTTCGATTTCCGCCTTGGCCTTGTCGAGTTCGGAAGCTTCGGCTGGCTTGGCGGCTTCTTCCTTTTCGTCGTTCTTTTCGACGGGTTGCTCGGGCTGCTTTTCGGTTGCGGAATTCATCGCCTCTTCCGCTTTCTGGACGATTTCGTCGCTTTCTGGAGCGTTCTTGCTTTCTTCGGACATGGTTTTCCTTTGATCGTTTGAAATTCTAGACAATTTACAGCAAAATGCGTGCCACTTGAACTGCGGGAAAAATGCGCCGATTTGGAAGCCTTCCTGTTTAATTTTGAAACGGAATGCAAAAAAACAGCCCGGTGCCGCATCACGGTGCCGGGCTGCTTTACGGAATTTGGAAAGATTACATCATTCCGCCCATTCCGCCGCCCATGCCTTGCGGCATCGGAGCGGGCTTGTCTTCCTTCTTTTCGGCGATGACGCAGTCCGTCGAGAGGAGCATCGACGCGATGGAAGATGCGTTCTTCAGAGCTGTCTTTGTCACCTTGGCCGGATCGATGACGCCTGCGGCGATGAGGTCTTCGTAGGTGTCCGTCTTGGCGTTGTAGCCGAAGCCGTCCTTGCCTTCCTTGACCTTGTTCACGATGACGGAATCTTCGAGGCCGGCGTTCTTCACGATCTGGCGAAGCGGTTCCTCGATGGCGCGGCGGATGATTTTCGCACCCGTCTGTTCGTCGGCGTTGTCGAGCTTGAGCTCGTCGATTGCGCTTGCCGCGCGGATGAGCGCCACTCCGCCGCCCGGAACGATGCCTTCTTCGACAGCGGCACGGGTTGCGTGCATCGCGTCATCGACGCGATCCTTCTTTTCCTTCATTTCGACTTCGGTCGCCGCGCCAACCTTGATCACGGCGACGCCACCGGCGAGCTTCGCCAGGCGTTCCTGGAGCTTTTCGCGGTCGTAGTCGCTGGTTGTCGTCTCGATCTGCTTCTTGATCTGGCCGACACGAGCCTTGATCGCCGCGGCATCGCCTGCGCCTTCGACAATCGTCGTGTTGTCCTTGGTGATGGTGACGGACTTGGCGCGTCCGAGAACCGTAATCGGAGCGTCTTCGAGCTTTGCGCCGGTCTCTTCCGAAACAAGCTGGCCACCGGTCAGAATCGCGATATCCTGGAGCATCGCCTTGCGACGGTCGCCGAATCCCGGAGCCTTGACGGCTGCGACTTTCAGCGTTCCGCGGATCTTGTTCACGACGAGCGTCGCGAGCGCTTCGCCATCGACATCTTCGGCGACGATGAGGAGCGCCTTGCCCTGCTTCGCGACCTGTTCGAGAATCGGGAGCAGATCCTTCATGGAGCTGATCTTCTTGTCGTAGAGCAGGATGAACGGATTTTCGAGGCTTACTTCCATCGTTTCCGTGTTGGTCGCGAAATACGGGGAAAGATAGCCGCGGTCGAACTGCATTCCTTCGACGACGTCGAGGGTCGTTTCGGCGGTCTTCGATTCTTCGAGCGTGATGACGCCGTCCTTGCCGACCTTTTCCATCGCGCCGGCGAGAAGTTCGCCGATTTCGGCATCGTTGTTAGCGGAAATCGTCGCGACCTGGGCGATATGTTCCTTGCCGTTGACCTTGACGGCCATCTTGGCGAGCTTTTCGATGACGGCGTTCACTGCCGCGTCCATGCCGCGCTTGATGTCCATCGGATTGGCGCCCGCGGCGACGTTCTTGAGACCTTCGCGGGTAATCGCCTGCGCGAGGACTGTCGCCGTTGTCGTTCCGTCGCCTGCGGCGTCGCTTGTCTTGCTTGCGACTTCCTTGGCCATCTGGGCGCCGAGATTCTCGTAGGTGTCTTCGAGTTCGACTTCCTTCGCGACGGTCACGCCGTCCTTCGTCACGTTCGGAGCCCCGTAGGACTTGCCGATCATCACGTTGCGGCCCTTGGGACCCAGGGTGACCTTGACCGCGTTGGCGAGCTTGTCTACGCCCTTCATCAATGCTTCACGGGCTGCGACGTCGAATTTCAGTTGCTTTGCCATTTTTGAATTCTCCTAGTCTATAAATTCTGTTGCCTGTTAGAGGATTGCGAAAATATCGCTTTCGCGGACGATCAGATAGTCCTTGCCATCGACCGCGACTTCGGTTCCGCTGTACTTGCCGTAGAGGACCTTGTCGCCGACCTTCACGTCCATCGCGACGGTCTTGCCGCATTCGTCCTTCTTGCCGGGGCCTACCGCAACGACCGTTCCCTGCATCGGCTTTTCCTTTGCGTTGTCGGGAATGTAGAGACCGCTTTCGGTTTTGGCTTCTGCCGGAGCGGGTTCGATTAAGACTCTGTCTGCAAGTGGCTTGATCATGATGATTTTACCTCGTTTGTTGAAATTTGCGCCGCATGGGGCGGCTTCTTTGTTCGCTTAGTGCTATGCAAGAATCGTGCCAATAGGGATTTTAGGGAAAATCTTGCTTAAAATGGCGAAAAAACGGGAAAAAGGCGAATCGTGTTTCACCGGATGTTTCACTTTGAAACAGACAGCCTGTTTTCATGTCCGGAACCTTTTCGGAGCTGTCGCTTGGCTTCTTTGCTATATTTGGGCACAACACAACGCGAGGTTTCCGATGAGCTATCAGTCCAAGGCCGAAAAGAATTTTCAGAATCTGTCCACGAATCCCTATCCCGGCAGGGGAATCGTGCTTGGAGCGTCTCCGGACGGCAAGTCCCTTGTCCAGGTCTATTGGATCATGGGGCGGAGCGAAAACAGCCGGAACCGTGTCTTTGAACTCGAGGATTCGGGATTCGTCAGGACCCGTGCCTTTGACGAAAGCAAGCTTTCCGATCCGCACCTGATCATCTATTACCCGGTGCGCAGCCTGCCGGACGCCCACATCGTCACGAACGGGGACCAGACCGACACGATTTTCGATGCGCTTCGCCTGGGGGGAACCTTCGAAAGCGCACTTTCGACCAGGAAATACGAAGACGACGCGCCGAACTTTACGCCGCGTATTTCGGGCATCACGTATCGCACGGCAAGTCCATTCGTGTACCAGCTTTCGATTCTCGAGTCCGCGGACAACTCGGAAGAGGCGGGCTGCGTTCGCGAGACGTTCAGCTACGAAAAGGCTCTTCCGGGACTTGGACACTTCGTCTCGACCTACGTGACGAACGGAAGCCCGATCCCTTCCTTTGAAGGCGTTCCCCAGTGGATGCCGATTTTCGAAACCGCGGAAAGGACGCTCGACGCTTACTGGAACGCCCTGGACGATTCGAACAAGGTGTCTCTCCTGGTGAAGTGGATCAATCGGGAAACCTTCTCGGCCCGGACGCTCCTGGTGAACAAGCTGGGATAGCTTTTTACAGACAAAAAAGACCTTGCTTTCGGGCAAGGTCTTTTTTTTTGTGTTTTCCGGAATCTACTTTCGGAGCGCCGAGAGGAATTCGCGGAGGCGTTCGTCTTTCGGGTTGTCGAAGATCTCTTCGGGCGAGCCGTCTTCCTTGACGATGCCGTCGGCGAAAAAGAGCACCCGGTTCGCGACTTCGCGGGCAAAGCCCATCTCGTGCGTGACGACGACCATCGTCATGCCGGAGCTTGCGAGTCTTTTCAGAATCTTCAGGACTTCGCCGACCATTTCCGGGTCGAGCGCGCTGGTCGGTTCGTCGAAGAGAATCGCTTCGGGGTTCATGGCGAGCGCCCGCGCGATGGCGATGCGCTGTTGTTCTCCGCCGGAAAGCTGCGCCGGGTAATGGCTTGCCCGGTCGGAAAGCCCGATGCGTTCGAGAAGTTCTTTCGATTTCGCTTCGGCTTCGGGAACGGTCATCTTGCCGAGCTTGACCGGGGCGAACATGATGTTCTTCTGCGCGGTCATGTTCTTGAACAGGTTGAACTGCTGGAATACCATGCCGATGCGTTCGCGGACAAGACGGCTCGGGCAGTCTTTTTCGAGAATGCTCTTGCCGTCGAGCAGAATGTCGCCGCTTGTCGGGCGTTCCAAAAGATTCATCAGGCGCAGGAATGTCGATTTGCCGCAACCGGAAGGCCCGATGACGGCGATGACGTCGCCCTTGTGGATGTCGAGGGAGACGTCTTTCAGGATTTGCCTGTTCCCGTAGGACTTGCCCAGGTTCCTGATCTGGATGAGAATTTCACGGTTATCGTTCATTTTTCTTCAACCTTTTTTCGAGTTTCGCAACGCATGCCGAAAGGCCCGCGACGAGGATAAAGTAGATGGCCGCGACGGCGAGAAGCGGTAGCATCGCCTCGTAAGTCGTGCTGCGGATGATGTCGCCTGCGCGGGTCAGGTCCGTAAGCCCGATATAGCCGCAAATCGAAGTTTCCTTGATAAGCGAAATGAATTCGTTCGTGAGCGCGGGCAGGGAATTCTTGACCGCCTGCGGATAGACAATCGAAAGGAGGATGGTGCGGAAGCGAAGTCCGAGGCTGCGTCCCGCTTCGATTTGCCCCGGATCGATGCCCTTGATTCCGCTGCGGATGATTTCGGAAACGTAGGCGCCCGAGTTGATGCCGAAGGCGATGATGGCGACCAGAATCTTGTCGATGTTTACCGAAGAGAAGACGATGTAGTAGATGATGAGCAGCTGGACCATCATCGGCGTCCCGCGGACAACCGCGACGTAGGCCTTCCCGATTGCGTTCAGGACCTTGAAACGTCCGTTCATTTCGTTGCTTGCCCGGACAATCGCGATGAAAATGCCCACGAGAATGCCGAAAATAGCGGCGAAGAAGGAAATGAAAAGCGTGTTGCCCAGGCCTTGGACGATAAACTTCCAGCGCGCGTCCTTGACGAAGTTCCTGTAGAAATGGTCCCCGAGAGTTTCCTCGGAAACCGCTTTCGTGTCGCCGCGAACAACGACGACGACCTTGTTTTCCGCATAGCTGTCGGTGAAGTGGATGGACTGTTTCCGCTCTTCGGTGACGGTGAAACCGGCAAATCCGATGTCCGCCTTGCCGGAGCTTATCGCGTTGATGATGGCGTCAAACTCGATGTCCTGGATTTCGAGCGTGCGCCCGAGGTAGTCCGCGATGTATTTGCAGATTTCGATGTCGATTCCGACGATGCCTTTTCCCGTGAGATACTCGTAGGGAGGAAACTGCGCATTGGTCGATAGGATGAGTTTCGGACCGTTCGAAACCTTTTGAGTGTAATGGAAATTGCCGTTCTTGTTGATGTATGTGTTGAAGATGGAGTCGTAGGTGCCGTCGGACTTGAGCATGCGGATGGCGGCGTTTACGCTGTCGAGGAGAGTCTCGTTTCCTTTGGCGACGACTCCGGCATAAGTTTCTTCGACAAATATCTCGTCGAGGATCCGGAGCGACGGATTCTGTTCGACGAACGCCTTGGCGGGTTTGTCGTCGCTGAGGACGGCATCGATTTTTCCCTGGAGAAGCGCCTGGATGGCATCGGCGAGCTTTGTGTAGCGTTCTACCTGGATCTTGGCGGTATCGCCCCCGAAGTCGGAAGCGTAGATGTCCGCCGTGTTGCCTATCTGGACGCCGACTTTCTTGTGACCTAGGTCGTTGACGCAAAAGACGCGGTTTTCGAGGGCCTTGTCGCTATCGCATGCCGCAAAAAGGAAAGCGATCGTCGCGAGGGCAAGAAGCTGGGATATTTTTCGAATCATTTTTCGGGTTTATGGTTGATTGTGAAAGCCCGAATATAGGATATTTTTGGTTTGGAAAAGGTCGCGTTCTATCGACAGGAACCTGCCTCGACCAGAGCATGAAGCTAGGATTGCTTTCCTGGATAAAGTTTGTTATATTTTAAGCAGTCTTCTCACTGGGGGTGCTCTGGTTTGCTTCGACCCGGCTATTCGCCGTGTCTCACCCCAAGGGGCATAACGCCTTGGCGTTATGGCTAAAACGCTCCCGCTGGTCGCGTTTTATCGACAGGAAACTGTCTCAACCAGAGCATTGCCTATCAAGTATTGCGCTTCTTGAGAAAATTTGTTATATTTTTTTTGTAATTTCTATTTCGGGGGTGCTCTGGTTTCGACAGGGCTGCTGAAGTGTGAGTTGCGTGCCGAGGGTCTGGTTGGCCTCGTTAAAAAACCGGAAAAAAATAAGTGCTAACGAAGAATACGCACTCGCTGCTTAGTTTATAGCAACGCCGGAACCTATTCCTCTCCCACGGGAACAGGAGCTCCGGTCGCAATGTGGGATAGGATGGCGTCATGCTCCGGGGCGCAGTCCGAAATTTTCGGGGCTGGCTGGGATTCGCGCCGACCTTCTCGGGCGTGAAGACTGGCGAGATCTTAAATACGAAGGAAACGCACGTAGGAATGAACAGGGATGTGGTTTTGGACAGGAGTTCGACTCTCCTCACCTCCACTTTTTGCAACGGTCGCCTTGTCGGGCGGCTGTTGCTTTTTGCGGTCTTTCGGAGCTTTATCCGACCGAACGGATGGCTTCGAAAAACTTTCGGAGCTTTTCCGGGGCTTTCTTTCCGGGCGTCTCTTCGAGCGAAGACGATAGATCCACAAGTTCCGGCTGGAATCGTTCGACGATTTTTTCGATGTTTTCGGGAGAGATGCCTCCGGCCATCCAGAGCGCGTTCTTTTCGCGGACCGTATCGACCAGGGCGTCTTCGATCCGCATGCCCGTTCCGCCGACGGTCTCGGGGTGGTAGGCGTCGATGAGCGTTCGGGGAAAAGACAGGCGATAGTCCTTTCGGATGTCTTGCGCCTGGGATTCTGTCTGGATGCGCCTTGCCTCGTAGCACCCGAAGTTCGCGATTCTCTCTTCGGGAATTCGGTAGCCGTGGAACTGGATCGCGTCGAGAATTCCTTCGCTCGCGAGCGAAAGTGCCGTTTCTTCTTCCGGGGAACCGCTTTCCGCGACGACTCCGACAAGAAGCGGCCTTGCGTCTCCGAATCGTTCGCCGATTTCTTGCGAGATCTTCCGGACGGTTTGCGCGTCGGCCTTTCGTGCGCTTTGGGCGTAGAAGACGAATCCCAGCATGTTTGCGCCGAGTTCCGCGGCGAGCGAAGCGTCTTCGGCGTTCGTGAGTCCGCAGATCTTCGCGAGAGGTTTCCCGGGGAACTTTTCGCGGACCGTTTCGCGCGCTTCCGCGAGGCTCTTCCAGAATGTGCCGTAGCGGTCCGGCTGCGCGTTCAGGAAGGCTTTTACCAGATTCCGCGCGCTGTCGGGGTTCCTGGCCGCGGCTTCTCCGACGAGGATTCCCTCGAAGCCAAGCCTTCTGGCGAACGCGGCGTCTTCCGGCGAGAGAATCCCGCTTTCGAAAACGGCTCGGGAACCGAGATGCTTACGGAACGCGGCAGGAACCAGCGGGTCCATGGCGAACGTCCGGAGATCTCGGGCGTTTACGCCGGCGACGGTCGTTCCGTCCTTTTGCACGAGCTTCAGCTTGCGCAGGTCGTCCTGGGTACGGATTTCGACAAAGGGAGTCATGCCGAGAGTTCGGGCGCGTCCCGCCATCGTCTTGAGCTCCTTGTCCGAAAGAATCCGTGCGATGAGAAGGACCGCATCCGCTCCGAAGTCGTATGCGACATCGATTTCTTCCGGGGTCAGGAGAAAATCCTTGCGGAGAATGGCGACTTCCGGCGCGCTGCGGGCGACGCATTCGAGATCGGCGAGCGAACCGTGGAAATAGTTCGATTCCGTCAGGACGGAAATGGCGGAGGTGCCGGCCGCCGCATATTTCTGTGCGGTTGCCCGGGGGTCGAGGTCCATCGCGATGTTTCCCTTGGACGGGGAAGAACGCTTGATTTCGAGAATGGTTCCGGGCCTTTCGACAAAGGGATGCAGCGGGCGGTTTCGCACAGGACGTTCCATGCCGAACGTGATTCCCTGGCGGCTCATGTCCGCCTTGCGCTTTGTGACGATTTCTGCAAGAATGTCTCGGCTCATCTTTGACTCGCTCGTTTTTTCCATAAAATAGAAAAGGCGACCGTTGCGGTCACCTTTTCGGAGAATGAAATTCTTTCTAGATGCCGAACGCGTCGTTCGCGGCGTCCGCGGAGGTCTTGCTGTCCGACTGCTCGGAGCTGGACTGGTGCGATTCGGCTTCCTTCGCCTTTTCGCGCGCTTCCGCTTCGGCGTGGCTGAGCATCGTCAGGCGGTTCGCCTTGAACTTGTCCATGGCGATGGTGGTGGGCTTCATCTCGAGCTGGATGTAACCTTCGCGAGCCTGGTCGTTGATAAAGCGAGCTTCTTGAGCCATCATGACGACGGCGCGGAACGTGGAACCCTTGCAGGCTTCGCTAGCATAGATATCGTCAAGGTAAACGCGATGATTGGACATAAGCCACCTTGTAAAGTTTAGAAGAGGGAGAGGGATTCGAACCCTCGTTACAGTTAAGTAAACACGCTTTCCAAGCGTGCGCCTTCAACCACTCGGCCATCCCTCCAAAGGATGCGACCCAAAGATAGTAAAAACAGAGGGAACTTGTCAAGCGGTAAAAAGGGATTTTTTTTTTCGCATGGCGAGCGGTTCTCTCGAATTTACGCGATTTTCGGTCCTAGGCTTCGAGTCTTGACAGTTCGTCGCAGACATCCCGGACGAGAGGCTCGATGGTTTCCCTGGAAAAGTCGAAGCGGATATTTGCCCGGGCGAACAGTTCGGGCAGCGGGCGACTGGATCCGAGCGCTTCGGCGGCGAAAAGATCTTCGAGAGCCTTCTGTGGGTTCTTGCGGTAGTTCGCATAGACCTGGAGCGCTCCGAGCTGCGCGATTCCGTATTCGATGTAGTAGAACGGCACTTCGAACAGGTGCAGCTGCTTTTGCCACAGATAGGCTCGCGCGTCGTCGAACCCCGAATAGTCGATTCCGGCGTCGTAGCGATCCATGACCGAAAGCCACATTTCCTTGCGGTCGCTAGCGGTGTGGTTCGGGTGCGCATACAGCAGATGCTGGAAGGCGTCGATGGAGGCGACCCACGGAAAGAGCCAGATGATTTCTTCGAGTTCGCTTGCGCGGCTCCGCTTCGCGTCTTCGGGGTTCGGGTAGAAGGGCGAAAGGTCCGTCGATCCGATGAGTTCCATGCTCATGCTCGAAACTTCGGCAAACTCGGAGGGAATGTCGTGGTAGGCGGTGAGCGGAATCTTTGCGACTTCGAACTGCTGGAAGGAATGTCCGCTCTCGTGGAGAAGCGTGTAGATGTCTCCATCGGTTCCCGCCGCGTTCATGAAGATGAAAGGCTTGCCGCTTTCCTCGAAGCCTATCTGGTAGCCGCCGGGAGCCTTTCCGACGCGGCTGTCCGGGTCGATGAGATGTTCCTCTTTCAGCGTGCGAAAGTAGGCGGATGTCTTGGGCGAGAGCCTGTCGAAAATCCGGCCGACCTTTTCGATGAGTTCCGAACCTTTTTGGAACGGCTTCAAAGGTTCGCGAGAAAGGGCGTCCGCCTTGGTGTCCCACGGGCGGAGGCGTTCGAGCTTCATCGTGGAAGCCTTTTTCCGGTAGATGTCCTTCAGGTGCGGGAGGACGATTTTTTCAATCGATTCGTGGAATGTCCGGCAGTCCCTGGGCGTGTAGTCGAAGCGGGACTTTGCCTTGAAGATGTAGTCGAGATAGTCGGAGTAGCCCGAATTCTTCGCTATCTGGATGCGCAGCCTGAAAAGCCTGTCGAACGCGTCGTCGAGGCGTTCCCTGTCCTCTAGCCGGCGGTTCGTGACAAGTTTCCACGCTTCTTCGCGGACGTTCCTGTCTGTCGAGGTGAAGAGCGCGGACATCTGCGGGAGCGTCTTCGTTTCGCCCTTGTATTGCACGCTCATCGTGCTCGTGATTTTCTGGTAGTCCTGGATGTCGGTGCTTTCTTCGGTGAAAAGCGGGATGTTCTCCTGGTTGAAGAGGGCAAGGCTCGTGCGGACATCGCGGAAGTAGATGCCGAATTCGCTTTCGAGATCGGCGACGTTCGGGTGGGCCATCATCTTGCGTTCGAGCTTGTTTCCGTAGTCTTCGCAAATCGGGTCGATTTCCTGGACAAAGTCCATGTAGGCCTTGGCGATTTTTTCGTCTTGCGTGTGGCTTGTCATGGCGACGTAGCGGCGTGCGCTCGCCTCGGAAAGGACTGTCGAAAGTTCGTTCCAGCGGAGGATCCAGTCGCGGAGGGCGTTCGCGCTTTGCGGAATGTCTTCCCGGAGAAGCCTTTGATAGTATTCGGTGACTTGCGCCTTGTCGTCCGCCTTGAAATTTTCCGGAATGAAGATTCGTTTCATCATGACTCCAAATTAGATAATTCGCCGAGAAGCCATGCTTCGTCGTGGATGGCTACTCCGAGCTTTCTTGCCTTTTCGAGCTTCGAACCGGCCGCTTCGCCGGCTAGCACCCAGGAGGTCTTCTTGCTCACCGAACTCGAAACCTTTCCGCCGTTGTCCTCGATGAGCTTTTGCGCGGAACTCCTGTCGAGCGTGGGAAGCGTTCCCGTGAGAACGACGGTCTGTCCCAGGAAATGGTCCTTGACCTCTCCCTTGAATTCGGTCGGAAGTCCGGCTTCGACGAGTCGCTCGACTTCCTTTCGAAAGGCTTCGTTCTTGAAAAAGTCGTGGATGCTCTGGGCGATTCGTTCTCCGATGTCCGGGATGGCGGCAAGCTCTTCGACGGTGGCCGCTTCGAGCTTTTCGAGCGTCCTGAAGTGTCTTGCGAGAATGCGCGCCTTGGTGCGTCCGACGAACCGGATACCGATGGCGAAGAGAAGGTTTTCGAGGCTTCTTCCCTTGCTCTTTTCGATTGCCGAAAGTACATTCATCGCGCTTTTTTCGCCCACGCGGTCCAGGCTTTCGAGGTCTTCCCGCTTCAGATGGTAGAGGTCCGAAAGGTTCTCTATCCTGTGCGCTTCGAGAAGTTCCGCGATGAGCGACGGGCCCAGGTTTTCGATGTTCATCGCTTCGCGGGAGACGAAGTGCTCGAATAGCCTCTGGACGCTGGCCTTGCAGTGGAGGTTTTCGCATCGCAGATCGACCTGCCCTTCGTTTTTCGCGAGAGGCGTTCCGCATACGGGGCAAAGTTCCGGCGGTTCCACCTTGAGCGTCCCCGCGGGACGTTTCGACAGATCGACCTCGATGATTTTCGGAATGATTTCTCCGCCCTTTTCGACGCCGACCGTGTCGCCGACGCGGATGCCGAGCCGTTCTATTTCGTCGAAGTTGTGGAGTGTCGCCCGCTTGACGGTCGTTCCGGCGAGGCGCACCGGTTCGAGGTTCGCGACCGGCGTGACGCGACCTGTCCGCCCGACCTGGAAATCGATGGACAGAACTTTTGCGTAGGCGCGTTCCGCCTTGAACTTGTAGGCGAGAGCCCAGCGCGGACTCTTGGCTGTCGAACCCAGTTCGCGCTGGAGTTCCAGGTCGTTCTGCTTGATGACCATGCCGTCGATCGGGTAGGGGAGCGTGTCGCGACCGGCGAGAATCTGGTCGGAAATCTTCATGATTTCTTCGGCGCCGTGGGCTATCCAGAATTCGTTTGTGTGAAATCCGAAATACTGGAGCGCCTTCAGGTTTTCGGAATGCTTCCTGTTTCCGATGTTTTCGGGAATGTGGTAGGCTAGGAATCGCAGATTACGCTTGGCGCATTCCTTCGGGTCCTTGAGCTTGAGCGTTCCCGAGGCCGTGTTTCGCGGATTCTGGAATCCCTGGATCCCGCGTTCTTCGAGTTCATCGTTCAGAAGGTCAAATGTCTTGAATTCCATATAGACTTCGCCGCGGACTTCGAGGAATCCTGTCGGTGCGCCGACGAGCCTGTGCGGAACGTCGTCGATGGTTCTCACGTTTGCCGTCACGTCGTCGCCGACAGACCCGTTTCCCCGCGTCGCGGCCTTTACTAGAATTCCGTCCTGGTAGGTGAGTGACATGCTGATGCCGTCGATCTTTCGCTCGCAGACCCATTCCCTCGCGCTTGGAACGCGTTCCGTCGCCTGCCGGATAAAGTCTTCGACCTCCTCCTTCGAGTAGGCGTTCGAAATGGAGAGCATCGGAATCCGGTGTTCCACCTTGGCAAAGTCGTTTTTCAGGTCGTTTCCGATTTCCTGGGTGACCGAGCTGGCGGTTCGCCATTCCGGGTGGGCGGCTTCGAGCGCTTCGAGCTCCTTGACGCCAAAGTCGAAGTCCTGGTCGCTCATCGGCGAAAATCCTTCCCGGTAGTAGGATTCGCTTGCCGCCTTGAGCTGCTTCTGGAGTTCTTGGTAACGGGTATAGTCGCTTGGATTCATTTGGCTCATGCGATGAAAGGTAGAAATGGAACGTGAACTTATTTTTCGCGATATATGTATATTGTCCTTGTCAAAAGGCCCGATCGGGTCAAAGGATGTCGTTATGAATCGTAAGATGTTTGTCGTGGGGGCGTTTCTTTGCGCCTTGGGCTTCACCGGTTGCGCAAGTTCTGCCCAGAAGGCTTCCGATGGCGGATTCCAGACCGTGGAAACGCCGGCGACGCAGCTCGAAAAATACAAGGCCGAACTTTCCGAAAAGGACATTGCCGCGTCGATCGGAATGGCAGTTTCGAACGACGAGATGATCGCGAGGACACAGGCCGCGGACGAGGCGCGCGCGGCTCTCGCCGTCGCGACCAAGACCCAGGTGAACCGCTACAAGGAACAGTACGGCAAGAACGTCGATGGCAAGGCTCTCAAGATCTGGGAAGAAAAGGCGAACGAATACACGGAGCAGGAGCTGATCGGGGCGAACGTTCTCCGCACGATTACGCAGTATAACGCCGAAAGCGGGCAGTACAAGATCTATGTCCTGGTCGCGATGGACCCGGCGAAGATGGCGGAATCGCTGAAAAAGGCCTCCGAGGAGAGCAAGGAATTCATGCTCCGCGCCGAAAGCGCCGACATGCAGAAGCGCATGAACGAAGCCGCGGCGAAGTACAGGGAAGAACTCCAGAAAAAGTAGTGCAATGCTCGATACGGAAAGCGGTTTCTGACGGGAAACCGCTTTTTCTTTTCGCGAAATCGGGAGCTTCGATCTTACAGCAGCTCGATCAGGTCGTAAAAATAATACAGGTTCCCGCGCTTTCTGTTGTCGGCGAACACGATGTTGCTTGCCGTCAGCCTGTCGAGCAAACGGTTGACCGTGGTGTTGGAAAGTCCCGTTTCCCGTTCGATGGAGCGGCTGTTCTGGATCGGGTTCCGAAAGAAACAGGCGAAGACCTGTTTTAGCAGACGCGAAGAGGAAATCCTCGAAACTTTTTCCTGGCTGGATTCGTAAAGCTCCTCGATCTTCTGCACGTTGCCCTCGTACTTGACGCACTGCCGATTCACGATTCCCAGGAAGAACTTGATCCATTCGTTCCAGGCTCCGTTTGCCCGAACGTCGTTCAGCATCTTGTAGTAGCGGAACTTTTCCCTTTCGATCGCTTCGCTCAAAAAGAGCCAGGGCATTTCGACTTCTTGTACCTTGAAAAGAAACAGCGGAATCAGCATGCGGCCTAGACGACCGTTGCCATCGGCGAAGGGATGGATCGTTTCGAACTGCGCATGGATGACGGCGGCGTTTACCAGGTTGCGTTCGCCGGATGCCGGATGGTTCATGAAGGAAACCAGGTTGTCCATGAGCGGCTTTACGCATTTCGCTTCGGGCGGGACAAAGGTGATTTCCCTGGAATCCTCGTTCTGGATAAAGTTCTGCTCGCAGCGGTAGCGCCCGATGGAATCCGTCGTCCGATGGACGTTTCCGCCTAAAAGAATCCGGTGCATTTCCAGTAGCATTTCATGGGTAAAGGCTCCCGTGCGCATCAGGTAGTCGCATCCGTACTTCGTGGCCGCGGAATAGTTGCGGACTTCGTTGACATCCTTGTCCGTGTCGTCGTCCAGCGTCGCTTTTTCCAGCGAGCTTTCCAGCGATGTGTGCGTTCCTTCCATCCGGCTGGAATGCAGGCTTTCCTTGATGTACATCAAGGTCAGGCAGGATTCCCTTGCGACCGAGCGTTTCAGGATCGCCGAATACACTTTGAAACGGGAAACGGAATCGACCAGTTCGTCGATAAAGGTGGACTTGTCGATACAGTCAAAAGCGGCTTCGATGTTTTCTGCGACAAAGGGTTTTAACATGGTGAATACAAATATATCTAAAACTGTTTACAGAAAACAAGGGCGCATTTGTTTAGCTATCCTCGGGTTTTCCATAATGCTCTACCAGGGAATCGAGGCAGTCGGGCTTAAAGCGTAATTGTTCAAAAACCTCGTACAGGGCGTGGACATTGGCGGTATCGCTGAAATACTCCGAGGCCATTTGCCTTGATATGTTTTCCGGAGCGTATGAACCAAAAAAGCCGTCTCGAGTCATCACGATAATGCCACATTTTACTTTTTGCCGGTAATCCAAAAGATACTTTAGAAGTTCTCCCTCGTTTTTTCCCGTAGAATCAGGAGCACCGGCAGAGAAACGTATGGTTAGGACATATTTGCGCCCGCCGGGAACAATCGGGTATAACTCAAAAAGGTCTTGGTCGAAATGATATTGTTCCTCTCGAAACACGGAAATAAATTTGGAATCGTTCAAGGTGCGGAAAACCCGAATGTCGGGAATTATCATGTGCTCTTCATCGCATCCGTCCCGCCCAAAGTCTCCTCTGCCAAAATGATGTTTCGTTATCAATGTGTCATAATGGAAATCGCCTTGCTTCTTCATGAGAATATCGAGGAAACAGTCTGGAGGCCTTAAAAACTGGATATAGGGATTTGCGTTTACAAAAAGAGCGATATCCAGGCCGTTTTCAGTGAACCGTCTTGCGTATTCGGAATGGATGTAGTCCGGGAAAGCGTTTTTCCACACGGCAATCCCGAACAGAAAGCATGGCACGATGATGGCATCAAGGAATATAACAACCCATTTCATTCAGACAGCCTTCCCGGATTTTGTTGATGAACGCTCGCTTTGCCGCATCGATAAAAATAGAATTTACAAAGGGCGTTAGCGGGAAAAAGTTAAAACGGTTTACGTGTCTTTCGAAGTTTTATGATTTGGCTGAAAAAGCCTTTTTTGGAATAAAAATCTGGATAGTCGGGGAATTTGCATCTGACGAGAAAGCTTAGATAGGGATTCGCTTCGCCCGAAGTCAATCTCCAATGAAGCTGGCTGTAGCTGCCAAAATCCCTTGGCACGCGTGCCAATTCAAGAACGCGTTCGCTCTGGATGTAGTTGTGCCATTGGGGAAGCTTGACAAGGCTGTCCATGTCCTGAATGGACGTTAGCTGCTGGTCAAATGTCGGTTGACGGTTGAGCGCCTGAAGTCCGTTCGTCGGACGGCTTGTGCGAAAAGTCGGGATGTATGTTTCTGGCATCGTTTTCCTTTGCCCTTGGTTTTATGGGCGGTTGGTGGTTTGCCGAAGGTTCTTCCTTTTTCGGATGTTTTATGCTCAATATCGTAAATATAGGATTTTTTTTGCTTGAAAATGCTATAAAATGAAATTTAATAAATGTTTTTGACTAAAAATGTGTCTTGATTTTCTTCGGTTTTTCCATAATGCTCTACCAGGGAATCGAGGCAGTCCTTGTTTAAATCAAACGAGTCGAAGGCTTCGCGCAGGCCTTGGACAAAAAGGCTGTCTTTCATCATCCGGTTTTCATATTCGACCAATTCCGCTTCGAACCTTTTGCGGTCTTTCTTTCGCAGGGGCCAGCCACCGTAGAATTTGGTCGATACTCTGCAATGCGAATGGATGCTCTTGTCGATTCGGGGCAGCTTGCATTTGCCGTAGTAGCTGTAGTCGATATCTCCATATTCGTCAAAGCCTACTTCTATCAGTATCAGAAAACGTCTTTCTTTTGCATCGGCGACGTAGATGACCGTTTCGGGGGGAAGAAGGGTTTCTTCCCTGTATGGATCCCAGTCGATGCCGATGTTTGGTGTCGCCGCCATATAGGAGTATCCATATCTTTCGACAGCGTCGATGCATGAAACTTCGTCTATCTCCGGGTCTGGTTTCACGTTAAGTGCGTCAAACGACGACATATGCAAAAGTCGGTAATCCGTTTCGTCTAGAAACTTATACCAGATTCGTATTTCGAAAAAATGATAGTAGTGAAGTTCTCTTTGACCGGGCTTATCGACAAATTCGGCGAATTCCGCATTGCCCGCCTTGACAACCCTTACCTGGTCGGAAAATACAAATTGGTCGAATATGTTCCCCTTTACGAGATGCCCGATGAAAAAAAACAAGGCAACCGCCGCAAAGGGGGCGGATACGATAAGCAAGATTTTAGTCCAGTTCCATTTCATGCAAAAGCTCTTTTAAAACCTTGTCGATGAATGCCTGCTTGGAGACTTCCAAAAGATAGGGATTTATCCTCAATGTCAGCGGGAAAAATAGTGCTTGTTCACTTTTTCGACAAACTTTTTCCATCCGCCGTAAGAGTTGACGATTCTGCCTGCTTCAAAACTTTACATGGATTTCTGAAAACCCTGTCGTCGCTTTCTCCGAAATTTTTCAAGCGCTTCCTATTTTCGCGGAACTATGAAAAGGAAAGAATCAAGTCGTCTGTATGTCGAACGCGACATCAGCTGGATGTATTTCAACCACCGGATCCTGGAAGAGGCGAAGAAGAATTCCGTTCCCCTGCTGGAGCGCATTTCGTTTCTGGGAATCTATTCGAACAATCTGGACGAGTTCTTTCGGGTACGGGTCGCTTCGCTCAACCGCTTTCTGGAATTTGTCGATGGAAGGCGTGCGGAACGGAAGGCGGTGAAGGCGACGCTTCGCGAAATTTCTGCGTTGAACCGGGAGTATTCCGAGGAATACAAGGATGTCCTGGACGATGTCCGGGTCGCTCTGCGCCAGAACGGTTTTTGGCTCCTGAAGGAAAACGAGCTCGATCCGTCCCAGCGGCGATTCGTGCAGGATTTCTACAGCGACCGCTTGAGCGGATACATCTTGCCGGTCTGGTTTTCGTCCCTGAAGGAACTCGGGTCCGCGGCGGATGACTGCGTTCACCTGGTCGTGGATGCGGATGGCGATTTTGCCCTGATTGCCCTGCCGGTTCGGCAGTTCGGACGCTTTGTGCGCTTGCCGGACAAGGACGGAAAGCGGTGCCTCATGTATCTGGACGATGTCGTCCGCTTCTGTCTGCCGTATGTTTTCCAGGGAATGGGCTTTCGTGCGTTCCGGGCGTATTCGTTCAAGTTTACGAAGGACGCGGAGATGGACCTGGACACGGATCTTTCGAACGGCTTTGTACAGAAAATTTCCAAGGGCCTGAAAAGTCGCCGGAAGGGGGAGCCGATTCGGGTGCTTTACGATGCGGACATGCCGCGGAAGGCGCTCGAAAGGCTGCTGTCGAAGCTGAACATCGACGGGATGGATTCCGTCTTGCCCTCGGGACGCTACCAGAACCACAAGGACCTGATGGGATTCCCCGATTGCGGGCGGGCGGACCTCCGCTATCCGGCGTGGCCGCCGATTCGAAAAAGGGAATTCGACGGGGGAAGCCTGCTGGAACTTGTCCGCGAAAAGGACCGTTTCCTGCACGTTCCCTATCACAGCTTCGATGCCTACATCCGGCTCTTGCGCGAAGCGGCGATCCGTCCCGACGTCACGAGTGTCAAGACGACGCTTTACCGCCTCGCGAAGGATTCCCAGGTCATCCAGGCGCTTGTCTGCGCGGCGCAGAACGGCAAGAAGGTGACCGTTTGCATCGAGCTTCTCGCGCGTTTCGACGAAGCTTCGAACATCGACTGGAGCAAGAAGATGAACGATGCGGGAATCCGGGTCATCTTTGGCGTCCCGGGTCTAAAGGTCCATAGCAAGATAACGCATATCGGATCGAAGAACGGCGATATCGCGGTCGTTTCTACCGGGAACTTTCACGAAGGCAACGCGAAGTGCTACACGGACTTTCTGATGATGACGGCGCGCGCGTCCCTTGTGCGCGAAGTGGAACGCGTTTTCGACTTTATCGAGCGCCCCTACCATCCGGTCAAGTTTCACGAGCTGCTCGTGAGCCCGAACGAGATGCGGCGAAAGCTCCTGCATCTGATCGACCAGGAAATCAAGAACCGGAAGGCCGGCAAGGAAGCCTACATCCTGGGAAAGGTCAACCACATTGTCGATCCGAAGATCGTGAAGAAGCTCTACGAGGCGTCCGCTGCGGGCGTTCGGATAGACATGCTCGTCCGCGGAAATTCGAGCCTCGTGACGGGAATCCCGAAGAAGAGCGAAAACATCCATCTGGCGGGAATCATCGACCGCTACCTGGAACATTCCCGGATTCTCGTGTTTGCGGGCGGCGGTTCGGAGCGTTACTTCATCGGCTCCGCGGACTGGATGCCTCGCAACCTTGACCGACGAATCGAGGTCCTCGCTCCCGTTTACGATGCGGATCTCCAGCGCGAACTGAAGCGTATCGTGCTCTTCGGACTGAAGGATTCGTCGCAGGGACGAATCGTCGATGGCACGGGGCGGAACGCGCCTGTTCCGGGGCGGAAGTTCCGCTCGCAGGGAGCCCTCTACGCAGCCTACCAAAAGGAAAACCAATGAAAAAAAATTTGCAAGCTCCGGTCCGTCTTGCGGCCATCGATATCGGATCGAATGCGGCGCGGCTTCTCGTCAAGGAACTTTCCCCGGATAGCGAGGGGGAGCTCGAACTTTCCAAGCTGCTCTTCTTGCGGTTTCCGTTGCGACTCGGAACGGACGTGTATTCCTTTGGTCGCGTATCGAAGGAAAAGGGCGAGCGGATGGTCGAGATGCTTCTCGCGTTTCGCCACCTGATGAACGCTTACGGGGTCGATCGCTACCGGGCGTGTGCGACAAGCGCCTTGCGCGATGCGGCAAACCGGCAGAGCGTACTCGGGAATGCGGAAAGGAAGTCGGGCGTTCGAATCGAGCTGATTTCCGGCGAAGAGGAAAGCTCGCTCATCTACGACAACCGCCTGAACCTTTCCCGCTTGCGCGGCAACTACCTGTTTGTCGATGTCGGGGGCGGATCCACCGAGGTCTCGCTTGTCGTGCGCGGCGAACGGACCGCCTACGCCTCGTATCCGATTGGAGCCGTTCGAAAGATGGAAGGCGCGGTGGAAAGGGACGACGTGAAACGCATGGACGCGGAACTTTCGGAATGGACGAAAAACGCGAAGAACGTGACGATCATCGGTTCGGGCGGAAACATCAACAAGATCTATCGGATCGTTTCCCGGGAGCGGAAGGACGACGAGATACTTCCCGTGGAACTGCTCGGCAAGTTTTACCGGAAAGCGGTCAAGATGAACGTCGCTGAGCGGATCCGGGCCTTTGGCATCAAGGCGGACCGGGCGGATACGATAGTTCCCGCCGCGGAAATCTTTCTCGACATTGCGAAAGCGGTTCGCGCAAGGAAAATCCTTGTCCCGAGCCTTGGACTCGCCGACGGCATCATCACCGATCTGAGCCAGGAGTTCTTGCGAAAATCCTAGACGTCGAAAATGTCCTGGAGGTATTCGAGCGCGCCGTTCGAAACGGGCTGCAGGCAGGCGCGCGCCTTCGTTTCGGAAATCGTCACGAGGAGCTGCCGCGCGAGGCGCGTGTTGTAGTCTTTTTCGAAACTGAAGTTTGGCGGAAAGACGACCTTGTTGACGCGTTCCCAGTAGTTTCTCGACCTTTCCGTATAGACCGGGGCGATGCCGAAGTAGATTTCCGTATCGGGGAGCTGTTCCGCCCAGAGTTCGAGCATTCCCACGGAGAAGAACGGCTGCGTGTAGAACCCGTCTGCGCCGGCGTCCTGCTTGCGGAACGCATAGTCCAGTTCTTCGCGGAACGGGTTCCGGTAAGGGTCGAGACCGGCGAAAACCTTCAGGTCCGGAAACTCGCGCTTGACGGCCTTGATCCCAGCGAGCGTCGAAAGCCCGGACGGTACGAATTCCGGGTTGTCCTTGGGCGGGTCGCCGCCGATGAGAAGCACCTGCTTTAGCCCGGCGCGGACAAGAGCGGCAATCTTTTCGACAAGCTCCCTTTCCGTGCGATCGATCATTCGAAAGTGCGGAGTCGTCGGCACGGAATTTTCGAGCAGTTTCAACGAAGGTTCGAACGACTTGATGGGGAGGCGCCGGATTTCCGGAACGTTCACGGAGGTGACGAAGGGAAACGTCGAAAGGGATTCCCGCGATTCCCGGACGATGCCGTCGATCGAGCGGGGAACCAGTTCTAGCGCGATTTCTTGGGGCTTTCTAAAACTCATGCCCAAAATATAGCACGAACGGCTTGAAAAGTCAATGCGTAAATGTGAATTTTTGCATAATTGAGTTTCGGGATAAAAGAATCGGGGCGAAAGTTCTCGAAAGCGCGCCCTGGATGCTTATAAATTTCGGATTGCGGAATTTCTTGACAGGATTTGGCCAAAAAAGAATAGATTAAAGGGAAAAAAGGAAAACGTATGAAAAAAAATGTCTGCATTGCGCTTTCGTTCGCCGTCGCCCTCGGAATTTCCCATGCGACGGTCAATTTCCCGTTTCCGCAAAATTCGAACTATGATGGCCGGGCGACCGTCCTGTCCGACCAGGCTACTGCCGCGGAACAGCTGAAATCCGCCTTCGCCTACTGGATGGAGACTTTTTACAACGAATCCGGGGACATCGCGGGCGTGCGTTCGAACCAAGGCTCCAACGAATACTTTTCGGAAGGCGTCGGCTACGGGATGCTGCTTGCGGTTTACTTCAGCGACAACACGCGAAGCTATGAACCGGAATTCCAGAAGCTCTGGAACCTTTACAAGAAGTTCATGAACAAGAACGGGCTGATGATCTGGAAAATCGGCAACCTTTCCGAATCCTGGGACGCGGGGAACGGCGCCGCTCTCGATGGCGACATGGACGCCGCCGCGGCCTTGATCCTCGGCGCCTACCAGTTTGGAAACTCGGAGTATCTCGCGGAGGCGAAAACGCTGATCCAGAACATGAAGGCGTACGAATTCGAGTCGAGCGGAATCCACTTGCCGGGAGACGCCTGGGGAGATGCCGGGAAGAACCGCAAGAATCCGGGATACTTTGACCCCGCCTACATGCCGCTCTTTGCAATGGTCGATTCGGACAATGCCGAATTCTGGAGCGTGACCGCCTACAATGCGAACATGAACCTGTACGAGACAAGTTCGGGCGAAGTCTCGACGGGGCTTGTCGATGACTGGACGAACGCTTCGGGAACAAGCGAGGACGATTACTTTAGCTATGACGCTTCCCGCGCACCGTGGAGAAACGCGAAGGCGGTCTGCTGGTTTGGCGATGCCCGTGCACTCGCCATCGACAGGAAGATGGCCGCGTGGGTTTCGACCGTCTCCCCGGCGAACATGAAAGGCCCGGTCGTCCGTTCGAGCGGTTCGCTTGGAAGCGACCACAACAGCACCTTTGTCGCCTCCCTGATGACGGCGTTTGTCTCGGACGCGTCCTACCAGGCGAACCTGGACGCCTACTGGGCGGAAGCGGTGAATCTCGGAAACGAGAATTACTTCAACCAGTCGCTCAAGCTCTTGAACGGGCTTCTCGTTTCGGGCAACATGCCGAACTTCGCCGCGGGCGACTTGCCTCCGACAAAAATCGCTTCGAAGGCTTCCGCAAGGGAATCCTTCCGGGTGAACGGAAAGAGCATTGCGCTCGAAGTTTCCAGGAATTCTCCTGTGCAGGTCGATCTGGTCAACTTGTCCGGAGCGGTGGAAAGGACGCTCTTCCGCGGGAACGCTTCGGGCGCATTGAACCTTTCGGCAAGCGGCGTAAAGAGCGGCGTCTATGTGCTCCGCGTCCGGGAAGGAGCGTCGGTGTGGACTAGGACTGTTCGGCTAGGCTTGTAGCGATTTCCCTGTCTGCGGGGAGCCAGTCGATCGAGGCGAGTTCCTGGCGAAAGATCCAGCGGGCCGCCAGGTGCTCTTGGAGCGTGAGCTCCCCGTCGGCGATCGTGCACAGGAACGTGTGCATCGTAAGGTGGAATTTCGGGTAGTCGTATTCCACGGTGCCGACGAACTTTTCGATTCTAGCGTCGATGGCGAGTTCTTCCCGGAGTTCGCGGACGAGGGCCGCTTCGCGGGTTTCTCCCGGTTCGACTTTTCCGCCCGGAAATTCCCACTTGCCGGCGAATTCCCCGTAACCGCGTTCCGTGGCGAGAATTTTGCCGGAGGCTTTGTCCTCGATGATTCCGGCGACGACTTCGACTGTTTTCATGGCGGAAAAGCTAGAAAAAACGAAAGCCCTCGGGCGTTTCATTTTGTATTATTGTTTCCCCCGAGGTTTTCCATGTCCCGTCTAGCTTCTCTCTGCCTCTTTTTTGCCGTTTCCGTCGGGTTTGCCGCACCCGCGCTGACCGTTTCCGTGCTGCTAGCCCCTTACGAAAGAATCGTGCGGGAAATCGGGGGCGCATCTGTCGAAGTGGTGACGCTCGTGCCGAAAAACGCGAATCCGCACACGTTCGAGCCGAAGCCCGACATCCTGAAAAGGTTTTCCGGCGTCTCCCTCTATTTCAGCGACGGCTCGGGGCTTGACAACGCATGGCGTCCGCGCTTTCTGGGCGTGAATCTGAACGTGCAGGTCGTCGATGTCTCGGAAGGCGTTTCGTTTATCGCGGAAGAGCATTCCCATGCCTCGGAACACGACGAGGAACTGGATCCGCATCTGTGGAACTCTCCGCGGGTAGCGATGCTGCTCGCATCGAACATTTGCCGTGCGCTGGCGGCAGCGGACGCTCCCCATGCGGAACTCTATCGGGAAAACCTGGAAAGGTTCTCGAAGAAGCTCGCCGATCTGGATGCGCGGCTTGCCGCTTCCCTGAAGGAGCTTCCGGAAGAGCGTCGGACGTTCATCGTCTTTCATCCGTCTTACGGCTACCTCGCGCGGGATTATGGATTGAAGCAGATCGCGGTCGAAATGGATGGCAAGGAACCGAAACCGCGCGACATGCGAAACCTGGTGACTGTCGCAAAAAGGAACCGCGTGAAAACCGTCTTTGTGCAGCCGCAGTTCAGCCGCCGGGCGGCGGAATCCCTGTCGAGGGAAATCGGTGCGAAAATCGTTTCGATCGATCCGCTTGCCTATGATTTCGACGGGGAACTGCAAAAGTTTCTGGACGCCCTTCTGGAGGTGCGCAAGTGAATCCGTTTCCGGCAATCGAGGTGCGCAACCTGGATTTTTCCTACGAAAGGACGCCTGTCCTTTCGGACGTGAACTTTTCCGTGAGCCGTGGCGACTTCCTCGCGATCATCGGGCCGAACGGCGGCGGAAAGAGCACGCTGATGAAGCTCGTCGTCGGGCTCCTGAAACCTTCCGCGGGAGAGGTTCGCGTCTTTGGCGAAAGGGTCCCGTCCAAAAAAGTTTCGCTCGGCTACGTGCCGCAGAACACGAACCGCAACCTGGAATTTCCGATAACCGTGGAAGAAACCGTTTCGACCGGGCTTCCGCGTTTTCGACCGGATCCGCCAAAGGTCCGGGAACTTCTCGAAACGGTGCGGATGGAATCGTTCGCGAAGCGGCGTCTCGGGGAGCTTTCGGGCGGAGAACGCCAGCGGGTCCTCATCGCGCGCGCCCTTGCCTGCAAGCCGCAGATTCTTTTTCTCGACGAGCCTTCGAGCAACATCGACGCGAAGGGACAGGAAGATCTCTACGGGCTTCTTGCCCGGCTAAACGAGAAGATGACGATTGTCATCGTGACGCACGATCTGATGGCGCTTTCGCGACACGTGAAAAGCGTCGCTTGCGTCAATCGGACGGTGCATTTCCATTCCGGGGCGGAAATCACGCCGGAAATGATGCAGGATATGTATGGCTCGGAGATGAATCTCGTGGCGCACGATGTTTCGCACCGGATCTTGAACGCGCATTTTCACTGACATTTTCTGTCGCGCGAAAAAAAGCCGGGCGAAGCCCGGCTTTTGCGTTTGATGTCGCCTGTTTACTTGATGGTCGTCGTGAAGCGGAGCGCCGCGGCGACGTCCTTCAGTTCCTTTTCGCTGAAGATGTTCAGCTGGGCCTTGGTACGACCGTATGTCTTGACAAATGCGACTGTCCAGGCGAATTCGTCCGCGTCCGCAGAGAGCTCGTCGCGGTCCTGGATGTATTCGACTTCGAACATCAGGTGGTCGAGGAATCCCGCGGTCGGAATTTCGAGTCCGACGTAGAACGGGAGATAGTCGGAGCCCTGGGCGTATTCCGGCTTGATGGCGATTCCGGTCCGAATCGTTTCCGCATTCACGTCGGAATCCTCGGTCGTCTTGATGTAGGCGACTTCCCCGTAGAGGCGGAGGTTCGGAACCAGCGCGTAGGAAGCGTAGCCGGCGATGCGGTGCGTCTGCGTAGCGGCCTGGTTGAAGGCGTCAAAGGCGTTTACGCGGTAGGCTGCCGCGAGTTCGAGCGGAAAGCGGAACTTGACGCGTTCTTCGACTCTCGCGTATCCGGTGTTGAACTTGCTGTCGGTGGTGGCGACCATCGCCTTGAAAGCGGAGGGCCCGAAGTTCCAGCCGAGTTCGAAGGCGTCGTGCGAATAGTCGCGCATCATCATGCCGCGCCGGTTGAGCGCCGGGTCGATATAGGTTCCGAAGTTCCCGGAATTGCTCCAGTCCGTTTTCCAGTGGCCGAGCTTCAGGTTCAGCGCGTGGTCTCCCAGGCGATACTTGTAGTTTGCCCAGTAGAGATCCGCGAGAATCTTGTCGTAGTTCTTGCCGTCGATCGAATTGCCGAAGTTCGGTCCGAACATGCGGATCATGATTTGCGCATCGAAATCTTCGGACTTGTACATGCCGCCGATGTTTGCGCGGAACCAGAAGGATTCAAACCAGTTGTCCTGATTGTTCGCGACGCCCTGGGTCTGGATGTTGCCCTTGAACGAAAAGTTTTCCGCAATGTCCGCAGCGAAAACATTTGCCGCAAAAGCGAAAGCGATTACGGATGCCAGAAATCTTGACTTCATTTTTTCTCCTTGATACAAGTGCGTCAAATCTATTAAAAAGCGGAACGCTTTGAAAGGGACGCTTCGGAAACGGCAAGCGCGGGAGAGTCCATTTGCCCAATCCTAAATCCTTGAGGTCGATTCTGTGAAAGTTACATTTTGAAATATCCCCGTTGAATTTGGAACGCAGGAATATATTTTCCATGTTTCTTGCGTTTGAGACATTCCATTTTGATATGTCTCCGTTGAAATTGGATTCGAAAAAAAAAACAGATTGCAGGTCCGTAATCTGCGACACGTCGATAAAGTTCAGGTCGCAGAAATAGCCATCCTATTTGAGTGCCTTGCGGATCAGGGCTTTCAGGTGTTTTTTGTTCTTGGCTGTAACGGTTTTCTTGGTCATAGGGATTTCTCTTAACTTGATTTTCTGAATTTTTTAGAATCGAGGCAGAACATTCGGCTTATGTATTTGACATTTGCGAAATTCCAGGAATCAATGTCTCCGCTGAACTCGGAACCTTCAAACATATAACGCATATCGATTACGTTGGACACGTCCCAATTGCTGATATCCCCGTTAAATTTTGAAAAGGCAAACATCTCAAACATGTTTCCTACGTTCGAGACGTCCCATTTTGAAATGTCCCTGTTAAATTTGGACTTGGAAAACATCATCCACATATTTTCCACATTCGAAACATCCCATTTGGAGATGTCGCCGTTGAATTTGGAATTCTTAAACATAAGACTCATATTTTTAACCTTTGAAACATTCCACTTGCTGATGTCTCCATTAAATTCGGAGCTATCAAACATCCAGCTCATGTCGGTTACGTTTGACACATCCCACTTGGAAATGTCTCCGGTGAATTTTGAATGGCTAAACATTTGGTTCATGTTTTTCACGTTCGACACATTCCACTTTGAAATGTCTCCGTTAAATTCTCCACCGCAAAACATGAATTGCATATCTGTTACGCTCGAAACGTCCCATTTTGATATGTCGCCGTTGAATTCGCCACCAAACATACTGCTCATGTTTTTTACACTTGAAACATTCCATTTGCTGATGTCTCCATTAAATTCGGAGCTGCCAAACATCCAGCTCATATCGATTACGTTTGACACATCCCACTTGGAAATGTCTCCGTTGAAGATGGTTTCTTCAAACATTCCCTGCATATTTTCCACGTTCGAAACATTCCATTTGCTGATGTCTCCGCTGAACTCGGAACCTTCAAACATTCCCTGCATATTTTCCACGTTCGAAACATTCCATTTGCTGATGTCTCCGCTGAACTCGGAACCTTCAAACATTCCCTGCATATTTTCCACGTTCGAAACATTCCATTTGCTGATGTCTCCGCTGAACTCGGAACCTTCAAACATTCCCTGCATATTTTCCACGTTCGAAACATTCCATTTGCTGATGTCTCCATTAAATTCGGAGCTGTCAAACATCCTGCTCATATCGGTTACGTTTGACACATCCCACTTGGAAATGTCTCCCTTGAAGATGGTTTCTTCAAACAAGCCTTTCATGTTTTTCACGCTAGATACATTCCACTTGGAAATGTCTCCGTTAAAATCGGAGGTCCTGAACATCTCGCTCATGTCGATTACGTTAGACACGTCCCAGTTGGAAATGTCTCCGTTAAATGCAGCGAGGTCGTTGTCCGGATAGCTGCGAAACAGTTTGCTCATGTCCGTAATCTGCGAAACGTCGATAAAGTTCAAATCCGCTTCCCAGCCTTTTTCGTCGATAGCTTTTTCGATAAGTTTTATCAGATGTTTTTTGTCCCTGGCGACAACTTTTGTTTCGGGCTTGAGTTTTGCGGGTTTCGCGGGGAAAAAGGGAACCTTGGAACCGTAAAACAATCCTTTCCGATTCTTTAGCTTTGAAAGATTCCACTTGCTGATATCGCCGTCAAATTCGGAGCCGTTAAACATGCGGTACATGTCGGTTACGTTAGACACATCCCACTTGGAAATGTCTCCTTTGAAGATGGTTTCTTCAAACAAGTCTTTCATGTTTTTCACGCTAGATACATTCCACTTTGAAATGTCCCCGTTGAAATCGGAAACAGAAAACATCGCTCTCATGTCGGTTACATTTGACACGTCCCATTTGGATATATCTTCGTTGAATTTGGCGAAGGAAAACATCTCGCTCATATTTTTCACGCTTGAAACATCCCATTTTGAGATGTCTCCATTGAAATCGGAATAGGCAAACATACGGCTCATATCGGTTACATTCGATACGTCCCATTTCGAAATGTCGCCGTTGAATTTGCCGTTGCCTGAATTGAGATCGAACATTCCGCTCATATCCGTAATCTGCGACACGTCGATAAAGTTCAGGTCGCATTCGTAGCCATCCTTTTTGATTGCCTCGCGAATCAGGGCTTTCAGTTGCTTTTTGTCCTTGGCGGTAACGGTTTTCTTGGTCATGATTATCCCTCTTTACGTAGAAAAATCGGAAAGTACGGCTCTCGCTCCCTCTCCATACCAAATATAAACAAAAAACGAAGAATATTCTCGAAAACTATTGACTTTGTTTTTTTTTTCTTATACTTATGATGTAAGGGCAAAACAAGCCTCTTGCCTTGACGAGGAAAGATTTATTTCTCGAAAAGGGGAGCAGGCTGCTTTTCCGAAAGTTTCGAGGAATGACGATGAAAGATTACGAAGATTACGAAGCCGCACTCGGGCAAATCCCGTTCTATCGGGAGCGTCCGTTTCTAAAGCCTTTCGTGGGGAAGCGTTACGAATCGGCTGCGCACCGGAAGCTCCTGGTTGTCGGCGAGAGCCATTACGCGCCGGAAGGGGAGACGCTCCACCGGAATGTCGAGGGCTGGTATGACGGCTCCACCAAGGTGACCGAAGCGATGCCGCTTTACTGGAATTGCTTGACGCGGAGGACTTTTGCCGATTTCAAGGCCGGGCGTTTTTCCAAGGCGATTCTCGGGGAACTCGGCGCGCTTTGCGGGGCGGAAAATCCCGCGGAAGAAGTCGCTTTCTGCAACTACTTCTTGCGTCCGGCGGATAACAGTGTAAAGACGTTTGCAAAAGTCTGCACGGAATTCGACCGAAAGATGTCCGCGGAAAACTTTGCGCGCGTGCTGGCGGCTCTTTCGCCGGATGTCGTGTGCTTTGCGTCGAAAGAAGCGATTGTTTCTGCAGAGAAGTATTTCCCGAAACTTTTCGGCAAGGAAATTTGGAGCAGGGACAACGGCTATGTTTTTTGGGTGTATCATCCGTCGTTTGGAAATTGGGACCGCCATACGGATGATCCGAATTTCCACGGGCTTACCAGCCGGGAATTTTTCCGGGAACAGCTTTCCGAAAACTGGCTTTTGAAAGTTTAACACAAGCCAAGGAGATGACCATGGGTTACTATTGCAAGAAATGCGGGCGTTCGTTCGATAATCTTCAGATTTTGGTGAATAGCGGTTGCGTAAAGGGCGGTCGTTGTGAATCTTATGTAGGCGTTGAAATGGGGTCTTTCCATTGCAGGAAATGCGGACGTTCATTTAACAATCTTCAGATTTTGGTGAATAGCTGCTGCGTAAAGGGCGGTCGCTGCGAACCTTATGAGGGAAGGGAAAGGGGACCGTGGCATTGCAAGAAATGTGGACGTTCGTTCGATAATCTTCAGATTTTGGTGAATAGCGGTTGCGTAAAAGGTGGCCGCTGCGAACCGCTTTAATTGGGAGGAGAATATATGAAAGTGGACTCAAAAAAAATAAAAAAAGGCGCTGCTGCGGTTGGGTTGATGCTTGGACAGGAGCTTCTTCAGAAGTTGGGATCCTGGGCGATATCAAAGTGTTCTGAAGCTCTTACCCAAAAAAAGAATTCTATTGAAAATTCAGGAACGGAAATCGCTTCGCAAAATTCGCAAGACAGTGATAAAACGAAGGTTTGACGGAATTTGCAAGTTATTTCGGAATAGTGTTCGAAATTACTTGCCGTTTCAATTGAACCTAAAACAAGGAATGAAAAATGGATTTTGAAAAGTTGAAAAATGCTGCGGTAAAGGCCGCTTCGACGGTTGCGGAAACCGCGGAAAAGGCCGAAGCGGAAGAAGTTTCGAGCGCTCCGCAAGATGCCGAAAATGCGCATGTCGGGGAAGTTTCGGATACAAATCTTTCCGAAAAACCGGTCCAGGGGCCTGTCAATACGGCTGCCGTCCATATCATCAAGGCGGTAAGCTTCGTCATCCCGGCGGCGAAAGGGCTTTTGAAGTTTGCGGAGAAGACGTCCAAGACCTTGACGCTTATCAAGTTCTTCTTGATTGCGATTCTGGTCCTCTTGGCGTTAATCCTTGTCGGCGTTGTCGTTTCGATTGCGAAATAATTTAACGAGGAGATAAAAATGTCTGAAACAGAAAATGGATTGACGATGTGGAATAAAGTTCTTTCTACAACATTGAAAATGCCGTATGTCGCTGTAGATAGAACGTTATTTCTAAAAAGAGAATTGGCGCCTTATGTGAATCAAAAGCAGTTGGAGCAAATTCAAGATGTTAGGCCTTCGGATTTAGTGTCTGATAAAATTTTGGAGAAAATCGCTAAATCTTGTATTAACTCAACAACATTTGTTGCTTCGGGAACAAGTTTTGTTGCTGGATTGCCAGGTGGTATTGCCATGGCTGTTTCTATTCCTGCGGATTTGGCTCAGTATTATTATCATATCGTGGTTCTTGCTCAAAAAATTTCATATTTATATGGATTTCCAAATTTAGTGGATGAAAATGGAGTAATTTCAGATAGTGCTGTTGATTTGTTGACTGTGTATTTAGGAGTTACATTAGGAGCGGGGGCGGCTAGTCAAGGACTTGAAGTAGTGGCGAAACAACTGGCTAAATCTGCTCCGTCAAAAATTGCGTCAATGGCTTTAACCAAAACATTTTATTATCCGATTATAAAGAAAATTGCTCCATGGTTTGGGGCTAAGATGACAAAGCAAGTATTTGGCAAAGGCGTTGGAAAAATAATTCCAATATTAGGGGGCGTTATTTCAGGAGGTTTGACGTTAGCTTCTTTTAAAATAGGGGGAAATAGATTGCTAAAAGAAATGAAAACGCGAAAAGCTCTTTTTGATGAAGTAAAATCGCCTAAATCAGAAGAAAATACATTTGATGATGCCGAAGTTGTCGATTTTGAGGGAGAGAATTAAAGCGCTCCCCCTTATCCTCGCCGCTTCCGTCTTTGCGGTTAGCCCAAGTCCCGAGCCGATTGTCTATGGATACGGCGAAGGTTTTTATACGCAGCTTTCGGCGTCGGGAGTTCTGCGGACGTCTAGGCTTTAACGCAGAGCTTAGAACTGAGAACTTAGATCTGAGTTCTTCGGACATTTAGGTTCTAACGTAAAGCGGACCGCTGTGAATTCTATGCACTAAGCACTCTCCACTAATCTCTAAAAAAAGCGTGGCCGAGGGGGTGGATGCAAGGAAGGGGGACCTTGGCCTTCGCAACTCCGAAAGGTCCCCCTACCTTGCCCCTCGCCGGGAAGTCGCCTCCCTCCGCCGCCAGGCGGAAAAAAGTTCGCTTTGCGACAAAACCTTTCGGCAGAAAGCAACGGCTCGCTCCGCGACTCTAAGCACTATCCACTAAACACTGAACGGCTCGCTTTGCGATTTCCAAGCTCTCAGCTCTCTCGACTAAGCTCTGAATCGCTCTGATCCTTGACCAGGACCTTCTGGATTTCCAGGATGTAGAGCGTGTGAAAATCGCCGTCCGCGTAGTTCTCGGGAACCAGGCTTTTTTCGACAAAGCTCTCGGGCGTGTAGGCTTCGGCAAGGAGCTTCTTGCAGATAAGCACCATTCGGGATTCTTCGAAATAGGGAACATTTGCCGCGTGCGCAACGTGAAATCCCGTGTGGGCCACCTTGTCCTCGTTCCTTCCGCTTGCCTTGCCGGAATAGGCGAGTTCCTTGCGATACTTCTTGTCGAAAAAGCAGAGCGAGAGGTTTTCCGACGCATCGATGAGCGTTTTCGTAAAGCGTTGCGGGCGGATGACGATATAGGCGACAGGCCTGTTCCACATCACGCCGAGCCCTCCCCAGGAAGCGGTCATCATGCTAGTCCTTTCCCCACTTTCCGCCGTGACGAGCATCCAGTCGTCACCGATGAGCCTAAAGGGATTGTCCGTCATGTCCTTGGGCGATATTTCTCGAAAGTTTTCCATGTCTTCTCCTAGGAAAGATGTTCTGCCAGGATCTTGAGGCCGATAGCGATAAGGACGATTCCGCCTAGAATTTCCGCCCACTTGGACGAAATCTGCTTGCCGACCGATTTCCCGAGGTTTGTCCCGAGTTCCGTTGCGAACAGGGCGACCGCGCCGATAAGAAGGGACGTCCAGACGATTTCGTGTCCGACAAGTCCAAAGGAAAGCCCAATCGCCAGGGCGTCGAGGCTTGTCGCGACGGCGAGCGCGGCGAGCGTCCTGATTCCCAGCCGTTTCGCGAATGTCCGGGATTCCTCGCCCTTTGCCGCTTCCCGGATCATCCGGACCCCGATAAGGCAGAGCAGGGCAAACGCTATCCAGTGATCGACCGCGCCGATGTAAGTGGCGAGAAAAGCCCCGCAAAGAAAACCGGCAAGCGTCATGCCTGTCTGGAAAACGCCAAAGAACATTCCCATTCGAAAAATATCGGATTGGGAGGTTTCGCGGCGGCAAAGTCCCACCGAAACGGATACCGCGAAGCAGTCAATCGCGAGTGCGCAGGCGATCAGAAAAACGCCGATAAGATCCATAAGTTGCGAAATCCACGAAAAAAAGTTAATTTGAAAAAGTCCTTGAATCGGATACAATATAGCAAAGGTTGTACATGAAACGTTTCCGGATCATTCTTCTCACGGGCGCAAGCTCGGGAATCGGCAAGGAAATCGCGTATGCGCTCGCTCCCCAGTCGGAGCGCATCGTCCTCGTCGCCCGGAGAACCGAGAAAATCGAAGAAATCGCACGGGATCTTTCCGTCCGGTTCGGCGTTGTCGCCCTTGCGCTTTCGGCAGATCTTTCCGTTCCCGGCGAAGCCTCGCGGGTCTTCGAAAAGACGGTCGAACTTGCCGGCGACTCTCCCGACATTCTCGTGAACGATGCCGGCGTGGGATTTCAGGGAAAAGCTTCCGAAATCCCGGTCGATGCGGAATGCAGGATGCTTCGGGTAAACGTCGAAAGCCTGATGGTCCTTTCGAAGCTTTCGCTCCAGGCGATGGAAAAAAGGAAACGCGGCGTCATCCTGAACGTTTCGAGCATGGCGGGATTCCAGGCGGGACCTTACATGGCGGCCTACTATGCGACAAAGTCCTTTGTGCTTTCTTACAGCGAAGCGCTTGCCGAAGAGGCCCGGAACAGTCACGTGCGGGTCCTTGCTCTTTGCCCCGGATTTGTCGATACGGAGTTTCATCTCCACGCCAGCTCCCGAAAAGGCCTTCTCCGCTGCCTTTTCCGCTCGTCTGCGCGAACGGTCGCCTGGGAAGCCGCTCGCGCCGTTCTCGGTGGCGCATCCGGAATCGTCGTCCCCGGAAAGTTCGACAGGTTCCTTTTGCTTGCGGAAAGATTCCTTCCGCGTCGTCTGGTCTCAAGGGCGATGGCCCGCATCTTGCGTCAAGGAAAGTAAAATGTCGAAACGTTCCATCCTGTGCCTGTGCGTAACGCTTGTCACGGTGCTTTTCGCCGCGGACGCGTTTCGAATGCCGGAACTCACCGCCGAGGCGAGAGCGTCTGCCGCGGAACTCTATGACCGCGAGTGCTACGCCTGCCACCGCTGGAACAGGAAGTTTGCCGGTCCCGACATGAAGGGCAATGTCCTTCGCTACGAGGGGCGCCCGAAAGCGCTCTTCGAATATCTCAAGGATCCCCAGCCGATTCATCCCGACAAGTATCTTCCGATGGAAATCGGAAAGCTGTCCGACGCCGAGGCTTCGCTGATGGTCGCCTGGCTCCTTTCGCTCGTTTCCGACAGTACGGCCGCGGATCGTCCACGTTAAAGCAAATAATCCCCCAAGAGCGCATTTTGTCTCCCAAAGGAGCAAATTTGTCGAAAGTTTTTCATTTTTAACAGAAAAATCCCGTTTTTTTGAAAATTTTTCATGTATATTACAAAAGGCGCTGAAAAAACGCGCCTTGAAATTCGGAGATTTTATGGCTGAAGATTTACAGAACCTGATTGAACGTATCCAGAAAGAAGCGGTGAACAAGGCCGACGAAAAGTCCTCGGCGATTATCGCCAAGGCAAACGAGGAAGCCTCCCGCATTCTGGAAAACGCCAAGGCGGAAGCCGCTGCCGTACTCGAAAAGGCGGACAAGGATTCCGCAGCCTACGCGGAGCGCAGCGAACGCGCAATCCAGCAGGCCGCCCGCGATGTCCTGATTTCTGTCGGTCGCCGTATCGAAAAGATGATAAGCGAAATACTTTCTCGCGAAGTGGAGAAGAATCTTTCGGAAAATACGATCAAGGAAATGCTCCTTGTTCTTGCCAAGAACTATTCGACGGATACGGAACTGGTGTTCTCCGAGGCGGACAAGGCGAAACTGTCGTCGTTCGCGGTCGGGGAGTTTGCCAAGGTTCTCGGCAAGGGCGTCAAGGTGGAAAGCGATTCGGGCATCAAGTTCGGCTTCCGCGTGAAGGTCGATGACGGCAAGGTCTCCCACGAATTCACTTCCGAGGAAATCGCCGCGGCGCTTTCTTCCATGGTTCGTCCGGAACTCGCCCGGATAGTTTCGGAAGCCGCCCAGGGAAAATAGCGGATGAACAACGCGATCTATATTTCCGCATCCCTTCCCTTTTTGCGCTTTGGAGATACTCCGCCGTTCTCCCTGTCGGAACTCCGAAGCCGCTGCGAAAGCGTCATGAGCGAAGAGGAACTCGCCGCGTTCGACGCCCTGTTGAACGGGGAACCGTGCGACGATCCGTTCATTTCCGCCTACCGGGACCATGAAACCCAGCTGAAGAACATCTTGGGACATGCGCGTGCCGCAGCCTGGGGACAGGACGTGCGCTTTACGGAACGCCCGTTTGGCGGTTACGATGTCACGTTCGCCAAGATGGTGACGGATGCCTGCGCAAAGCCGAATCCGCTCGAACGCGAAGAGGAGCTGGATCGGGTTCGCTTCTGGCTTGTCGATCAGCTGGCTTCCGAAGAAGGGAGCATGGCGTGCCTCTATGCGTTTGCCGTCAAGCTCGGAATTTGCGAACGGTGGGCGAAAATTTCGCCAGAGGCTGGAAACGCCGCAGTTCTTAAAGTGATTAACGATAACGATCCTGCGGCAAGGCAGGAATGACCGGAGGTCTTTTTTCAAATGGCTAGTATCGGTAAAATTGTCGGTGTGAACGGAAACTTGATCCGTGTCGCGTTCGATGGCGCTGTCGCGCAAAATGAAGTCGGTTTTGCAAGGCTTTCTTCCGGCGTGGAATTGAAATGCGAAGTCATCCGCATTCGCGGCGACTATGCGGAACTCCAGGTCTTCGAAGACACTTCGGGCCTCAAGGCGGGCGACGAGGTGCGTTTTACGGGCGAACTCCTTTCCGTGGAACTCGGACCGGGACTTTTGACGCAGGTCTTTGACGGCTTGCAGAATCCGCTCCCCGAACTGGCGGAAGAATGCGGATTCTTCTTGCAGCGCGGCAAGTATCTTCCGGCGCTTCCCCGTGACGCCAAGTGGGCCTTTTCCCCTGTGGCGAAAGTCGGCGACAAGGTCTCGGGCGGCGATACTCTCGGAACCGTTCCCGAGGGCATCTTCAGGCACCGCATCATGGTGCCGTTCAAGATCCGCTCCCAGATGACCGTGGAATCGATCGTTCCTGCCGGCGAACATGTCGTCGAAGACGTCATCGCGACGCTGAAGGACGAAAACGGCAAGACTTTCGATGTCAAGATGTACCAGACGTGGCCGGTCAAGGTTCCCATCAAGAATTACGTCGAGCGCCTTCGCCCGTCAAAGCCTCTTTCGATGCAGCAGCGCATTATCGATACCTTCTTCCCGGTTATGCAGGGCGGTACGTTCTGTACGCCGGGACCGTTCGGTGCGGGAAAGACCGTCTTGCAGCAGCTGATGAGTCGCTATGCGGATGTCGATATCGTGATCCTCGCCGCTTGCGGCGAACGCGCTGGCGAAGTGGTGGAAACCCTTCGGGAATTCCCCGAGCTCATCGACCCGCGCACGGGCAAGAGCCTGATGGAGCGTACGCTTATCATTTGCAACACCTCCTCGATGCCGGTCGCCGCGCGCGAAGCTTCCGTCTATACGGGCGTGACGATTGCGGAATATTACCGCCAGATGGGGCTCAATGTCCTTTTGCTCGCGGACTCGACCTCGCGCTGGGCGCAGGCTCTCCGCGAAATGAGCGGACGCCTGGAAGAAATCCCGGGCGAAGAAGCGTTCCCGGCCTATCTCGAATCGACGATCGCGTCCTTCTACGAGCGCGGCGGCGTGGTCAGGCTTCGTGACGGTTCCTCGGGATCCGTGACGATTGGCGGTTCGGTTTCTCCGGCAGGCGGAAACTTCGAGGAACCGGTGACCCAGGCGACATTGAAGGTTGTCGGCGCGTTCCTCGGGCTTTCGCGCGAGCGTTCCGACCAGAGGCGCTTCCCGGCGATTCATCCGCTGGAATCGTGGTCCAAGTACGAAGGCGTCATCGATTCGAAAAAAGTCGCCGAGGCAAGGCAGATTCTCGTCTCCGGCAACGACGTGAACCAGATGATGAAGGTGGTTGGCGAAGAGGGAACCTCGATGGACGACTTTGTCGTCTATCTGAAATCCGAATACCTGGATTCCGTCTATCTGCAGCAGGACGCCTACCATGAAATCGATGCGGCCTGCTCCGCGGAACGCCAGAAGTATGTCTTTGACCGCGTTTACGCTATACTCAAGACGCCTTTCGGCTTTGGCGACAAGGATTCCGCTCGCGGTTTCTTCTTGAAGTTGACCCAGGCGACGAAGGACTGGAACCGCGTCGCCTTCGATTCCGAAGAATTCAAGAATCTCGAAAGCCAGATCTTTAGCTCCGTAAAGGAGGTTTCCAAGAATGTCTAAGGTTTATCACCGTATCGAAAGCATTGCGGGTAGCGTCATCACGATCAAGGCCGATGGAGTCGCCAACCAGGAGCTTGCGCGTGTCACGAGTGCACAGGGCGAGTCGCTCGCCCGCGTGATCCGGATCGACGGCGAAAAGGTCGATTTGCAGGTCTTTGCCGGTGCGCGTGGCATTTCGACGGATTCCCAGGTTCGCTTCTTTGGGCATCCGATGGAAGTTCCTTTCAGCGACGCTCTCCTTGGCCGCGTCTTTGACGGCGCCGGAAATCCGCGCGACAACGGTCCGGTCATCGAGGAAAATCCCGTGCCGATCGGAGGTCCTTCGGTAAACCCGGCAAGGCGCATCATCCCGAAAAAGATGGTCCGCACCGGCATTCCGATGATCGACGTCTTCAACACGCTAGTCGTTTCCCAGAAGCTTCCGATCTTTTCCGTCGCGGGAGAACCTTACAACCAGCTGCTCGCCCGTATCGCGCTCCAGGCCGAAGTCGATGTCATCGTACTTGGCGGAATGGGCCTGAAATACGACGACTATCTCTATCTGCGGGATTATCTGGACAGGAATGGCGCGCTTTCCCGTACGGTGATGTATGTGCACACCGCTTCGGATCCGATTGTGGAATGCCTGCTGGTTCCTGACGAGGCGCTGGCCGTCGCGGAACAGTTCGCGACCCGCGGCAAGAACGTTCTGGTCCTTTTGACCGACATGACGAACTTTGCCGACGCCCTGAAGGAAATCTCGATTACGATGGAACAGATTCCGTCGAACCGTGGCTATCCGGGCGACCTGTATTCCCAGCTCGCGAGCCGCTACGAAAAGGCGGTCGATTTTGAAGGTTCCGGATCGATTACGATTCTCGCCGTGACGACGATGCCCGGTGACGACGTGACGCACCCGGTTCCGGACAACACCGGATACATCACGGAAGGCCAGTTCTACCTGAAGCATGGGCGAATCGAACCGTTCGGCTCGCTTTCCCGCCTGAAGCAGCAGGTGAACGGCAAGACCCGCAGCGACCATCGGACCATCATGAATACGATGATCCAGCTTTACGCGAGCTACAAGGAAACGCTCGAAAAGCAGTCGATGGGCTTCCGGATGAGCAACTGGGACAGCAAGCTTTTGAAATATGGCGAACGCTTCGAAAAGGAGATGATGGACCTGTCGGTGAACATCCCGCTCGAAAAGGCGCTCGATCTCGGATGGGAAATCCTCGCCGACTGCTTTACTCCCGAAGAAACCGGTATCCCTTCGAAGATGGTGAACGAGTATTGGCCGAAGAAGAAGGGGTGATATGGCGAAAGTCAAGCTCACAAAGAACGCCTTGAAGGCGGAACGCGATGCGCTCAAGCGATACGAGCGCTATCTGCCGACGCTCTTGCTGAAAAAGCAACAGCTCCAGGTGGAAATGCGTTCCCTGCAGGCCAAGGTGATGGCAAAGCGCGAAGAAGAGGATTCGCTTCGCAAGTCCATTTCGGGCTGGATCGGGCTTTACGCGGAGCCCGTCGATTGGAAACGGTATCTTTCCGTCAAGGAAGTTCGGGAAGGCGAGGGAAACATCGCCGGCGTGGAAATTCCGCTTTTTGACGGTGTCGATTTCAACGTGACCATTCCGGACTTCTTTACGACGGATGCGTGGCTCGACGAAGGAATCCGTTCCTTGCAGGGGCTGATTTCCCTTCGCCTGGAAAGACGCGTCCTGGAAAAGCAGTATGAACTTTTGTCGAACGAGCTGCGCTCCACGAGCCAGAGGGTGAATCTTTTCGAAAAGGTGAAGATTCCCGAGACGAAGGAGAACATCCGTACGATCAACATTTTCCTTTCCGACCAGCAGATTTCGGGCGTCGCGCGCTCCAAGCTTGCCAAGGGAAAGGCGAATGCCAGGCTTCTCGCCGAAGAAGGAGTGGCCGCATGATTGCTCCGATGAAAAAAGTGACGATCCTCTGCCTGGATTCCGACCGGCAGAAGTCGCTCGAAACGCTCCGCGACATGGGCATCTTGCACGTGACGCCGCTGAAAAATCCGACGGGAAACGGCGTGAACGCAGCAAAGAACGATCTGCTTCGCGTGCAGAAAGCGCTCGACTCGATTCCGGATGCGAAGAAGAATGCCGAATCCCGGACTTCCGGTTCGGGAGAAAGTATCGTCGCGGAAGTTCAGGCGCTTCTCGAAAGGCGCAAGGCCGCAGAAGACAGGCTCTCCGATGCGGAAACGGCGATTTCACGCTATGGCGTGTTTGGCAACATCGACCCGGAAAGCATCCGGTCGCTCGAAACGCGGGGCGTTTTCGCAAGGCTCTATGTCGCGGCACACGGTTCCCCGCTCGAAGCCGAAGGCGACGCGCTGGTCTTCCCCTTTGCGGAAAACGCGGAAGGCAAGTGCTACGCGGTCTTGAACTTCGGCAACGAACCCGCCAAGATAAGGACGACGGCGACTCCGCTCGCTCTTCCCGGCCACTCCCTCGAATTTTACCGTCGGGAAGAATCCGAGGCGAAAGCGGACCTGAAAGCGGTGGAATCCCGCTTTTCGGAACTTTCCCGTAAACGGGAAACGGTCAAGGTGCGCCTTCGCGAAGCGACGGACGCCTACACGTTCGCGGAAACTTCGGCGGGAATGCTCTCTTCGAATCTCTTGGCCGCAATCCAGGGCTTTTGCCCGGCTTCGCGTGTCGAGGAGCTTTCGAAAGCGGCCAGGTCGGAAGGCTGGGGGCTTCGCGTCGAGGATCCGGCGGAAGACGACGACGTTCCGACGTTGCTTTCTTACAGCAAGATCTCCCGCCCGATGCAATTTCTCTATGACGTGATCGGGATTTCTCCGGGCTACCGCGAAGTGGACGTTTCGAGCGTGTTCCTGTGCTTCTTCAGCATCTTCTTCGCGATGATTGTCGGGGATACGGCCTATGGTCTCCTGTTCCTTGCCATCACGATCGCCATGCGCCGAAAAATGCCGAAGGCGAATCCTTCCGGATTCCACTTCATGTACCTGATGAGCGGAATGACGATTTTCTGGGGAATTGTCAACGCGAGCTTCCTCGGACTTTCGCCGGAAATGGCTCATTGGAGCTACTATCTGGACGTGACGAACTACGACTGGCTGCCGGAACCGATTCGGAACGCGATGCTCTGGATTCGCACATCCGCTCCGGCAGATCCCGCGAAGTTCGCCGCTTACCGTGAATGGCTTTCCGGATTTTCGGGATTTCCGACTTCGTTCACTCCGTTCGAAGCGGGCGAATCCCAGATGGAGCACATCCAGCTGTTCTGTTTCTGTATCGCGGTCGTGCATCTCTCGATCGCCCATGTCTGGAACATCGTCGTTCGCCTAGGACGCAAGGATTCCACGTTCATGGCGCAGGTCGGCTGGCTGCTCTGCTGCTGGTGCATGTTCGCGCTCGCGAATCACATGGTCCTTGGCATCGACTTGCCCGGGTTCGTCGTGCCGATGTTCATTACGGCCGCGGTCCTGCTCGTCCTGTTCTCGGTGCCGCCTAGCCGCCTGAAGCAGGAATGGATTTCGATTCCGATGCTCGTGCTGAATATCGTGAACAGCTTTACCGATGTCATCAGCTACATCCGTCTGTTCGCAGTCGGGATGAGCGGTGCGGCGATTGCGGATGCGTTCAACAAGATGCTCGCTCCGATGTTCGGTTCGGCGGTCGGCATTGCCGGGGCAGCCCTGATACTCCTGTTCGTGCACGGATTGAATATCGCGCTTGCCGTCATGGGTGTCGCGGTTCACGCTGTGCGTCTCAATACGCTGGAATTTTCCAATGGCTTGGACTTGCAGTGGAGCGGTTTCGCTTTCGCTCCCTTCTCCAAGAGCAAAAATTAACCAAGGGATACTTCCCATTACCATAAGAGGATAACAAAATGGATCAACAAACGATAGTGACTCTCGCGAAGATGGGCGCTGCGGCCGCTCTGGGCATCGGCGCCATGGGTTCCGCCCTTGGTTGCGGAACGGCGGGCATGGCGGCGATTTCCGTGTGGAAAAAGGCCTATGCCCAGGGAAAGGGCGCCCTTTTCACCTTGCTGGTTTTTGTCGGCGCACCGATTTCCCAGACGATTTACGGAATGCTTCTGATGAATTTCATCTTGAACGCTGCCAAGGCGGCCGATTTTACCAACTGGGGCGGATGCCTCGGCGCGGGAATCTTTGGCGGTCTCGGTCTGATGGCGAGTGCCTGGTACCAGGGCAAGGACGCCGCCGTGGCCTGTGACGCCTTGGGCGAAACCGGCAAGGGCATGGTCAATTACCTGATGGTGCTTGGCATTGTCGAAACGGTCGCGCTGTTTGTGCTCGTGTTCTCCATGATGGTTCTTTAGTCCGCAAGGAGCAAGACCTATGGATCAGAATACGATGATAACGCTTGCGAAGCTCGGTGCGGTTGCCGCGCTAGGGATTTCCGCGGTGGGGTCGGCGCTTGGCTGCGGAACGGCGGGCATGGCTGCGATCGGGGCCTGGAAAAAGGCCTACCTGAAGGGCAAGGGCGCGCTGTTCACGCTGCTGATTTTCGTAGGCGCACCGATTGCGCAGACAATTTACGGAATGCTCCTGATGCTCTTCATTTTGGGCAAGATCAGTCCGGAAGGCGGCACGGATCCGACTGCCGCGATGTGGGCTGCCTACCTGGGTGTCGGCATTTTTGGCGGCATCGGCATTGCGGCGAGCGCCTGGTACGTGGGCAAGTCGGCGGCGAACGGCTGCAGCGCGCTAGGCGAAACCGGCAAGGGACTGGTGAACTATCTGATGGTTCTGGGTGTCGGGGAAACCGTCGCGCTGTTCGTGATGGTGTTCTCGATGATGCTCGTGAGCTAGTTCTTGCCGAACAGGTTCTCCGAGGACGGTCCGTATGGGCCGTCCTTTTTTGTCTGGAAAAAGCTTTTTCGATTTTCGCGAAATCGGGATTGCCTTTTTTCGGCTGGATTTCTATATTGCATGCCATGCAAAACAGGACAAGCCTGCTACTTCGACTTAGGAAAGATCGCTGAAGCGAGGTTTGCCGTATTGGATTCAGGACAGCCCGCTTCGTTTTGGTGCGGGCTTTGTTATTTTTTGAACGCGAATGCGAGAATGGCTTGCCGCACAAAGGATTCGGGCAAGGAGAAAACATGAGTGAAAAGACAGAAAACACGAGAAAACCATTCATCTACGACGTGACGTTGCGCGATGGCAACCAGGCCTTGCCGCGTCCGTGGAACAATGCGCAAAAGAAGGATGTCTATCTCCAGCTGTTGAAGCTCGGCGTGCAGGGCGCGGAAGTCGGATTCCCGGCATCGTCCGAGATGGATTTCGAATCGTGCAAGGAGCTTGCCCAGCTGACCGCCCAGATGGCTGCGGAAGGAAACGAGGAAGCGAAGCGAATCGTCGTCTCGGGGCTTGCCCGCTGTGTGCCTAGCGATATCCAACGTTGCTGGGAGGCGGTTCAGTATGCGCCGCATCCGAGAATCCATACGTTCCTTGCCGGAAGCCCGCTGTCGATGGAACACGTACTCCACATGACGCCGGAACAGGTCAAGGAAAAGGCCGTTGCGTGCGTAAAGCTCGCGAAGTCCCTGGTCGGCGACAAGGGCGATGTCGAATTCAGCGTGGAGCATTTCGGCGACTGTCTCGAAAACATGGACTTTGTCATTGACGAACTGAAAGCGGTCGTCGAAGCCGGCGCGACCACGATCAATCTGCCCAATACGGTCGAGCGTTATCGCCCGGCGCTCTACGTGAACCAGATTCGGCAAGTCTATGAAGCGTTGCCGAAGAACGTCACGATTTCGGTGCATTGCCATAACGATCTGGGAATGGCGACCGCTGCGACCGTCGAAAGCTTCTTTGCCGGGGCGACCCAGCTGGAAGTCGCGCTGAACGGGCTTGGCGAACGCTGCGGAAACACGAACTTCTATGAAGTGGTCGTTGCGCTGTTCAATTCCGGAGTACCGGTCGATATCCATCTGGAACGCATCTACGAGACGGCGATCCTGGTTTCGCAGTGGTCGGGCGTGAACATCTACAGTCGTGCGCCTCTGATCGGCGCCGAAGCGGTCGTGCATCGCAGCGGCATTCACCAGGACGGGGCGAGCAAGACAAAGAACATGAAGAAGGGTGCCTACCGTCCTATCGACTATTCGATTATCGGACGTCACCAGAACGATTCCCTGGGCTTTACGAGCCAGAGCGGCCGGACAGCGGTCTATGAAATCATTACCAAGTTCGGCTACAAGCTTTCCCTTGCCGAAGCGGCGGAATTGCAGCCGATTCTCAAGGCGGTGAGCGAACGGGAAGGCGAACTTTCGGGAGACCGGGTGCTGGATGTCTTCCGCGAGCACTTTATCAACGTGAACGGGCGCCTGATTTTCAACAACATCGAAGTGATTCCGGACGAAAACCGCTTTATCTTCCACTTCAAGAAGGACGGCGAATCCCTGGTGAAGTCCATCACGGCGGAAGGCCCTGTCGAGGCTTCCATTGTCCTGATGCGGGAAATCGGATTGCCTGTCGAGCTTGTCAAGTATCGCCAGGTCGTGGTTCCCGAAACGGACAAGCTCTGGGCGGGCCGCGGTCTCAGCCGCATCGTGCTGAAGGCGGGCGAGCGCGAAGTCGAAGGGCGCGGCGTTTCGAGCGATACGCTCAAGGCGAACATGCGCGCCGTTTTCTGCGGCGTGAACCTGCTCTATCGATGACAAAAGATGACAAAACGGTCCGCTTTCCGTTTGAAGGCGGACTTTCTTCTTCCGGGAAAAACATGCAAAACCTGAAAACCCTGATTTCCGAAGAACGCCTGAAAGCCCGCATTGCGGAACTTGCGAAGGAAATATCCGAGAAGGAACGGATCGATGTCGTGGTCGGTGCCTTGACCGGTGCGTTTGTCTTTGTCGCCGATCTGGTCCGCGCGATGGGTTCCGAAACTCTCGATGTGCAGTTCGTCCGGGCGAGCAGCTACGGGAACGGGACGGAACGTTCGACGTTTACCGTGAAGGGAATCGAGCGGCTCGACGTAGCGGGGAAGAACGTCTTGCTTGTCGATGACATCTTTGACACGGGACATACGCTGCAGAACCTTTCCCGGGCGATTCGCGAGCGTGGCGCGGCAACGGTAAAGACCTGCGCACTGCTTGACAAGCCTAGCCGCCGAGAAGTTGACTTTGCCGCGGACTACATCGGCTTCCAGGTCGAGAACCTCTTTGTCGTCGGTTACGGGCTGGACTATGCGGAACACTTTCGCGCGCTGCCGGAAATCTGTTGCTTTTCGGAATAGGAAAAGAATGATAATTTTATGAAGTATGATCCTAGCACAGACGATATAACATGGCCTCAAGATTTCTTTCGCTAGCTTTCCTGTTTTGCATTCTTTCTCCGTTTGCTTTTGCCCACAGAAATCAGGGCGTTCCGCTGGAATATGTGAAAGCGAGTTACTTGGGAAAAAATGGAAAAGATACGCTGCGACTTGAAATGAAATTTTCGGAGCCGGGGACGATTTCCTCGCTCCGTTTTTTCACGGGCGATTTGGATATCCATTTAGGGAGTGACGACTTAAAAGTCTTTCGGGAATATCGGATTTGCGGATTTGGCGTGGCGGAAGATGTGGGGAATGTTTCAGGCTTTTCCGTCTATCTGGATGCTCCGACAAATTACCTGGGATTTTTCGTGGCGATATCCAAAAGCGGAACTTATCGGGTGGAAAAGTTGCGGGATTCCATCCATTTTAAAGGCCAGTCGATGAGGTATGCGGAGTATAAGAAGAAAACGAAACGCACTGCTTCGCCGGGCGACTGTTTGCTTCTGGCTTTGGATGCGCGATATGATTTAGGACTTGCTCTCGGGAAAATGGAAATGTCGGCGGATTTTAGAAATTCGGCAGCCTTTTGGGTGACCGCTTTTGGCAGAAGGGAAAATGTTCTGGAAGGGCGAACGGTGGAAAAAGTTTCGTCGGTTTCCCTGTGGCGTACTCGAAGTGAAATTTATGGCTTGCGGTTGTCCGAGGAACGCTTTGAAATTCCGGTTTCGAAATCGGTTCGTTCGAATCCCTAGAAGGTTAATTTGTACGAAATCAATTAAAAAGTGTTTTTCCTGAAATCTTTCCGACGGAAAATTTGTATCTTGATAGAAAAAGGAGCCTTTATGAAAAACAGAATATTGGAATCGCTGATCCTCGCTGTTGCAATCGTGGTCTTTGGCAGCTTTATCAGTAGTGGACTTTCGAAAATGGGAAATCGCGAACGCACGGTAAGCGTTCGTGGACTTGCCGAAAAGGAAGTGCCGGCGGACAAGGTCTTCTGGTCCGTGAACTTTACGGATGTGGGAAACGATGTCTCGACGCTTTCCCGAAGCCTTGCGGAGAAGGATTCCGTCGTGCTGGACTTCTTTCTGAAACATGGGCTTTCGCGCGAAGACGTGACCATCAAGGCGCCCGAAATCTACGACGGACATACCAATCCCTATATGGACAAGCTTCCGAAAAACCGCTACACCATGACCTCGGCGTTTACGGTGGCGACCTCGAAAGTGGATACGGTTCGAAAGCTCCAGCTTGAAATCGCGGAACTCGCCGCGAAGGGAATCGCGCTGGCTTTGAGCGATGCGCAATACGAATTTACGGGATTGAACGAAATCAAGCCGCAGATGATCGAAGACGCGACCCGCAACGCCCGGGAAGCTGCCGAGAAGTTCGCCAAGGATTCCAAGAGCAAGCTGGGAAAGATCCAGACCGCGAAACAGGGACTTTTCTCCATCGAAAACCGTGACGAAAATACGCCCCATATCAAGAAGGTGCGCGTGGTGACCTATGTGGATTTCATGCTGGACGATTAGCGGCGGTGCAGGCGGATAATTCTTGACCGCATCTTGCCTTTTGTCGCTCGACTAGCCTTCGGACTCTGTCTCGTGAATCTTTTCGGCTCGCGTGTACTTTGTACAGCGAGTGATGAAAAATGTCGTCTCTTGGGCGAAATCCAAAGGCTACATGCCGAGCGTCGGTTCGTCGTACTTGAAGAGAACGTTGTTGATTTCCCAGATGTCGAATTTTTGGCGAAGGATGAAGTAGGCGAGAATCTGGTCGGTCCTGTCGGCTGGCGAAAGGGCGAAACCCGCGTGGGCGAGAAGGTTCTCGGTTTCGGCGAGAGAAAGATGCATGGCGACGGCAAGCGCGAGAACTGTTTTCTTCTTGGGCTTGTATTGGATGTCGCTGCGGATTTTCGAAAAATGCTGCCGGCTGAGGTTTGCCTTCTTGTAGATCGACGTATCGTCTAGATTTTTTTCCCGGATGAGCTGGAAGAGCCTTTGCTGGAATGTCTCGGCGGATTCCGTGAGAAATTCCTCCAGGGTCGATTTGAATGTCGCCTTTTGGATATCGGAACAGTCGGAAAGTTCGCCGATTTTTGGGAAGGCGTTTTCTTCGCGGAATAGTCGCAGAATGTCTTTTTTCTTTTGTACGTAATTTTCGTCGATGAATGTCTGGATGTCTCGGTCGAGCTCCGCGGAAATTTCGAACGATTCTCTGTCGAAGACGACGAGTGTGATTTCCATTTCGTTTGTCTGCAAAAAATTTCCGATTGCTTCGACGGCTGCTTTTAGGGCGAGGTCTTTGGGAAAGCGGTAGGATCCACTGGAAATGAGCGAAAATGCGATTGATTCGCAGTCCAGTTCCCTTGCTTTTTCGAGTGCTCCCGTATAGCAGTTCTTGAGCGAGAAAAGTTCCCCGGATCTTCCGCCGTTCCAGCGCGGCCCTACGGTATGGATGATGTATTTGGCGCTTAAGTCGAATGCCGACGTAACGGCGATATCCGCGACATCGAGGTGGCCGATTGCTTCCCGGGCTTTTTGAAGATCGTTTCGGCCTGCGGCTTCGTAGATATGGAAATCCGCACCTCCATAGCCGCTGCGCGAGGGATTCGGGTTCGTGGAATTGACGATGGCGTCGGCGGAAACTTTCGTAATGTCGGAACGGATAATCTGTAAAGGCATCGAGTAAAATATAAAGTTTTTACCAGCCCCGGTTCAGGTAGAAATCTCGGAGGATGATTCCAAACTGTGTACATATTCGAGGGCACCGCAGCCGGAGCTGGTCGCGGCTATAAGTTTTGTTGTTCTTTAGTAGCCTGAACTTGGCTCAAGAATTTATCTCGTGCTAAGTCTGCAAAATCTATTGTTACGAATGGATAAATGCACTCCTTTGGAGCAAATTTCCCCGTATTTGAAATGTTTAAGCTATCTAAAACTGCTCCCAAAAAATTGCTTTTGAGTGCGTAGGTTTTGTCTGAGTCCTCTTTTTCTGAGGGTAAGATTAAGCCAATGATCTTTCCTTCTTTGATAACGCCGCCTCCTACATTTCCGAATTGGAATGGTGCATTGATTTTATATCTTTTTATATCTTCATTTTCTTTATTTTGGAAAATAAAACATTTGGTAACTTTTTGTTCATTGATTTGAGGAAATCCGCAAATGGCAACTTCTGTATCGGGGACGTAGATATTTCTATCAATAGTGCAACTTTTAAGTTCTATCGAGGATTTTAGAATGGCCAAATCCAATTCGTAATCTCTATAGATTAATTCTAAAGTGTCGCCATCTAATGTGAGGATACAGCGGCTATTTATTAAACTTAGGCTTGTAACAAGCGTATTGGAGTTTATTGCGATGGCACTGCCTTTTCTTGAACGAGATGGTACGAGTTTTCCGGTGAAATCAAATAATATTTGCCAATGGTTTATTCTTAATTTTGCGCAATCTTTACAAAGCGTGACATTGGCTAAAGAATTATCTTGCGTATAGCAGATATAGTATCTTACTGGGTTATTTTGGGAGTCCGTATCGTTAAAGGAATCTTTTATGCGAAGAACAAGGGGGTCGGATGGTTCTACGTTACATTTGTTATCTGCCACAGGATGGAATCGAAGCGTATTGTGTGAAACAGAGATGGTTAGTGTTCCGAAAATGTTGTTACATGTACTGTCTGTAAAGTCTTTATCTCGACCAGAGTAGTACGATTCAATGATATTTGTAAAGTAGTAGATTTCTTCTCTATCTTTCTTTTTGAAAATATTCCACTTCATCTTCTTTCTCCTTACCAGCGATGGTTCTCGTCGAGCGATATGATGGCGTACGTGCTGTCCATTGGGTGACGCGTTCCCGTATTGGGAATGCCGAGGGAATCGAGGAGCGCTCCCAGCAAACAGCTTTTGGTTGCCGCTCCTACGTTCGGGCAATTTGGCGGGACGGACGAGACGATGCCGATGACCTTGCCGTCCCTGACGATCGGGCCTCCGGAATTTCCGTTCTGGAGCGCCATGTCGAGCTGGTAACTTTTCGGTTCGCCTTCGAAACCTTTTCGGGACGAAATAATTCCCTTGGCTGCTTTTACGCTGCGTCCTTTGGGATCCGGAAATCCGTAGGCGAGGACTTCTTCGCCGATATCGTAAGCCTTTCTGTCGAGGGCGCACGCCTTGAGGTTTTGCCGGGACTTATAAATGGCAAGTTCCAAATGAAAATCGATATAGATAGGCTCTAACCGGGTGAGGCTGAAATCGTCTCTCGATGCGTAGAGAAAGCGGTTTCCGTTTACAATGTGCGTACTTGTGACAATCGTGTTCGGATTGATGGCAAAGCCGCTTCCTATCCTGGTCCTGTCGATTGCGTACAATCCGTTAAAGTCGAGGAACAGCTTGATGTTGAATTCCTTGATAAGGATTGCATAGTTTTTGCAGATTTGAAAGATGAATCTCTGGGGATATTCGATGTCCCAGATTCCGATATAGGATTTTACCAGGTTGTTTTCTGCGTCTCTACAGCTCCATGAATCCGTCAAGCGGAGAGGGGGTATTTCATCCGGTTTTTCTTCTTTATCGTATCGAACTTCGAGCTTGAGCGTGTTGTTCGAAATGGAAACGACCAGTTTTCCCGTCATATTGTAAAATTCTTGATTCGTATAAGTTTGTTCCCTTCCGGAATAGTAATACTGGAAAGAATCGCTGAAGTAATATGTCTGTTCCCCTTCCGTTGGAAAAGGGAATTCTTGCGATGTGTTTTCTTGGTCTTTCATTTTTTCTGCCTTTTGCTGTTGCGCGTTAAAATTCTCGTACCGTTTTTAAGATAGTGAGGACTGGAATTTGGAAGGTCGCCTGCCAGGCGACATTTTTTCTCGTGTCTGTTTTCTACTTTTAATTCCTAAATTCTAAATTGGTGACGATGGATAACGAACTGGAAAGTGGCGAACAGGAAGAACGCTCGGCGCGGCAGTTTCGGCGTGACGCTCGGGCGAGGCGCGTAAACACGATGGAAATGTGGAAGCGCGGCACCTTGGACGACCGCCCTGTCAGGGAACGCTGGAGCAGGGAATTCAAGAAGCCGAAAGTCAAGAAGATCAAGGACCCGTCCGAAAAGTTCGATGCGGACGATTCGGTGGAAGGGCTTGTGCTCGGCGTGCACCGCAGAACGTGCGTCGTGCAAATTTCTCCGGGAAAGGTTGTCGATGCGACTTACCGGGCCGCGGTCGTCTGCGAACTGAAGGAGTTTCCCGTTGTCGGGGATTCCGTTGTCGTCGCTCGCGCGAAGGATGCGGAAGAGAACGCTCCCTATTCGCTATTGAAGGTTCTTCCGAGAAAGTCGGCGCTTGTGCGTCCGGGACCGAAGGACAAGTCGAGGCGCGAACTCGTGCTCGCGGCGAACATCGACCAGGTCGTCGTCGTGTCGAGCGTGGCGGAACCTCCCTTCAACTACGGCTTTGCGGACCGCTTTTTGCTTGCCGCGGATCTTTGCCGCTTGCCGCTCGTCATGGTGCTGAACAAGACGGATCTTGTGACTGCGATTCCGGAACGGGTCAGGGATTTCGCTTCGCTTGTGGATAAATTGATCTGCGTCAGCTGCAAGTCCGGCGAAGGACTCGATGAGCTTCGGGATGTTCTCGGGGATAGGACTTCCGTACTTTCGGGAAAGAGCGGTGTCGGAAAGTCGAGCCTTGTCAATGCGCTGGTTCCGGAGGCGGAACTGGATGTCGGATCCGTCCGCGAACTTGACGGAAAGGGGCGGCACACGACGACGTCTTCGAGCCTGTTTACGCTTCCGTTCGGCGGAAGGATTATCGATACGCCGGGGATTCGCGAGCTGGGAATTCTGGATATCGATCCGCATGAACTGGCGAGAAGCTTTCCCGGATTCTTCGCGGACGACCTTTTTACGTGCAAGTACAACGACTGCATGCACATCAACGAACCGGGCTGCGACGTGATTTCCCGGGTCGAGTCCGGCGAGATTCCGCGGGCGAGATACGAAAGCTACCTGCGAATCTTGAATTCCGGAAAGTAGTCAGAACGAAACGTTTCCCCAGTGGCGGGAAATTCCCAATTGGATCTTAAACGTTCGCAAGCGGGCACCTTCCGAAGGGGAATCGATCGTTTTGAAAACCGGGACCTCGAACCGGACATTAGACGCGAACCGGCATGGCAATCGGACTCCCGCTTCGAGAACGATTGCCGCATTGAATTTTTGCCTCCCGGAAATGTCGCTCCAGCCTTCAAAAACTTTTTTCCGCTTGGATAGAAGGTTGAAACTCGGAGCGATTCCGCCGCTTGCAAAGAACCTCTTGCCGAATTTTGCCCGAAACAAGATGGGAACATTTAGGTCGAGGATGGAAGCGATATCGTTTTTTTCGAAGGTTTCATTGCCAGAGGTCATTTTGGTCTTGGAGCGAAAATCCAGATAATCCAAATCCAGTCCGGCAAGAAGTGAAAATCTTTCCGAAACGGGAAAATCTAATGCGGCGCACGCGGAAACGTTCCATCCGAAGCTTGACGGCAAAGCCGTTTCCGGATTTTTTCCGGCAAGGATTCCGCTTCCTACTCCGAGGGCCGTTTCTATGCTGGCCAGATCTTTCGCATGAATGCAGCCGACAAAAACGATTCCGATAAAAAGTACTTTGCTGAAAAAATGCATTCTAACGATTTCCTTGGACTAGAACCTGTTTCCCGTTAAAGTTTTGAAAAGTTGTTCTTTTCATGATGCGGTCTTGTTGAACTTTATCAAAACGATAACCTTTCTTGTGTAAAATAAGTTTTTTTGAAATAAAACGTGATTCTTTTAGTAAAACAGAGTCTTTCTCCTTTTGTAAACAAAAAAACTGTCGGAAAATTCCTTGAAAACTAGGAAGGTTTTTTCCTAAATTGACCGCCGTAACGCGCAGTGTAACATCGTAAGACCAGTTGCAGTGCGCGTTTTTTTGTTTTAAAGAGGTAAAAAAATGAACAGACATCTTTTTCTGCTGCTTCTCATCGGGTTCCTGTCGGCGTTTCCGCCGTTCGTGACGGACCTTTACTTGCCGGCGTTGCCATCGCTTGCGGATTTCTTTAAGACGACGCCTTCGCTTGTGCAGATGAGCCTTACGATGAGCATGCTCGGGCTTGCGCTCGGACAGCTCTTTGTCGGGCCGCTGAGCGACAAGTATGGACGAAAGCGGCTTCTGCTTCTTTCCCTTGTCGCGTTTGTCGTTTCGACCGTCCTGTGCGTTCTTTCGCCGAACGTTCTCCTGTTCGATGCGTTTCGCCTGTTGCAGGGAATGGCCGCTTCGGGGGGGATCGTTATCGCCCGGGCGATGGCGACGGACAAGTGCCGCGGAAAGGTCCTGACGAAATTTCTCGCCGTCGTGAGCGCGATCAACGGGGTTGCCCCGGTGACGGCGCCTGTTGTCGGCGGGATTCTTCTCGGCTTTGTGGATTGGCGGGGGACTTTCGCCGTGCTGCTCGTTTACGGCTTTGCGCTGCTTTTCGGTTCGGCGCGGGTTTCGGAAACGCTCCCCGAAAGCCGTCGCAGCCAAGCTCCGCTGCTTTCTACGTTCAGGTCGTATGGAAGCGTCCTGAAGAATCCTTCGTATCGGCTGTATCTTTTGCTGTATGCGGTTTCCTCGTGGGTCCTTTTCGCCTACATATCGGCTTCGCCCTTTGTCTTGCAGCGTGGCTACGGGCTTTCTCCGATGGCGTTCAGCTTCTGCTTTGCCGTGAACGCGATCGCGATCGGTGTTGGGTGCGCTGTCGCCGGAAAGGGCGGTGAACGGAAGATGATTCTCGTCGGCGGGACTTCGCTGTGCGTGTTTGCGCTGTTGACCGCCTTGGCGCTGCATTTTCACGCGCCGCTTCTTGCGGTAGAGTCTTGCCTTGTCTGTCTTCTGTTCTCGTTTGGGCTCTTGCAGCCGCCATCGACTTCGCTCGCGCTCAATTCCGAACGAAAGAACGCTGGAACCGCCTCCGCGCTTCTCGGGGCTTCGGGATTCCTGATGGGCGGAGTGGTGACGCCGCTTGTCGGTCTCGGCGACATTTTTCGTTCTCTCGGGATTGCGCTCTCGGCGGGAGGAATCCTTGCGTTCTTGATCGGCCTGCTTGTCTGTCGGCGTCTCGCGCGCAAATAAAAACGCCCGCTCGGAGGCAGGCGCTTTTCGAAACTTTCCGTTAGCGGTTGTCTATCGGAAGCCACGGGCGCGCTTCGTAACCCGTATAGATTTGCCGCGGACGGTTGATCTTGGACAGCGGATCGTCGTGCATCTCCTTCCAGTGGGCGATCCATCCGGGGAGACGTCCGATGGCGAACATGACGGTGAGCATGTTCGTGGGAATCCCCATCGCGTGATAGAGAATGCCCGAGTAGAAATCGACGTTCGGGTAGAGCTTCCGTTCGATGAAGTATTCGTCCTTGAGAGCGGCTTCTTCGAGCTCGGAGGCGATGTCGAGGAGCGGGTCCGCGATGCGTTCCCGGTCGAAGATCGTGTGGACGAGTCCCTTCAGGACCTTGGCTCTCGGATCGTAATTCTTATAGACGCGGTGGCCGAATCCGTAGAGCTTGAACGGGTCCTGCCTGTCCTTTGCCCGTTCGATGACCTGCTTGACGGTGAGCCCGCTCTGGTGGATTTTCATGAGCGTTTCGAGGGCCGCCTGGTTCGCTCCGCCGTGGAGAGGTCCCCACAGGGCGCAGATGCCCGCGCAGACGCTCGCATACAGGCTGGCCTGGGAGCTTCCGACCATCCGGACGGTCGATGTGGAGCAGTTCTGTTCGTGGTCCGCATGGACGATGAGCAGGACGTTCAGCGCGTGGACGAACAGAGGATCGACATTGTAGGGCTTCGCCTTGCTCGAGAACATCATGTTGAGGAAGTTCGAACAGTAGCTCTTTTCCGCGTCGGGATAGACAAACGGTTCGCCGATGCTCGCCTTGTAGGAAAACGCGGCGATGGTGCGCACCTTGGAAATGAGGCTCGCAACGGTGAGATTGAACGCGTCCTGCTTGCTTTCGTCGTCGTAGAAGCGCGGGGTGAAGAGTCCGAGCGCATTGACGACCGCGCCGAGGATTCCCATCGGGTGGGCGGACGGCGGCATTTCCCGGAAGAAGTTGAGCAGGTTTTCGTGGATGAGCGCGTTTTCGGTAAGGAGCCTGCGGAACGTGCCGAGCTGCTCGCGGGTGGGAAGTTCGCCGTAGATGAGAAGCCAGGCCGTTTCCGGGAATGTCGTGTAGGCCGCCAGGTCTTCGATGTCGTATCCGCGATACCGGAGGATTCCCTTTTCCCCGTTGACGAAGGTAATCTGGCTCTTTGTGCTGCCCGTGTTGGTGTAGCCGTAGTCGAGCGTGACAAGCCCGGATTCCTTTCGGAGCTTGGAGATGTCTATCGCTTTTTCGTTTTCCGTTCCGGTCACAACAGAAAGCGGGTAGGACTTTCCTTCGTAATTCAAGGTAGCGAGGTCGGCCATTGAAATCTCCTATGGTTGTTGGGGTGTGAGGGCGAGAACCGCCCGGTAAACGTTTTCGAAAAGCTTCGGCAGCTTGTCGGTGGGAACGGCGGAAAATGCCAGTCGCAAAAGGCCTTTCAGCATGATGGTTCCCGTGCTGTAGTTCTTGAGCAGCTCCATGCGGACCGCTTCCGCATCGACGCCTTTCGGCCGGACGCACATGAAGTAGCCGCTGTTGAAAGGCATGGGTTCGAAGGCGTCCCTGTATTCGGGATGCTCGGCAAGCGTCTTTCGGATCGTGTCGTAGCGCTTTTTGAGCACGGTGTATTTCTGTTCCTTTTCCAGAATGTATTCCGGGCTCTTGTAGGCTTCGAGAAGAATTTTCTGGGAAATGCTCGGTGCGTTCGAGATGTTTCCGCGGATGGCGCCCGCGGCCTTGCTTTCGAGTGCCTTGAGCTGTTCGGGGGTTGCGCCCTTGAAACCGAACGTGATGAACCCGACGCGGAATCCCCAGACGTAGTCTTCCTTTGTCGGACCGTCGAGCTTGACGGCGAGAATGTCTTTGTGCGCATCGACCAGCTTCGCGAAGAGCGATTCCCTTGCCACGCCCTCTTCATAGACCAGTCCGAAGTAGGCATCGTCGAGCAGGACCACGATCCGGTTTCCCTTGTCTGCCGAACGGACGAGCGCGTCGGCGATCTGTGCCGCTTCCTTTTCGGTCGCCGTGTATCCCGTCGGATTGTTCGGGAAGTTGAGAAGGACGACTTTCTTTCCCACGCCGTTCCTTTCGAGCGCCTTTTCGAGCGCGTTGACGTTAAATCCTCCATTTTCGAAGGTTTCGAACGTATCGATCCGTGCCCCGTAGGCGTTTTCGAGAGCGAGCTCGTAATTGTCCCAGTAGAGGTCCGGCATCAGGATGCTGTCGCCCTCGTCGAGAAAGAGATAGCCCGCGATGGAAATCGCATGGGTGAGCGCGGCGGAAACGACCGGGCGGGAGAAGGACTTGCCTTCGAGGCTCGGGTTCTTGCGGAGAATCTGGGCTTTCCAGGCGTCGCGCAGTTCGGGATTTCCAAAGCTCGGCGCATAGAGAAACGCGTTCTTGGGCAGGTTCAATGACTTCTGGACGCTAGGGAGGACTAACGGGGAGCCGTCGTCTTCGAGCGCCGTTCCGATGGTCGCGTTGATTTCCTTTCCCTTGGCTTCGCCGCCCTGGCCGAGGATGCCCTTGCTCGGAAAGAAAATGGCCTTGCCCTTCTGGGAAAGCATTTGAAAGATGGATGCGCCGTTTGCGGAAAGTTCGCTGTTGAGTGATTCGGCGAGAGGATTCAAAGTCATAGTATGTCCTTGTGGAAATATTCCAACCTGCAATATAGTAATTGTGGCCCTGTGTGAGTCGAGAGAAATCAGGAGTCAGGAAACAGAAGTCAGTTTAGTGTGGAGGGTTGAGAGTGGAGTTCTGTGGACGTCTAGGCTTTAAAGCAGAACTTAGAACTTAGAACTTAGATCTTAGAGCTGAGATTTGCGAACGTCTAGGCTCTAGCATGAGATGTTCGCTGAGATCTCCAAGCTCTAAGCTCTCTCCACTAATCTCTGAAAAAAGCGTGGCCATGGGGGTGGATGCAAGGAAGGGGGAGTCAGAACTTAGAGCTGAGAACTTTGTTGAGAGTTGAGTGTGAAGAGTGGAGAGTGGAGTTCTGCGAACGTTTAGGTTCTAGCGTGAAAAGTTCGCTGGGATTTCTAAGTTCTAAGCACTCTCTACTAAGCTCTGAACAAGCCCCTCGCCGGGCAGGCGCACCCTCCGCCGCCAGGCGGAAACGGGTCGCTTGGCGAAAAAGCCTTTCGACAGAAAGTAACGGCTCGCTTTGCAAAGCTAGGCTCCAAGCTCTCTCAACTAGGCTCTGAATTATCGGCGAGGATCGTTCGCAGCTGGCTTGCCGCGTTTTCCAGATTGTCGTTCACGATCGTGTATTCGTATTTTCCGTGCTCTTCGGCAAACTGGATTTCCTTCCTTGCGTTTTCGAGACGGAGTTCGATGACCGATTCGGAATCCGTTGCGCGGTGCCGCAGCCGTTCTTCGAGAATTTCGAGGGATGGCGGAAGGATCAGGATGCCGATCGCTTCCGGATAGACCTTGTCGAAATTGACCTTTCCGAAGACATCCAGATCGAAAAGAACGCGCTTTCCTTCTGCAAGCGTCTTTTCCACGAAGCTCTTGGGCGTGCCGTAAAAGTTCCCGTGGACCTCGTTCCACTCCACCATTTCACCGTTCGAAATCATCGTCTGGAATTCTTCCCGGGTCTTGAAAAAGTAGTGGACGCCGTCGATTTCGCCGTCGCGCGGGCGACGCGTCGTTGCGGAAATGGAATAGACCAGGTCGGGAAATTCCGGAATGACCAGGTCCTTGAGCGTTGTCTTGCCGGCTCCCGAAGGGGCGCTCATCACAAAGAGACTGTGTTTCATTTTTTGTCCTCGATATAAAGCGGTCGCTGCTTGACCTCTTCGTAGATCCGTCCGATATATTCGCCCAGGATGCCGATGCTCATCAGCTGGATGCCTCCGAAGAAAACGATCGCTGTCATGAGGGAGGCCCAGCCGGGAACCGTCGTCACCGGGTTCAGGAACTTTTCGAGAACGCTCCAGACGAAAAGTCCGAAGGCGACCGTCGTCGCGACGATTCCGGTGAGAAAGCTTATCTTGAGCGGTGTCGTGCTGAAGCTCGTGATGCCGTCCATCGCCAGCCGCAGCATCTTTCGCAAGGGATACTTGGACTTTCCCGCAGAGCGTTCCTTGCGCTCGTAGAGAATTCCCGTTCTCCTGAATCCCACCCAGCAGACAAGCCCGCGGAGAAAACGGTTTCGCTCGGGGAGCGCGTTCAGCTGATCGACGACGGCGCGGTCCATCAGCCGGAAGTCGCCCGTGTCCATGGGAATGTCGATGTTCGTGAGCGCATGGAGAATCTTGTAGAACGCGTGCGCCGAGGCTTTCTTGAAGATGGTCTCGCCCTGGCGCTTTTTCCGCTGGGCATAGACGACCTGGTAGCCTTCCTCCCATTTTTTCAGCATGTCGCGAATGAGCGCTGGCGGATCCTGCAGGTCTCCGTCGATGATGACGACGGCTTGTCCCCGGGCATGCCGGAGTCCCGCGCTGAATGCCGCCTGGTGCCCGAAGTTCCGGCTGAAGCTTATCAGCCTGTTCTGCGGCGTCGTGGGCAAGAGGCTTTCCAGGATTTCGCGTGTCCTGTCCGTGGAACCATCGTTGACGAAAATCAGCTCGTGCTCGATGTCGGCAAGTTCCTGTTCGAGGACGGCGAACGTCTTTGCGACGATTTCTTCTTCATTGTAGAGCGGGACGATGACGGATAGAAGCATTACGGGGACTTCGGGTTGAATTTTGCCTGGGGGTAGAGGGTCGGAAAGACGATATCGACGTGATCGCAGTCTTTGCTCGAAAGCGAATCGGTGACGATGGCGAGGTGTCGGATGTCGCGGACCGAAATGTCGAGCGAATCGATTTTCCCGGGCGCAAGGCGCGGGTTCAGATGGAGGAGCTTTCCGTCGCCGAAAACCCTGTATGAAACGCCGTCGCTGCAGAGGCTTTCCTCGTCGAGTCCGATCAGGGTCTTGAAGCGCTTGAATTCTCCGCGAATGTCGAAAACGGTCCTGCTCGGCGCGTGCGTTCCGAATCCCTCGGTAAACTTTTTTCCGGAAAGCGTGAACGCGTTTCCATCGACCGTCGCATTGACGCGAAGATTTCCCCAGCCCTGGACGCTTTCGATCGGTTGCATCAGGGACATCTGGAGCGCGCCTTCGAACCGGAAGAAGCGGTAATCCTCGATGTTCGCGATTCTTTCGCCCGAGGTCGAATCGTAGATGAAGGCGGAGATCCGGTTGTATCCGGGTAGAAGCTCGGGACCGGCGAGCGTGTCGCTGAAGTCTCCCTGGCGATAGGGCCTGTCGAAAATGGAATCTCCGTTGAGCGATACGCGGACCTTCCACGGCTCCGCGGTCTCCAGATAGGCCACCGAGTTGAAAATCAACGTCCTTGTCTCGGGATTTCCCTGCCAAAAGCCGAAGGCGAAGAGCCTTGCCGGATCGTAGCTCTTTCGGGCGTGGATCTTCGCGATGCGGACCCAGTAGTTTCCTGTAATCAGAACCCGATAGACATCTTCGAGTTTCGCTTCGCGCTCGAAGACGTCGCAGGTTGTCGGAATGCGCTTTTCGACAGCCTTTGCGTGGTAAGTCCTGGAATCCCAGCAGTCCAGTCCGCGGATGTAGTACACTTCGCCGTCATATTTCCGGACCAGACGTTCGAGGGAATCCGGAGAGATCTTTCGGGCGCGGTCGTAGTGAATCGACGACTCCCCGTAGGCGATAAAGTGCCACGGTCTGCCATAGACGAAAAGGCGAGGCTTTTTGGGCATGCCGTTTAGCCATTTCCAGAGTTCCGCCTCTTCCATCGTCAGGTGGTTTCGGTTGTACATGATGTTTCGGTTGAAGCTTTCCTTGTAATGGAGCGTGTTCCCGAAAGTGGCCGAGGCGAGGAGGAGCGTCACGACGAACTTTGCGCGGAAGCTCGCGGCGAGGCGGGTCGCTCCGAAAAGAAAGCAGGCGATAGCGAACAGGTGCTTCCAGGCGTATGCGGCGAGAAAGGCCATCGTGGGCATCATCACCAGGGCGTAGCGCTGGTTGATTTCGATCGTGAAGTCGCCCGAGACGTTTTCGAGAATCATGTACGTCTGGATGTGGTAGAGAAGCAGGAATCCCGCGATCTTGGCGTTTGGTCCGAAGTTCTTCGCGAGGAGTTCGCGCAGGGCCTGGATGCACAGAAAGACAAGTCCGGCGAGAAAGAGGTAGTTGAAGCTCGAAAGGAAGGGGTTGGCGAGAAGCCCGCTTTCGGAAAGCGGCTTTGTCATGACGGACCAGTTTCCGAGGAGGTTTTCCAGAAAATGGCCGTGGGCGGAGTATTTGCCACCCTGAAAACCGTATCCCTGGAAATAGCTGATGGTGAGGAGGACCGGAATGGAAAAGATCGAAAGAGTCGCGAAGAACGCCGGCGCCTTGAAGTCTTTTCGGTCGAGGATTTTCGGAAGGGCGATGGCGAGGAACGCGGCGAGGCAGAAGACGGTTTCCTGGCGGGTCTGGGCGAAGAAGGCGAGGACTATCGCGGCGAGCATCCAGTGGCGGCACGTGTTGCGGTCGAACGCCCACTTGAAGACCCAAAGGGAGAGCGCGGAAAGGAAAATGTAGAGCGGCTCGACGGACATCGAGCGGAACTGGAAGAGCACCGTCGGCTGGGAAACGAGGATGATGCTCGAAAGGGCGGAAAGCATGTCGTCGTCCGTCCATGCCCGGATGGCGAAAAAGAGGAGGAGCGCGGCAAAGAAGAGCATCGCCAGCTCGGCGTGAAAGATCCAGTGCAGATCCGGTCCGAAGAAGGGCATTCCCAGAAGATACAGAAGGGAAAGACCCTTGGTCTTGAAGCTGTCGGAATCCCGGTAGCAGTCGAGCGTGCCGTTCTGGAATTCGCCTTCGTCGCACGTCCCCGTCGTCTGGTTGAAATACATGTTCTGGGCTATCGCCATGAAAACGCTTTCGTCGCTCTGGACGCGGTGGCGGGCCTCGATCTGCGTCCCGGCGAAAACCGTCGCGAAAAGGGCGAACGCGGAAACGAGAATCAGGTAGGAAATCGGCGGAAAATGTTCTTTCAGGTAGGCCCGGAAATCCTTGAACAGGAGGGCAGATAGCAAGAGTCCCGCGACGAGCTGGGCGATAAACAGCGGAAAGGGGAGCCTCAGATCCAGTGTGCGGATGACGTCTTTCGCTCCGACATTGGGAGCCAGGTAGATGAGAAAGGGAATCGCCAGGGCAAGTAGCGTCCCGATGATTCCCGCTGGATGGCACAGGTTCCGAAAAATGCGATTGAATCTTTTCATCGGGCTTGAATATAGTTCTTTTGCTTTTTTGCCGTTGAGAATTTGACGAATGTAATCTAAATTTGGGTGAAAATTTTTTACAGAGGCTTCCTGTGGACGATTCAATAATTCAAAAAGCTGCCGACAACGTTCGAATCCTTTCCGCCGCCATGGTCGAAAAGGCAAAGTCCGGGCATCCGGGCGGAGCGATGGGCGCGGCAACCGCCGTAACGCTCCTCTTTGCGGAATTTCTCAAGTTTGATCCGAAGAATCCGCACTGGGAAGCGCGGGACCGCTTTCTGATGGATCCGGGCCACATGTCGCCCTTGCTCTACTCGGAACTCCTTCTCTCCGGCCGCCTTTCGATGGAAGATCTCGAAAACTTCCGCCAGTTCGGAAGCATCACGTCCGGGCATCCGGAACTCTCCGTCGAACATGGAATCGAAAACTCGTCGGGACCTCTCGGTCTAGGACAGGGAATGGCCGTTGGCGTCGCCATCGCGGAACGCTACAAGGTCGCCCAGTTCGGGGACATTCTCGCGCACAAGACCGTTCTTCTGGTCTCGGACGGCGGCATCCAGGAAGAAATCGCCTACGGGGTCGGGCGCGTCGCCGGGCATCTCAAGCTTTCGAATCTCGTGTTCTTCTACGATGCGAACGGCGTGCAGCTTTCCTGCAAGACGGAAGACGTCATGGACCAGGATTTCAGGAAGCAGTATGAATCCTGGGGCTGGAACGTTCTCGAAGCCGATGGAGAAAGCATCCCGGAACTCCGGGCCGCGTTCAAGAAGGCGTTCGCCGAAAAGGAACGTCCGACGATTGTCATCGGGCACACGACGATGGCGAAGGGCGCTGTCGGCGCATCGGGCGAATCGTTCGAAGGAAAGGTCTCCACGCACGGACAGCCTCTTTCCGGAGCGGGCGCTTCGACGGAAGAAACGGTCCGCCGTCTCGGAGGCGATGCCGAAAATCCGTTCCAGGTCTTCCCGGAAGTGAAGGAAGCCTTTGCCCGGCGTCTGGAAGAACTCGAAAGGGAAGCCTGCGCCTGGAAGTCGAAGAAGGCCGCCTGGGACAGGGAGAATCCCGACAAGGCGGAAACGCTGCGCAAGTGGCTTTCGGGACAGGGCATCCGGCTTGACCTCAAGAACCTGGAGCAGAAGGAAGGCGTCGCGACCCGCAACAGTTCGGGAACGGTCCTCGCCTATCTCGGCAAGAACTACCGCAACATCATCTGCTCTTCGGCGGATCTTTCGAACAGCGACCAGACGCAGAAGTTCCTGAACGAAACGCGCATCATGAAGCCGGGCGATTTTGGCGGAGCCTTTGTCCAGGTCGGCGTCGCGGAACTCACGATGGGCGCTATCGCCTGCGGAATCGCGCTGCACGGCGGTCTCTATCCGATTTGCGCGACGTTCTTTGTCTTTAGCGATTTCATGAAGCCCGTCATCCGCATGGTCGCGCTGCAGGGGCTTCCGGTCAAGTATGTCTTTACGCACGACAGCTTCCGCGTGGGCGAGGACGGTCCGACGCACCAGCCTGTCGAGCACGAAACGCAGATTCGCCTGCTGGAAGACTTGAACAAGGCGGATGGACGTCCGCAAATGCTCGTTCTCCGTCCGGCGGATCCCGCCGAAACGACGGTCGCCTGGGAAATGGCCTTCGAAAACGCGGACAGTCCGACTGCGCTGATCCTTTCTCGGCAGAAGGTCGGGACGCTTCCCTGCCCGAGCGGGAGTTCCCGGTACGCGGAAGCTTCCAAGTGCCGAAAGGGAGCCTATGTCGTGAGCGACAACACGCCTGCCGGCAAGAATCCCGAACTCACCGTCGTCGCGAACGGTTCCGACGTTCTCCTTGGGCACGATGCGGCGGAAATTCTTCGCCAGGAAGGGCTCTCTGTCCGGGTTGTCTCGATGATCAGCCCGAAACTCTTCTTGATCCAGGACAAGAAATTCCGCGATTCCGTCATTGTCCCGTGGACGCCTGTCTTCGCGCTTTCGAGCGGACTTCCGGTTCTCTTCAAGGATGTCGTCGGAGGCTTTGGCAAGGTCGTCGGGCTCGAACGCTTTGGCGCATCGGCTCCGGCTTCCGTCCTCGAAAAGAAGTTCGGCTACGAACCGGAAACGGTCGCACGGGAACTTCGGGAATATCTTGCGGAATTTGCAAGGAACGTCGCCGATTTCAAGGCGGTGAACGGATAGCGTCGGCTGTCGAAAATCCTTTTGGAAGTACAAATGAAACGCTTGCTTTTTGTTTTTGCCGTCTGCGCGACCTTTTCCGTTGCGAAGGATCTCTCCCCGAACAAGACTCACGCCGTCTTGAACGTGTCCTACACGAATTTCGACGATGTTCCCCAAAAGAACAAGACGCTCACGTTTGTAGGCGAAAAGAATCCGAAGAACCGGATTGTCGTAAAGACGAATGCCTATGGCGAAGCCTCGTTTCTCATTCCGCGCGAAGATTCCTACCGGATTCTTTGCGAAAGCCTGACCGGACCCTTTGGCTGCGGCGAGACTCCCTACGTTTCACCACGGGCGAGCTACGGTTCGGTGAATGTCGCCTTTGACGATACCCGGGCGGAACTTTCGGGAATTTCGTTTCGGGTCGGGAGCGCGGAACTTGTGCCGTCGTCCCTTGCCACGCTAGACCGTACGATCGAAGGGCTCAAGAAAAACGCGAAGGCGAAGGTGGAAATCGAAGGCCATACGAGTTCCGAGGGCGGAGAGGAGTTCAACCAGAAGCTTTCCGAGGATCGGGCGAACAGCGTCCGCGACTACATGGTTCGCAAGGGAATTTCGAAGGATCGCGTGACGGCGGTCGGGTACGGCTATTCCCGCCCGAAGGCGTCGAACGATACGGAAGAAGGCCGCAGGCAGAATCGCAGAATCGAAGTCCGCGTCACCAATCCGGACGAAGTGGAAGTGGAGTGATTGGCGGAGCCTAGTGTCAGAGCTTAGATCTGAGTCGAGAGAAATCAGAAAACAGGAATCAGTTGAGTGTGAAGTGTGAAGAGTGGAGTGTGGAGTTCCGCGGACGTCTAGGTTCTAACACAAGCGGACCGCTTTGATTCCTAAACTCTAATCTCTGAAAAAAAGCGTGGCCGTGGGGGTGGATGCAAGGAAGGGGGACCTTGGCCTTCGCAACTCCGAAAGGTCCCCCTACCTTGCCCCACGCCGGGCAGGCGCCTCCCTCCGCCGCCAGGCGGAAACGGTTCGCTTCGCGACAAAGCCTTTCGGCAGAAAGTAACGGCCCGCTCTGCAACTCTAGGTTCTAAGCTTTCCCTACGAATCTCTGAACTAAGCGTTGACAGACCTGTTTTTTTTTTTCTTATCTTTCTTTGCAGGAAAACGCATCTTTTCAACAGGAGAAAAA
>CAVJTH010000009.1:0-79800 GCA_963652365.1 Senegalimassilia sp.
GGAGTCAGAACTTAGAGCTGAGAACTTTGTTGAGAGTTGAGTGTGAAGAGTGGAGAGTGGAGTTCTGCGAACATTTAGGTTCTAGCGTGAAAAGTTCGCTGGGATTTCTAAGTTCTAAGCACTCTCTACTAAGCTCTGAACAAGCCCCTCGCCGGGCAGGCGGAAACGGGTCGCTTCGCGAAAAAGCCTTTCGGCAGAAAGTAACGGCTCGTTCTGCAACTCTAAGCACTAAGCACTATCCACTAAGCTCTGAATTAAGCGCTCTGGGTTACAGCGAATGCAGCTTGCTGACGAAATTCCGGCTTACGGGGATGACCGTATGGTCCTTGTCGTGCAGCTTGATGCAGAAGTGTCCGTTGATCAGGCGCTGGTATTCCGCGATGGCGTCGATTGCGACGAGGTGCGCCCGATGGACGCGGACGAATTGCGCCGGGTCGAGGCGCTTTTCCAGATCGATCAGCGGCGTGCTGATGATGAACTTGCCGCTTGACGCGTAAACCGTCGTGTATTTTTCTTCGCTCTGGAAGCGAAAGACGTTCTCCAGGGGGATGAGAATGGTGCGTTCCCCGATCTTTGCCTGGATTCGCCGGAGATAGGGCTCGTGGCTCTCGGTATTTCTCGTCTGGAGCTTTTCCAGGGAAACTTTGGATGACGATTCTTCGCTGAGAAACTTGCCCAGTCGGCGAACCTTGTCCATGCAGACGGCGAGCCGTTCGTCTTCGATGGGCTTTAACAGGTAATCGACGGTGTCTTCGGCGAAAGCCTTGAGCGCATACTCGTCGTAAGCCGTGGTAAAGACGACCAGCGGATCTTCTTCGCTGTCGATTTCCTTGAGAACGTCGAATCCGTTCTTGTCGGGCATCTGGATGTCGAGAAAGACGAGATCCGGATGATTCGTTCGAATCTGTGACACTGCTTCGCTTCCCGTGCTCGCTTCGCCAATAATGGAAACCAGGTCGGAATAGGGCTCGAGAAGCGTTTTCATCCGCATCCGGGCCAACGGTTCGTCATCGACAATCAAGGTCTTGAATTGCATGGTTTAAATATAAATCATTGAAAACTTTCTAGAAAAGTCCCTCGATAAAAATGACAAGGAAGAGGAAGGGAAGGACAAAGCGGAAGTAGTTCTTGAACCAGAGCGGAATCTTGAATCCTTCGCCCTTGTTCGCTTCGGCGATGTATTTGTCGAATCCCCAGCCCCACTTGGTGACGCAGAAGAGGAGATAGACCAAGGAACCCAGCGGAAGAAGAAAGTTCGATACGATGAAGTCTTCGGAATCGAGAATGTCCTTGCCGCCGAAGAACTTGACGTCGCTCAGGATGTTGTATCCGAGGGCGCAGGGAATCGACGTGACGAGGACGACCGCGAGGCAGACGAGGGTCGCTTTCTTGCGCGTCCAGCGGAATTCGTCAAGGCATCCCGAGAGCAGGTTCTCGAAGACGGCGAGGACGGTGGAAAAGCTCGCGAACGTCATGAAAAGGAAAAACGCCGCGCCCCAGAAGCGTCCGCCGGGCATGTCGAGAAAAACGTGGGGAAGCGTGAGGAAGATGAGGCTCGGACCCGCATCCGGTTCGACGCCGTAGGAAAAGCAGGCCGGGAAAATGATGAGACCCGCGGACAGCGCGACGATCGTGTCGAGAATGCAGATGCGAATCGCTTCGCCGCCGAGCGTGTATTTGTCGGAAGTGTAGGAACCGAAGATTTCCATGGCGCCGACGCCGAGCGAAAGGGTAAAGAAGGCCTGGTTCATCGCGGCGGTGATGACGTGCCCGAGTCCTTGGCGTTCGACATTTTCGAGGCTGGGGAGCAGATAGAACTTGACGCCTTCCATCGCGTTCGGGAGGATGAGACTGTGGACGGCGAGGACGACGATGAGGATGAGAAGCCCTATCATCATGAACTTGGATACGGCTTCGAGTCCCTTCTGGATGCCGAAACTGTTGATGAGAAATCCGAAGAGGACAGTCACGGCCATGCCGAGAAGCATCTGCGTCGGACTTCCGAGCATGGTGCCGAAGACTCCCTGGACGCCGTCCGCGGTGACGCCCGAAAACGCTCCGAAGGAGAACTTGAAGAAGTAGTTGAGCATCCATCCCGAAACGGTCGTGTAATACATCATGAGCATCAGGCAGCCGAGAAAGCAGAAGTAGCCGTGAATGTGCCACTTGCTGCCCTTGGGTTCGAGCGCCTTGTAGCCGGAAACGGCTGTCCGGTGCGAGGCGCGTCCCACGGCGAGCTCCATCGTGAGAACGGGCGCTCCCATCAGGATGAGGGATAGCAGGTAGAAGAGGACAAAGATGCCACCGCCGTTCTGCCCGACGAGAAACGGAAACTTCCAGACGTTTCCGATGCCGATTGCGCATCCTGCGGCGACGAGAATGAACCCGAGACGGGACTTGAAGCTTTCGCGTTCCATGATTTCCTCACTTTAGCATTTGAATCATTTGATCGTGTAAAATTCCGTTGGAGAATAGAACCTGTTCGCCATCGACAAGGCGGAGCGGCTTTCCGGAAAGTTCCGAGACTTTTCCGCCCGCTTCCCTGACCATCAGGGCGATTCCGGCGATGTCCCACGGGTAGCTCATCGTCATGACGAACGCGTCGAGCGCGCCTTGTGCCGTAAGCGTCCCTTCGATGACCGCGCTGCCGTAGCACTTGACTCGTGTGCAGCATTCCGCTTCGCGCCGGAAGTTCTTCAGGTTCTGCGCATTGACGCTTTCCCAGTTTCCGACATTGAAGTCCCCGTTCGAAACGATTGCCTGGGAAAGTTCTCGCGTTTCGCTCACATGGATGCGCTTGCCGTCTGCAAAAGCTCCGCCGTCCTTGAACGCCGCATAGGTCTTTCCGAGACCGGGGAGGCGGATGGCTGCGACGACAGGTTCCGCTCCGCTTTCCGTATGCTCGACCAGTGCGACGGAAACACCCCACAGCGGGATTCCGCGGCTGAAGTTGACCGTGCCGTCAACCGGATCGATAATCCATTCGAAGCGCGAGCCTTCCTTGACATGGCCTGCTTCTTCGGTGCGGATGGAATGTTCCGGAAATTCTTCCCGGATATGCGAAACGATGATGCGTTCGCTTTCGATATCCGCGGACGTGACGACATCTTTCGGGTTCTTGAAGCGGATGCTTTCGAGGTGTCTTTGCATTTGCAGGGCTTTTGCCCCGGCTTCTTCGGCGAAGGCTTGCGCTCGTTCTAGAATCTTGGAAAAATCCATAGCGGCAAATGTAAAAAAATATGGATTTCCCTCTTTCAATGAAGGCAGAAATTGGCGAGAAATAAACCCGTCGAAGCTCCCCAGGAACCTGGTTTCAAGAGCCCGCAAGCAAGGATAGATGAAATCCCGCAATGACAATAAAAACGATCCGTTTCATGCCTCGCTTCTTGTTTTTCTTTTGTGTTGACGGGCAAGGCGGCGGAAGGAAGGGGTTCGGGATTCAAATTGCTTGCATTGCAGATTTTCGAGGAATATGCGGAAACGATGAGCATCGAAATCAGGAACGGTACTCTTTTTGTCCGTGATCCTCCATGTGGGTGTATCGCTAATGCAATCAAGTGCCTGTATAATGATTAAAACGTTAGTTTTTTTTACTCTAAAGGACCTTTTATGCATTCCTCTTGGTTTTGTTCCACGCCCGCTTTCTCAAAATTCTAGATTTCCCGTTATGAAGAAATGGATTTGTCTTTTTGTCTTGAGCGCAGTTTCCTGGGCGTTTTCCGCAGAATGGGCGAGCGATTACGAATCGATGATCGCTTTCCAGAAAGATCAGAATCGGGCGGGCTACGTGAAGCCGATCGCGACCTATATGGGGACGGTTCTCAACGGCAGCTGGATTTCGAGCGCGAGGCTCGATCGCGGTCTTTCCTTCGAAGCGGGATTGCCGTTCCAGATCGCTTTCGTGGAATCGGGCGACCGCTCCTACGAATCGTCTTCCTGGGGAAAAGTGCCTACGATTTTTGGCGATAGGTTCGATGCGGGACTTGGAGGAAACGAGGACCTGCACGGTCTTTCCGTTTTCACGTTGCCGTATCTGCAGCTGGGATTTGGATTCTATCATACGCGTCTCGCGTTTCGCGGGATGTACTTTCCTTCGGTGAGCGAGCTGAAGGGGTATCACCTGCTCTCTTTCGGACTCCAGCACAGCTTCGGGCATTTCTTTATCGACAAGCTCCCGTCGGCGTTCAAGGATTTCGACGTGAGCCTTTTCTTCGGATACAATTCCGCCTATATCGGATACGCTCCGGACAAGTGGAAGGGGCAGATGGACCTGGATTTCGGGACGACTTACACGGCAATCGTCTTGGGCTACAGGCCCGTGAAACTGGTCGAACTGTTGCTTTCTCTCGGCTACCAGACGGTTTCGATGGACGCTGGCGGCGAAATGGACGCTTACGCAAAGGATGGCGCTTACCTGGGCAAGGTGAAGCCGGACGCGAGCCTTTCCGGACGCGGCGGATTTCGGATGGGACTTGAAGTCTCGTTTGCCTTTGGCGAAACATTCCACCCGGTCGTCGGATACAACCTGGGCGCGAACAGCTCGCTCAACGCGAACATCCTGTACTTCAAGCAGTCGTTTCATGTCGGGGAATCCGACAGGAAGGATTCGGTCGAGGATCACGTAATCCGGGAATCCGAAGAAGAAGTCTCCGCGGAGAAGGTTCGGTAAGCGACCGCGGGTTCGCGATGTTTTCCGAGGCGATTCAAAGGCGACTTTCGGAACTTCCGACGCGTCCGGGCGTTTACCTGATGAAAAACGCCGACGGCAAGGTTATCTACGTGGGGAAGGCCAAGGCGCTTTCCCGACGGGTTCGCAGCTATTTCGATGGAAAGCCCAAGCCGGGACATCGGGCGGCGATGCTGATGCTCCCGCATATTCGGGACATCGAATGGATCGTGACCGATACGGAAGCGGAAGCGTTCATTCTCGAAGCGAACCTGATTCGAAAGCATCATCCGGTTTACAATGTGCGTCTCAAGGACGATAAGCACTATCCCTACATCGCTATCGACATGCGGGATCCCTTTCCGCGGCTCTTTCTCTTGCGGCATGCGAGTTCCCGCTACCAATGCTTTGGACCGTTTCCGAGTTCCAAGGCGTTTCGGACGCTGGTCGATCTTTCGGCGCGACTGTTCGGGATGCGGGAATGCAAGCTCGTGTTTCCGCTTTCAAGACCCCAGCGCCCTTGTCTGAACTATCACATCGGGCGATGTCTCGCGCCGTGTGCCGGGCTCTGTTCCCGGGAGGAATATGCGAAAGGCGTCGGCGAGATGAAGCGGATTCTCGACGGGCGCCGGAACGATCTGCTTGCCAAATGGACGCGGGAAATGGAAGAGGCGAGCCTGCGCCTGGACTTTGAAGCGGCGGCAAGAAAACGCGATGCGATCGAAGCGTTGCAGGCGACGAATACGACCCAGAAGGCCGATACGACGGATACGTCGCTCAAGCTCGACGTTGTCGCGGTGCGGCGAAACGGCAACCTGGCGACGGCGGTCATCCTGGAATATCGCCATGGCGTCATTTTTGGACGAAGACACTACGAGCTGGAATGCGACCAGGAACAGGATGAATCCGAAATCCTTTGCGAGATGCTTTCGACGTGGTACGAAAATGGGGAAGCGATTCCGGGCGAAATCGCCCTCAGCGATCCGATTCCTGACGACGACAGGGCTCAAATCGAGCAGGAACTTTCCGAGCGGACGACTCACAAGGTGACGGTTAGCGTGCCGCAGCGCGGAGAACGCGTCCAGTTCGTGAAGCTCGCCTTGGCCAATGCGGAGATGCTCCTGGTGGAAGCGCAATCCGAGGTCAGGCATTTTGACGAGGTGGAACAGAGCGTGTTCGACTTGCAGCGGGAACTCGGCCTTGCGCGAACTCCGTTCCGCATCGAGTGCGTCGATATTTCCCATCTGGCGGGCACGCATACGGTGGCGAGCCTTGTCGCTTTCAAGAACGGTCGTCCGGACAAGGGAAACTATCGGAAGTTCATCGTCAAGACGGTTTCCGGAATCGATGACTTTGCGAGTATGCAAGAGGTGCTCTCGCGTCGCATCGCGCGGCTCGATCGCGAAGGAAAGCCCTTGCCGGACTTGCTCGTGTGCGATGGCGGAAAGGGACAGGTCGATGCGACATACAGGATTCTGAAAAGTCTGGGACATGCGGAGCTTCCGCTGATAGGGCTTGCCAAGAGGCTGGAAGAAATCGTCTTTCCCGATGACAGGCCGTCGATCGTGTTGCACCGTACAAGCGCCGCCTTGAAGCTCTTGCAGAATGCCCGCGACGAGGCGCACCGTTTCGCGATTACTTACCAGAGGAGCAAACGCAAGGAAGACCTGCGCGTCGCATGGCTCGATATTCCGGGAATAGGGGACGAAACGCGGATAAGGATTCTTTCCAGGTATCGGAGTCGCGCGGATTTTCTAAAGGCTCCGATCGAAGACATCCAGCAGCTGTTCGGGAAAAAGCGCGGAATTTCCATCCGCGAAAAGGTTGCGGAATACGATCCGGAAGCGGAAAGGGCGTGATGCGCAAGATCATCCACATCGACATGGACTGCTTTTACGCATCGATCGAAATGCGCAGGCACCCTGAACTGAAGAATGTCCCGATGGCTGTCGGCGGAACGGTCGAGGAACGCGGCGTGCTTTCGACGTGCAACTACCCGGCGCGCGCCTTTGGACTCCACTCGGCGATGTCCACCTTCCAGGCATTTCGCCTTTGCCCGAAACTTGTACTGCTCCCCGTCGATATGCCATCCTACAAGGCGGAATCCGAAGAAATATTTAAAATCTTCCGCCGCTACACGAGCCGTGTCGAAGGCCTGAGTCTCGACGAGGCGTTTCTGGACGTGACCGGAAGCGATACGCAGAACGGTTCCGCGTCTCTCATCGCGAAGGAAATCCGGGACGCGATCTTTCTGGAACGCGGAGGAATCACGGCAAGCGCGGGAATCGCGCCCAACAAGTTTCTCGCCAAGGTCGCAAGCGACTGGAACAAGCCCAACGGACAGTTTACGATTGGACCGGAAAACGTGGAAAAGTTCGTGCGGGAACTTCCGCTCGAAAAGATTCCGGGAGTCGGCAAGGCTTGCGGCAGGAAGCTTCTCGCGAAGGGTCTTGTGCTGTGCAAGGACATTCTTCCTCTTTCGCGGATTGAGCTTGCGAGGGATTTTGGACACCTTGGCGATTCTCTCTATGACTTTGCCCGCGGAATTGACGAGAGACCCGTTGTCACGTCGCGCGTGCGAAAGTCCATTTCCACGGAAAACACGTTCCCTCGGGATATTGCCGGAATCGAAGCGTGCGAAGAGGAACTGCGAACCCTCTATCTTGATTTTCTGAAGCGCGCCCGGCGCCTTGTCGCGCGGGAATCCGAAAGGGCGTTCCCCGAATTTCATTGCCTTGTCAAGATCAAGTATGCGGATTTCAGGACGACGACGATTGAACGGACGTTTGCGGATGTTTCCCTGGCGCGCTTTTTCGCGCTTTTTCGGGAACGCTACGATCTTTCCCGGAAAGTTCGCCTGCTAGGGCTTGGAATTCGGCTGGAAAATCCCAAATGTGACGAAAAACAGCTGCAAATGAATTTGTTCTAGCTCTTTTTTATATTTTGACATTATCGAGGGTCCTATGGTTCGACTGATCGCTATCATTCTATGTCTTTTCTTTTTTGTCGCCTGTGCCTCTAGGCCCAAGCTACAAGAGGTCGATGTCGAAGCGGAACTGAAAAGAAATTCCAGGGAGTTTACGGAACGCCATCCCGAATCCGCGATGCCTGCGCCCGCTCCTGAAACGGCGAAAAGGGTTTCTGTCAAGAAGCCTTCCATCTTGGTTGTTCCTGCCGGAACAAGGAATCTGAGCCAGAGCCTGGAAGTCCTGAATCGGGACGCTCTGTCGCGCGCGGCGGCGAACGCCATCAACGGATACCTGACCGAAAGGCGCTACCCGGTAAAATCTCTCGAAGAATCTTCGCGTCTCGACGAGGCGATTGCCGTCCAGGGCGAAATCTCCGGGCAGGAAGAGGACTTGTCCTACATCGCAAGCCTTTCGTTTGGTGCGGAGGTCTATATCAAGTTCGCCTGCGACATCCATCGCGGACAGATCCTTGCCAATCTGAGCGCCTATGAACTGACATCGGGACGGATGCTCGGAACGCAGACGGCAACGGTCAATGATAACGGAACGCGTATCGAGGAGCTTGTCGCAAGCGCCATGCACAAGGCGATGCCCGGTCTAGAGCGGAAGATCCTGGCCTATCTGGAAGAAGATTCCAGGAACGGAGTTCCCTACAAGGTCATTCTGAAAACCAGCCGGGATGACGAAGAATCCCTGTACAATCGGGCGTCGCACCTTTTGAAACAGCGCTTTTCGAAAGTCTTGACCAATGCGATGACGGAAAGGACTATCGATTTTACCGTCTATGTCAACCCTAGGGAATGTGGCGACGTCCACGAAGTCTTTGAAGCGATTCGCGAGGCTCTCGGAGCGTCGTTTCTCGTGAAAAAGGACAATCTCGTCCAAAAGCTCCTGATCCTGGAACTGGATTGATGCGCCGGCTTTTCTGGGGAATTTTCCTTTGCGCTATTGCGCTTTGCGAAGCGCGGATCGTTTCGTCGGAAGCCGTGTCGAATGTTTCCGCGGCAGAGGCGGACAGGCAGGCTCTGTCCGGAATCGCGCTCCAGATCCAGGCTCGTGTCGAAACGTCTCGCCAGACGGTAAAGAAGGAAGTTTCCGAAAGCGATCGCTCGAAGTTGCAGACCGGATATTCCGAACGGATCGACGTGCATTCCGACGCGGTGCTGAAAGGCGTGGAATTTCGCCGGGAACGGCTTTCGGATGGACGATGGAAATCGACGGCGTACTTCGATACGGAAAAGGCGACGGAAAGTTCCAGGCGGGAACTTCGCCAAATTCAAGAGGACGCGGTGAACCTGAAAGGGAAAATGGAACGTTTCGCGAAACGGGGAAGCCTGGACGATGCGATGCGTACGCTGGAATCCCTGGAAACGTTGCAGGGAAGGTTTCAAAAGATTCATGCCGAAATCGCCCTCCTTGAACCGCCTGACGAATCGTATCGATTCGGTGTCGATGTCGCCCGCTTGGCGGAAAGCCTTGCGGATGCCGTTCGGGAATTGAAAATCTCCTTTGCCGAAAAGACGGGAACCGAGCCCCCAGGCGATTCGGGAACGTTTGCTGTCCTTGTCGAAAATCCCCGGGGTGCCGTTGCGGGAATTTCGGTGTCGGTCGAGATCGACGGAAAAGCGACAGCGACAGGAAAGACGGACCAGACGGGAGTGGCGAAATTCTCCCTGGACGTTGAAAGACTTTCACCGGGAAACCATGAAATCGTCTTTCGAATCCGATGCCCGAAGTTCAGCCGGGAAAATTCGAATCTCGAACTGCGTACAAGCTATCGTTCACGGATTCCGACCTGTGCCTGCACGTTCATCTGCACGGAAAATGCGGAAATCTGTGCCGAGTGGCAAGTCCGTCTTTCGAAAGCGGGCTTTCAGGTCAAGGCGAATGCGAAAGAAATCCGGCTTCGGATATCTATCCAGGATCGGGATGCCTTCGAAGGAGGCAGTCGGCAGATTGTCCGGATGAATGTCCAGATGGAGCTCGAAGGAAATTCGGCAAGGTTTTCCAAAATGGTAAAGGGAGTCGGATCTTCGGAATTGCAGGCGCAGAAGAACGCCGTGCAAAAAGTCAGCCCCGAAGAAATTCGAGCGTCCCTTCTTCCGCTATGCAAAGGAGAGTGAAATTGAAATTTTTCCTGTCGGTGTTCCTGTTGCTTGCGCCTTCCCTGTTCGCGGTTACGCCGGGAACGTTCGTCGAGGACTTTGGAAAGTTTCTTTCGGAAAGCGAAAGAAGCGCCTACTTGGCAATCGCGAAAGAACTGCACGAAAAAACGGGATTTTCGCTCTATCTCTACACGTCTGGCGAAAATGTCCGGGAGGCGTCCGCATTTGCCGATTCGCTGTGCCGGGAAAATCTCGAAGAGGATTCCCTGCGCGCGGTGGTTTTCCTTGACGCTTCGGCGCACAATCGTTCGTTCCGGATTTCTCCGAAAGCGGCGAGGTGGATTTCTCCGGATGTTGCGGAACGCCTGGCGCAAAAATATCTGTTGCCTGAATTTCGCAAGGAAAACTATGGGCACGGCGTCTTGATGTTTGGAGCGGAACTTTCCAAGACGATCGCTCGGCTAAACGATGTCCGCTTGCTGTCGCCGATGCCGCGCCCGACAGAAGACGGAATTCCCAAAGCGGCCTGTATCTTGATTTTTATCGTCATCGCCTCGGTTGTCATCGCGTACGCTTATTTTGTACGCCAAACTTCGCAGGCGAAAAGACGGGGAAAGATCCGTGACTTTGGCGGGTTCCCTCACCAGAGGTTCAATTCCGGATTCGGAGGCTAAAATGAAAAAGTGCTTGACCTTGCAGGAAATTCTCGACTCGTCCTGGGGCGAAAGATTTCACGAAGCTCTTGAAGGCAAATTGCGGAGCGCGTTTTTGCACGGGAACTGTCTTTACGAGGGCTTTGACGCGTTGCACGAATCATGGCAAGTCAGCTTTGTCCTGAACGATGTTCGCCCGAGCGATCTTTTGCGGCTTCATGACCTAAGGCGAAAAATGATGGCGGACAATCTGAAATTTGGCTTTTTCCTTTCCGAAAGCCTTGTGCTGGAGAACCAGATGGATTACCCGCTGGAATTCTTGCACATTTCGAGGCGAAACGCGCTTCTGTTCGGCGAACCTCCCCTGGCGGGTTTTGTCCCGGATGATCGTGCCTTGCGCACCGAGTGCAAGCGGGAACTGCGGAGCCGAAAGCTGCATCTGCTCGGCGAATGGACCAAGGTCCAGGCCGGAATCTCTCCGATGGACTTTTTCATCGAATTGAATTCGGAAGTCTTGCCGATTTTGTATGGAATCTATTTTGTGAACAAAGGAAGCTACCCGGAAAAGCGCGAAGACGTTTTTGCGGAATTTCCGATGTTTCGGATCGAGGAACCGGCGTTGGACTTTAAGCAGAACGTGGAACGCGCCGATGCCTGCCTCGCGGCGATGGATCAGTTGGCTTCTTCGCTCTGAATTTTCCTGATTGCCTGCGGAACATAGCGCGGCAAGTCCGAAGCGAGCACGCCGTATCTCGAAAGTTCCGCGGAGGCGATTTCTCCGGCGATGCCGTGAATTCTCGTTCCGAGAGTTGCCGCTTCGAACGGTTCCATCCCTTGCGCCAGAAGTCCGGCGATGATTCCCGTGAGGCAGTCGCCCGAACCCGCCTTGGCGAGTGCGGAATTTCCGCTTTCGTCAACGAGAAAGTCGTTCCCGTTCGCGATGACGGTACGATGCCCCTTGAGGAGAACGATCGCCTGGAATCTCCGGGAGGCTTCCCGCGCGGCGTCGATGCGGTCTTTCTGGATGCTTTCGATGTCGGTGTGCAACAGGCGGGAAAGTTCCCCGGGGTGCGGCGTCATGACAGCCAGACCGCCGAATCGAAAAGTTTCGCTGGAACGGGAAATCGCGTTGAGCGCGTCGGCATCGAGTACGCAGGGCCTCTTTCGCTCGGCAAGGAGACGGAGAATCGGGTTGACGGTTTCCGCCAGGTCGCCGAGGGAGACTCCGATGGCGGAAATCCCGCAGCCGAAGGAACAGACAGTCGAAGGCTTCAAGGCGCTTTCGATGACGGAAACGGCTTCCCGGGAAAGAACCGGCCCGGTCTGCGGCAGCGGCAGGAAAACGGCATCGGGCATCTGGGCGGCGACCGCGTCGATGACGGGGGAAATTGCGGCGAGCGTGACGTACCCGGCTCCGACACGAAGCGCCGACACCGATGACAGGTAGGCCGCTCCTCGATAGTTCATGGACCCGGCGATGTTCAGGACGCTGCCGAATGTCGCCTTGCTGGAATCTTCTGGCCGAAAGGGGAGCTTCATCGTTCGCCGTTTTCCGCGGGAAAATTTTCGAGAAGGAGACGAAAGCGCTTTAGATCGTCGGGCGTCGTGAGCTTGTCGTTTCGCGAATTTCCCGGTACGATATAGACCGGTTCGCCGAAATGTTCCAGAATGGACGCCTCGTCTGTCGGCAGAAAGTCCAGCGGATGCTCGTCGATTTTTCGGTAGAGCTTCTTGAACGTATCGACCCGAGCCGCCTGGGGCGTTTGGGCCAGATAGACGTTTTCGCGGGGAACGGTCTGCTCGACTTTTCCCGACTTGACGATCTTGACTGTATCGACCGCCGGGCAGGCGACCAGGCACGAACCTTTCGCCTCGAGCGTTTCCATGACTTGCCGAATCAGACTTTGCGAAACAAGAGGGCGCGCGACATCGTGCACCAGGGCGAAATCGATTCCCTCCGACAGGGCTTCGATCCCGTTTCGCACGGATTCCCAGCGTTCCTTTCCGCCGATGACGATCTTCAGCTTGCGCGCAAGGCGAAAGTCCTGCAGCTCCTTTTCGAAATGGGCTTTCCAGTCTGCGGGAACGGCGAGAACCACTTCCGCGATTTCTTCCATTTGCGCAAAGGTTTCGAGCGCATAGCGGTAAACGGGTTTGCCGTCGAGCGGCAGAAGCTGCTTGGGAATCTTCGACCCCATCCGCTTTCCGAGACCGCCGGCGGGAAGAATTGCCGAAAAGCTTGGAGTTCGCATCTTACTTGACATCCTGTACGCATCGCACGGCGTATCCAGCCGACTTGAAATTGTAGTAGCGGTAGCTCTCCGGGGAATCATAGCCTAGACTGCGGTAGTAGGCCGTACTTTCGTCCCGTTCCGTTGCCGTCCAGAAGTAGGCGTGATGCCCGAAATACATGAAATTGCCTTCATAGACGATTCCCGAAGGGAGAGCGCGAAACAGGACGCTGTCCGTGCCGTTTCCGGGAACTTCGCCGTCGCTTGCCCAGCCGTTTTTCGCTTTGAGCTTTTTGCCGGCTTCTTCGCCCAGGGACTCGATCATGGCGGTCCATTCGGCATCTGTCGGGAGCCTCCAGCCGTCCGAGCAGATCTTGACGGCGGTGTTGAAATCATAGAGCCGGCCAAATTTCTTGCAGTTCGAATTCTTTTTGTCGTAGCAGTACGAACCGCTCGGTGTCGGAATGTTGGCGTTCCTTGTCATCCAGCGCAGGTTTCCAATCACCGTGCCGGGAACGTTCGAAAGGCATGGACGGAACTTGGCGACGATCCGCGCGGAATCCGCAGGCATGGTGAACGCGGCGGAATCTTCCGAGAAAATCGCGAGAAGCTTTTCGTAGCGTTTGGGAATCACCTCGAACCGGTCTGGGCATTGACCCTCTTCGGGAGCTTTTTGCCCGATCGCGACCGTTTCACCGGCGCGGTATTCGCCCGACCCGCTGGCGTTCTTGACGGACAGCGAAAATTTCTCTTGCGACGAAGAGCTTTGCGTAGCGCCGCTCGAAAGGATTTCCGCATGCGCTCTGGAATCTTCTGCGCTGGAACCGGCAGAAAATAGCGAAACGGAGGAACTGGAAGGAAAATCCTTCGGGATGTCTTTTTCGGTTTTCTGTTCGGAACAGGAAACCAAAAAAAGAAAGGCCCAAATCGTGAGAAAAAATGGCATGCGCGATTCCTTGCTTTGTCGAAAAATAATAATTTCGTCGCATGAATACGACTGGACTCGTGCTCGGTTCGGGGCATATCGGGAAAATTCACGCACAGCGCCTGGAAAGCCTCGGCGTGAAGTGTCTCTGTGTCGATGGAAAGGAGCGTTGTCTGGAGATGCTCCGAAAACCGAAAATCGACGCGTTCGACTTTGTCCTGATCGCTACGCCGGCGAGTTCCCATTTCGAATACGCGAAGCGCGCTCTGGAATTGGGGGCAAGTGTCTTTGTCGAAAAGCCGCTGGCGACGACGACTGCCGATGCGAAAGCCCTGGTGTCCCTTGCGAAATCCAGGGAAAGGCTTCTGTTTGTCGGGCATAGCGAACGCTTCAATCCGGCGTTCGAACGCTTTCGAAAGACGCTGTGTTCGGAAGTGGCGCGCGGAACTCTGCAATCGATCGATTTTGTCCGGCACAACGGGAATTCTCTTCGCGGTAGGGATGTCTCGGCGGCTCTCGATATCGGCGTCCACGATTTCGAACTGTTCGGCGAGCTGAAACGGATCGCTCCGAACGTCTCGTGGAAAGATGTCGCGGTGAATTTCGACTTTTCCCGGGACGCCGCTTGCGAGGAACGATTCATCCGGGCGAGATTTGCGCGTGGGGACGGAACGGAGTTCCTGTGCAAGGAAAGAATGGACGCTCCGCTTGTTCCCGGAGAGCTCGATCCGATAGGAAAGGAACAGGCGGAATTCCTGAATCTGCTCGCGTTGCCTCCGAAGGTGCGCATGGAGAAGATGAGGCATGCGCTGGAATGCGCGCTCCTTGCGGTCGAAATGGCGGAAGGCTATCCGGCGAGTCCGAACAGCGCGAAGTAGTGCGCAAAGAAGAAGTCGCCAAACCGATAGACGATCGGGGCCGCAATCATGAGGAACGGTCCAAACGGAATTTCCTGGCTCTTTTCCCTTTTGAGCATCCGGTAGGGAACCATGACGAGAATTCCGAGAAACGAGGCGAACACGAGAACGGCGAACGCCTTGCCGAATCCCATGAACGCTCCGAATCCCGCGATGAGCTTCACGTCGCCAAGCCCCATCGCGTCGCGCTTGAGAATCTTCCCGGCGACAAAGCCGATGAGGTAAAGGCCTCCCCCGGCAAAGAGCGCGCCCAGAAGGCTCTGGAATGGGGAAATCCCGCCCGGAAAGAAGGCGAGCAGAAATCCGACGACGATTCCCCCGACGCTTATCGAATCCGGGATGAGCCTGTGCCTGCAATCGATGGCGACGACCGGGTAGATGCCCAGAAGAAGCCAGAAAAGCGCGAAGGATTCCGCCCAGTGTTCGACGGGAGCGGTCCATGAAAAGGGAAAGTTCGCAAGCAGAAGCGCAAAGGCGCCGACGATTCCCGAAAAGGCTTCGCCCAGGGGATACCGGATGCTTATCGGCTGGTGGCAACAGGCGCTTTTTCCGCGAAGGACAAGCCAGCCGATGACGGGGAGATTGTACCAGATTGGAATATGCTTCTTGCAGTGCGGGCAAAACGACGGCGGCGACAGGAGAGAAATTCCGCGAGGCATCCGATAGACGATGACGTTGTAGAAGCTTCCGACGCACGCGCCGAGGATAGCGAACAGGATTGCGGCATACCAGACAGGAATTTCTTGCATATTCTAAAGATAGTTTTGAAAATCGGGATTTAGAATTTAATTTTAGCATGGAAGTCGTCTTTTCAGGAAACCGTATGAAAAAACATGTGATTCTCTTTGCTCTGCTCTTGCTGCTTTTTGTCGGCTGTTCGCGCGAGTCCGACATTCGGGTAAACGGCTCCTTGCGGAACAACCATTCCGTCGTCTTCGCCTTTACCGAACGGCCCGACAGCGTCGAAAGCTTTGTGGATTCCGTCTCGGCGCTGGATTCCGTCTATACCTTCGACACGCTCACGGTGACGGTGCACGATTCCGTCTATCTGATGGGGTTTCTCAAGTACAACGCGAACAAGGTCTTGCGCTATGCCTGGAAGATGGGAGACCGGGATACGCTCCTGAGCGGGACGAACGGCGGGCTCTTTCCGTATGCCTATGATTCCGCGGGAGTCTATTCGCCTCTCTTTATCGCAGTCGATGGGGCGAACGCCCGGGATACGGCGGGTCGCGGACAGTTTATCCGGGTAATCGATACGCCGCCCGACATTTCCGTCGCGGAAGATACGCTCTGGGTACGCGGCGAGCGCGATGCGAACGTTTCGTTCTTTGCGACCGATTCGTTTGGAACGATCGATAGCGCCTTTATCGTCCTGCTTTCCGAAAAGAATGCCGCCGTGGAAACCTTCAAGGCGTCTCCCGCTGCGGATTCGGGAGTCTTTACGGCGACTGTCAAGTTCAAGAGCGCAAAGCCTCACCTGGATGCGAACAACGAAATTCGCTATGCCTACGGCGCAAGGGACGAGGACGGAAACGTTTCGACGGATACCGCGGTGCTGCATTTCAACAAGCTCCCGACGATAAGGCTCTTGCAGCCGGATTCCGCAAGTCGCCAGAGTATCTACGTCTCCCGATTCGCTTTCTACTATGCCGGCTCCGACGAGGACAATCCGACGGATCTGCGCTATTCGATTCGCGTGGGAAAAAGCCCGGACAATGCGGGTTCCGCGCCTGTCTTGACCGATGCGAATCTCGTTGCGTCGAACATCAAGGAAAAGAGCTGGGAAGCGATTACCGATTCCGTCTGGAACATGGACAGTAATCTGAAAGGTCGTCTCTATTGGCAGGTTTCCGTGACGGACGGCCTGGATACGGCGACATCCCCGACCTGGAATTTCTTCTTCGGCGACTTGAACGCGACGACGGGAACCCTCTACGGCTATGCGAAGTTCCAGGGGCGCACGGCGCATAACGGCATCCAGATCGTGATGGAAAACCTGGAAAACCAGAACTATACGTTCTCGCATACAAACGAAAAGGGCTATTTCAGCGTGAAAATCGATCCGGGAACCTATCGGATATACGCCCGCGATACGACGGGATTCGGTTACAAGCGCATGATTCTCGACAGCCAATATGTGGAAATGGGCGACGAAAGGCTCGTCGCGACAATGCTTCTTCAGGATTCGATGGCTCCGAAAATCCGCATCGACAGCTACGACACGCTGCTCACGGCTCGGAGCGTCCGCTTTGCGGGAAGCCTTTCGGATTCGGGTTCGCAAATCGCGAAGGCGAACGCCTGGCTTGACGGCAAGGACGTTTCGCTTTCCGTGCTCAAGGTGAACGAATGGGCGATGAATCTTGACGATCTGACGGACGGGATGCACGATTTTCGGTTCGTGGTTCTCGACAGCGCGCAAAACGTATCGGACACGGCGAAGATTTCGTTCCGCGTCAAGGCGTCGTCGATCGACCTGAAAGTCAATGGCCAGGCGACTTCGATGATTTCTGAAGAGGGAAGTTTCCTCTTCGAAGCCTCTGTCGGGAACGTGAGACCCTTGCCGGATTCCGTATCCTGGATTTGTACGATCGAAGGCAAGCAGTTTACGGTTCCGCGATCTCCGGTGGGCACGGACAGTATTGCGAAAATGACCATTTCCGCCTCGGACGTGATGGCTAGCGGTGCCGTTCCCGGAAATCTCTACACGATGCGGGCTTCGGTCTTGAACGGAACGGTCGTGGATAGCGTCCGCTTTGGATTCCTGGGCGAAAACCCGAACGTCTATTTTCTGACGCCGAAGCGCGATACCTCGGTTTCCATGAACGATCCGCTTTTCTTTAGCGTCGAATCCTTCCCGGGTGCGGACGCGACAATCCGGTCGATAGCCTGGAACTGCGCCTCGACGCTTTCGGATGGCCTTGCGTGTCCGAGCGCGTCCGCGAATTCCGCGACTCTCGCCTGGAAGAGTGTCGGCGACAAGAAAGTCGTCGTCACGCTGACCGATTCCGAAAACAGGACGGCTAGGGATTCGATGATCGTGCGTGTCGTTTCGGATCCGCCGAGCGTATCTGTCAAGACCGATGCCGATACGGTTCGGCAGAAAATCAACGCCAAGCTGAAATATGCCGTTTCGGCGTCCGACAAGTTCGGCACGGTAAACTCCCTGGAGTGGGGATGTGGAACGAATGCGGCAAAGATCGCGTTCGATTCTTCGGCAAGCATCCAGCCGGGCAAGACCGTTTCCGCGCAGATAAGCGTTTCTCTCCCGAAAGAGGAGACGGACGCCTACAAGTGCATTGTCCGGGCTACGGACGATGACGGCGAACAGGGTTTCGATACGCTGTATTTCCGGGCCGTTCTGGACAGGCCTTCCATTACGCTCTTCACTTCGACTGCCGACGTGAAGATCAATTCCTCGGTTCGCTTTGCCGGTTCCGCGGTCGATACGCTCGGGTCGATCGTGAAATACGAAATGTATTGCGGGACGAACGTGAAGAGCCCGTCGTGGATTTCGATTTCGAAGCCCGATACGACGTTGAAGATGCCTTCTTCCGCCTGTACGTGGTACTGTGTCATGCGGGTGACGGACGATGACGACCTGACCGCGATGGATACGGCGACTTACAACGTTCTCCTGGATCCGCCGACGGTAAGTGTCAGCGAGGATACGCTCACGGTGAGCATCCGGGATACGGTCACGCTCGACGCGATCGCGAACGACAGGCTGGGTTCGGTTGTCCTGTATGAATGGAGTTGCGGAAATCCCGGCGTGGCAGGGAATCGCTATGTTGCTTCGACGACGACGCCTCGCTATACGGCGATCATGCCCTCTTCGCCGGTGAACGGTTACCAGTGCATTATCCGGGTAACGGACGATGACGGCAACACGGCGAGCGACACGACGAAAATCTCCGTTCTCCTGGATCCGCCGACGGTCAAGGTTTCCCAGGAAACGATAACGGCCCGTCCGGGATTCCCCGTGCACTTGGATGCGACAGCTTCCGATTGGCTGGGCTATGTCGCAAAGCGCGAATGGAGCTGTGGCGGAGCGTCCGAAGTGGCAAGCAACTGGAAGAAGGTTTCCGACTACGATACGACATGGACGACTCCAGGCAATCCGCCGGCGATATACTATTGCGTGGCGCGAGCGACCGATGACGACGGCAACACGGCGGAAGATACGGTTCGCATCACGTTTACGACGGAAATTCCGGTCATCACGGTCGATAACGATCTGGTCTATATCCTTGCGGGAACTTCGACCGAATTGACCGCGCACGTGAACAAGGCGTGGCAGGGAATCAAGCGCTACACATGGGCTTGCGGAACGAAGAACTCGTCGGCGCTTTCGGATACGTCGTCGAAGAACGATCACCACGTCTGGTGGGGAGTTGATTCGGACTATTCTTCGTCGGACTTCTTCTTCTGGGATACCGATGCGAAGGGAAATGCGGACAGTACGGTCATCAAGCTTTCGAAGGCGAACGACGAATTCCTGTGCATCGTCTTTGCCGAAGAAACGGGGACGAATTTTGTCGCGACCGACACGACGGTGATTCGTCGGATGACATCGCTCCCGGTGGGCGTCATCACGATGCCCGACACCGCTTACCTGTGGAGCCTGGATTCCTCTGTTTCGGATCTCGCCAAATACTGGTATATGCCCGAGTTCGGCGGAAGCGATTCGAAGCTCGGCACGCTCGGCGACAGAAAGGCGCAGGCCTTCTACTGGAATTTCAGCAACGTGAGCGCCGATTACTGGTACGAAGGAAACACGGACGGAACGCTCGACACGAACATCGCGGAATTCAACACGGCGTTTCTCCGGCAGTCCGCAGAGGGCTCGATGACGGTCCAGCTGAGCTACTACGATTCTTCCAAGACAGGCATGGACCAGAACTTTGTCGATAGGCATCGGGCGGAAACCGTTTCCAGGAAGATTTACTTCCGCAAGGCGTGGAACAACATTTCGAGCGAAAAGGATTCCATCCTGGAAACGAGCACGGACGAAAACGGCCCCGCGATCGCCTACTGCAAGGATCGCCTCGTCGTCGCCTACGTGAAGGAAGACGGATCGGTCGCGACGAAATACCGGAACGGGACAGGCGCTTCGTGGACCGCGTTCGGAAGCCCGGGCATTTCGAACGTCAAGTCCCAGACTCTCTACATGGCGTGTGACGGAAACGACAATCTCTACCTTTCCTTTATCGGGTCTTCGGACGCCAAGGGGCACGTCTATAAGTCGGCCGGTTCGACCGGGACGTGGACGGAACTCGGGTCTGGTCTGGGCACGAATCTTTCGATGTTCAAGCTTCGGATCAATCCCTCGACGAACAATCCCTCGGTGGCATGGATCGGAACGGTCAGCGGACAGGAAAGTGTCGCCCGTGTCCAGGACTACTCCTCGTCTTCGTGGGGGAGCGCGTTCAATCCGCTCTATTCTTCCGGTTGGCAAAGCCGCGAAATCGACATGGCGTTCGACGACTCGGGAAACAGGCTTGTCGTCGTGACGGGTTACGCGTCGGAAGACTATCGAATCTACTACTACTATATCCCGAGCGGAAAGACGAAGACTTCGAGCGGAGGCAATTACAGCATCGCCATCAACGCGGAATCCATCCAGGCGTTCTATGCGAATGGCTACTATTACGTGGGCTTCCGCAGCCGCGATGACGACGGACTTCCGCGCCTTTCCCGCGCACCGAAAGCCTCCGTAGCCGCAAAAAATGCCTTCTCGACTAGCGGCGCGGAATTCGAAGCGTTCGGGCATCGCTGCTACAACACGTTCTTTGCCGTTGACGGAAACGGAAACCCCATCCTCGCGATCGACGATGCCTACATCGCGCGAAATTCGCACGTCCACGTCTATCGCTACACGAACGGCTGGATCGAACTGGGCGAAAACGAACTGCCCTACTTCAAGAATCTCTTCGCCGCAGCCAATTCCTACTATGTCCGCGGATTCCGTCCGCAGCTGGTGGTGTCGCCCGACGGAAAGATCTTCCTCTCGATGCGCGCGCAGGAAACGGCTTCGAGCGCGGCGTCGAACCTTCCGGGAACGAAGAACGGACCGCTTGTCATGGAATTCCTGGGAGACAACTGGTGATGAAAATCGAACTGGCGGCTATTTGCGATGCGGCGACCGATCAGAGCGGAAAGCTCAACATGCTCGGCGTGTTCGACTACATCGAAGCGGAGCTTCCGATTGTCATCCCGAGATGCTCCGCCGTCTTTCGGGTGCGCTATACCCGGTCGGAGGTCGCCGCGCATGACTTGGAAGTGACGATCCGGAATACGCTCGACGACAAGGAGCTGATCCCGCCGATTCGAAGCTCGGTGAGCTTTCTCCCGATTCCGGACCGCATGGACTCGGCGGCGGTCAACCTGATCTTGAACATGAACCGGATGCGCGTTTCGGAAGGCGGAAAATATCTGCTCCACTTGCGGATTGACGAGGTCCTTGTCGAAGCGACTCTTCCCATCTATGTCCGTGACCTGACGCCGCAGGAACCGAACCCGCTAGCGAGCTGAGAATTGTGAAAAGCGCTTGGCGGCAATCGCGCAGACAAAAGGTTCGGGAAGCGGCAGCGCGAAGTCGCAGAGAAATGTCTCTCCGATTTTTTCGGGAATCACGCTTTGCGGAAGAACGTCTTCGAAGAATGAACCTCCGGCGCACTTGAAAAGAGCTTCCTTGCGGCACCAGAGACGGTAAAACTCGGCGAGGGCGGCCTCTTCGGCAAGCCCGCTCTGGAAAAGAGTCGCCTTTTCGGGGCGTGAAAAGAATCGTTCCGCGATCCGCAGCGTTCTCGGTCGGATTTTTTCGATATCCACGCCGACCCGGAGCGAAAACGAATAGGCGAGCAGGCAGACTCTCTTGCTGTGGGTCCAGTTCGCGTCGAATCCGCAGCGCGGAAACTCGGGCCTTCCGTTCGGGGCGGTCACGATGTCCGAGTCGGAAAGTTCCATGCCCGAAGCCTTGGATAGCTCGGAAAGGATCGCCTTGCGGTGGTCTTTGAGCGGAACAAGGCACCAGAAGACGGAACCCAGGGGCGTTTTCAATTCTTCATGCTTCGCCATTGCGCTAGAATATAAATTTTCTAGTTTGATTGCCATGCGATTGCTTGTGTTCTTGGCTGCCCTGTTCCTTGCTTCCTGTGGAAGCGTGAATAACGGCTGGCTTGCCGATGGCGGCGGCTACATGAATCTTTCCATCGGCGGAACCGCGTATCGGCTGGAGATCGCGTCCGATGACGGGGACGTTCGCCTGCGATCGAACAAGCATTTTGTCCGGTTTCTCGGAAAGGACGACAAGGGTACGCAGTTGCAGATTCTGGTGAACAAGCCCGTTCTCGGGAAGAACGCGCCCCAGACAAATTCGAGCTATACCTTTCTCGTGGTGGAGGGCGGCACGCCCGCGCACATCGTCGATGCCGATTCGAGCCGTGTCGTCTTCGACCAGAAGGATTCTTCGCTGTGGAGCGCGGACCTGCACCTGGTCTTTAACCACTGCGGAATCGAGGAATGCGACACGTCGCGGGTCCTTGTGACCGGAAGAATGCGCTATTGGGTGGATCCGGACGATTATTGAGAAAAATCCCTTGACAGAATCCGAAAAAGTTTTTACTATTGGGAAACCCTACGGACGATTAGCTCAGCTGGTTAGAGTATTACCTTGACATGGTAGGGGTCACTGGTTCGAGTCCAGTATCGTCCACGAAAAGCTCCGTTTCAAGCGGGGCTTTTCTTTTTTTCAGCCAAGGTTCGATTTTCTTGACGATGAAAATTCGCGAGTTAAAAGAATTTCATCTACACAAACGATAAAATCGCAAAGACCTTTTGTTTAATTATATTTTCCCAAGAGGCTCGAATGCGATTAACGGAAGTCAAATACTGCAATTTTAGAGGTTTTGAGGAAGAAAAATTTTCCTTGGAAAAATCCCTTGTTCTGTTTGTGGGGGACAATGCTCGTGGGAAGACAAGCGCGTTAAAAGGAATTTCATTGGCGCTTTCATCGTGGGTCTCGGCTTTCCCCGAGATTAAAGCCTTGAAATATACGGCAGATGATGTCAGGAAAATTGCAAATCGAGACGATTCAGAAATCCCGACATTTAATCCGTGTTCGAAATCGTATATACAATGTACAATGTTCGAAAACAATGAGAAATTTTGTGAATGGACTCGCCAATATGGCAGCCATTCCAATAGCGATAAACTGAAAAAAAAAGCAAGAGAATGCTTAAAGGTGATTGACAAGAATTCGCAGAAAGACTTGCCTTATTTCGGCTTTTACGGAACAGGGCGACTTTGGGACGATGGCAAACGCTTTACCGAGCGAAAAGGCAAGGCGGTCGGACAAGACTCTCGGTACATCGCTTACCAGGATTCTCTGGAATCATCTTCCACGGAAAAAATTTTGCGGAAGTGGATTGATAAACTGAGTCATGCAGAATACGTGGAACAAAAAAAGTCTTCCGTTCTGGAATCTGTTTGGAATTGCCTAAAGATAATTGTTCCCGGTGTTAACGGGGTCCGATGGGACCCGAAGATAGATGATATCGTCTTTTCGTTCAACGATGGTAAGATCCTTCCGCTGGGCAATTTAAGCGAAGGTCAAAGAATCGTTGTTTCTCTGGTGACAGATTTATGCGTCAGAGTCAGTTTGCTCAATCCGCATCTTAACGGCGATGCTCGTGAAAAGACTTCTGGCGTTGTGTTGATTGACGAAATTGACTTGCACCTGCACCCGAAGTGGCAAAAGAACTTGCTTCCGAATTTATTGGAACTGTTTCCGAAAATTCAGTTTATTTTAACGACTCACTCGCCGTTCATCATCCAATCGCTTGAAGGGGTTAGGGATTCTAAGATTATCAACTTGGATGACCCTGATCTATCGGAAGATTACTCTCGTCAAAATCACAGAAGCGTAGAAGACATTGCAGAAAACGTGATGAATGTGGTGATGCCTCAGCGCAGCGAACGTTATATGGAGATGAAAAAAGCAGCGAAAGAATATTTTGATTTGTTGAATCAAAATGACGGAACGTCACAGGAATTGCAAATGGTAAAAAAGAAATTTGACGACCTAATCGCCAAATATGGGACGGATAATCCCGCTTATGCCGCATTCCTTGAATCGAAGTCCGAAGTCGCAGGAATTGTGTAATGCGTAGCTTGAAAAGAAATCCCAGGCCCAAAGTCGCTAATGGCAATTTAAAACAGCCTAAGAATTACAAAGATTTTTTGCCAGACTTGAAAGTAAATTTTGGAAATTACTGTTGCTATTGTGAAGTTCATTGTAGGTCTGTCGATATCGAACACGTGGCTCCCAAATCGTTGGAGCCGATGCTTGCTTGTGATTGGGATAATCTGCTTTTGGCCTGTCCAAAGTGTAATCGCGACTACAAGAAAAACAGGAACGCATCGCGTGCAAATTACGTATGGCCCGATACGAGCGATACGTTTTCGAAATATGAATATCACGCCGATGGTTCGATGACGGCAAATTCGGGCGATGTCGATGCCCAGAACACCATTGATTTGATGCATTTGAATCCCGTAAATGAAACAAATGATGAACTTTGTATCATGCGCAGGGAACAATGGCAAATTGCTACAGATTTTTTAAAAGATTATGAGCATGAAAAATTGGGAATAGATAGAATAGTCCGCTACGTCAAAGCGAATGGCTATTGGTCTGTATGGATGACCGTGTTTAAGGCTCATCCCGAAGTCACTCAAAAAATTGCGGATGCATTTCCGGGAACTTTGCCAAAATACTGCACGCCTCAGTAGAAAGTTTGATAAAAAGTTGGCTAATGGGCTCATTTGGAGGTTCTGTGTAATATGAAATAATTCGAAGTTTTCGTTGCGGAACAATTGCCTTACTGGCGGGACATACGGAAAGAACTTAATGACTTTATCTTGATGCCGATGAAACCCGGAATGGGAACCGTTTCTGCCGAATCCGTGCATGAAAATTTTGCAAAATGACAAATTTTGTCTATTTATAAATTTATCTTTATACAGGTCTAGTCATAGGAGCGTTATGGATTACGAAGATTGCCTTGGTAAGATTTCCAAGATACAGGCTAGGAAAAGGGATAGAGAAAGGTTTCTGGTAGATACCTTGATTCATCGACGCTGGAAAGAGCAAAAAGCGGCATTTGTCTGGAGCAAGGAAAATGTCCAGAAACTCTTGGCGATGAACGAAGCCTTGACGGATCTTTCCCGTAAAGGCATCGAAGCGATTGAACGGGTCTATGGGGATTTAAAGCGGATGCTCGATTCCGGGAAAAAGGATTATGTCGATTTTAATGTTGATATCTCGTTTTCATATGAAGGGGAATGGCCGGATTCCGAGTATTTTACGGGATGGTTCCTGAATGATGATCCGATAGGCTTTGGGGCAAATGACACATGGTACGATTTTTCGCATGAAAAGGAAACGTATCTGGAAATGAACTGGAACATTCTCGGTGGCTTTAGGGATATACCGGAATTCGCCGGTCAGCACATCTGTTACCTGATGTATAGGTTTTTTGATGGCAAATACGGCTTCCAGGACGCCTTGAAGATGGAACCGGATGATTTTAGCTATATCATCGAGACATCGCTTTAATCGGTATAAGTTTTATATGGGCTTTGCTTCGCAGGAAAAAATATGGCTTTACATTTGAGATTTGCGCTGAATTTGGATACCATCGCGGACGAAATGATCGACCAGGTGTCGAAGGCGTGGAACGATCCGTTCGATGCGCCGACGCTCATCTTTTCGGAATACAAGTTGGAACAGTGGTTCCGCTTGAAATGGGTGGAAAGGCGGGGCGTCCTTGCCAATCTGAACAGGAAGTCCATCGACAAGTTCCTGATGGAAATCCTGATCGGGGACGATCCGAAGAAGAAAAAGCTTTCGGCGGATATGCTGCGCAACGTGATTCTTGCCTATTTGCAAAAAAAAGATGAATCGGGCAAGGCGAACTTTGAAAAGTTGGACACGCAGGTCTGCCGGTATCTGCTTGCCGGAGGAAACTCTGTCGATGAACATCGTCTCTTTGATCTGGCGAACAAGCTGTCGGGACTTTTCCTGGAATACGAAACGAGCCGTCCGAGCGCATTCTTGATCGGAAAGCCCGGAATCTTGGACTGCTGGAAACAAGGAAACCTGAAACCGTTCTTTGTCGATAAAAATGGTCGCGAAGCGGAAAACGAAGAATGGGAGCGGAACCTGTATTCGGCGATTTTTCACAATTCCGAAGACGGCGATTCGCTGCTGACAAAAGTTTTCAAGTCGGCGGAAAATGAATTTTTGACATTGCCGTTCTTGTACGAAGACTGCAAACGTGCCGGCGGCTTTCACATGAAGTCGAAACGCCCGGTTTTTATCTTGGGTCTTTCGGGAATGGGGCAGTTCTATCGCGTTCTCTTTCAGGAATTCGCCAAGGAACACGAAGTGTATGCGTATATCCAGAACCCGTGCATGAAGTTCTGGGAAGACCTGGAGTTTCGAAATGCGAGCTTTGATAAGAAGTTCGCGTTGGACGAAATGTCCGAGGAACCGCTCAAGGAAGATGAAAACGGCTTGCTTCGGGCTTGGGGGCGCGCAGGTCGGGACAGCATCAAGCTCTGGAGCTTGGCGGACGATTATATCGGAGGCTTCCCGGATGACATCATGGAACCGTGTGCAAGGGAAATCGGTTCCCGCGATACTTTTTTGCATGAACTGCAATGGATGATTGCAAATCGCACGAACCAATCCGAAAAGCTTTCTTCTCTCTCGAACGACGGAAGCTTGACGATTGCGTCGGCGCCGAATCGTATCCGCGAAGTGGAAAATTTGCATTCGGAAATTTGCAAGCTGTTGGAAAAGGGAGAATCCATCCGGGATATTCTCGTGGTGTCTCCGATCCTTGGGGATTATCGTACGGCGATTTTGCAGGTCTTTGACCAGAACGAAAAAGGAAGCAGGAACGGAGTCCATCTGCCGTTTGTCCTGCTGGATTCCGCTTCCGGGAAGTCGCTTGTCGGTGACGCCCTGGAACATTTGTTCGCCATCAAAAAAGGCAAATCGCTTTCCCGTTCCGATTTTTTCGCTCTTGTCCGCAACCCTGTCGTCCAGGCGGCGCGGGGAATCGACGCTTCCGAAATTTCTGACTGGGAAGGCTGGGTCAGCGGCATGAACATCTACCGCGATCATTCGGCCAGGTCCAACGAAAAGGAAGATTGGCTGTGCGGTGTTCGGCGTTTGCTTTTGTCTCGCTTGACAGATTCCGTCGTGGGCGAATACATGCCTTATTCCGATATGGCTTCTTCTGGCGATCGTTCGCTGAATCGTTTTGTGGATTTGGTGGGCGATTTGGAATGGCTTCGCCAAAAGGGAACGTTTATCTTAAAAGAGGAAATCTCGGAAATCCGAGAATTTTTCAACCGTTGGCTCTTGCTAAACGATGTGCCGGCCGGACTTGGGGGTGAATCGATTGTATTCGCTTCGGTTCTTTCCGCGCTTGAAAACTTGAACTACCAGTTTGCTGCCGGAGCGGAACGGATTTCCTGGGAAATTCTTTCGCAGACGTTGAACGAAGCGGCTAAAACTTCGGAATACAGTTGCGGAAGCCTGTTTGTTGGGGGAATCCCGTTTATGAAGTTCGCCCCGAACCGCACGATTCCGGTCCGGCATCTCTTCTTTTTGGGAGCGAACGCCAAGGATTTTCCGGGAACGAAATCTTACGATTCCCTGGATTTGCGCAAGTCTGTTCAGCGCTGGCCTGGGGACGATTCTTCCGTGGAAAAAAATCGCTACGCGTTCCTTTGCCAGTTGATGAGTACGAGCGAGAGCTTTCATATCAGCTACCAGGGCATGTATCTGCCAAAAGACGAAGAACTGTATCCGTCTTCGGTGGTAAACGATTTGATGGTGGCTTCGAAAAATTCGCTCGGAATTCGCCGATTGACGCTCGACGAGACGCGACCGAATTCGGAACTTTATACGGAACGGGAACGGCGCAATAAGCGGACTCTGGATTCTTTTGGCAAGGAGGAAAACGACAAATGCGTTTCCTTTGCGGAAAACGTGAAATGGTCTTCCGAAAATTCCAAGAAGTTGCCGGAGCGGATTTCGGGTTATGAAATACGGAAATTCTTGGAAGATCCGTTTGAATTTCAAGTGAACCGTATGGTAACTCTCGATAGGGCGGATGAAGATCCCGAAAAGATTTCCATGGAACCGATTGCCGTGAAAAACTTCGAACGCAGTCTTTTGCTAAAGAGCCTGATTGCGCAGAAATTGGGAATTCCGGTAAATGAAAATGAACGCGTGGACAAGGAAACGCTTCGCTTGCAGGGAACGTTGCCGGTTGGCGTTTTCGGCGAGAGAAACTGGGAAGAGTTGAATGGCGTCGCCGATGGATTTTGCGCTTCGATTCGTGAAAGGTTCCCTTCTTCGGATTGGAATTTTCGTTCGGAAAAACTGGATGTCCTGTTGAAAGACTGGACGTTTACGGGGTTGGCTAGGATTTTGGCGGAAGAAAAGGGAAATCAGGATCGGCTTGCTTTGGTAGAAGTGAAAGAAAAAAACTTTAGTGTCGCTTCCTTTCTTTCGGGATATGTCTTGGCTTTGGGACTGCTTGCCGGCAATCGTTGCAAGCAAGTTTCCGTTTGTCTCTTCGTTTCCGGTGAAATGAAGACGCTTGAAATTGCCGTAGAGGCGAATGAAGCCGCCAAACGATTGAATCTTCTGTACGAAAAAATGTATGTGGAGAAATACCGGAAAATCGTTCCGCTCTCTTTGTATGGGGACAAGGAAATCAAGACTCCGCGACTTTTAGGCGAAAAATTGAAACAGGCGTGGAAGTATTTTGACGGGAAAAATCTGTTTGATTTGACGCGAATCCTGTCCGGTTCTTCTGAAGATGATTTTGAACGGGAATGGAACGAGGCGAAAACGGAAATGCTCGCGTTAATGCCGGAAATCGACGATTTCATGCGGCAGGAAGAAGTTGAAAAAGACGGCGAAGGGTAAAAAGAAGGCAGGCTGAAATGACGAAAAGATTTGACATCCAGGAATTTAGACCATCCCTTGACTTTTGCATCGAAGCGTCGGCTGGAACCGGAAAAACGTACACGATTCGAAAAATTGTGTCGAAACTCGTGGAGGCGGGAATACCGCTTTCGAAGATTTTACTGGTGACCTATACGGAAAAGGCCGCGGGAGAACTGCGCGATCGCATTCGACAGGAAATGCTCGAAAACCAGTCGAAAGGTTCTGCGTTTGAACGGGCTCTTTCCGAGGTGGATAATGCACCGATTGGAACGATTCATTCCTTTTGCCAAAAGACGCTTCGCGATTTTGCGTATGAAGCGGATGTTCCCTTTGCGATGGGGATGGTCGGGGATGATGCCGTTGCCGACTTGATCAATCGGCTTTTACGCGATGAATGGGCGGATGAAATCGCGGAAAACAATCTAAACGCAAACGCCGTGTGCGCGAAGATGATTTCGCTGATAAATGCTTTTGCCGAGGGAATGGAAGTTCCTGCCGTCAAATACTGGAAGGTCTTGCAGGAACATTCGGATGAAAAGTACGAGGCCCTTTCGCGTTCAAATGCGAAGACTTCGACGGAATATACCATTTCGGGTTTGATGCAAAACATTGGAAGCGGCAAAGTGAACGCGACAAATAGCGGCTCTGTGCTTTTAAGATTCAATTCTCCGGAAGTGGAAAAGGCGGTTTATTATTTTGTGAAGGATAAGGGTGAAATGACGGAGGAATCGTTGTTCGTCTTTTCCCATTTGACGGATGTATTTCGGAGGTTCCAACAGCAAAAACGCGATGATAAGCTGCAGTCGTTTGACGACATGATTCACCAGGTGCGCGGTGCGGTCGTTTCTCCAGACTGTTCGGAGAAGCCGCTTTGCCGCAAATTGCGCAGCGCTTACCGCTACGCCATCATTGACGAATTTCAGGACACGAATCAGGACCAGTGGGATATTTTTAAAACGGTCTTTCTGGAAAGTCCCGAGAACAACATCATTGTCGTCGGCGATCCGAAACAGTCCATCTATTCTTTCCAGGGTGCGGATTTAAGCGTTTACTTTTCGGCGAGGGATGAAATCGCTCAAAAGGGGGATCGCTGCGTCCTGGATACGAACTTTCGCTCGACGGATGCGATGGTGAGCGCCTGTAACGAAATGTTCTCCGCTTCTTTTTTTGACGGAAACCGCTTGGAATTTGATCGTTCAAATCCCTGCGGAAAAATCAAGGCCCCGCTTTGGAAAGGGGAAACGTTAAAACCGATTCAGGCTGCGGAAAATGTGAATGCGGAAACATTTGCCAAGTACGCGGTTTCGCGGATTGTCGATTTCGTTTCGATGCAAAACGGAAAAACGGCTTTGCAAATCTTTGACAAGGGAAGGGGAGACTATGTCAATCTGAAATTGTCCAACATCGCGGTTTTGGCCAAGAGCCGCTCGGAAATGGAAAGCATCGAATCGATGATGACGTGGGTGGGCGTTCCGTTTGTGCGTTACAAGGATTCCAACTTGTTCAAGGGTCGGGAATCGGGACTGTGGATTACTCTGTTCAAGGCACTGGACGTCCCTGATTTCACGGGACGCAATCGCGGTGTCTTGAATGCGGTATTGGTATCGGACTTTTTCCGCATTCCGCTTGAAAAAGTCGAGAACGATGTGTTCGAAAATCCGAATTCGAAAATTGCCTTGCTGTTCGCAAAGTGGCGTTCGCTTGTGGAAAGAAATCGCTTTGCCGAATTGCAGGAAAGCGTTTACGCGGAAACGCAAATCGATCGGTATCTGTGCGACAGTTCCAAATTGCAGTCCCTGGCAAAGTTCAAGCAGGTCGGCGCTTACGCTTTCGATTACCTGATCAATCATCGGGTAACCTTGGAAGAGCTGGTCAAGCATCTGGAGGGGCTTTCCCTTTCGATGGAGGATACGGATGACGAGGATGGCAACTTGGTGTCTCGGGGAAGCGACTTTGACGCGGTACAGGTGATGACGATTCACGCGTCCAAGGGGTTGCAGTTCCCGGTTGTCGTTTCCGTTGCCGGGTTTAAGGGAATAAACACAAAAGCGCCGGGGCCTTTTGTGTGCAAAACGGAATCCGGGAAAATGATCGGCTTGGATAAAAAAGCGAAGAAAGATCGCCAAAAGGAGGAATTGGAGGAATGGCATCGGTTGTTCTACGTGGATTATACGCGTGCAGAATCGGTTCTGCTGTTGCCGTTACCCGAAAAACCTAAAAAAGAATTGGAATTCTTGACGGAAACGCAGGGGGCGATTCCTGCAGATTACATCGAAAAGGATAACCATTGGACCGTTGAATCGACAAAAGAGAACTGGCATCCTTTGGAATTGAAAAAAAAGGTTGGCGAGTTTTTAAATGCGTCCAGGCAAAATTCCGATGAAACGGCGTATCCCGATGCTGTTCGGTTTATGCAATCCCTCGGCGCCAAAAGCATTTTCCCGCATTCGTATTCGTCTCTGGCCGGAAAGCTGAAAGAGGAAAATGAAATTATGGCAGCGGAACAGGATAGCCGTCAAAATCCGGACGATTCCGAAAACGAGCCGTCAGAGCCGAAAGTGCGAGCCGGTGTCATCGACCCCGCTCCCGTTCGCGTTCTTCCTGCGGATTCTCGGACCGTTCTGGAAAACGCTCTCTCCGAAGTCAAGAACTTTCCGCGCGGCAGCAAGCTCGGCAACGCGTTGCACCAGACTTTCGAACGGATGGATTTTGAAAGAATCGGCAAAATGGAAAACGCCGAGGTCGCGCTGCGCGACGTGGATTTCAGAAAGCTTGTCGAGGAACAGTTCAAGTCGCAGGCTTTCACGGTGGCAAAACATTCGGATTGGGTCGATCAGTCGGCGCATTTCGCATGGAACGCGATGAATGCGAAATTTCCGGAAATCCATGGTGGCGTGGCGACGGGCGAAAATTTCGCTCTCCGGGAATTGTCCGCGGAAAGCCGCAAGGCGGAGATGGAATTCCAGATGAACGCGCTGGGATTTGGCGAAAACATTTTAAGGAATTTCTGCAAGGGATTCATGGACCTGCTCTTTGTCCGCGGCGAGTACTATTCGATTCTCGACTGGAAATCGGACGTGCTGGAAAATTACGGAATCGGTGACGCGACCGTGGATGGCACGGCCAAAAAGGTCGATGACGAATATGCGGTGCAGCGCGTGCTGTATTCCTACTGCCTTGTCCAATGGCTCAAGTCGTTTGGAAAATTCGGTACAAGCGAAGAAGAGATTTTCCGGAAGCACTTTGGCGGAGTCTATTATGTGTTCTTCCGCGGATGCCGCTCTGGGGAATCGAGCGGGCTCTATGCGCAGACCTGGAAAGACTATGCGGCGCTTTCGGCGGCCTTCGAAAACGTAAAAAAGCTGATGAACAGGACGGCAAGGCAAGGAGGTCTTGGATGAGCATGGCAGGCACTCTTGAAGAATTCTTCGAAACCCTTCGTGAAATGCGCGGAACGCAACCGCTCGACCTGAAGCTGGCAAAGCTTCTTCTGGAATTGCAGCCGAAGCTTTCCCTGGACGCGCAAAAGGTCCTGCTTGTATATTTTTCGCTGCTAAACGATGGCAATACATGCGTTTCGCTAGACTCGCGGAATCTGCTCGCCAAGTGGGCTTCCAAGTGGGACGGCTTGAAAACGCAAAGGAAAGCGCTCCTTGCCGAAGGAGAAACGGAAAGCTTCCTGGATGCGGAAGAGTTCGTGCCGATCTTCGAAAAGGGATGTGCCGACCTGAACGCCCTGGCGACCGTCGAAGAAAAGACCGCGCGCGCATCGAGCCGAAAAAGCCTTGAAAATCTTCCTCTTTGCGTGGAATGTCGCGAAAGCGAACCGTTCCTGTTCGCGGATAGATACTGGAAGGCCAAGGAAACGATCCTCCATGTTTTCGGGGACACTTCGGAAACGGCCGTTTTCAGGAAGAACGCCAATGTCTTGACGGGGCCTGCCGATGTTTCGCTGGATTTTGGAAAGTTTTCGCTTAAGCCCGCACAGGAAAACGCCGTCCGTTGCGGAGAGAAAGACAATCTGATCGTCACGGGCGGACCGGGCACGGGCAAGACGACGGTCGTCCAGTTCCTGCTCTGGAATCTTTTCAAGCGGGACCCCGAAAAGCGGGACTGGTCGCTTTACTTTGTGGCTCCGAGCGGCAAGGCGGCAAACCGGTTGGGCGATGTCAAGAATCTGGACGATGTGTCCCAGGCGGAGAAAGATTCCAATCCGTCGATTGTGGATAAATTCCGGAATGTCGAAGGGCAGACGCTGCATCGGCTGCTCAAGTTCAATCCTTCGAAGAACGCTTTCAGCTATAACGGAAACAACCGCTTGCCGAACTGTTCCGTGTTTGTCGTCGACGAAGCGAGCATGATCGATGTGACGCTCTTTGCCGCGTTCCTCGAAGCGCTTCCGGAAGATCCCGCAAAGTATCGCCTGTTCGTCTTGGGCGACAGGAACCAGCTGCCGTCTGTCGAAGCGGGAGCGGTCCTTGGAGAAGTCCTGGGAATCCGACCGGATGCGACGGTGGAGCTGACCGAGTCGAACCGTTTCCCGGATGATTCGCGGGTTGGGCGTTTCGCCAAGGCGATTCAGCGAGAAGGCGGTGCGCTCGAAAGTTCCATTGCGGAATGCGGCGGCGTGGAGCCCTTTGACGAAAAGTCGGATCTCTGGAAAGGAGCGGAAAATGACGTCCGGTTTGTCTCTCTTGCGAAAGGCGATGAAGACGTTCGGAAAAAGGATGCGGAAAAAAGGATTGGCAAGATTCTTGACCAATGGCGCAAGGCGTTTCTCGATGGGCTCATTGACCTGGCGAAAAAGGTTCACCCGGAAGATTCGGAAATTTCGGATGTGGAGCTGGAATCTCGGAAAAATCTCTGGCGAGCCGCCGAGCGGGCGCGCATCCTTTCGGCGGAAAGGCGCGGCGTGCAGGGGGTCGAATCTCTCAACCAGACGCTTTGTCGCCGCATCTGGAAAAAGCTTTCCGACGAAGAAAGGATTTTCCGCGAAGCGAACAGCCCCTATTTCTCCGGGCAGATTCTGATGTTTACGAGGAACCAGGCGGACTTCAAGCTTTTTAACGGGGATTCGGGAATCGTCGTGAAAAGTGCCACCGGCATCGACTATCTGATGGTCCAAAAGGGGAGCGACTTTCCCTGCTACCCGCTTTCGCTCTTTCCGAGCGATACTCTCGAAACGGCCTTTGCGATTACGGTCCACAAGTCGCAAGGATCGGGTTACGAGAACATCCTGATGTTCTTGCCCTTGCAAAGCGGGCATCCGCTGTTGAACCGGCAAATCCTCTATACGGGAATCACTCGCGTCAAGATGAGCGAAAGAAATCCCGGAAGCCTGACGCTTGTCGCCTCCAGGGAGCGCCTGCTCGAAGCCCGGCAGAGGCTGATTTCTCGCGATACGGGAATCTGGCTGGACGCATAATCTTGCCGGACGGAACCGAGAAAATATATCTTTTCGGGAAAGGAAAGGAGAACCCTATGCGTTTCTTGAAATTTTTCGCTCCGATTGTTCTTGGACTCGGCATGAACGCGTTCGCTTCGGAAAACTACGTATGGGGAAACGTGCGCTTTGACGGCGGCGGTTTCGTGAGCGCGGTCATTTTCCACCCAAAGGCGGAAAACGTTCTCTACGCCCGGACCGATGTCGGCGGCATCTACCGGTTCGACTTTGCGAATTCCCGCTGGATCCCGCTGATGGACTTTATCGGCGAAAGCGACAAGGGGCTGTACGGAACGGAATCCTTTGCCCTCGATCCGACGGACCCGAAGCGAATCTACGTTCTCGCGGGAACGGGGTACTTTAGCCAGGGCCGCACGGCGATTCTTCGGAGCGAAGACTACGGGGCGACATGGGATACGAGCTACGTGGAAATCCTCGCCCACGGAAACGGCATGGGACGCCAGACCGGCGAAAAGCTCGTGGTCGATCCGAACAAGCCGAACATCCTCTTTTGCGGGAGCCGTACGAAAGGTCTCTACAAGAGTACTGATTACGGCAAGACCTGGACGCGCGCCTACGAAATCGCCCTGTCGAGCGCGGAAGGAAACGGCCTTACCAATGTGAACGGAATCAGCTTTGTCCTGTTCGATGGATCGCAGGGAACGCTTGACGACGGTTCGACGAAGACGCTCTACATGGGAATTTCCGCGACGAGCGACAATCTGTACGCGAGCCATGACGGCGGCGCGACCTGGAGCCTTGTCTCGGGTGGCCCCGAAAACCTGATGCCGCACCGCGCAAAGATCGCCGACGGCAACCTGTTCGTGACCTATTCGAGTTCGGAAGGACCTCATTCCGTTAGCCGCGGCGCTGTCTATCGATATGCGATCGGGAGCGGAACCTGGACGAACATCACGCCTTACCAGGACGAAAGTACGACGGCTCGGATGGGAGACGGCAGCCAGTCCGCAAGCCATGGATTCGGCGGCATTTCCATTGATCCGAACGATGCGAACCATATCGTCGTTTCGACTCTCTGCTATTACGGTGGCAGGCATTTGTTCGCGGATAGCTCGGATGGCTGGGGAGACCGCATCTACGTGACGACGGATGGCGGCAAGACCTGGACGCATGGACAGGGCTATAACGCCGGCATCAATGCCGATGCGAACGGGACCGCGTGGATTCCGGGCAACGCGATTCACTGGGCGGGTTCGATAGAATTCAATCCGTTCAACCCACAGGAAGCCTGGGTGACGAGCGGAAACGGCGTCTTCCAGACGGACGATATCACGGCCAGCGTGCCGCTGTGGAAGTTTCAGTCGAAGGGCATCGAGGAAACGGTGCCTCTTGACATCGTAAGCGTTCCAGGCGGACCGCTCGTGACGGCGATCGGAGACTATGACGGCGCGGCCTATTCGGATATCAACCAGAGCACGCCACGGCACAGCCCGAACATCGGAACGACGAACAGCCTGGGCTACGCGCCGCTTGCGGGAGCCTTTGTCCGCACCGGGCATGTGACGGACTATTCGACGGGAACGGGCATCAGCTCGGACGTGATGTATCGCTCGGACGACAACGCGGCGACCTGGACAAAGCTCGAAACGACCCTCAAGGGTTCGCAGGGAACTCTCGCCATGTCCGCGGACGGCAAGGTGATCCTGCATCGGCCCGATAACAGCAGCGGTGTCTTTCGCACGACGGATGGCGGCAAGACATGGACAGATGTCACGGGTCTCGATGGGCAGTGCCAGTATGCGCGCATCGCTCCCGATCCGGTAAATCCCGAAAAGTTCTACCTGGTGGATGCCCAGGGATACCTAAAGCTTTCGACCGATGGCGGGGCGACATTCGCGAACGCCGGGACCCGGCTGCAAAACGACGCTTCGGGCGAGTATTACAACGGTGGCGGCCTTATCCGCACGGTGCCGGGCAGGGAAGGTCACCTCTGGGTTCCGCTTGACCAGGCGCAGGTGTGGCTTGCCAAGGGCTATTCGGAAAACGGCCTCGCCTATACGGAAGACGGGGGCTCGACGTGGAACCGGGTCGCTGGAGTTTCGACGGCGATTGCCGTGGGAATCGGCAAGGCGAAGGAAGGTTCCGATTACGAGACGATTTTCATCTGGGGAGTCGCCGGTGGCGCGGACAATCCGCTGGGAATCTATCGTTCGACAGACAAGGGTTCGACGTGGATCCGCATAAACGATGATGCGCACCAGTATGGCGGCCCGGGCAACGGCAACTTTGTACAGGGCGACATGAACTATTTCGGCGTCGTCTACATGAGTACGATCGGAAGGGGACTTGTCGTCGGCGCGCCGGAAGGTTCCATTGTGCCGATTCCTTCGATCGTCCCGGTCTGGAACTCGGCGGTTTCGATGCGGCTCTCTGCGCGAAGCCTCTATGTGAACGCTCCGGCGAAAAGTACGCTTCTCCTGTTCAACGCCAACGGGAAACTTTGCCTGAAACGGGATGTCGGTGCGAACGCAAATGTTTCGCTTGCGCGGCTTTCGTCGGGAAAATGGCTCGCCAAGGTCGTTTCGGCAAGCGGAAAGACGCTCTCCGCCCAGATGCTTTCGCTTCGATAGCGCGCGTTTCGAAAGGATAACGGAAAAGCCCGCCAGGCGGGCTTTTCTCTTGACTGTCTAGATTCTATCTGCCGACAAAATCGCTGATGCGATCAAGGGATTCCTGCGAAAGGATGTGTTCCATCTTGCAGGCGTCCTCGTTGGCGATCTTTTCGGAAACTCCCAGCTTTAGAAGGAGCTTTCGCAACAGGAAATGCCGCGCGAGAACCTTCGCCGCAGTCTGTTTCCCGGCCGGCGAAAGCGAAATGCCCGTGTAGGGTTCCTGGTTGACGAGCCCGAGCTTCTTGAGTTCGTTCATCGCCTTGTTGACGGAAGGCATCTTGACGGAGAGTCTCTCCGCAATGTCCTTGACATGGGCGACATCCTTGTTTTCCAGGCAGAGAATGTGCACCATTTCGAGATAGTCTTCGAGGCTTTGGGAGAGTTTTTGCTGGTCTGGCATTCGCTTTTGGTCCTTTTGTTAGCTTTGTCTAATTATAACAATTGACGGGGGAAAATGCAAGACGGGTGTCCGGAACCTGTCGGGTTGGCGAGCTTGTCGCGAATTTCCTCCCGAATTGTCCAAATCTTGCAGACGACGGGCGATTTTTTTTTTAGATGTTTAAACATGAGAATTTTTAAAATCGTGTTTTTGATGGCAGGTCTTGCGTTCTTGCCGCTTGCGGCGGAAGAGATCGAACCGATGGATTCCGAAGACCGCCTGACGGCCCAGGAAGAAGATCTGCGTTCCATCAAGGATTCCTACGACAGCCGGATCAACGGGCTCATTGAAGAAATGGACGAAAGCGGTGCGGAAGCCTGGTTCGCTTCGCGCGCGGCCGGAAACTATGCGACCTGGAAGGATATCGGGTTTGAACTTCCCGAAGTGAAAATGTTCACCGTCAAGGAAGAGCTCTACGGATTCTCGGTGAAGGCAAACGGTCGTCCGAAGGAGACGGCAACGGTTCTTGTCTATACGCGGGACGAGGACCTGTATTATCGCGTGACGGTCGGGAAAAACGCCTCGTTCGACTTTAAGCGCATGGTGCAGGCCGTTTTCGAATCGGACAGCGAATTTACCTTCCGCGAGGGAACGCCTTGCGACAGCCGGGCGGTTTCCTGCCTTGGCGGTTATGAAAAGGGAACTCGCGGCAAGCTGAAAAAATAGACAAGGAGACAGTATGGCAGAACTCGGTACGATTGGAACTCCGCTCTCGAAAAGCGCGACGCGCGTTCTTTTTTGCGGAGCGGGAGAGCTTGGCAAGGAAGTGATTATCGAGATGATGCGGCTCGGCGTCGAGACGATTGCCGTCGATCGCTATGCGAATGCGCCAGGAATGCAGGTCGCGCACCGGTTTCATGTCGTCAACATGCTGGATGGAGCGGAGCTCCGTCGAATCGTCGAACTGGAAAAGCCGGACTATATCGTCCCGGAAGTCGAAGCGATTGCCACCCCGACGCTCGTGGAACTCGAAAAGGAAGGCTATCATGTGATTCCGACGGCCATGGCGACTCGGCTGACGATGAACCGCGAAGGCATTCGTCGCTTGGCGGCAGAGGAGCTCGGGCTGAAAACTTCGCCGTATCGCTTTGCGGACACGGAAGAGGATTTCAAGGCGGCGGTCAAGGTGGTGGGAATTCCCTGCGTCGTAAAGCCCGTGATGAGTTCGTCGGGGCATGGCCAGAGTACGGTCAAGTCCGAAGCGGATATCGATCGGGCGTGGAACGTTTCCCAGAGCGAAGGACGTACGGGAAAGGCTTCCCGCGTCATTGTCGAAGGCTTTGTTCCCTTTGATTACGAAATCACGATGCTCACGGTGCGTCATGTCGGCGGGACGAGCTTTCTGGAGCCTGTGGGGCATCACCAGGTGAACGGCGACTACCAGGAGTCCTGGCAGCCGCAACCGATGAGCGCGACCGTTCTCGAAAAGGCGCACGACATCGCGAAGAAAATCACGGATGCGCTCGGAGGCCGCGGAATCTTTGGCGTGGAGCTTTTTGTCTGCGGCGAGGACGTCCTGTTCAGCGAAGTCAGCCCGCGCCCGCACGATACGGGAATGGTGACGCTGATTTCCCAGGACCTTTCGGAATTTGCGCTTCACGCCCGGGCCATCCTGGGACTTCCGATTCCGAACATCGCGTTCCGCGGACCGTCCGCTTCGAAGGCGATTGTCGTCGAAGGGGAATCCGAACAGGTTCGCTTTGAAAACCTGGCAAAGGTTCTGGAAACTCCCGATACGGGCATCCGGCTGTTCGGCAAGCCTACGGTCGGCGGGCATCGTCGCATGGGCGTCTTGCTCGCCCGATCCTCTTCGGTGGAAAAGGCCGTGGAAACGGTCAAGGAAATGCGCGAAAAGCTTTCGGTCCGCCTTTAATTTTCATCTTTCGGAAATCGATACCCTATGCCTGCTCCAAGAAAGCTCTTCTTGCTCGACTCGTTCGCTCTCGCCTTTCGGATGTTCTACGCCTATGCGAGAGATCCGCTTGTCAACGGAAAAGGCGAAGATGTTTCCCTGGTCCACGGCTACTGGGGGACCGTCCTGCGGCTCCTTGCGAAGCACAAGCCGACGCATTTTGCGATTGTGTGCGACGTGGGAGCGCCGACGTTTCGACACGAACTCTACCCGGAATACAAGGCGAACCGCGGACCGATGCCTGAAGAAATGGCGAAGCAGTTGCCGATGCTCATGGAAGCGATTCGCGCAAGCGGAATTCCGATGCTCTCGGAGAAGGGCTTCGAAGCGGACGACGTGATGGCCGCCGTGGCGGGCGAAGCCTACCGGGAAGGATTCGAAAAGATCTTCCTGGTCACGAAGGACAAGGACCTTTCCCAGGTCGTGAACGACCGGATTCATCTGTACCAGCTCGAAAAGGGTGCGGACGGTCTCGATTTCGGGCCGGAAGATGTCGAGGAAAAATATGGAGTTCCTCCTTCGCAGATTCGCGACTATCTCGCCTTGATGGGAGATTCCTCGGACAACGTTCCGGGTGTCGCGAAAGTCGGGCCCAAGACCGCCGTTTCGCTGCTCCGGGAATTCGGAAACATCGATAACCTGTACGCGAACCTGGACAAGGTGACGAAAAAGGGCTTGCACGACAATCTGGAAAAGGGAAGGGAAAACGCCTTTCTCTCGCGCGAGCTGGTGACAATCCAGTCTTCGCGGGGGTTCAAGGGCTCCCTTGTCGAACTGGAATTTCACGGGATAGCGAGCGAACCGCTTCGGGACGTTTTCAGGGAGCACGAAATCAACAGCCTCTTGCGGCTCATCGACAAGGTTCCCTCGAAGGGCGACTTTGACAAAAAGTCCGCCCGGCAAGAACGCAAGCCTTTCGAAACGGTTGTCGTGCGCACGACGAAAACTTTCCGGGAAATGACCGCGGCGGTCGAAGCGTCTCCGTCTCCCGCCGTTTCGGTAGTCTATGACGGATCGCGTCCGCTTTCGACGACAATCGTGGGGGTCGCGCTTTCCACCGAACCGGACAAGGGATTTTACGTGCCGCTCGGACACACGGACGACATGGGGATTCCTCTGAACAATATCGATACGGAATATTTTGCGGACTGGTTCGTTCCGGCGTTTACCGTCGCCGAGAAGACGTGGAGAATGTTTGCCGCGAAATCCGCGTTGCATGTTCTTTCCTGGGCTCTTGACGAAAAGGTTCTTCCTTCGGAGATTCGCGATGCGCAAATTGGAGCGTGGATGCTTTCTCCGGGGGAATCGAAATACGAACTGGAAGAGCTTTGCCGCCGAAACGGCCTGCGGGAGATCGGTTCTTCCGAGGCGCTTGTCGGGCATGGAAAAAGCGAGATCCCCTTTTCGCGCGTTCCCGTCGAAGAGCTGGCGGAACATGCGGCAAGGTCCGCGGCGGCGATCTTCGAATTGTGGGATCTTGTCCGGCAGAAGCTCGAAGAATGCGGCCTGGAAAGGCATTTTCTGGAAACGGAAATGCCGATTCTCAAGGTCCTCTTCGCAATGGAAGAATGCGGGGCCGCCATCGACGAAGACGCCCTTCGAAATCTTTCCGCGGATTTTTCGAAGCGAATCGAAAGGACCGAGGAGAAGGTCTATGAACTTTCCGGCGGAAATCCGTTCAACATCGCGTCTCCGAAACAGCTCGCCGAAGTTCTCTATGACGACTTGGGATTGAAGGTGCTCAAGAAGACGGCGACTGGCCGCAGCACGGACAGCGCGGTTCTCGACCGCTTGCTCCACGAGTTCGATCTTTCCGAGCGGGAAACGGCTCTCGTCGAATCGATCCTGAACTACCGCGAACTGAAAAAGCTCCAGAACACGTATGTCGAAGTCCTTCCGACGCTCGTGAACAAGGAGACGCATCGGATCCACACGAGCTTTGTGCAGTGGGGGACGGCGACGGGAAGGCTTTCGAGCCGCGAACCGAACCTGCAGAACATCCCGATCCGTTCCGAGGAAGGCAAGAAGATCCGCGCCGCGTTCATTCCGGGCGAAAAGGAAAACGTGATTCTTTCCGCGGACTATTCGCAGATCGAGCTGCGGATGCTTGCGCATCTTTCCGGAGACGAGAAGCTTGTACAGGCGTATAACGACGGGGTGGACATCCATGCGCTGACCGCCGCCGCGGTCTTTGGAAAGCTTCCGTCCGAGGTGACTGCCGACGAGCGTCGCCGCGCGAAGGTCGTGAATTTTGGCGTTCTGTATGGCATGACGCCTTTTAGGCTTTCCCGCGACCTGCATATCCCGATGGGCGAAGCGAAGTCGTTCATCGACGGATACTTTAATCTGTATAAAGGTGTCGAGGCTTACGTGGAACGCATCAAGGCGTTTGCCCACGAGCACGGATATGTCGAAACGCTGACGGGTCGTCGCCGCGAGATTCCCGGAATCGATTCCGCAGACAGGACCGAGTGCCAGATGGCGGAACGCATGGCCGTGAATACGCCTGTCCAGGGAAGTGCGGCGGATCTGATCAAGACGGCGATGATTCGCGTCGCAAGCCGGATCGAAAAGGATTCGCTTCCGCTCAGGATGATGCTCCAGGTGCACGACGAGCTTGTGTTCGAATGCCCGAGGGCTCAGGCGGAAAGCCTTGGCGAAATCGTCCGTCGCGAAATGGAGCAGGCGATGGTCCTGAAGGTCCCGCTGGTCGCTTCGGTGGGTTTCGGGGCGAACTGGCTCGCCGCGCACTGACAGGAATTTTCTACATTTGGGCACACCCGGGCGTTTGCCTGGGAAAAATCAATCACCGATATGTGAAAAGTCGCTTCGGTGGCCTCTGGGCTTTGCGGCTTCTGCATGTCGGGACGTTTAACCGAAAAAGGAAAACATCATGGCTAATCTGCCTTCCGTCGAAGACCTGCTCGCAGCAGGCGCTCACTTTGGTCACCAGGCTCAGCGCTGGAACCCGAAAATGAAACCCTACATCCTGGCGAAGAAGAATGACATCTACGTCATCAACCTCGACAAGACGATCAAGCAGCTCGAAGAAGCCGGCAAGGTTGCCGCCCGCATCTCCAGCGAGGGAAAGAGCGTTCTCTTCGTCGGCACCAAACCGACCGCTCGCGCTATCGTGGAAGAAGCCGCGAAGAAGACCAACCACTTCTTCGTCTCGAACCGCTGGCTCGGCGGCATGCTCACCAATTTCCAGACCGTCCGCAAGTCCATCAAGCAGATCGACAAGATCGACCAGATGGAATCCGAAGGTCTCTTCAAGGAGCTTTCGAAGAAGGAAGTTCTCGACAAGACCCGTCTCCGCGAAAAGATGCTCGGCGTCTTTGGCGGCATTCGCGAAATGGCGACCCTTCCGGGCCTCGTGGTCGTGACCGACTTGCACCACGAACACATCGCGGTGGCGGAAGCTCGCCGTCTGCACATCCCGATCATCGGCATCTGCGACACGAACGTCGATCCGACCCTCGTGGATTACCCGATTCCGGCGAACGACGACGCGGTGAAGTCCATCAAGATTATCGTGGATTACCTGGCGGACAATGTAACGACCCGCTCCGAAGTGGCGAAGAACGCCGACGCCGAATCTGTCGCGAAGAAGTACGACGACGCTCCGGCTCCGCGCAAGCGCACCTTCAAGCCGCGCAAGGCTATCGCCGAAAAGACCGAAGACAAGGCTGAAAAAAGCGAGGAAAAGTAACGATGGCTGTTGAAATTACCGCTGCAATGGTGAACCAGCTCCGCAAGGCGAGCGGTGTTGGAATGATGCAATGCAAGAAGGCCCTGATCGAAGCCGAAGGCAATCAGGAAAAGGCTTTCGAACTTCTCCGCAAGCAGGGTGCCGCTGTCGCCGCGAAGCGTGCCGACAAGGCCGCGAAGGAAGGCCGCGTGTTCCTCGTGAGCCGCGACGACCGCGCAGTCGCCTTTGAACTCGGCTGCGAAACGGAACCCGTGTCCCAGAACGCGGACTACGTCGCCCTGGCGAACCTCGCCCTCAAGGCTTGCGAAACGCAGGACATCGACTCCGTCGAAGAGCTGAAGAACGCCGAAGTCGATGGCGTGAAGATCAACGACAAGCTGCAAGACGTTCTCGTGAAGATCCAGGAGAACATCGACTTCCGCAAGCTGGGCGTCATCAAGCGTTCCGGTTCGGACGTCATCGGTCTCTACTCCCACATGGGCGGAAAGATCGGCGTTCTCACGCGTCTCACGTTCGAAGGCACGCCGAGCGACAAGGAAGCTCTCGAACGCACCGCGAAGGAAATCGCGATGCAGGCCGCCGCGTTCCCGCCGGTCGCCTTGAATAACGCGGCGGTTCCCGAAGAGTTCATCGCGAAGGAAAAGGAAATCGCTCTCGCCCAGATCGAAAATTCCGGCAAGAAGACCAAGCCGGAATTCGCCCAGCGCCAGATCGAAGGCCGCGTCGCGAAGGTCCTCAAGGAAGTCGTTCTCGAAGACCAGGAATTCTTCATCTCCGACAAGAACCCGAAGAAGCTGTCCGTCAAGGACTACCTGCTCGCTGAAGGGGAAAAGCTCGGTGTGAAAAACCTCGCCGTCGTCGATTTCATCCGCTTCGAGAGAGGCAACTAATTTAAACGCGAAAGCGTCGAATGGAACTCGGTCGTCCCCTTGCGGGGGCGACCTGTTTTTCAAAAAGGCGGGCGGCTGTGGACATTCATGTACAAAGGCATCTGGATTCCTCGGGACGGGTGAACCTCGGGAGCTTCTACACGCCGTATCGGTATGTGCTTCTTGTCCGGGACTGGCTTGAAAAGTACGGCCTGACGAGTGGGAAAACCATTCTCGACAGCTCCTGCGGCTACGGAGCCTTTTTTGAATTGCAGGAATATTTGCCGAAAAACAGGTATATCGGAAATGACATCGATTCCCTTGCCGTAAACAGGGGCTCCGAAGTTTTCCCGAAGGTGCAAACGTTCAACAAGAATGCGCTGTTTTCCGTTTCGCGCGAACGGTACGGGATAGGAAACGGGGACTGCCTGGTCGTCGTCGGAAATCCTCCCTATAACGATGTCACGTCGCAGATCAACCAGAAAATCAAGTCTGCCGACATGGAAATGGATGCGGATATCAGGACGCGGGATCTGGGACTTTCGTCCCTCCTTTCCTACGACAAGCTCGCTGCCGACTATGTCGCCGTGTTGCATCCGCTTTCGTATCTGGTCAAGCGCCAGAATTTTTCCGCGGCAAGGAACTTCTTTGCGAATTACCGGATGCTCGAACACGCCGTCTTCAGCAGCCAGGAATTTGCGAACACTTCCAAGACGACCGGTTTCCCCGTAGTTGTCGCTTTGTATCGGAGGGCGCCTGCGGCGGGGCTTTCCTATGACGATGTCTATCGGATGACTTTCAGGACGGTCGAGGGCAAGGCCTTTTCGCTTGCGAACTTCGACTACGTGGCGGACTTCATCCGAAAATATCCCCACAGGGAACGCTTTGAACCGGAAATCCTGTTTTACACGCTCCGAGACATCAACGCCTTGAAGCGCAGCCGGACGTTCATCAAGGAACGCTGTTCTAACGCCGTGGATGTAAACCCCGAAAAATTGCCCTACTACTGCTATCTCGACTGCTTCAAGCGGTATGCGGACGTCCCCTATTACATGGGAAATTTCGACGTGCCTTTCGACAAGGCGACATTCCCGGAAATCGAGAACGCCGTCCTTGCGGTGTCGAAGTTCCATCATCCCGAGGTATTCGGAAAAAGCCCGAAACCGAGCGCCTCCGAAGAACGCGCGGTGGTAAAATACATCGCTCGAATGTTAATTTAAAGAAGAAATTTCACAACCCAACCCCTAATTCCCTATGTCCAAATTCAAACGAATTCTTCTCAAGCTTTCCGGCGAGGCTCTCGCCGGGGAAAAAGGCCACGGCATCGACTCCGAAATTCTGACGTCGATGGCTTCCGAAATCGCAACCGTCGTGAAGTCGGGCGTACAGGTGGCGCTTGTCATTGGCGGCGGAAACCTGGTGCGCGGCATTTCCGCGTCCGCGGGCGGGATGAACCGCGCCCAGGGCGACGCGATGGGAATGCTCGGCACGGTAATGAACGGACTGGCGATGCAGGATGCTCTTGAAAAGCAGGGTGTTCCCTGCGTCGTGATGTCCGCTGTCCGGATGGAACCCATTTGCGAATTCTTTGACCGCAGACGGGCCATTTCCCTGCTGTCGAGCGGAACCGTCGTGATTTTCTCCGCGGGAACGGGCAACCCCTACTTTACGACCGACAGTGCCGCCGCGCTCCGCGCTAGCGAAGCGGAATGCGACGTGATCATGAAGGCGACGAAGGTCGATGGCATCTACACGGACGATCCCGTCAAGAATCCCTCCGCGACGCGTTTTGACGATATTTCCTACAGCGAAGTCATCCGCCGCGGGCTAAAGGTGATGGATACGGCCGCGGTCGCCATCTGCCTCGAACAGAAAATGCCGATTCTCGTGTTCAAGATGACGCCGGGGAACTTGACGAAGGCGGCCGCGGAAGGTAGTTTAGGAACGCTCGTGCATTGCTAGCGTGGCAAGGCGCATCCGCAAAGTTTTTAAATTGAGGATCTATGTCTGAAGAATACGAACTGAAAATGCAAAAGGCCGTCGAGGCGACTGAACGCGAATTTTCGAAGATTCGCACCAGCGTGGCGACACCCGCTATCTTGAACAACATCCGCGTCGATTACTATGGAACGCCGACCCCGATTCCGCAGGTGGCGAAGGTCTCCGTCCCGGAACCTCGAATGCTCCTTGTGACCCCGTGGGAAAAGACGATGGTCGAACCGATTCACCGGGCGATCCTCATGGCGAACATCGGCGTCTCCCCGCTGATGGAAGGCAACGGCATCCGCGTGTCCATCCCGATTCTCACGTCGGAACGCCGCGAAGAACTCGCGAAGCTCGCTCGCAAGCACGCGGAAGAGGGCAAGGTCGCCATTCGCAACATCCGTCGCGACGCAAACGACGCCATCAAGAAGGACAAGGAACTCGCCGAAGACGAAGCGAAGAAGCGCCAGGAACAGATCCAGAAGGTGACCGACAGCTACATCGCGAAAATCGACGAAATCCTCAAGCTGAAAGAAGCGGACCTCCTTGAGGTGTAGGCGAAATGGCTAACGGACTGAAGCATATTGCCATCATCATGGATGGCAACGGCCGCTGGGCGAGAAGCCGGGGTCTCGAACGCTTTCTGGGACACCGCAAGGGAACCCAGGCGACGATCGATGCGGTCAAGTTCGGCTGCGACCTGCGGCTGGAACATTTGACCCTCTATGTCTTTAGCTCCGAGAACTGGCAACGTCCTTCCAAGGAAGTCGATTACCTGATGAAGCTCCTCGTGGAAATGGTCCACAAGGAACTTCCGGACCTGATGGAAAAGAACGTGAAGCTCGTGGTCATCGGAAACATCGACCGCTTGCCGGAAGCTCCGCGCAAGCAGTTGCAGCACGCGATCGACGAAACGTCGAAGAATTCCGGGATGCAGCTGAACCTCGCCATCTCGTATGGGGGTCGTCAGGAAATCGTCGAAGCCTGCAAGGCGATTGCCGCCGAGGTCAAGGCGGGAACGCTTTCCCTCGAAGCGATCGACGAAAAGGTCTTTTCGCGAAATCTCTACCTGAAAGGCGCTCCCGATCCGGACCTCGTCATTCGCACCGGCGGGGAATTCCGCCTTTCGAACTATCTGCTCTGGCAGGCCGCCTACAGCGAATTCTACGTGACACCGACCCTCTGGCCGGACTTCACGAACGAGGAATTCCAGAAGGCGGTCGATTTCTACAATACGCGTGAACGCCGCTTTGGAAAGGTTCTCGATGAGTAATTTGACAATTCGCATCCTGTTTGCGGTCATCGCCATTCCGGTGACCTTTTTGCTGCTTTGGCTAAACGACGTTTCCCGCTTGGCCCTGATGTGCTTCTTGAGTGGCGCGGGCGCCTGGGAATGGGCGCGGATGGCTTCGAAGATGTACAAGGGGCCGTCGATGCAGGTCGTGGCTCCGCTTGCGGCGGTCGCTCTCACGCTCGCCTGGATTTTCCAGTCCGGGCGTTTCTTCGGGATTGCGGCGGTTCCGCATCTCGTCGGAATCGTCTTTGTCGGCGTCTTTGCGCTCTACATCGCCATCGCGTTTTCCAAGGTTTCCATCGACCATCTCTTCCCGTGGCTTTCGATGCAGCTCGGCGCGCCTCTCTATCTCGGACTGTGGGGCGGTCTCGACGTCTATCTGCTCGGGTCGGGGAGCGGTTCGCTCGAACATTCGTACAAGTTCATCCTGGTGATGACCGCGATGTGGGTCTGCGATACGATGGCGTATTTCGGCGGGCGGCTCCTGGGCAAGCATCATATCGCTCCGGAGATCAGCCCGAAGAAGACCTGGGAAGGCGCCATCTGCGGAACGCTCTTTGCCGTCGGCTGGGTCATGTTCTTTGCTCCTTCGGTCTTCGGATTGAACTACGCGATGTCGGCAGTCTTGGGACTTGTTCTCGCTATCGCGGGGCAGGTGGGAGACTTGCTCGAATCGACGCTCAAGCGCTGGTCCGGCACAAAGGATGCAAGTCAAATCTTTCCGGGGCATGGTGGCGCTCTCGACCGGGCGGATTCGTTCTTCCTCGCGGCACCGGCGGTCGTACTCCTGATGGTCTTTATCAACGGAACGGTCTAAGATGAAGCGTGTCTGTCTTCTTGGGGCAACAGGTTCGATCGGAACCTCGACAATCGGCGTCTTGAAACAGCATCCCGAACGGTTTCGGCTGTATGCGGTCGCCGCGAACAAGAACTGGAAAGGCGTCGCGAAAATCGCCCGTGAAATGAACGTGGAACGCTTCTGCCTGTTTGACGAAACGGCAGCTCGGGAACTTTCGAGGGAACTGGGAAAACCCGTCCTCTCCGGAATGGAAGGTCTCTGCGAACTGGCGAGCGACCCGAATGTGGATATCGTCCTGAATTCCCTGATGGGTTCCGTCGGATGCCTTCCGACCCTTTCCGCGATTCGGGCTTCCAAGCATGTCGCGCTGGCGAACAAGGAAACGCTCGTGATGGCGGGAGAAGTCATCACGAAGGCGCTCCGCGAAAATCGAGAGGCCTATCTCACGCCGGTCGATTCGGAGCACAACGCGATTTTCCAGTGCTTCGCCGACCGTCCGAACGCGGAAGTGGAAAACCTGCAGATCACGGCTTCGGGCGGACCGTTCCGCGAATGGCCGCTCGAAAGATTCAAGGACATTTCCGTCGAAGACGCCCTGAATCATCCGGTCTGGAGCATGGGACGGAAGATCACGATCGATTCCGCGAGCATGATGAACAAAGGGCTCGAAGTCATCGAAGCGCATTTTCTCTTTGACATTCCCTACGAGCAGATCAAGGTGGTCGTTCATCCGCAGAGCCGCGTACATTCCCTGGTGCAGTTCCGCGATGGCAGCCTGATGGCGCAGCTCGGCGCTCCCGACATGAAGATTCCCATCCAGGTCGCGCTCACGTGGCCGGAGCGCATCGCGCTCGAAACGGAACGGCTGGATCTTTCGGAAATCGGCAAGCTGACGTTTTTCAAGCCCGATCTCGAAAAGTTCCGCTGTCTCGCGCTCGCCATCGAATGCGGCAAGCGGGGCGGACTTTACACCGCGATGATGAACGCGGCAAACGAAGTGCTCGTCGGCGCGTTCCTCGAACGGAAAATCGGGTTCATGGACATTCCGGCCGGCGTGGAAAAGGTCGTGGCGAAGACTCCGACGGTTTCCGGAACGCTCGACCTGGAGACGATTCTCGCGGCGGACCGGGAAGCCCGAAGGCTCGCGCAGGAACTGGTCTAGGATAGGCATTTCCTCCGTCGCTTTTTTCTAAATTGCGACCCATGGAGAGTTTTCTTTCGAATGTAGCGATCTTTGCGCTTGGGCTTCTCAGCCTGAGCTTTCTCGTCTTTATCCATGAACTGGGGCACTTTCTCGTCGCCAAGTGGAACAAGGTCAAGGTCAAGACCTTTTCCATCGGATTTGGCAAAAAGCTTTTGCGATTCAAGAAGGGCGAAACGGAATATTGCGTTTCGCTGATTCCCTTTGGCGGCTACGTCGCCATGGAAGGGGAAAATCCGGAAGATTCCGATTCGAACGATCCGAACGCGTTCGTGTCGAAAAGCGTCGGGGCGCGGGCGGCGATCGCCTTTGCCGGACCGTTTGTGAACATCGCGTTCGCCTTCTTGCTGTTGGTGGGGCTCTACATGAAAGGCGTGGAGGAACCGGAATCGTCCCGTCTGATCGTCGGGCTGGTCGCGCAGGAAAGCGCGGCGGAAAAGGCGGGGATCCTTCCGGGCGACACGATCTTTGAACTCGACGGCCGGCCGACGAACGGCTGGGACGATTTTCGCGAACGGGTCGGCGTGCGGCTTGGCGCAGAAGTTCCCCTGAAGCTTCTCCGCGGCGCGGATACGCTTTCCCTGGTCATCGTTCCGCAAGAGATGGTAATTCCCGGCAAGGACTCCCTCTCGGACGACATCCACATGGGCGTCGGCGAAGCGGGCGTCTATCCGCGGCATCGCGTCGTCATCAACGGCAAGCCTCTCGCCGGGAGCGCGGCGGAAAAGGCGGGCTTTCTTCCGGGCGACACGATTGTCGAAATCGACCGCCAGAGGGTTTTCAAGTATCGCGACGTCGTCGATCTGGTGAACGGTTCCGAAGGTAGGCCTCTCGCGGTGACGATCCATCGCGGCGCGGACACTCTCGAAAAGGAACTTTCCGCGGTTTACAGCGAAGAACACGGTCGCTACATGATAGGCATCCAGATGACATACGTGATGTTCAAGGAAACGCATATCGTGAGCCGCAATTTTCCGGAAGCCGTCGTCAAGGCCTGTGGCACCAGCTGGAAAATGACGACGAGCGTTTTCCGCTACTTCCAGCGGATGTTCCAGGGACAGGTAAAGGTCGATGCGATGTCCGGTCCGGTGACGATTGTCGCCGTGATGGGAAACGTCTGGCTTTCCGGATTCGAGGACTTTCTGATGATCCTCGCGCTCATCAGCATCAACCTGGGAATCATGAACCTCTTGCCGCTCGCGATTACGGATGGCGGAATTCTCCTCTTCCTTCTCATCGAAGCGGTCCGCGGCAAGGCGATTTCGCAAGAAAGACAGGCGCTGATCCAGAAAATCGCCATGGCGCTCTTTATCGCCCTGTTCATTTTCATCACGTTCCTTGACTTCGGAAAGCTCGGGCTCTTCCTGAAGTAGAACGGGAATTTTTCGGGACGGTTTTGAATTTCGCTCCCGATTTTTTCCTATATTCCAAAATACATAGCCCATTCGGTCGTATGGCTGAATGTGCGTCTGTTTTTAACTTGAGTATTTGCTCTAGTCTCTACTTCGAAATCGGCAAAATTTCAACTTACGAGAATAGGGTAAACTGCTCACGTCCCGTTCGGGGCGTGGGTCGTTTGCGTTTATTGGTAAGTTAGGCTTTGCCGAGCCTCGAAGTACAGTAAACGGTGCGGCGACTCCACGCCTTTTTTGTCTTTGCAAAAAAAAACGATCTTGTCGCTTGCCTCGTGATTCTGGAGGGAATGCTCGCGGCGAGGTCTGTCAATGGTTGTAGATGCGGTTCGGCGCAGCGACGTTTCGCTCGAAACCCTTTTTGCGGAAAAGGGCTTTACGCCCAATGACAACCAAAGGCTGGCCATCGAAAATACGAGCGGCCCGCTGCTTCTCACGGCGGGTCCCGGATCGGGAAAGACGCGCGTTCTGCTGTGGCGCTGTGTCAATCTGATTGTTTTCGGGCATGTTCCGCCAACAGAAATATTCCTTGCGACTTTTACCGAAAAGGCCGCCCAACAGCTGAAGCGGGGCTTGCAGGAACTTCTGTCCGTGGCGAGCAAATACACGCACACGCCTTACGACATTGCCGAGATGTATGTGGGTACCTTGCATTCCCTCTGCCAGAGGCTTTTGACGGATCGCCGGTTCAAGGAACATGGCTTGCGTTGCCGTCGCCCGTTGCTGCTCGATGATTTGGGACAGTTTCTTTTCGTTCGCAATCGCTTTGGCAGGCTCCTTTCGGAATCCGGGTTTGACGATATCGACAAACGGGACTCGTACAAGAAAATCAACGGCTATTTCGGAAAAGACTCGGCGTCCCGAACCGATGCGGTTGCCAACTGCATCTCCTTTTTCAATCGGATGAGCGAAGAGGATTTCGCGGCCAAGGAATTTTCCGTCCAGCTGGGAGATTGTGTCCTTGCAAAACTGTTCAGGATGACGTGTCGCTATCGGGGTCTCCTGAATGAAGACGGCGTGGAACGCGTCGATTTTTCCACATTGCAGCAGCGGACCTATGCGCGCATCTGCCAAAAGAAGGATGCGAAAACCGTCTTTAAGCATGTCATCGTTGACGAATACCAGGATACCAACACCATCCAGCGGAAAATCTACCTGAAGCTTGCCGAGGGGACAAGGAATCTCTGCGTCGTAGGGGATGACGATCAGGCGCTGTACCGATTCCGCGGGGCGACCGTCGAAAATCTTGTCGGCTTTGAAAACATCTGCCAGAGGACAATAGGCGTTCGCCCCAGGCGCATCGACTTGAACGTCAACTACCGTTCCCGCAAGCAGATTGTCGATACCTACACGGAGTTCATGGATCTCGTATCGTGGAAAAATCCTTTTGAAAACGGCGCATCGTTCAGAATCCCGAACAAGAACGTCGAGGCCAACAGCGCGGATTCGCAGACCTCTGTCATCCTGGAATCGGGCGATAAAAACGCTGTGGCGAAAAACATTGCGTTGTTGGTCAAGCGGCTCAAGGAGACGGGGAAAATCGCGGACTACAACCAGTGCGCTTTCTTGTTCCCGACAATTCGGGGAAAGGCCAGCGGCGAGATGGCGCCCAAGGTCAAGGCGTTTGCGGAAGCACTGGACGAGGTCGGGATCAAGTATTACGCACCGCGGGCAAAGAACTTTCTATACACCGAAGAAGCTCTTGTCGTATTTGGTTTCCTTGCGCGAATATTCAAATACGAGGCAAACGCGAATTCCCTTGGCGGAATGAAGAACTTTGCCGCCTGGGTAAAGTCCGCACTTGAAAAGGCCGATGAAATAATTTCCCGAGATCGGGCGATTCCGGAATTTATCGGCGAAATTCAAAACGCCATCGCAGCCGGCAAGAGAAATTACAGACAGCTTCTCGACCATTGCGGAAAAAGCGGACTTTCCCTGGATTCCGAATTGACGATTTCCGTTTTGAAAAAACTTTCCCAAGCGCCAAGAATTGACGAGTCGGTTCGAAGGCTCTTGTGCGGTCGCGGAATGCTTGCATTTGTGGCTCGCCGTACAAATGAAGGGAAACCTCTGCGCGTTTCCTATGCGCTTTCCCGTGCGACGGCGATGGACTGGACCTTGCTCGACTTGTTCTATGAAATCAACGGCTTCGAGTATTTTGCGGCAAAGTATCGAAAGGCGGAAACGGGTGGCGAGGATTCCGGGCTGTACTCTTTGGGCATGATAACCCAGTATCTCGCAAAATATCAGGAAACGGACAATCCGATTCTTTCGGGGGCAGCATTTGAAAGTGACCGCATTCGGAGAAACTTTTTCGGCTCGTTCCTGTATGCGCTCTTCCGCTTGAATGAAACGGAATATGAAGATGCCGACGATCCGTTTCCCAAAGGCTGCGTCCCGTTCTTGACCGTTCACCAGTCCAAGGGCCTGGAATTCCCGGTTGTTGTCCTGGGCTCCCTTTCGCACAGGAATCGTGGACCGCGAAAACTGGACGTAATCGTCAGGGAAATGCAGGAAAACTTGGGGATTGTCTCCGCGTTCTCTGAACCGCTTGACAGGATGGACGATTACGACACGATGCGAATGTTCTATGTGGCCTTGTCGCGCGCAAAGAACTTGCTCGTCCTTTCGCAAGTTCACGGACAAGGGCAAACAACGTATGCGCCTTTCAAGGCCTTGTTCGAAAAAGCCCGGCTTGCTTCTGCGAAAAATCTTGACTTGAACGCGATTCCGGAAGCGGAACGTCTTTTCGAGGATATCGCGCACGTGTACACCTATACGGCGGATTACCTGCCCTACAATAGCTGCCCGCGCAATTATATGGTGTTCCGCAAGTATGGTTTTGTGCCGAGCCGCAGCCAGACGATGTTTTTCGGATCGCTCGTGCATCGGACGGTGGAGGATTTGCAGTATGCCGTTCGGGAGGCGATTGGGTGAATCCGTTGAAGCTAGAAAATTCTGTTGGCGAATTGCCGAAAACGGCTATCCGCGAAATGTTCGAAGACAATTTCCGTGCGCTGAGCGAAGAATCGGGCCACTCCATCAATGCGTATATGAAGGAACTCGCTTTTGGCCAGGTGCTGTGCTATTACCGCAAGAACAGGAAAACAATCGAACGCGTGACGCAAACCGAGGTGAAGCTCTCGCTTCCCGAACAGGAAACGCCGAACGATAAAATCCCCTACACGATAGAAGGCGTTATCGATGTCGTGCGCGAAGGCGCGGAAACCTGGCTCTACGATTTAAAGACGCACGCTCCGGAACGCATCGTGGCGGATCCGGAAAAATACAGGGAGCAGCTGAATGTGTACGCCCACATCTGGAAGGGATTGCGGAAAAACGAGTTGGACGGCATGGCCATTGTCGCGACGCCCGTTCCGCACACGTTGAAACACGCGCTAGAAACGGGCGATGAATCTCGGATTCAAAAGGAATTTGACCGCTGGAATCCGGTGATCCCCTTTGGCTATAACGAAGATGAAGTCGCGGAAATGATTGGACGCTTTGGCGAAACGGTGGAGCGCATCGAAAAATCGCATTTTGAATCCCCGCCGGTAGAAAAACTGCAAACGAAAATGCCGGGGATGAAGTCCAATTTCGCGACCCATGTCTGCCGCAACTGCGACGTGCGCTACTCGTGCCCGAGCTTTGTGGAATACGTGAAAACCAGCCGGAATGCCAGCCGAAACGACGCGCTCAAGTATATGGCAAGTTCTGCCGAGGAAACGGATGATTTTATCGCGGGAAACCTAAATGAAAACTAAAGGGAGACGATGACCATGGAACGCAATTCTTTTATGGACGCGACCGCGCTCAGGGACGAGCGTCTTGAATCGCTCAAGCGGCTTTATCCGGAACTCGTTCGGGACGGCAAGCTGGACGTTGGCGCGCTGAAGGAACTGTTTGGCGAAGAGGCTGTCGATGAAGGCGAGATGGGCTACAACCTGTATTGGCCGGGAAAGCGGGAGGCGAAGAAGCTCGCCCGCAAGGCGGCGGAAGGGACGCTCGAACCGGTTCCCGGCGACGGCGTAGATGAGGTAGGGACAAACAACATCTACATCGAAGGCGACAACCTGGAAGTGCTGCGGATTTTGCGCAAGAGCTATGCGGAACGTGTCAAGATGATCTACATCGATCCGCCATACAACACGGGCAAGGACTTTATCTATCCCGACAATTACCGGGAACCGGTGGACGACTACCTGAAATTTACGGGAGAGATGGACGAGAAGGGTGTTTCGCTGGTGGCGAATCCGAAGAGCGGCGGCGCCTATCACCGCAGGTGGCTCGGCATGATGCTGCCGCGCTTGCAGCTTGCCCGGGAATTGCTCGCCAAGGACGGCGTGATTTTCATCTCCATCGATGACAACGAGCAGGCGAACCTGAAAATCCTGTGCGACGAGGTGTTCGGGGAAGAAAATTTTGTGGCGGATATGATTTGGCAATCAACGGTTGGTTCCAATACGGGAACAGACATTGTTACTGTAACGGAGCATGTTTTGGTCTATACAAAAAATAGAGAACTGTGTAGGTTTGATGGAAATTTAACGCCCGAGGAAAACTTCAAATTTTCAGACCGCTATGAAAATGTACGAGGCAAATATGCATTGGATAAATTGGACAGCAAAAGGGTTGGGGTCCATTATTCCGAAGCGTTGAACTATCCATTGGCTATGCCTGATGGGAGCATCCAATGGCCTGGAGGTTTCACGGAAAAATCTACTGCCGGTTGGAATTGGCTTTGGAGTAAATCGAAAGTAGAGTGGGGAGTTGCAAATGATTTCATCGTTTTTAAAAAGGTAAATGGCAAATGGAATGTCTATAATAAGCGGTATTCGAAGGTAGATAGTTCAAATAAATCAATAGAAAGGACGATTCCTTTTCGGAATTTAATTCTATCGAATCAGTTTAACACTGCTCAAGGAACATCAGAAATAACCTCTCTTTTTGGTGAAAGGAAATTTGATTATCCCAAACCATCAAGTTTCATAAAGTATCTATTGAAAACTTCGATTAGAACAAATCCATCCGCCCTCATCCTCGACTTCTTTTCCGGTTCCGCAACCACCGCCCATGCGTGCATGCAGCTCAACGCCGAAGACGGCGGAAAGCGCAAGTTCATCATGGTGCAGCTTCCCGTGGAATGCGACCCGTCGTCCGCCGCCGCCAAGGCGGGCTTCAAGAACATCTGCGAAATCGGCAAGGAGCGCATCCGTCGCGCCGGCAAGAAAATTCTCGGCGAACATCCCGAACGGCAGGGAAAACTAGACGTCGGCTTCAAGGTCTATCGGCTAGCAAAGTCCAACATCACGCCCTACACGCCCACCATGGGTTCCGACGAAGTTGCGCTTGAACTCGCGCTCGGCAGCATGGAAGCCCAGGTCACGCCGCTGCGCGAGGGCTTCGATTTTCAAGATCCCGCCGACATCCAGTCTCTCTTGACCGAAATCTTGCTGCGCCAAGGGTTCGCCCTCGATTCGCGCATCGAAAAATCCACGAGCATTGCGGGCAACACCCTCTATCGCATAATCGACGAAAAATGCCCCGTGGTGCTAAACGTTTGCCTCGACAGGTCCATCGCGAGAGAAACCGTGCAAGGCATCGCGTTTGGCGAAAACGACAAGTTCGTCTGCCTCGATTCCGCCATCAGCGACGAACTCTACGCCCAGCTTTCCGACAAGGGGAGGGTCGAAACGCTATGAGTCACGTAAAAATCAAGTTCGACGAAAACCAGGAACATCAGGTCCGGGCGGTCAGTGCCGTTGTCGATCTCTTCGACGGTCTTTCGCGCGTGGAAGACGACTGCTCTCTAGAAAGTCTTGCATCTAGCGACACGATTTCCAATACCGAAGAAGTCTTCGAAGAGAGCTGGCTTCTAGAAAACCTTTCCATGATCCAGAAGCGCAACGGTCTGGCTCCACAGTTTTCGCTCTGCGCTCCCAATTCCGGCGATACGCTCTTGTGCGACGGCAGCCGTCTCGATTTCCATTCCTACCCGGAATTCACCATCAACATGGAAACGGGCACCGGCAAGACATACGTATATCTGCGCACCATCTACGCCTTGCGAGAGAAGTACGGTTTTCGCAAGTTCATCGTCGTGGTTCCTTCGGTCGCCATTTACGAAGGAGCGGTCGCCACGTTCCGCGCCACCTACGAACATTTCTACAGGATGTTTCCGCAAGGGACCGTTCCCCGGGAAATCGCAAGATACGATGGAAACGTCAACGACTGCAAGAATTTTGCCCTGTCCAACAGCGTACAGATTCTGCTCATGACCATCGACTCGTTCAACAAGGCGAGCAATGTCCTGTTCAAGGAATCCGACAAGATCATGGGTGGCAAGCTTCCCGTCGAGTTCTTGCAGGAAACGCGCCCCGTCCTCATCCTCGATGAAGTGCAAAATTACCAGACGGAAGTTGCGCGTCGCGCTCTGCGCACCCTGCATCCGCTCTTCAGCGTGGGATACTCCGCCACGCCGGGAAAAAATCCTCCCAACCTGCTCTACAGCCTGACTCCCTTTGACGCCATGCAGATGAATCTCGTCAAGAAAATCGAAATCTATGGCAGTGAAGAGGACGTTGCTTCTTCTGAAAAGGAAGACTATTTCAAGGTCCTCCAGATTCTCGGAAAACCTCTAGCCGTCGAAATGCAGGTAAATTGCAAAATCGCCGGTTCCCTCAAAACGCAAGTTCTCAAGTTTTCCTACAACGATTCGCTTCGGACCAAGACAAGAAATGACGCCTACGGTGATTTGAAAATCACGAATATCAGCGCCAAGGAGGACAATTCCTACGTGGAATTTTCCAATGGATTCCGCTACGGTCCCGACGAGTCCAGCTGCGCCTCGCTCAGCCGGGAATCGATTTTTCGCCAAATGATTCACAATACGATCAAAGCCCATATCGAACGCGAAGGCTTGTTGAAAGACTCCGGATACAGGGCCAAGGTCTTGAGCCTTTTCTTTGTCGATCGGGTGTCGAGCTATAATGGTGGCGATCCGATAGTCAAGCGCATTTTTGACGAAGAGTTTGAAACGTTAAGGCATTCTTCGGACCACTTCAGGGACATGAATGCTTCCGATGTGCGAGCCGCCTATTTTGCCAAGAAGAAGGACAAGAAAACAGGCGTTGAAATCGAAGTGGATATCGGTGAAAGCGGGAAAGTTGTCTCCGATGAAAAGGAAGCGGAGAAAGCCGCCTACCAGCTGATTATGAAGGACAAGGAAAAATTGCTGGATACGCGAGAACCCGTTCATTTCATTTTTGCGCATTCCGCACTGCGCGAAGGTTGGGACAATCCGAATGTGTTTCAAATCTGCTCCCTGCGTGAAATCAGGAGTGAAAAGAGCCGTCGCCAGTCAATCGGAAGAGGCTTGCGCTTACCCGTGCAGGAGGGAACGGAAAGGCATCCCGAGCTTTCGGGAACCCGCATCACCGATCCGGAACAAAACAAGCTCACGATCATTGCGAGCGAGAGCTTTGAAAACTATGCAAAATCGCTCTACGACGAATATCGCGAAAGCGGGAGCGATATTGCGGGACAGCTGGGCAATTACCGTAAAAACGAGACCGTCAAGCGTACGACAAGGTATGAGAGCCCCGAGTTCGCGGCACTTTGGTCCAAAATGAAACAGAAGACGGTTTACGACATCCATATCCATACGGAAAAGCTTATCGCCGAGGCGGTTGAAAAAATCAACCGAATGGAATTCAAGCCGGCTCAAATCGTGACGACCAAGGGACAGTATGTGACGACCAGGTACCGTGTTACGCTCAAGGAAGTTTCGAAAACGGAAACCGCAGTTCTACTTGTCGAAGTAAGCGATTCCAATGGACGCAGATTTGCAAACAATCGTAGCGAAAAAGTCGTTTCCGTTGGAAAACCGATTGACAAGTCCGATGAAATCCTCGCAATAATCCGGGTACAATCCATTCGCGCCGCAGACGAAACGGTCTCCCTTTCGGTTTTCAAGGAGCCGCTAGAAAAGGATGCTCCGCAGGAATTTGAATTCCAGTCGGGAAAATCGGTTTCTGTGCAAAGCAAGGATGCCGATTATCCTGATGTTCCCAAACCGAACCTTCTTGCCCGAGTTGCGAGCGAAATCCCTCTGACGCGTTCCACGATCCTTGCCATCTTCAAGGGGATCAAGCGGACTCGCCAGATGGAATTTCTGAAAAATCCAGAAGCCTTCATTGCCCAGTTCGTGCAAACCTTGAGCGAAATTCTCAAAAACCATATCGTAGAGCACATCGAATATTCTCCGTCTTCGTCTTCGACAGAGGAAAACGATGGCGAACTTTTCCCATTGAACAAAAAGTTCATGGCCTCGGAACTTGAAAACGCCAACGAGAATCAGTCCATCTACAATAAAATCCAGGTGGATTCCAATGTGGAACGGCATTTTGTGCAGCGATTGAACGAAGTGGGCGCTCCGGGAAATGTCCGACTGTATTTCAAGTTCCCGGCCAAGTACAAGGTGAATCTTCCAAAAATCATCGGCAATTACAATCCCGACTGGGCGATCCTTCGCGTGAATGACAAAAATCAGGAAATCGAAATTGTCAGGGAGACGAAGGGTACCGAGGACATCAATGCCTTGCCGCATACAAATGAAGCGCGCAAGATCATCTGCGGATATAGACATTTTGCGGCAATCGGCGTGGATTATCGTTTTGTGGACGACAAGGATGCAAGATGGTTTGACAAGGCTCCGACCGATTTGCAAGAAAGCTTGTTGAGCATTCCGTACAAGGTCCTGCAGGAAGAATGTAGGAATGCCGCCGAGACAAAGGAAAACCCGTATCGCGCATAGACCGTTCGATTGCCTTTTGAATTGAAAATCGAACGAAAAATGCCGAGCTGTTTTTGCCCGAGAAGAAAACTGTTTTCGGGCTTTCTCCATTTTGGTAAAAATAATCTATAATGCCTTTGTAAAATCAAGAGGTTTTCATGGGCATTCTCGATGCGATTTTTAACAAGTACTTTGGACCTGTCTTTATCAAGGAAAACAGCGAAGCGGAAGAGTTTATCGAAAAAATGAAAACCCTTTCCGCCCGGGCTTCCGGAAAGTTAAAGGAGAAAATCGATGACCAGATAAGCGTTGCCGAAGCGGGACTTTACGGCGAACGCCAGATTGCATACGAGTTAAGGAATAGCGGAATGGACATGGTTGTCGCCCATGATTTGAGCCTGGAGAAAAACGATCTGTCGGCGCAGATTGATTTCCTGGCGGTGACGCGGCGCCATATATTTGTCATCGAATGCAAGAATCTTTACGGCAATATCGAAATCGATGACAAGGGAAATTTCATCCGCCATATCGGAAACGGAAAATTCTATCGCCGGGAAGGCTTCGCTTCTCCCGTTTCGCAAAACGCGCGCCATCTCAACGTCCTGAAGGAAATCCGCCGGGAATACAAAACCAATTTCCTGACGCAGGCGCTCTATGAAAAGGCTTTCCCGAAGATTTGCCGCTCCGTCATCGTTCTCGCAAATCCGAAGACCATTTTGAACGACCGAAACGCTCCCGAAGAAATTCGAAAAGTGGTAATCCGCTTGGACCAGCTTGTCTCCTATATCAAGCGCATCGAAGAAGCGGACAAGGATTTATACTTGAGCTCTAGCGATGAAATGCACGAGCTGATGGGGTCCTTTCTCAAGTGCCGCAAGTCGGGAATGTCCGATTACGCCAAAAAGCTTGAAGCCTTGGTCGCTGAATGTCAAAGGGGCGAACATCAGGAAAAAACGAAGGTTTGTGCCGTAGAACCTGTTGCGGAAAATTCCGCAAAAATCGCTCCCGCTGAGCGCAAGTGCCCGCGCTGCGGGGCGCCTCTTGTCTTGCGGACTTCAAGGAAAGGGGAAAACGCCGGCAAGCGGTTCTGGGGATGTTCCGCGTTTCCCAAATGCTGGTACAAGGAGAATATTTTCTAGATTTTCCCTGAACGTAAAAGGAATTGCCCATGAATATTCTCGTTATCGGCAGTGGCGGTCGTGAAAACGCGATTGCGCTTGCCGTCAAAAAGTCGCCGCTCTGTTCGAACCTGGTCGCCGCGCCGGGAAATCCGGGAATGGAACGCCTGGGAAAGTGCATCCCCGTCGATGTCGAAGATCCGCGCGCGATTGCGGACTTGGCGGAACGCGAAAAAATCGACCTGACGATTGTCGGACCGGAAGTTCCGCTGGTAAACGGGGTGGTCGATGAATTCCGTCGTCGCGGGCTTCGGGCATTCGGTCCGGTGAAAGGCGCAGCGGCCCTCGAAGGCAGCAAGGCGTTTTCCAAGAATTTCATGAAGAAGTATGGGATCCCGACCGCTGCCTATGAAACGTTTACCGCGTTGGATCCGGCACTCGAATTTCTGAAGGAACATCCCGCTCCGATTGTCGTCAAGGCGTCGGGACTTGCCGCCGGGAAAGGCGCTGTCGTCTGCCTCACGGACGCGGAAGCTCGGGAAGCGGTCGAGGAAATGCTCGGCGACAAGGCCGTATTCGGCGAATCGGGCAAGACGGTCGTCATCGAGGAATTCATGGATGGCGAAGAAGCGTCCCTCTTCGCGGTCTGCGACGGCAAGGATTACGTCCTGCTTTCGTCTGCCCAGGACCACAAGCGGGTCTTTGACGGGGACAGGGGACCGAACACGGGCGGAATGGGCGCCTACACGCCGGCTCCGGTCGTCACGCCGGAAGTCCTTTCGCGGGTCAAAAAGGAAATTATCGAACCGACCCTTCGCGGCATGGCGCAGGAAGGCTCTCCCTATACGGGCGTTCTCTATGTGGGAATCATGGTAACGAAGGACGGTCCCAAGGTGGTGGAGTACAACTGTCGCCTGGGCGATCCGGAGTGTCAGGTCGTTCTCCCGGCTTACGACGGCGATGTCCTTGCGCTATTCGATGCCGCGGAAAAGGGAAACCTGAAGAATTTTGACGCTCCGGTCGAGCCGAAGGGTTCCGCGGCGATCGTCGTCATGGCGAGCGAAGGCTATCCCGGAAGCTATGCCAAGGGAAAAGCGATCTCGGGCATCGAGGCGGCGGAAGCTCTCGGCGCGATGGTCGTTCACGCGGGAACGAAAATGGAAAACGGTTCGCTCGTGACCGCGGGCGGTCGCGTCCTGGGCGTCGTCGGGACCGGTGCGGACCTGAAGGCTGCTCTCGACAAGGCTTACGAAGGCTGCGAAAAGATTCATTTCGACGGCGCTTTCTATCGCAAGGACATCGGACAAAAAGGACTCGCAAAATGCAAGAAGTAAAAAATCCCCTGGTGGGCATCGTCACCGGCAGCGCTTCGGACAAGGCGATTGTCGATAAGGTAACCGGCGTTCTCGACGAGTTCGGGGTGGTCTGGGAATACAACGTGCTTTCGGCTCACCGTACGCCGAACAAGACGGCGAAGTATGCGCAGGATGCCGCCGGTCGCGGCGTGCAGGTTCTTGTCGGGATTGCCGGACTTGCCGCGGCTCTTCCGGGAACTCTTGCCGCGAACACGATCCTTCCGGTCATCGGCGTTCCGGGAGACGGCGGACCACTTTCGGGCGTGGATGCCCTGCATTCCATCGTGCAGATGCCATCCGGGATTCCCGTGGCGACGGTCGGAATCGGAAACGGCAAGAACGCGGCCTATCTCGCGATCGCGATTCTCGCGCTTTCCCATGCGGACATTCGCAAGAAGCTTGCCGATTACCGCAAGTCCCTGGGCGATATCTAGGTGCTCCGTACAGTCTCCCTGATCCTCTTGTCCGCTGTCGCCGCGTTTTCCCTGGATGCGGCAGGCGTTCCCTGGGCGAAGGGAGAACAGCTCTTCTTTCGGCTGAGCTGGGGCTTTGTCACGGCGGGTTCCGCCGACATGAACGTCTATCCGCGCGACGACGGAAAAGTGCTGTTCGAAAGCGTGGCACGGAACAACGGCGCATTTAAATCGATCTATCCGGTCGCCGATACGATTCGGACGCTTTCTTCCTCGGCGACCCTTCTGCCCGATGCGTTTTCGAAAATCCTGAACGAGGGTTCCTATTTCAGCTCGTCCCGGATTCTCTTTGACCGAAAATCTCAAAAGGCGTTCCTTTCGGATACCGTCTTCGCGAATTCGCGGCGCAACGCCTTCAAGTCGAGCGTGGATACGGTTCTTTCCCTTGATGGCGACGAGCATTGCATCATTTCGGCGTTTTACCGTGTCCGCAGCATGGACCTGACCGGGAAGAAGGAAACCTCCTTTTCCGCGGTCAGCGGCAAGAAGCGCTACGCTCTTCGGGTGATCATCCACGGGCGAGAGACCGTCGAAACGAAACTCGGCAAGTTCAAGTGCATCAAGGTGGAGCCCGTTCTCGGCGATGACGGGGCGTTCAAGGCTTCGGGAAGGCTCTTTATCTGGCTTTCGGACGACAACAGGCGGTTGCCCGTGCTGATGCGCGTGAAGATTCCCATCGGTTCCATCAAGGGGGAGCTGGTGAAATTCAACCAGGGAAGCGCGGAATGACAGCCTGCGACCTTTTTCAATTTTCTTTTACAGAAAATATTTTGCTTATATCCTTGAGAATAAACTATATTGAAAAGCGGAACTGTCCTATCTATAAATAGAGGCTCTTTAGCGATGTTCAAAAAGATAAGTGTCCTGTTGTTTTCGTTGGCCGTGGCCAGCTTTGCCCAGAACGATGAAGACTCTTACGAGGCAAGCGCTTCGGACGAAAACGCCTATGTCGAGGAGTCCGATTCGCGGGCCATCGACCGCGCCAAGCGTCGTGAATTTGAAAAAGACCAGCGACTGGATGAATTTGCGAACAATATCCGTCGTCGCGACTGGCTGAAAGATCGCCTGGTGTTCCAGCTGGGCATGGGTTCCCGCCAACCGGTCATGGGCGAAACGGGGCTCGGCATGGGCTTTGGGTTTGGAGCGGAATACATCACGCGCTGGCATCTGGGTCTCTATGGCTCGTTCGGCTTCATCCCGAGTGGCGACGATCCGGATTTTTCGAACTTTACCCTGGAAGGCGGCACGGGCTGGAAGGTCGGTCTAAACTACTACCTTTTCCCGAAGAATCCGCTACACCTGGGCTTCTCCGCCTCCTATGGAACGGTCTATTACGACCATGACGTCGTTGCGGATTCCACGAACGACTTCACCCGCAAGCTTCTCACGACGATGGGATTCCAGTTCGATGTCCTCATCACCTATCTGACGAACGAGTGGTACTATCTCCAGTTCGCAATCGGCATGTACTATGCGCCGAACGCCTATGACGATTCCCATCAAAAGAACTTGAAGAACGAAGAGGTCTCCCGCGTGCTTGACAAGGACGGCATCTCGAAGTTCGGGCTTGTCTTTGGCATTACGATAGGATTCGCCTTGCCGGAATTCTTCCCGGATGCGACAGAAATTCGTCGTCGCGAACGCGAAAAGAAATACGACGACTAGCTTGTAAAAGTCGAGCTTGACCCAGGCCTCGCCATGAAAGTGGCGAGGTTTTTGCATCTTGTCGGAATGCTTCTGTTTTTTTACCAAGTTTCCGTAGATATTTTTCGGATTCAAGCGTTATAGGAGTGAATAGGGAATCGTTCCCTGTTTTGCCGAAGCGAGGCGTATTCGCGATAAGGAACTTGCATGAAGACACGAAAGGAAACCAGAAGACACGAGGAGACGTTCGAAGAATTCAAGGGAGCAGGCGTCTATGCCGACTTGATGCTCGATCCGACGTTCAAGAAGGCTTTCAATCCCGATACTCGAAACAAGGTCTGCCTGATAGAACTCTTGAACGCCTTGCTGGAGGGCGAGATGGAAAATCCAATTACGGATGTCCATTCCCGCGACAAGGAATGTAGGCGCGGATCGAACGAAAACCGGTTCTCCATTTTCGACTTGCATTGTGTCGATACGCTTGGAAGACATTTTATCGTTGAAGTGCAGCTCGCCAAGCTGACAAATATCGTGAATCGGGCCATATTCTATACCTCGCAGATGATTGTCGCGCAGGGAGAACGCGGAAAGAACTATCGCTACGAGCTGGATCCCGTGATAACCGTTGTCCTGATGGATTTTGACATTTTCAATGACGACAGGTATATTCACCAGGCGAAGTTGCGCGGCAAGGACGGTTTGGCGCTAAGCGACACGGTCTGCCTTGTCCTTGTCGAAATTCCCAAGTTCGACAAGGAGGCGGGAATGCTCAAGACGGCGCTTGACAAGGGTCTTTATGCGCTCAAGAACATCAAGAACTTGCGAAAGATGCCATCCGGCTATGAAGGCTCGTCCTTTGAACTATTGTTTCAAACGGCGAAATTAGCTAGATTGACAAAAGAGGAACAAAAAATGATCGATGCCGCACAAAAAGCGAAATGGGATGAAAATGCCATTCGCGATTACAACGAATCGCAGCTTAGACACGGGCTGGAACGAGGGCTTGCGACAGGGTTTAAACAGGGCCTTCAACAAGGTCTTCAAAAAGGTCTTCAAAAAGGTCTTCGGCAAGGTCGTCAACAAGGCCGGAAGGAAGGCGTTTCCGCAAAAGCGACTGAAATCGCGAAGGCGATGAAGGCGAATGGACTTTCCCGGGAAATCATCTTGAAATGTTCAGGTATTTCGGAAGAAGAATTCGCCAAGCTCTAGCGCATCCTTGTCGAAAAATCTCGAGACATTTAAAAATCAAAAGACAAAAATCGAAAAATAGACTATATTCTTGCACGACCTGTCCGCGTAGCTCAATTGGATAGAGTGTCAGTTTCCGAAACTGAAGGTCACGAGTTCGACTCTCGTCGTGGGCACTGAAAAACGCATCGTTTCACGGTGCGTTTTTCTGCTTTTAGACTTTGCGGAGAATCTTTCCGGTCAGTTCGTGAGGCTCCGCATCGACGATCTTGACCCTGTAAAATTCGCCAGGAACGGCGTCTCCTTCGACAATCTTCACAATGTCGTCGGCATCCAGGGAGTTTCCTTCCGTACGGCCGATAAAGTGGTAATCGCTTTCTTCGGCGACTTCGTCGACGAGTACTTCGAGTTCCTTGCCGATCAGCGCTTCGTTCGCTTCGGTAGAGATTTCTTCCTGAACATCGTTGATGGCGTCAAGACGTGCCCGGGCGAGATCCTCTGGGACGCCTGGTTCTTCGAGTTCCATTGCGGGCGTTCCTTCTTCGGGGCTAAAGACAAAGCCTCCCAGATGCTCGAACCGAACCTCCTGGACGAGTTTCATCAGTTCGTCAAAATCCGCATCCGTTTCGCCGGGAAATCCGACGAGGACCGTTGTGCGGAGCGTGACTCCGGGAATTTTCTCGCGCATCGCCTGAAGCATCTTGCGCAAGCTTTCTTGCGTGTAGTGGCGACGCATCAGCTTGAGCATCCGATCGCTTGCGTGCTGGATAGGCATGTCGATGTATTTGCAGAGGCGCGGTTCGCAGGCCATCAGATCGAGAAGCTCGTCGTCGATGAATTGCGGATACCAGTAGAGCGTACGAATCCAGGGAATGCGCGTTTCGCAAAGAATCGCCTTGAGAAGCTTGGCGAGAGTCGGCCCGTTCCTTCCCTGTTCGTGGCCGTAAAAAGTCGTATCCTGGGCGATGAGCGTCAGTTCCTTGACGCCCTGGCTTTCGAGCTCCTTCGCTTCGCGGACAATGCTTTCGATCGAAAAGGAAACTTGCTTTCCGCGGATGTTCGGAATGGCGCAGAACGCACAGCGGCGATCGCAGCCTTCGGCAATTTTCAGATAGGCGTGGTGCGAAAGATCGCCCAGGTTCAAACGCCTGAGGTTTTCCGTTCCGCTTGACTTCTCTCCCAGCCCGAGAACTTTCAGAATCTTCCCCGGCTCGTAGGTGCCAAGCCAATAATCGACTTCGGGCATTTCCTTTGGGAGTTCCTGGATGTAGCGTCCGGAAAGGCAGCCGGACACGATGAGCTTCTGGGCGGGTCTCTTCGCTTCGACAAAAGACAGAATCGTGTTGATGGACTCTTCTTTTGCCGCTTCGATGAATCCGCAGGTGTTGACCAGGATGTAATCCGCCTTTTCCATGGATGAAACGGACTGAAACCCCGCGGAATAGAGTTCGGCGAGGAGGTGCTCGGCATCGACCTGGTTCTTGGCGCAGCCTAGCTGTGCTGCGAAAATGGAGATCCGTTTCAAGGGTTATTCCCAGTCGTCATAGACTTCTTCGGCGGTCTCCGCCGGCGCCTGGCTTGTCGCGGGCTGTGCTTGCGGCAATGTCTCTGCGGGCGCTTCCGCCGGCTGGGCGCTTTCTTCCAGAGGCTGTGGCTCGGGAGGGGGAACCTCGACGGCTTCGCTCGAGGAACTTTGGACTTCGGAAGATGACGAAACCGCGGGTTCCTCGGGAATCTCGGCGTCCGTCGGAATGCTTTCCGCTGCCTGCGTTTCGGTATAGGCCGTGGGAGTGTCTCCGTAAGCGCTGGAGGGTTCGCCGGTTTCCGGCGATCCGACCGCATCGTTTGCCTTGTTGTCTATCCACCAGGCGAATCCGAGCGGTTCGAGCCTGTTCTTGCCGAAGGCCTTGGCTTCTTCGATCTTCTTGAAATATCCGACGCGAACCCGGTAATAGGAGCCTTCGAGCTCGCCGGGGTTTTCGACCTGCGCGAGATAGCCCTTGATTCCCTTTTCTTCGAGCTTCCCGAGAATCGCGCTTGCGCTTCGTTTCGACGGCTGGATGCTCACCTGGATGGTCACCGAGCCTGCTGAGCCCGGTTCGACGATATCCCTGGAACCCGTCGTAAAGGTCTCTGCCGAGGTCGAGGAATTGACGGAAAGCGACTGGATTGGCTTGAGTTCCGGCATGGAATCGGCTTTGGCCGTGGAATCTTCGGAAACCTTGACTTCTTCGGCTTTCCTTGTCGGAGCGATTTCCGGGACGACATCGTCTTCGCTGTTGCAGCCGACAAGGGCGACCGCGAAAATGGAAAAGGCAATCGAAAATTTTACAATGTTCATTTTCTCTCCTATGAAACGAGCGAAAAAGGCTTTCAAAAAATATATATAAGTCTTTGGATGGTCGCAAGTTATGAAATGTCAAAAAGTTTCAAAAAGGGGAATAGGGAGCTCTGCTGGGCGCGGAATGCGGAAATCCCTTGACGAATCAGGGGCGATAAGGTATATTTGGGGCGCATTCCAAAATTTTCAACCCGAGGAATTCGAATGATCGGAGTCGTAGTAAAACCCAATGAACCTTTTGAACGCGCCCTCAAGCGCTTTACCAAGTCTTGCGAAAAGAACGGAATCATTTCCGACGTGAAGAAGCGCCAGCGCTACGAAAAGCCTTCCGAGGAAAAGAAGCGCATCGAAACGGCTGCCCGTCGCAAGCGTCTCAAGGAAATCGCCGACGCAAACCGCAAGCGCCTTTACTAATTCGGTTTTCTTTCGGAATGCCAAGGGAAAGTGTTGAAACTTTCCCTTTTGGTGTTTGTATATTTGGAAAGACTTAAACCCCAAGTCGGGAAAGGATGATTATGGCAGATTCTTTAGCGAAAGCGGATAGCGAACTTCTCGATCAGATTCTTTCGGACATCAAGGCGGCGATGAAGGCTCACGACGCATCGACACTCGAAGTATTGCGAACGCTTCACTCCGATATCAAGAATGTCGCGATCAACGCCAGGAAGGACATCACGGACGAGGTCGTTCTCGATGTTCTTTCGAAGAGCGTCAAGCAGCGCAACGAATCCATCGAGATGCTCCGCAAGGGTGGGCGCGAGGAAAGCGCCAGGGAAGAAGAGGCGACACTTGCCGTCTATCGGAAATACTTGCCGAAGCAGCTTACCGAAGAAGAAGTCAATGCGCTGATCGCGGAAATCAAGAGCCAGGTCGGAGCGGAAGGTCCAAAGGACATGGGCAAGGTGATGAAGGAACTTTCCCCGAAGACGAAAGGCCGCTTCGACAGCCGCCGTCTGAGCGATCTGGTCAAGTCCGCTCTTGCCTAGGCTTGGTGTCTGGAACGAAAAAGCCCGCTCTGCGGGCTTTTTCGTTTTTAAAACTCCTCGATTCCGTCGGGGGCGGCGAGAATCGCCTTGCTTGCCATGCCGACAAAGAGGCCGTGTCCAAGAAGCCCCGGAATTTTGTTCAGTTCGAAGTCGAGTCGTTCCGGGTCGGCGATCGGGCCGAATTTCGCGTCGGCGATGAGGTTTCCGGAATCGCTGATGACGGGGCCGTCCTTGCCGGGGGCTCCCATCCGGACGGAAAGTTTCGCGCCGAGTTTCTTGACTTTGTACGTAACCGAGCCGATCGCTCCCGGGAGGATTTCGAGCGGGACCGCGAACTTTTCGCCGAGAGTCCGGACCTTTTTCCCGGAATCCGCGATGATGACGTAGCTGTCCGCCATGGAGGCGACGATCTTTTCGAGAAGATGCGCCGCGCCGCGACCCTTGACAAGGTTCTTGTTCGGGTCGATTTCGTCGGCGCCGTCGATGGCGATGTCGAGATGCCTTGCTTCGCCGAGATCGATGAGGGGGATTCCCAGCTTGCGACATTGGAGTGTCGTGCTCCAGCTGGTGCTGACCGCGGTGACCTTGAGGTTCTCGGTGCGGATGCGTTCGCCGATCCGCTCGACCATGAATGCCGCCGTGCTGCCGGTTCCAAGCCCGACGGCCATGCCGGATTCGATCAGATTCGCTGCGCGGATTCCTGCCGTTTTTTTCAGTTCGTTCAAGTCGGTCATTATCGCCAATGCCTCCCGAAATTGTCTTGTTCGTCTTCTGGAAAGTCTTCGTCGTCGAAGTCCTCGTCTTCGTCGTCAAACTCTTCGTCGGGATATCCCGTTTCGAGTTCCGTCGCGGACGCTTCGGCGATATCGACGATCGTCACTTCGAATGTCAGATCCTTGCCGGCGAAGGGATGGTTGCCGTCGAGGGTCACCGTGTCTTTCTGGATTTCCCGGATGACGTAGATGCCTGTTTCGTCTTCGCTTGTCTGCGAGTAGATGTCGCGCGGATCTTCGGGAATGGAAAACTCGGTATTGTCGGAATCCTGGACCATTTCCAGTTCCATGCCAAGCCACAGTTCCCCGATGTTTTGAAGTTCCTTCTTGGAAACCTTGATGATCAGGTCCTTGCGATAGGGTCCATAGCCTTTGTCAAAGGGAACGTGGGCCACGACCCGTTCTCCGACGTGATGCCCTTCGAGCGCTTCTTCGAGCCCCTCGATGACGCTGTCGCAACCGTGCATATAGACGAACGGAAAATTCGTCGGGACTTCCTCGACGATGGCGCCGCTTTCGTCCTTTAGGGAATAGCCTATGCTAACTTTCTTGTTTCTCTCGACTTTTTCCATTGACACAAATATAGAAAAGCTATATTGCTTTCCATGCTATACGGGATTTTTTCCGACATTCATGCAAATCTGCCCGCTCTGGAGGCCGTCCTGGACTCGATGAAGGCGAGTGGCGTGGAACGCCGTGTCTGTCTGGGTGATATTGTGGGATACGGAGCGAGTCCGAACGAATGTGTCGCGTTGACAAGGCAGACCGCCGATGTCTGTATCCTGGGAAATCACGACAGCGTCGCCATCAAGTGGGATTCGGATGTGGGATTCAATCCGTATGCGAAAAAGGCGATTGAATGGACGCAGGCGAACTTGAACGAGGAATCGAAAGAATACCTGCGATCCCTGCCGTATATGGACGAGGAAAACGACATCTGCTTTGTCCATGCGTCGCCGATGTCTCCGGCCGACTGGATCTACGTGACGGATCTGGAAGACGCCCTGGATGCGTTCGACCATTTTTCGGAACGGCACTGCTTTGTCGGGCACACGCACAGTCCGGTCATCGTCGCAATGCGGGACGGTGAAATTCCGAAGGTGATCGAAACGGGCTTCTACCGGCTCGAAGACGGCGAACGCCTTCTCGTCAATGTCGGAAGCGTCGGCCAGCCGCGCGACCGGGATTCCCGGGCGAGCTACTGCCTGTACGACAGCGATGCCCAGACGGTGAAGCTTGTCCGGCTGAAATACGACATTGCCCGAACGCAGAAGGCGATGCGCGAAGCGGGACTGCCGGACTTTCTCGTCGAGCGTCTGGAACTCGGGCGATGAAGCTCGTCATAGCGGTATTTGGAAAACCTGGTTCGCCTTTTGTGAAGGACGAAGTGGAAAAATATTCCAGAAGGCTTCGCACGTCGAACGTGCAAATCGAGGTCGTGGAATTGCGGCAGAGCAAGCGGGAGGACAAGGCGAAAAGCCTTGCCGAAGAGGCGCTTGAATTTTCGAAGCGGTTTCCCAGGGAAGATTTTCAGTGGATTGTCCTTGCGGAGGAGGGCAAGCTGATGGACACGGTCGGACTTTCCGCCTGGATAAGGCCGCGGCTTGCGTCTAATTGCGTCTTTCTGATTGGTTCCGCCTACGGCATCGCGCCGGAAATCAAGAGACAGGCGAATCTCCTGCTTTCCCTTTCTCCGCTGACCTTTACGCATGACCATGCAAGGGTTCTCTTGACGGAACAGCTTTACAGATGCCTGATGGTCATTGCCGGTCATCCTTATCATCATGTCTAACCAGGATGGAATCTGACAGGAGGTCTTTTGTGGACACGAAACTGGAAAAAAAACTGGACATTGTCTATTCGACGATCGAAACCGCGGAACGCTACGACCACGCCAACCATGTCCTGGGATTCGACCAGCAGACGATATGCCCCGCAATGGCGATGGAAGAGCAGGGCGAAACGATGGCGTTTCTTTCCAACCAGGCTTTTCGGCTCTTGAAGTCCAGGCGGTTTGTCGAAGCCGCCGAAGCGCTCTATGAAAATCGCAAGGACTTGGGAAAAAAAGAACGCGTCCTTGTCGAGGGACTGCATCGTGACTATCTGCGAAAGAAAAACGTTTCTGCCGCGATGGACAGAAAGTTCGCGCTAGTCGTCAACAAGGCCTTTGTCGATTGGCTGGATGCGAAGACGAATGCGGACTTTTCCCTGTTTGCGCCGTCGCTCGAAAAAGTTCGCCAGGTGAACTTGAAGCAGGTCGCTCTGACGGAAAACGCAATGCCTGTACGCTACGACAACTTGCTCGGACTTTACGAGCGCGGAATGACGTCCAGGGATTTGGACCGGTGCTTTGACGCCTGCAAGGAATGCCTGATCCCGCTTCTGAAGAAAATCCAGAAGAGCAAGAAGAAGATTCGGACGGACTTTCTTTCTCGACCTGTCCCGGAAGAGTCGCAACGGAAAATGGCGGAATACCTCCTGGAAGTCATCGGCTTCGATTTTTCGCGGGGAGCCTTTGCGACGAGCGAACATCCCTTTACGGATGGGCTGGCAAAGGACGACGTGCGCGTAACGACGCATTATTACGGGAACATGTTCTGTTCGAATATGTTCTCGATCATTCACGAAGGCGGCCATGCACTGTTCGAGCAGAACCAGCCGGCGGAAGACTTTGCGGCTCACATTACGGGCTACAAGACGCTTGGACAGCATGAATCCGTTTCGCGGTTTTACGAAAACAGGATCGGGCGTTCCTTTGCGTTTATCCGGTTGATTTTTAAAAAGACGAAAGAGCTTTTCCCGAATGCGCTTGCCGGGGTTTCCGAGCGGCAATTCTACGAAGCGGTGAATGTCGTTTCGCCGAGCCTTGTCCGTACGGAAGCGGATGAATTTACCTACACGTTCCACATCATCATTCGCTATGAAATCGAGCGGATGCTCGTGGATGGAAAAATCGACGTCAAGGACTTGCCAGGAATCTGGAACGACCGCTACGAAGAATATCTGGGCGTTCGCCCGTCGGACGACAGGGAAGGCGTCTTGCAGGATGTCCATTGGGCTTCTGGGTTTGGCTATTTTCCGACCTATGCGCTGGGAAATTTCTACGGCGCCATGTATTACAACAGGATGAACGATGAATTCGATGTGGAAAGCGCCGTTCTGCACGGAGATTTCGAACGAATCAACGACTGGATGAAAGAGAATGTCTGGAAAGAGGCGAACTGTCTCGATGCGAAAACCTGGATAAGGAAGATCACCGGCAGGGAATTTACGGCAAGCGACTTTCTGGAATACATCGAGAAAAAATACGGAACGCTCTACGGAGTCTGAAATGCCTGTCGAACGGGAAAATCCAGAAAAGGCCTTTCCTTCCTTTTCGCAAAAGGTGGAACAGGCCATTTCGAGGAGGTTTCGCAGTCGCCTGTGGAGTCCCTTTGTCTCGGCGATCAAGCGTTACCGGCTGATCGAAGCGGGAGATAGAATCGCGGTCTGCATTTCGGGCGGAAAGGATTCCATGCTGCTCGCGAAGCTCATGCAGATGCTCCATCGCTATACGGAAATTCCTTTTGACGTCCAGTATCTGGTGATGGATCCCGGATACAATGAAATTAATTTATTGAAAATCAAGAAAAACGCGGAGCTTCTGGAAATTCCCGTCGTCGTCTTCAAGACGGATATCTTCGACGTGGCGAACTCGTTCGAACATTCGCCGTGCTACATTTGCGCCCGAATGCGGCGTGGCCATCTCTATCACCAGGCGAAAGAGCTGGGTTGCAACAAGATAGCCCTGGGACACCATTTTTCCGATGTTATCGAAACGACCGTGATGAGCATGTTTTACGCTTCGCAGTTGCAGGCGATGCTTCCGAAACTGCATAGCCGGAATTTTGAAGGCATGACGCTGATTCGCCCTCTTTACCTTGTACACGAAGACGATATCGTCGCATGGACGAAGGCGAACGACTTGGAGTTTATCCGTTGCGCCTGCCGCTTTACGGAAAATGTCGAATCTGGAGTCGGAGACAGCAAGCGGCAGGAAGTCAAGGAATTGATTCGCCGCCTGAAGCAGGACAATCCGAATATCGAAAAGAGCATTTTCAACAGCCTGCATTCTGTTTGCATCGAAACGTTTCCCGGCTACAAGGCGGAAGGAAAAAGGCATTCCTTCCTGGAACGCTTCGAGGCGGAACGCTAGGCGTCAAGAAAATGCAGAAGAATCGGGATTAAAATCGTCGTGACGATGCCGGCGACTCCGATGGCGAGGGAACTCATCGCCCCTTGGACTTCTCCCATTTCGAGCGCTTTCGCGGTCCCGATGGCGTGAGACGAAGTTCCGATGGCGATTCCCTGGGCGACGGGATGCCTGATCCGGCAGATCTTGCAGACGAACGGGGCAACGACTCCGCCAGTGATTCCCGTGATGACGATTGCCGCGATGGAGATGGCGGGAATCGCTCCGATTTCGCTCGAAAGTTCGATTCCCATCGGGATGGTGATGGATTTCGGCAGCAGGGAAATCTTCAGCGTCGGCGAAATTTCGAGAATTCTCGCGAGGAGCATCACCAGGGAAAACGAAGTGAGGCACCCGACCAGGATTCCGACGACAATCGGAACGCAGTGTTTCTTGAGGTTTCCGAGCTGCCTGTAAAGGGGAACGGCCAGCACGGCGGTCACCGGCGCAAGGAAAACGGCGATGTAGTCTCCGCCGATGTCGTAAGTTTCGAGGTCGATTCCGGTGAGAAGCAAGAATCCGATGACGAGAACGCTCGCGACGAGCATCGGGTTGCAGATGGCGAACTTGAACTTTCGGCTGAGGAAGACACCTGTTTCGTATGCGACAATCGTGAGGACGATTCCGAAAAACGGCGTGTTCAGGACTTCATTCATGGTGCTTTCTCCTTTCGAAAAGCTTGACCAGGAACTCGGTGACTTTCCCGGTGACTGCCATCGTGAGAATCGTCGCGACGATGCAGAGCGCAACGAGAACCAGGATGTTTCCCTTGAGCTGTCCGTAGATGGCGAGAATCCCGATGCACGGCGGCAAGAAGAAAAATGGCAACCGCTTGAGGAAAAAGCTGGACATTTCCGCGATCTGATCGACCTTGACGATTTTCGTACAAAGTAACAGAAAGAGAATCAGCATGGAAGTGATGTTGCTCGGGAGAGGAAAGCCGCAGACCCGGTGGAAGAAGTCTCCGATAAAGCAGACGGAGAGAATCAGGGCTAGTTGAAGCAAGAGTCTCATTGTGGCGCCAAAGATAGCAATTCCAGGTTGTCCATTGACAACGCTTTTGCGGAGAACCTGAATCCGCCTTAGGGAAAAACGGATAGATTGAAAACGAATTTCTTGACGGAGTGTCTATGGGTTGCCTTGAAAAACTTTGCCTCTTGGTATCGATCGTTGCGATTCCGGTATTTGCGTCTGTTTCCGTGCAGGGGTTCGTCAAAAGCGGCGACTTCCCGGTTGACAGCGCGCATGTCTCGCTGGTCGTGTCTGGCGTATCCTCGTTTTCCGACGCTTCGGGATACTTTTCCCTGGAAAGGAACGACGAAACTTCCAAAATGGAAAAACTCGAAAACGGAAACCTGAAAGTCTCGTTTCGACAAGGAATCTTGCAGGTCGATGTCGCCGCGGGAGTGGAAGACTTGCAGCTTCACGCTTTCGATTTCAACGGAAAGCTCTTGTTTTCGGATTCTCGGAGGCTTTTTGCGGGAACGCATTCTGTCGATTTGAATCGCCTGGCGAAAAGCCAGTCCCGGTATCTGCTGCAGATCCAGTCTAACGGCCGGAGAGCGGTCATGCTTGCAAAGTCCGCCGAGAAAACGCTGGATACGCTTGTCGTGAAGAAGGAGGGCTTTATTGAAAAAAGGCTTGCTGTCGGTCTGGAAGAAAAAGGCCTGACTGTCGAACTGGATACGATTCCGGTCGCAAACCTCATGAAGCGTGGCGCGGGAAGCTCGCGTCAGACGGTTGCGCAGGGAAGCGCGATTGTCGCATTTTCCTATGCCTTCGAAAATTGCGATTCCGTCCGGGTCGAAGGGCTTCCGCAGGGAATCGTGGCGAAGACAGTCGCTTCCGAAAAGGTCGTGGAATTTTCGGGAACGGTAACCGGAGACGCGGGTATTTACGATTTTCGGGTGACGACGGTCGGCGGCTATGGCGAAGCCGTGAAAAGCGGGCAATTCGTCGTTGTCGAGCCCGAAAGAAAGCTTCCCTGGGAAATCCAGGCAGATGGCTACGCGAGCCTAAACGGGGGAACGACGGGCGGTTCGGGCGGCGATACGGTCCGGGTTTCCACGTATGCGGATTTCAAGGCCGCAGTCCAGGCAAAAGAAGCGAAAATCGTATTGGTCGAAGGCACGATTCGCACGACAGATGGCGATGGCTACGGATTGAAAATCGCAAGCGACAAGACGATCATGGGCGTGGATTCCGGTTCGACAATCTATGGCGGGCTTTCGATAAGCGGAGTACGAAATGTCATTGTGTACAACTTGAACATCCGAGGAACCTATCCGAATCCCGGGCCGAGCGATGGCATTGCCGTGAATGGAAAATCGGCGAATGTGTTTCTTTCTCACCTGAACATCTGGGACGCCGAAGACGGCAATCTCGACATTACGGGGCAGGCGAGCTATGTCACCGTATCCTATGTCAAGTTCTGGTACACCCTGGAATCTCATCCGCATCGGCTGAATTCCCTGATCGGCAGCGGGGCTTCCGACCATCCGGAAGATTTTGGCTACCTCAAGGTGACTTATCACCATTGCTGGTTCAGTACGCTTGTCAACGAAAGAATGCCGCGAGTCATGTATGGCAATGCGCACATCTACAATAACTATTACGATGCTTCCGGAAACCTGTACTGTATCGGTGTCGGTTCGTATGCTTCCGCTTTGATCGAAAACAACTATTTCAAGAACGTGAACAATCCGATACACTTTATGTACAATGTCTATGCCTACATCTTGCAGAGAGGAAACCAGTTCGACAATACGACGGGTACGCGCGACGGAACTTCTTCGGGGGGCATTTTGGGCGAACGCTACATTACGACGGATCCCTATACGCTCTTGAAAGATCCGGTGACGTTGGATTCGGTTCCCTATTCCTATGGACTCGATGCGGTACAGAATGTCCCTGCCACGGTCAAAAGTCTTGCCGGACCGCACGACTGGGATTCGTACTTTTGAAAATCTTTCTAGATTGCTCTGCACCGCCAGATGTCGTATTTCTGGGGAACCGGGCGAGAACCGCCCACAAAAGGATTGATCATGTCTCAAATCGAACTCACCTTTCCCGATGGCTCCGTACGTTCCGTAGCATCGGGCATTACCGGCAAGGAAATCGCGGAGGGAATTTCCCAGGGGCTCGCGCGCAAGGCTCTGGGCGTCAAGCTCGGCGACAAGGTTCTTGACCTTTCCCGCCCGCTTGCCGAAAGCGGGAACATCCGGATTATCACGCCTTCGAACGACGATCCCGATGCGCTCATGCTTTTGCGCCATTCTTGCAGCCATGTCCTTGCGGAAGCGATCTGCGATCTGTTCCCGGGGACAAAGCTCGCTTACGGTCCGGCAATCGACAAGGGCTTCTATTACGATTTGATGACGCCGACTCCGCTCAAGGAAGAGGACTTCCCGAAAATCGAAAAGCGGATGAAGGAAATCATCCAGGAAGACCGTCCGTTTACCCGGATCGAGGTCTCCGCCGAAGAAGGCCTCAAGCGCACCGAAGGCGACAAGTACAAGCACGACAACGCCGAGCGCGCGATTGAACGCGAAGGCAAGGACTGCAAGATCAGTTTCTATGTGACGGGCGAACCGGGAAAGAACTGGGAAGATCTCTGCGCGGGTCCCCATGTCCCCAGCACGGGAAAGCTCAAGTGCTTCAAGATTCTGTCGCTCGCGGGAGCCTACTGGCACGGAGACCAGAAGTCCGACCAGCTGACGCGCATCTATGGAACCTGCTTTGCGGACAAGGACGGCCTTGCGACATACCTGAAATTCCTGGAAGAAGCCGCCAAGCGCGACCACCGGAAAATCGGCAAGGAAATGGACCTCTACCACATCGAGGACCATTCGCCCGGCATGGTGTTCTGGCATCCGAAGGGAACGAAGATGGTGAACGCCCTCAAGGACTACATCCGCGGGAAAATCGACCATCGCGGCTACCAGGAAGTCATCACGCCGGAAATCGTGAACAAGGTTCTGTGGATAAAGTCCGGCCATGCGGACAAGTACAACGAGAACATGTTCAAGACGCTCGCCGGTGACGTGGAAATGGCCGTGAAGCCGATGAACTGCCCGTGCCACATCCTGATTTTCAATTCCCAGCTGCGGAGCTGGCGCGACCTTCCGATGCGCCTCGCCGAGTTCGGCAAGTGCCATCGCTACGAGCCGGCGGGAACGATGCACGGGCTGATGCGTGTCCGCGGATTTGTGCAGGACGATGCGCACATCTTCTGTACCGAAGACCAGATTGCGAGCGAGGTTGCGGACTTCTGCCACCTGGTAAAGGAAATCTATCACGATTTCGGATTTGACGATGTGAAGGTGAAGTTCTCGACACGTCCGGCAAAGCGCGTGGGAAGCGATGAAATCTGGGACAAGGCCGAAGCGGCTCTCGCCGAAGCGACAAGGCTCGCCGGGCTGGATTACGTGCTGAACCCGGGAGAAGGCGCATTTTACGGTCCGAAGCTCGAATTCACGCTGAAGGATTCCCTCGGACGCGACTGGCAGTGCGGAACGATCCAGGTTGATTTCAACCTGCCGCAGCGTCTTGGCGCGGAATATGTCGGCAAGGACAACCAGAAGCACGTCCCGGTGATGCTTCACCGCGCAGCGGTCGGCTCCATCGAGCGGTTCCTCGGCATCCTCATCGAGGAATTCATGGGAGACTTCCCGCTGTGGCTTGCGCCGGTGCAGGCCCGCGTCCTTCCGATTTCCGAAAAGTTCGTCGATTACGCGAACCGGGTGAAGCGCGAACTCGAAGCGTCCGGCGTCCGCGTGGAAGTCGATGAATCGAACGAGAAGCTCGGCTACAAGATTCGCCAGTGCGAGCTCCAGAAGGTGCCGTACCTGCTCATCGTGGGCGAAAAGGAAGTGACAGAAAATGTCATATCCGTCCGCAAGCGAAAGGATGGCGACAAGGGCCAGATGACCGTTGCGGATTTCCTCAAGATGACCGAGGATGACCGGAAGGTCGTGAGGTAGTAAAAAAATATTTGCAGACGTAGGCTTCTTTCGATGCCTACGTCTTTTTTTATGCGCTTTAGGCGAAAACGGCAAATGGGTTTGTCCGTTATTTTATCCGTATTGCTCTTGCGAATAAAAAATGAATTTCTTTTGCGCCGATAACCGAAAGGATGACAGATTTCGATCTATATGACAAAAAGATACCTGAAAAACGGGTCCTTTCTCTCTATATGACATTTGGGTATCCGAATTGGGCCGAATCCCTTTATCGGTGCGGCCTGTGGGCGGAAAGAAGTTGCATGACGAGCTTTTTATTCCGTTCCCGGGATAATCCGCCATGGACATCCAGTTTTTTCTTGACCGACGAGAACAAGGATTCCACTCGTTGTTCGTATTGGGAATTCCCAATTCGTTATGATCGCTGAAAGTCCATAGCCAGGGGATGTTCCTTTTCAAGCTTAAGAAGGCGCTCCTGAGATTTTTGTGGGTGTAACGGGACTTGCCGTTTTCATCCTTCGTCCGTTCCCTCATGAATTTTTCCAAATGTGCAGACCAGTCGGACATAGCCCCCATAAAGGATTCCTTGTCGGTTCGGCAAAGTAGCCTTGCAATCTCCGGCAGCTCTATCGATGCCGCCAACCTGGGATGCCTCGTCAACTTGTGCGTTACGGTCTGCAATTGGTGAAACCAGCAATATTGAAAGGGGTATCGGGACAGGCGTTTTTTTTCAAGCCTCTCAAGTCGTCTTTTTCGCAAGATGCTTGAAAACGGTTCTCTCGCTGACGTTCAGCGCGGAGGCTATCTGCTTGACGGTCAGATTCCCCTGTGAATACAGTTCTTCGATAGAGCTTGACTTGACTCTGGAACTTGGCGCGAATACTCGTCCGCAGTTCTTGCAGAGCCAGCGCTGCCTGCCCTTTTTCAGCCCCTTCTTGATGACGTTGTTTGAGCCGCAAAAAAGCAAGTTTTTCCCATAAAGAGAAAAATCCGCCGTGACGCCTTTATTGACAAGGGGTTAGGACGATTTCAGGTACCCAAATGTCATATAGGCCAAGAAAGAAAAGCCATCCTGCAAATACATCAAAAGTAAAAAATGTGGAAAGTTTTCTAACTCTATTGACAATCTGTTTTTTTTTTTACATTTCTAGTGCAAGTTTGTCAAGCAAGTCGTTAAGGAGTGCTACTATGAATATCCAACAACTCATAAACACATTTGGCAATTTCATTGACGAATGTGCAATCTGTTATCCCCTCGTATCAAAGAACAAAGATAACATACTAGATCGGTGTTGCAACCTTTACTGTAACAATGCAGGGTTATTTTTTAACAATGCGGAAATCTTTGGTAAGGGTTACCCCAAATCAAACTTTATAAACTACTTGGTAATAAACTCTGATGATGAAACTGAAAGGCTTTTTTATGTATCCATTGTTCTTCGCTGTAATAAAGCAGAAAACAAAGTTCTCACTTTAAGTGACGTCGTTAGAGCAATACAATTTTCAAAAGAAATAGAATCAGAAAAAATCCCACTTTATTTTTTTTGTGGAAACAAGAAGAAATATGCAATATCAAGTATTTCTTTAACCGAAGATGAATTGCCGAAGATTAACGGGGTCATTATAGAGCACATTGATCAATTGCCTCAGCACCTTTCGATTCGTTGCAATTCTACAGAGTATAGTGGCTTAGAAATTTGAGACAGAAAAATTTGTTTCCTTAAGTGAAAGACAA
>CAVJTH010000010.1:0-75636 GCA_963652365.1 Senegalimassilia sp.
CGGCGGCGACCCGCTAAACTATATCGACCCGAACGGTGAAAGCGTGACGGCGGCGATCGCCATTGGAGCTATAGTCGGAGCGGCCATGGGAGGAACTGTTTCTGCGGTGAATTGCAGCGGCGCAAACGAGGTGGGGTGTGGCAGAGCGATTGCGCAGGGGGCGGCTGTTGGGGCTGTGGCGGGTGCCGCTAGCGGCGGAGTTGGTAGCGCTGTCAGTGGAGCTGTCGGGGGTGTCGGTGGTGCATTTGCTGGCGGGGCATCGGGTGGCGCAACGAGTGGGACGGTCAGTTATATCGGAAATGCTATGATAGGGAATGGTTCCGCAGATGGAATGGGCTTATGGACTGCTTTCTGGCAGGGTGGATTGAGTGGTGCGATTAGTGCTGGTGTTGGATATGGTTTATTTGAGTGGGGGCAAAATTTTGGCGGTTCCTGGGGCAATCCCGCGACATATTTTGGAAACGTTCCTGTCATCAATAATGCTACTTCATCATCTATATCCTCCATGGTTATGGCAGGAATAAATGGCGATAATGTTGGAGATGCTGGTTTAAACGGATTGTTTTGGGGGGCGCTGTCATCTATGGCGAATTCTTTTGCTAGCATAGGCATGATAAATGCTATTACAATAGATGATTTAAATAGGCTTTATGGGGAAGAAGTTGGTTCTTGGATGACAGAAAAACAAGCGGTTGAAGAAATGAAAAATACCCCAGGCTCCATTTCCGCCTCTGTGGCGAAAGGCCCGTTGGGGTGGGCTATTGCCATATTGTCTGGGGGAGGTCCTTTCAGTCATATTCGAGGTAGTGATATTGAAGGTAAGGTTTTAGAAAATAACGGGAATGGGGTGATGGAATATCAAGATGCTGCATATGATGAAGATAGAAACTTTACCAGATTGACTTTTGTTTCAAAAAAATATGCCGATAATTATCATTCCAACGTTACTGTTAATAACATGAAAGGAATGGGATATCTGAAAGCTGGTTTATGCACAGGTGCTGTACATAAACTGAATCCTTCGTATCGGGGTGGAGCACCGAACAATATTGTCCCGTGGCGGTATAGATATCATTTTTATCCGGGAGGATTATGGTGAACTTCTCCAAAAAAAATATTATGTGTATTTTCATTTGTTTAATATTCATCGGTTGCTCCAACAAGGAACTTTTAGCGGTGAGGACATGGCTAGTGACCGATGATGTTTATACTTTTGATGAGGAAGGCTATCTTGTCCCTTCTGGTTATGAAATGAGTTATGGTTTTGACAATACCTATTATCCTGAAATACCCAAAAGCGAAAAGATTGACTTGCCTGGTTTTTTTTACAGTAGAACTTTCTTCAAATATCCTCTTATAACATATCATGAAATAAAACATGCGGAAATATCCATTTCGATGACCGAGCGTTGCAAGGAAAGAAAACAAAGAAAATATTATCTGTTGGGAAAATACAAACTGAGCGAAATCGGGGAGAAGATTACGTGGATACATACAATGGTGTACTTGGGTGAAAGAAATTTTCGGGAAAGAAAAAAAGATGAAAAACATTGGCCTGAGAAATTATTCAATTCTACATATTCTGATTGCTTAAAGGACTCTATTTTTTATGAAACATGTGTAATGAAACGTGTAGAATACGATTCTAGCTATAAAATAGAGCTGTGTTTTTAGGAGATACGTGTATGGAATTCAAAAGCAAATGGATTATACTCATAATGAATTTTCTCATTTTTTCGTGTGCAACGCCAAGAAATACTCAAGATATTGTTTTAACTACTGATTTGATTGACCCATATTCTTATAAAATGGCAGAAAGGTATTATCAATCTTATCTAGGGAAAAGTGCAGAAGGCGATGAATTTAGATACAAAGTGGAGTATTATCTTGATGGAGAAGAACAAGAGAGCAATTGTATGCAGGATTATAATGAACAAGGCTTTGATTGCCTTACAGGTTTTTGCAATGCGTTAATTGGATTGGGCGATATTGGAGGATGTAATAATAAATTAAGACATGAGGCCATTTTTCAGTCCTTTTTAGTGGAAATTAATACAGGAGAAGTATATCGGTTGGTAAAATACCAGACTTCATTTCTTGAACATGATAAAACCATTGTTTGGACTAGGATTTATGTCGGAAGAAAAGAATTTGAAAAGAAAACCGATTTTTTGCGCTATGGAAATACATGTTCGAAACAAGAGCGTTCTTTCAATGCTATATATTCAGAGAATTTGCAAGATTCCATTTATTTTCAAACGTGCATTTTGGTAAAAGAAAATGAAAATTCTGACAGGAAATGCCAAGAATGCTTTTGATTAGTAGTGGCTATCGCACGGACGGACGTGCCTGTTTCCCTGTGACCGATGTTCAGGGCAATGTAAGGGGCTACGCGGATACGTCGGGAGTCCAAAGCGCGTACGCCTATTATCCCTACGGGACGTTAATTGACCTGGCTCGCGACAACGCCGATGGTTCCAGGCGCTGGCAGTCCAAGGAATTCGATTCCGACATAAACAAGTATTACTTCGGCGCGCGATTCTACGACCCTCTGTTTGGGCTCTGGCTTACGCCGGACCCCGCCGGGCAGTTTGCGAACCCCTATGCCTACGGCGGCGACCCGCTAAACTATATCGACCCGAACGGTGAAAGCGTGACCGCGGCGATCGCCATTGGAGCCATAGTCGGAGCGGCCATGGGTGGAACTGTTTCCGCGGTGAACTGCAGCGGCGCAAACGAGGCGGGGTGTGGCAGAGCGATTGCGCAGGGGGCGGCTGTTGGGGCTGCGGCGGGTGCCGCTAGCGGCGGAGTTGGTAGCGCTGTCAGTGGAGCTGTCGGGGGTGTCGGTGGTGCATTTGCTGGCGGGGCATCGGGTGGCGCAACGAGTGGGACGGTCAGTTATATCGGAAATGCTATGATAGGGAATGGTTCCACAGATGGAATGGGCTTATGGACTGCTTTCTGGCAGGGTGCCGTTGGAGGTGCCGTGAGCGGCGGTGTTGGTGCGTATATGGGGAATGCAGGTTGGAATTTACTGGGAAATCGTGGCGCAGAGATTTTTGCCAGTGGTCTTGGTAGTGGAATAGGTTCCAGATTGAACGGGGATAGTTTTTGGAATGGCTTTACCCAGGGCGCCGTCTTAGGACTTGCGTCATCTGTACTAACGGGTTTAATCGCCCCCGATTTTGAATATGACGGAAATAATTTGGGCGAGGCTAAATTACAAAGGGGGGACGTTATTGGTTGGGGACCTGACGGCTCTATCGTATCGGGAGGAATCCTTGCTGTAACCGGAGAAGACTTCTCCCATGTGGGAATTGTGGATGAAGAGGCTGATGGCCTGTTTATTCGGGAAGCCACTGGCGAAGGTAAACAGGTTAAAGCCAAATTAATAGATGGACGATATCAAAATCGGCCTTACAAAGTTTATGGGAATCGACGGATTGTTCAACCATTCGTGGAACAGTATTATGGTTACAATTTGGTTGAGACGAACTGCACCAGCCAAGTGACACGCTGGACGGGCATGAGTTACACGAATAATCCTGGGGTTTTGTATAGACGGATGAATAACATTACGCCCTTTTACACCAGCTCCACTTGGCAGAGGTATCATCTATGGTAAATTTAAAAAATACAGTATTGGCCTTTTTCTGTATGGTCTTGTGCGGATGTTTTGTAAATCATCTGCTGAACTATCCGTTTCGTGTGAAGGAAAATATAGCATCCCTTCCAATAGATTTCGATGGCAGGGACTCATTGGTTTTTGAGTTTGATAATATCAAGTCTGACAAGATATTCTATCTTTATCGCGACAATCTTCAAGGGCCTTATAGCGTTGATATATGTACGGATGATGATTATATAGATAATTTTAATGTAAAAATTACTGTTACAATGATTGTTGGTGGTATAGAGCACAAAACAGTCAATACATGTTTATTCTATGGGGGAGCGGGCTGTGATGCTGCTAATGGTTGGACTGTGGGTAGCTTTAGTCTTCCTAAGGATTTTGATCGAAATCAAAAGTTGACGATAATTCTTCAAATCTTGGAGGATAAAGATGAGTTTCTTAAGAAACTGAAAAATCCAAAGTTGGTTCTTTGGGCGGGCACAGGAATTTACTACTTATGACAACAAGGGGCGCCTTGTCGAAATACGCGAAGGCGGGGCCATGCTGGCCGGATATACGTACAGTGCAAATGGAAACGCTGTATCCGAACATTATTACGATGCGGGAACCGAGGTGTTTGCAAAAACCGTTCGGCGCGATGTATACGGGAGGCCTGTCGTCCTGGATTATAGGAACGGCTCGACGGGACTTTATTCTGAAAACATATCGTATGAAAGTCCCTTGTCCGTGCGGCAGTCAACCGCGGCGAGGGTGTGGAACGATGCCGGTTCGGCTGGGCGTGTCGTCGAGAACGCAGCCTACACGTATGACTATCTGGGCCGCCTCGCGGGAATGTCCGGCACCGGGAACGCCGACTACCGATATGACCGCTTCGGTCGATTGACGCGGAAAACCGAGGGGAACCAGGTCATTGGCTACGATTACGCGAGCCAAGGCTATTACCGTCCTAGCGGGATGGTGATTTCGGGGCGTAGTTACACGCCGTATGAGTATTATTCCTATGACGCTTCGGGGAATGTCTGGCTGGACCGTTACGCCCGTGCAGCCTACGAGTTGGATTCCAGGGCGCTGCCGGAGAAAGTGCGGTTGTATCCTGAAGTCCCGCCTGGAATTTCGCGGGGGAATTTGGACGGATTCTCGTCCTCGGAATCGACGCAAATCCGCATGGCCTATGACGAAAACGGCCGGCGTGTGTATTTTAACTACAATGGCGGAAGTTCTGGTTACGGGGAGGCGAACCTGAGCGGCGTGGGGACTTATAGGAAAGACGGTTCGGACTCGGCCTACTCATTGGTGCGCCGGGATTTGGTAGCGGGCGGCTATCGCACGGACGGACGTGCCTGTTTCCCTGTGACCGATGTTCAGGGCAATGTAAGGGGCTACGCGGATACGTCGGGAGTCCAAAGCGCGTACGCCTATTATCCCTACGGGACGTTAATTGACCTGGCTCGCGACAACGCCGATGGTTCCAGGCGCTGGCAGTCCAAGGAATTCGATTCCGACATAAACAAGTATTACTTCGGCGCGCGATTCTACGACCCTCTGTTTGGGCTCTGGCTTACGCCGGACCCCGCCGGGCAGTTTGCGAACCCCTATGCCTACGGCGGCGACCCGCTAAACTATATCGACCCGAACGGTGAAAGCGTGACGGCGGCGGTTGCAAATGTCCTCCCCGCATTGTCCGCCCTGCGAGGCGTGTAAATTAAATTTCGCAAATTACCATCGCCAAATAAAGTGAAGTTTGGGTGAAACTTCTTCTCCCCCTATCCCCCCACAGCCTCTTTCCGGTCCTTGACAATTTTCTTCATATTTTGGGATGCCCAGATAATCAGCTCCTGGATAATGGGAATCAGCGTGTTGCCGCGCTTGGAAATGGAATATTCGACGCGGGGAGGCACTTCGGGATAGGCCTTGCGTTCGATGAGGCCGTCGGATTCAAGTGTTTTGAGCGTGGAAGTGAGCATCTTTTGGGAAATGTCGGGAATGCTGCGATGAAGTTCCTTGAAGCGTGTCTTGTCTTTTTGGTTTAGCGTATAGAGAATGAGGATGGACCATTTGTCCCCGATGCGGCTGAGGACATTTCGGATTGGGCATGTGGGAAAATTCTTGTCCAGTAGTTCTGTTTTTGCCATAATAGTTCCTTTTTGAAAGCTATAATATAAAAGATATTAAAAATTTTTTAGAGAGTGAACCGGTAAAATTTTACCGATTTTCCAAAGGTTACGCTTTGGTATGTATCGCACCTTTTTGTGCCTTCTTGTTTTTCAATGAAACTCATATTAAATTAAAGCTGTCTTTTAGAGAGTAACTCTTAAAAAGATACAAACTTTAACAAAGGAAGTCAAAATGACAAGGACAGCGATAGCGACGACCATTCTTTCGGCTGTGATTGCCCAGGCGGGAAATTTTACATCGCATGATTATGGTTCGTTCAAGTTCCATGTGTATGATTCCGGTGACGCGATGGGCGATGCGAGCTATATCGTGGAGGGTGAAAAAGAGCTTGCGCTTTTGGAAGTGCCGCTGTTCATGGAAAATGCGAGTGAGTTTGACGCCTATGTGTCAAAAATCGGGAAACCTGTTGTTGCCGTAATAGCGGACTATCACGAGGGCTCTCGGCAAAAGGCGAACCTTTATGTCGCGGAAGGGATGAAGTCTTTTCTGGTGGGTCCCGTTTATGGCGGGATGATTGCCGGTTTTCAAAAACAGTGGGGCGACAAGATGGTGACGCTTCCCGACGTGAATTCCGCGAAGGAAATCTCGTTCGGAAAAACGGTTGCGTTGGCAGGGGTTGATTTCCGGTTTGAAAAAGGAGCTTCGAGCGATTTTCCGGCGGCGAGCATTCTTATCGGCGGAAAGGTTTACCTGACGCACTGGGCACCGTCAAAAGCCCATCCTTCGCCGTTGCAGATTTCGAGCCTTGTCGCGGTCGATGCGGAAATCGCAGCGGCAAAAGCGTCGCTTTCGTCTGGAGCGGAGCTTTTCGTGGGCGGCCACGGCGGGGCTTCGATGCGGGATGCCGTGGTGTTCAAGATTTCCTACTTGGAAAATTTGAAACGGCTCGCTTCGCAGTCGAAAGATGCCAAAAGCCTTGCGGAGGCATTGAAAAGAACGTATCCGAATCTCGCAGGAGAGTCCAATGTGGATGGGCTTTCCAAAGCGTTGGCTCGTTAAGCGGCAAGGTGCGTTCAGAGCTTAGCGGAACGAACCGCTTTTTTCTGTCGAAAGGCTTTTTCGCGAAGCGACCCGTTTCCGCCTGGCGGCGGGGGTAGGCGCCTGCCCGGCGATGGGCAAGGTAGGGGGACCTTTCGGAGTTGCGAAGGCCAAGGTCCCCCTTCCTTGCATCCACCCCCACGGCCACGCTTTTTTTTAGAGATTAGAGTTTAGGAATCAAAACGGTCCGCTTTGCGTTAGAACCTAAATGTTCGCAGAACTCCACTCTCGACTCTCCACACTCCAAACTCAACTGTTTCCTGATTCCTCTTTGCTATCCACTAATCTCTAAGTTCCGCTTCACGCTAGAGAACCTAGATGTCCGCGGAACTCCACTCTCGACTCTTCACTCTTCACACTCAACTGTTTCCTGATTCCCAATTTCTATATTATAACCATGAAAAAGTCTTTGTTGTTGATTCTTTGCGCGGCGGTGCTTGCGCTTGCCGCTTCCCCGAAGGTTTCCAAGGCCTGCTCCAAGGCAAAAGGGGAAAAGGCCTGTTCGGAATCCCTCGTGGAACTTGCGGAACGCGGAAAGTCGGGCGATACGCTTTCGATAGAGCTCTATGGAAAAACGATCGAGGCGATAAAAAAGAACAAGAAGTTCATGAAGCCCGTGATGGTCAAGGTCGATACGCTTTTGTGGGAACCTTGCAAGAAGAAGGAAGCCGCGACTTGCCTGGAGGCTTGCACGGCCCGCACCGATTCGTCCTTTTTGCGCGCGGACGCTCCGGATTCAATCGCCTGTGCGGAAAAGCCTCAAAGGCTCGTGGCGAAAAAGGTCAGCGTTCCGATGCCTTCGCCGATGCAGGTGCTCATGGATTCCTTGAACCGGGACGCTTTCTGGAGTTCGCCGTTCGAACTCGCGAAACGCTGGATGCTCGCGGCTGACGATACGAACCTTGTACGGCTCGATTCGGCGGCTGCGGAACTCGTGACCGCGGACCCGTCGGATTTCGCGATTGCCAGGAAGAAGTTCCACTACTGCAACGCCTTGGGAGATACGCTCAACGCCCTGCTGGATTCCCTGAATGCGCCTGTCCGTTGCCCGGTCATCGGAAGCGTCACCGATCCGCGCGACGGTCGCGTCTATCGCGTGGAACGCTTTGGCGAAAAAATCTGGATGATAGACAATCTCGCCTTCGATATCCCGGATTCTTCGGCGTGCTACGACGGCGATTCGCTGAACTGCGAAAAATACGGAAGGCTCTATCCGTTTGATCTGGCGAAACAGGCTTGCCCCGAAGGCTTTCACGCGGCGACGGACGAAGACTTCGAAAGCCTTTCCGCAAGAGACGTTGCCGATTTCGCGGTCACGGTCGCTTTTGGCGGGTATTTCAACCAGAACGGGATTTGCGCGTTGGCGGGCGAAGGAACCTACTTCTGGACCGCTTCCGAGGAAGACGCTTCGCGCGGATTCGTGCGCAATCTCTTTGCGGACGCGAACGCTCTGGAAAAGGCCTCGGTCGATAAGAAGTTCGGGCTTTCCGTTCGCTGCGTGCAGGAATAGGCTTGGCGCCCGATGGATTTTCGTCCGACATGCGATCTGGAAACGTGGAAGGCGCGCCTTTCGCTTTCCGAAAAGGTGCGAAATTTTTTCAAGGGTCGCGGAGTCTTGGAAGTGAACACGCCCGTGCTATCCCGTGCGAGCGGAACGGATGCGCACCTGGACTATTTCGAGACTCTCGGCAAGCCGACCCGCTATCTGATGACAAGTCCCGAATTTCACTTGAAGCGGCTTCTGGCGGCGGGGTTCGGGGACATCTTTGAAATCGCGCATGCCTTTCGCGTCGATGAAGTCGGACAAAGGCACAATTCGGAATTCGAGCTGGTGGAATGGTATCGCGTCGGGATGCCTTTCGAAATCCTGATGGAAGAAGTCGAGGATCTCGCGACGGAAATTCTCGGAAAGCCGGTGAAGGCGGAGCGTCTTCGCTTTCGCGATGCGTACTTGCGGTATGCGGGCGTGGATCCGTTTACGGCAAGCGCGGACGACTTTCGACGGGCGCTGAAAAAGCGCGAAGTTCCCGACGTGGAAGGTTCCGATTCGTTTGTTCGCGAAGACTGGTGGGACTATCTGATGGTGACGCTCGTGGAGCCGCATCTCGGAAAGGAAACTCCGCAGTTTCTGATGGACTATCCCGAAAGCTGCGCGGCCCTTGCGGAAACCTATGCCAATTCCGCGGGAGATCGTGTGGCGAAACGCTTTGAACTCTATATCGAGAACATGGAGCTCTGCAACGGCTACGAGGAACTGACGGATCCCGCCGAGCAGAGACGCCGCCTTGAAGCGGACATCGCGTGGCGCAATGCGCACGGAAAGCCTGTCCCGGCGATTGACGAGAGGTTTCTCTCCGCGCTGGAGCATGGAATGCCCAAGGCTTCCGGCGTGGCGATGGGACTCGACCGTCTCTACATGCTCGCCTTGGGAAAGAAGAAAATCGAAGAAGTCGTCCTGTTCATGGACGACAATTCCTGAGCGCTTCTCCGAGCAGCCGGTCGAGCCTTTGCCGGGTTTCTGCCGAATCCAGCGGCCCGATCTTTCTGAGGACGATGCTTCCCGAACTGTCGATGAGAAAGTGCGAAGGAATCGCTCGCGGGTGCCCGAACTTTTTCATCAGGGAAAAGTCCCAGTGGATGACCGGATAGGGAATTTCCTTTTCGCGGACGAAGTCTTTCATGATGTCTTCCGAATCGTCTTCGTTTACGCCGAGAAAATGTACGCCGCAGGGGGTGTATTCCCTGTATAGCGATTTCAGGAGGGGAAGCTCCTGGTTGCAGTAGGCGCACCACGAAGCGTGAAAAACGAAGAGATGGATTCCTTCGTAGCCTTCGATCCGTTCGGGAATGCGGTCGTAGGCGGCATCGCCGCACGATGTGGCGAAAAGGCACCACAGGAAAAGAAAACCGAACGCGATTCTTGAAAAAAAGTTCATCGAAACTTCAATTTAGTTATATTCAAGACATGGCATACAATATCCAAGAACTTTTGGCCGAAATGGTGAAGCGTGGCGCTTCGGACTTGCATCTTACCGCGGGGATTCCTCCGATGCTCCGCTTGGCGGGAAAGCTCGCGCCGATGGGAACGGAAAAGCTTTCCCCGGAAGAGACGATGCGCATGACCTACAGCCTGATGAACGATCTCCAGAAAAAGTCTTTCGAACAGAACAAGGAATGCGATTTCTCGTTTGGCATCGCGAATCTAGCGCGCTTCCGCGCAAACGCCTACTTGCAACGCGGCTGTGTCGCCCTGGCGCTTCGAATCATTCCGCTTCGGATCAAGACGTTCAAGGAGCTTGACCTTCCGCCGATTATCGCGGAATTTACGACGCGTCCGTCCGGACTTGTGCTGGTGACGGGTTCGACGGGTTCCGGCAAATCGACGACGCTCGCCGCCATGATCGACAAGATCAACAAGGAACGGCACGAGCATATCCTGACGATCGAAGATCCGATCGAATTCCTGCACAAGCACCAGAACTGCATGGTGAACCAGCGCGAAGTCGGAAACGACACGAAGAGCTTTTCCCAGGCGCTCAAGATGGCCTTGCGGCAAGATCCGGACATTGTCCTCATCGGCGAAATGCGCGATCTCGAAACGATCCGCGCCGCTCTGACGATTGCGGAAACGGGACACTTGACGCTTGCGACTCTCCATACCAATTCCGCCGTCCAGACGATCAACCGTATCGTGGATGCCTTTCCGCAGGGCGAGCAGCAGACCGTCCGAACCCAGCTGTCGTTCGTGCTCCAGGGGGTCGCGTGCCAGATGCTCCTTCCGAAGATCGGAGGCGGCCGCGTGATGTGCTACGAGGTGATGAACGTTACCCCGGCGATTCGGGCGCTGATCCGCGACAACAAGACGCACCAGATCGGTTCGATGATCGAAATCGGGCAGAAGTTTGGAATGAACACGATGAACATGCGGCTCGCGGAACTGGTCCGCCAGGGCAAGCTGGATCGTTTCGAAGCCGTGGCGAAGTCTCCGGACCCGTCGCAGCTCGAAAAGGATCTCGAAAAGATTGGAGTGTAGCCGATGCCCGTTTTTCTCTACAAGGCCCAGAATACCCAGGGCAACCAGTTCGACGGCGAAATCGAGGCGAAGTCGAAGCAGGATGCGGAATCGCTGCTGCGTCGCAAGCATCTGGTCGTGAACAGCATCAAGCGCAAGCCGATCGAAATCAAGATCCAGATCGGTTCGGGCATCAAGTCGAAGGACGTTTCCCGCTTTACGCGCATGTTCAGCTCGATGACCTCGGCAGGACTTCCGATGCTCCAGTGCCTGAACATTCTGGAAGAGCAGATGGAAAATCCCGCGATGAAGTCGGTCGTTCACAAGCTCACCATGTCGATCAGCGGCGGTTCGAGCCTTGCCGATGCGCTGGCGCAGCATCCTAAGGTCTTCGACAAGCTGTATTGCAACATGGTCGCGGCAGGCGAAGCGGGCGGCATTCTCGACGGAATCCTCTTGCGTCTCGCGGATTACCAGGAAGCGAACGAGCGTCTTGTCCGCAAGGTGAAAAAGGCCTTGACGTATCCGGTGATGGTCGCTATCGTGGCGGTCATTGTCGTGATTCTCATGCTGTCGTTTGTCGTGCCGACCTTTGCCCAAACGTTCATGGAAGCGGGCGGGGAACTTCCGTGGCCTACGCAGGTCGTGATGAATCTTTCCGATGGCATTCGGGACTATGCGGCTTTCTGGGTCCTGGGAGCGGTCGCGATTGTCGTCGCCTTCAAGGTGGTGATGAAAGTCCCGAAGCTGCACCTGGCATGGGACAGGATGATGCTCAAGGTGCCGAAGCTCGGCGATCTGCAGGTGAAAAGTGCCGTGGCGCGGTTCAGCCGGACGCTTGGTACGCTCCTCAACGCGGGCGTCTCGGTCACGGAAGCGTTGCAGGTGACGGCGAAGACCTCGGGAAACCTGGCCGTGGAAAGCGCGATCATGAAGATTGCGGTGGGGCTTGCCGGCGGAAAGAGCATCGTGGAACCGATGAAGGAGACGAAAATCTTCCCGGCGATGGTCGTCCAGATGGTCGGTGTCGGCGAAAAAACGGGACAGCTCGGGGGAATGCTCTTGAAGGTGGCCGATTTTTACGACGAAGAAGTCGATGCGGCGATCGATGCCGTGACCTCGATGCTCGAACCCCTGATCATGGTGTTCCTCGGCGGAGCGGTCGGCTTCCTGATGATCGCGATGTACATGCCTATCTTTAGCATGTCCGATGCGGTTCAAGGGTGATTAATCGCCCGACGTGATCGATTAATCGCTTTTTCCGGAAAGAAGAACGGCGTTTCTGAACAAGAAATGCCGTTTCTGTTTTGGCACGGCTTTTGCAATAGAAGAGGCATCCCGATGTTGGGAATTAAAGATGGAGGCTTCTATGCCAAAGACAAAGTCGGCGACTGCCGTAGAAGGAAAGCAACCGAAGGTTTCGGAATTTGACTGCCTGGTCGTGACGAATGTTCGCGTCTATCCGTTCAAGGAAGGGATGAACATGGGACACATCAAGGCGCTTGCCCGCGTGACGCTGAACGACCAGTTCGAGCTGACCCAGCTGCGCGTGATGGACGGGGAAAACGGGCTGTTTGTCGGCTATCCGAACGATCCGTTCTACAAGGGCGAGGAATATCGCAGCATCTTCTTTCCGATTACGCGGGAATGCCGCGAACACATCGAAAACTGCATTCTCGAAAAATACCAGCAGGCGATAGCCGCCGCGTAGGTGTCCCGTGTTCCAGAGGATTCGCACCAGCTGCCTGCTCGGAATCAAGGCGATTCCGGTAAATGTCGAAGTCGATTCGTCGGCGGGACTTCCCGGTTTTACGCTTGTCGGATTGCCGGATAACGCTGTCCGCGAATCCAGGGAACGCGTTGTTTCGAGTATCAGAAGCTCCGGCTTTGCCGCTTCGGGGAGCCGAATGACGGTGAACCTTTCGCCCGCGGACTTGCGGAAGGAGGGAACATCCCTGGATTTGCCGCTGGCTATCGGAATGCTGATCGCTAGCGAAGAAATCCAGGCGAAACATCCGGAGCGCTTTGTGTTTCTAGGCGAACTTTCGCTCGACGGGCGCGTCAAGGCTGTACATGGCGTCTTGTCCGTGGCGATGAGCCTTTCAAAAAAAGACGATATCTTGGTGGTACCGAGGGAGAACGTCGCCGAGGCGAGCCTTGTTTCGGGGCTTTCCATTGTTGGGGTATCGACCCTTGCGGAATGTATCGCGGCGATAGCGCCGGGTTCGGAGGTTATCCCCGTGCGGGCTGGCGGCATTTCGCATCGGGTCATGGCGACGGACTCCTCGGTACCGGATTTCCGTTCGGTGATGGGAATGGACGGTGTCAAGCGGGCCTTGGAAATCGCGGCCGCTGGCGCCCATAACTTTTTACTGGTCGGCTCTCCGGGTTCCGGTAAGACGTTTTCGGCGCGCTGCCTGCCTGGAATCTTGCCGCCGATGACCGACGAAGAAATCCTGGAATGCATGCGCATCTATTCTTCCTTGCGGGTGCTCGGCGAAGAGGATCCCGAAAAGCTCTTGAATTCTCGGCCGTTTCGCTCTCCGCATCATTCGTCATCGATGATCGCTCTTGTCGGCGGAGGTCCGCGGCTTCGGCCCGGCGAAGCGAGCCTTGCTCACCACGGAGTCCTTTTCCTGGACGAGCTTCCGGAATTTAACCGGAATGTCCTGGAAGCGTTGCGCGAGCCGATGGAAGACGGAATAATCCGAATCAGCCGGGCGAGCGGAACCGTGGCGTGGCCCGCCCGGTTCATGATGGGCGCGGCGATGAATCCCTGTCCGTGCGGCTATTCCATGGACCCGAAGCGGGAATGCACGTGTCTGCCGGATTCCGTTCGGAGATACCGACAGCGTGTTTCGGGCCCGATGCTCGACCGGATAGACATCCAGGTCGCGGTTCCCACGATGGATCCCCAGAACCTGATGCGGATGCCGACAGGGGAAAGCTCCTTTCAAATCCGGGAGCGCGTTGTCGCCGCGAGAAAGGTCCAGCTAGGACGGTTTGTCCGTGGCAAGATCCATTCCAATGCGGAGATGAACAGCGACGAAACGAAAGCGTTTGCGAAGATGTCCGTTTCCACGGAACGCTTTGCCGTTTCCGCGGCCGAAAGAATGCAGCTCAGCGCCCGAGGCTATTACCGGATGCTCAAGGTGGCGCGGACGATTGCCGACTTGCGTGCCGTGAACGACTGTTCGAAGACCGTTCCGGTGGAATGTTCCGACATTGCGGAAGCGTTGCGCTTTCGGGCCTTTTCAGGGATTGCCGGGTGAGCGTTCCAGGCGAATCTCGGCGGCGGAGCATCGTGCTCCAGAAATCGCCTCCGGCTTTTCGATGCGGACCCAGGCGGCGGAAATGTTCGGAGACTTTTCGAGAAGTCGCTGCGCGGAACGATACGCCAGGGTTTCGACGAGCGTAAAGCGGGACTTCTGGATGAATGTGATCAGGTCTTCGGAAAGTTGCGCGTAATCGACCGTCTTTTCCAGCGAATCGCCTTGCGCGATTCCAGAAAAATCCATCCAGAGAGAAAAACTCAGCCGGACTGGCTGTGGCCGTTCCCGCTCAAAGGAAAAGGCTCCGAGAATCGTTTCGAAGCCTATGTCCAGAACGGAAATCTTTCCGGTTTCGCTTACCATGTAAAGAGAACGATGGAGCCCGCAATCGATGCTGCCGCGATGCCGAACCAGATGTTTCGCGCCATGGAGTAGGAATCCATCGCGTCCTTGTTCTTCTTGTTGCGGGAGCTTAGATCGCTTAGCGCGGACGTCTTGTCGTTCATTTCGTACCAGAGCATCGCTTCATAGCAACCGTTCTTTCCTCCGCACGCGGTTTCGATGTTTTTCTTGTGGCTGCTGATCAGTCCGTTCAAGTCGTCGTGGGCGGACTTTGCGTCATTGTACTGGATCTGGTCGTAGATGCCGACCCCGATTCCCGCTGCCGCGATGCCGACAAGTCCCCAGGCGCTCCACTTGCGAATTTCATCCGCGACGCCGAACCGGTCCGTTACGTCGTTTGCCGCGCTGCGCGCCGCATAGTCTTCCTCGTTCGCATAGGATGCCGTTTCGCCAACGTCGCCCTGGACGTCGTAGGTACCTTCTTCTTCTTCGCAGTCCGGATCGTCATCGTCGCAGTATTCATCTTCCTCGGTTGCCGACGAGGAGGAGCTTTCGACGGTTGCGAATACGGCTTCTTCGGAACTCGAAGAGGATTCGATCGCTTCGGAGCTGGAACTTTCCGGCGCGTTTTCGGGGACTAGCTCGATGACCTTGACCCCGCGGTGAAGGTACATCTGGCTCACGCCTTCCGCATAGATCGCCGTTCCGTCGAAATAGACTTTTTCGATGTCGGCGTTTGCGTCCGCGTCGGAACTTGCGTAGGCCTTCGCCTTGACCGCGAAGCCGTAAGCGATTCCATCGGGAAGCTTGAATGACGACAGACTCGCCTTGTCCGAACCTTCGCGTCCTTCGTAAAGCTGGTATGTGGTCGGGGTCTCGCCAAACGGGTCTTCGAATTTCTGCCTGACATAGAAACGCCCTGCCTGGACGTTTTCCACGGTTCCCGAAGTGGAAATCTTCAGGGAACCGCCAAATTCCGCGTCGATGTATTGGTCTGGCGTACCGACTTCGTCGCCAGAAAAGCTCTGGATGGTGTAGTTATCGGCAGCAAAGGCGGCTATGGCTAAAATGCCGATAAGAGCGAATCGCGTTGACTTCATGCGTGAACTCCACAATAAATATCTGCAACAAATATATATAATCCTGTTTTGGGGCGGTTGTCCCTTGAAAATTTTCTAGCTTGCTTGGCGAAAAAACGATGAAAAACAAGGAAAGTACACACTGCGTCGTTCTGGGCGCAAGTCACAAGACATGTCCGGTCGCCTTGCGCGATCGCCTGGGATTTTCCGGCGAACTTCTCGAAAAGGGCCTGCTCAGCCTGGGAAGGCTGCCGGGGCTTTCGGAAACGGTCATCCTTTCGACGTGCAACCGGACGGAGATCTACGCGGCAACGCGGTATCCGGACGCCCTGCGGGACACCCTGGTCAACTGGTGGGCCGAATTCTCGGGGCTCGATGCCGAGGAACTGGTGCCGCATTGCTTTTACTTGACGCATACCGAAGCGATTTCCCATCTCTATACGGTCGTTTCCTCGCTCGACAGCCTGGTCCTTGGCGAAAACCAGATCATGGGACAGGTCAAGGAAGCGTACCGGATGGCGCAGAAGACCGGGCAGTCCGGTTTTTTCCTGAGCCATCTTTTCCAGTCGGCGCTTGCGCTAGGGAAAAAGGTCCGGGAAGATACGTCGATCGGCGAAGGAACCGTTTCGATTCCCTTTGCTGCGGTGCAGCTGGCGTTGCGCGAACTGGGCGACATCTCTCCGCTTTGCGTGGGAGTCCTGGGCCTGGGCGACATGGGAAACATCGTGTCGGTAGAGCTTTCCGCTGCGGGAGCGTCTCGGTTTGTCTTCTTGAACCGTACGCTTTCGAAGGCGAGGAACTTTGCCGCGCGTTTTGGGGGCGAAGCGCACGAGCTGCATGAAATGGAAACGTGCCTCAAGTCCGTCGATCTGCTGATCACGGCGGCGTCTTCTCCGGAGTACCTGCTGACAGAAGAACTGGCTGCTCGCTTGAATCGAAGCGCGAAGACGGTCTATATCGACATTGGCGCTCCGAGAAACATCGAGCCTGCGGTCGCGAAGATTCCGAACGTTTCCCTGTTCAGCATCGACGATCTGAGTCGCGTGGTGGAAGACAATCGGACGAAGCGGCGGCATTCCGCGGAGCGTGCCCGCGAAATCATCGGAGAAGCCGTGGATGAATTTGCGGATTGGTATGCGACTCTCGGCGTGATTCCCCTGATGCTTTCTCTCCGCGAACATCACGAAACCCAGGAACGGGAACTCCTCGGAAAATGGGAGAACCGCGTTTCGCCAGAGACTCTGGGACATCTTCGACGTTTCGGCGACGAGCTCGTCGCCAAGCTCCTGCACAGGCCTTCGCTTGAATTGAAACGGCTGGGAGCGGCTGGACTTGGACTGGAAACGCGTCTGATTCTCGAACGGCTGTTCGACCTGAAAATCGAGGAAGAATGAACATGAAAAAGATACGGATCGGGACGCGGGGAAGCGCGCTCGCCCTTGCGCAAGCGGAACAGGCAAAAAAGCTCATGCAGGAAAGCTTTCCCGAAGCGGACGTGGAAATCTGCGTCATCAAGACGGTCGGCGACAAGGACCATGTGCGTTCGCTGGTGTCGTTTGGCGGCCAAGGCGTGTTTGTCAAGGAAATCGAGGAAGCGCTGCTCGCGGGACAGATCGACGTGGCGGTGCATTCCCTGAAGGACGTTCCCGATTCGATGGATCCGCGGCTCGAACTTTCGGGATTCCTGAAGCGGGAAAATCCGCGAGACGTGCTGGTATCGAACGGAATTTCCCTGGAAGAGCTTCGGATTGGCGCGACGATCGGGACTGGTTCTCCGCGGCGCGTCCTGCAGCTCAAGGCGATTCGTCCGGACATCCGATGCGTGAATCTTCGTGGAAACCTGCCGTCGAGAATCGATCGGGTGAAGTCCGGCGAACTGGACGCGGTCATGCTCGGCGCCGCGGGACTGGTTCGTCTTGGGCTCTCTTCCGAGATTTCGGACGAGTTTCCCGTCGAACGGATAACGCCCGCGATCGGTCAGGGAATCGTCGCTCTCCAGAGCCTTGAAAAAAACGCCTTTGCTCGAAGCGTCTCCGAAAGGATTTCGGATAAATTAACCGTGACGGCGGCTCGTGCGGAACGCCGCTGGATGGAACTTCTGGGCGGCGGTTGCCGGGTGCCGATGGGCGCGATCCTCGAACCGGATGCCGGTGGATTCCTGCTCACCGCCTTTCTGGCCGATGCCGAAAGCGGAAGTTCCGTGCGCCTGTCGAGACGCTTTAGCGAAGAGGAGCTGCAAGGAAATTCCCTGGAATCCTTTGCCCGGAACTTTGCCGAAGAATGTCATCGAAGAAAGATTCCGCTTCCTTCGGAAACATCCGGCACGGAAGCGATCGCTTCGTTCTGGAACCGGGAGCACTGATGCTCGTGATCGATACCGGGATGACGCCTCCTTCTGCCGCTAGGGTCTCGGAGGAAAAAGCCAAGGGAAACGAGCTGCTTCATCTGCCCGCCTTGGCGTATCGCGCGACCGGAATTTCGGTGGAACTGGATGGCCGCGACGCTGCGTTCGTGGGGAGCCCCCGGGCCGCTCTGTTGACAAAAAATGTCTTGCAAGATTTTTCCGGACCTGTCTTTGCCGCCGGCGAAAAAACGGCGGTGCGCCTTTTGGAAGCGGGAATCCCTGTCGCAGATGCCGGTTCGGGAAACGGAATCGAGGACGATCTTGAAAAGTTCCTGAAAAAGAGAAAATGCAAGAACTTTGCCTGGATTTCCGCTGCGGAAACTGCGGCGGATCTGGATGCCTTGGCAGCTCGCCTGGGAATTTCCATTCGGCACTTTCCCGTCTATGAAACCTTTCCCGCGCCTGTCGATGAAAATTTCCTGAAGAACCTGGAACATCCCGTTTCCTGGAACTTCTATTCGGGAAAGGGCGTGCTTGCGCTGGTTCGCTTTGTACAAAGTAACGATGTGGTTAATTTGTTTGGGACGAGCGCAAAAAGGGAATTTGAAAATGCAGGACCTTGCCGAGAATCTGGCTCTTAGGGATGTAGCCGCTGTTCCGGGAATCCTCGCAGCGGTTGCCCTTTAGACAAATTAGGTAATAGGCGTTCTCGGGAGACTTGAAACCGGAAACTTCGGAGGAATCGGAGGCGGCGAACAGCCGCCGTTCAAAGTGGGCCTTTTTCGCACCGGGGTCTTCGCGGTTGACTTGCAGGGAAATCAGGAAGTATTCCTGCCAGTGCAGCCCGTGGACTTCCCGGATGCTGATGGGACGTCCAAAGAGATGCGCGCTGCCGACGCGGGAAATCGGGAGTGTGTCCTGTCCGCGGAAAAGTTTCGCCTGTACATAATAACGGTTGAATCCGAATTCCTTGCGCAGAAAGTTGGAAGCGTAGTCAAACGAAATATCGTTCAGGCCGGAAAGGAAAACGGAATCGTCCTTTCGGGGAACGTAAAAGTCGCGCGGAGCGATGATTTCCGATTCGTCTTCCCAAAAATATTCGGCATCCTCGGTCTGGATCTTTCCGTCGGGAAAGACCGTTACCGAATCTCCCGGAAGCCCGAATACCGCGCGCAGTGCGGGACCGTTGCCGGGAAAGCTTGCAAGAACGATGTCTCCGCGAGTCAGCTTGTCTGTACACAGGGAAATCTTGCAGAGCCAGACGATCTTTCCTGCGGAGATCCGAGGCTCCAGGGAATTTTCGACAACGCGCACCGGTTCCAGCGCATAGAAGCGTATGAGCAGGCTCGACAGGAAAATGCCGACGAGAAGAATTCCCAGAACGGCATTCCATTCCCGGGAACTTGCCCGGAGAAGTTTCCGGTTGCGCGCGCGCAGGGACACCGCTAGTCCTTGCCGTCGGAAGGCTTTCCCGCGTCGGAAAGGGACAGGACGGCGAGAAACGCCTTTTGCGGAACTTCGACGGTCCCGATGCTCTTCATGCGCTTCTTTCCCTCTTTCTGCTTTTCGAGCAGCTTGCGCTTGCGGGTGATGTCGCCGCCGTAGCACTTGGCGAGAACGTCTTTCCGGACCGCCTTGACCGTACTGCGGCTGATGATCTTTCCGCCGATGGCGCCTTGGATGGCAACGTCGAATTGCTGCCGCGGAATCAGGTCCTTGAGGCGCACGCAGATGGCGTTCGCGTATTGGGCGGACTTTTCCCGGTGGATGATGACGGAGAATGCATCGACCGGTTCGCCGTTCAGGAGAATGTCGAGCTTGACCAGGTTGTTCGGGCGGTAGCCCGCTGTCGCGTAGTCCAGTCCGCCGTAACCTCGGCTGATGGATTTCAGCCTGTCGTAGAAGTCAAACATGATTTCGGCGAGGGGAAGATTGTACTTGAGGATGACCTTCGTCTCGTCGATGTATTCCATGTTCTCGAATTCGCCGCGCTTTTCTTCGCAGAGCTTCATCAGTCCGCCGACAAAATCCTTGGGCGTGAAGATCTGCGCCTTGACGTAAGGCTCTTCGATGCGTTCGTAGCGGGAGGCGTCCGGCAGCTTGGACGGGCTCGATACCTTCACCATTTCGCCGCCGGTCAGATAGACGTGATATTCCACGTTCGGAACGGTCGTGATGATGTTCACCCCGAATTCGCGGTCGAGGCGTTCTTGCACGATTTCCATGTGCAGAAGCCCGAGAAATCCCGTCCGGAATCCAAAGCCTAGCGCATCGGATGTCTCCGGTTCCCACTGGAGCGCCGAATCGTTCAGCTTGAGCTTTTCGAGCGCTTCGCGCAGATTCTTGTAGTCTTCCGGATCGATCGGGTAGATGCCCGAGTAGATCATCGGCTGGATTTCCTTGTAGCCGGGGAGCGGGTCCGTTGCCGGGTCTTCGGCGTCGGTAATCGTGTCGCCGATCTTTACGTCGCTGATGGTCTTGACGTTCGCGAGGACATATCCGACCATGCCGACGGAGAGTTCCTTGCGTGGATTGCGCTTCATGGAGAACGTTCCCACTTCCGTGACCGTATAGACGGCTCCGGTCGCCATCAGCTGGATTTCCATGCCCGGGCGGAGCGTTCCCTCGAAAATGCGGATGTCGTTGATGACTCCGCGGTAGGAATCGTACATCGAGTCGAAGATGAGCGCCTTGAGCTTTCCGTTGCGGTCGCCCTTTGGCGCGGGAATTTCATCGACGATGCGGTCGAGAATCTCGGCGACGTTCAGACCGGTCTTTGCGGAAATGCGCGGGATCCTTTGCGGGTCGTATCCCAGGAGGTCGCCGACGAGTTCCGCGACGTGGTCCGGATTGGCGCTTGGCAGATCGACCTTGTTCAGGACGGGGACGATGGTCAGGTCGTTCTCGATGGCGAGATAGAGGTTCGAAAGCGTCTGGGCCTGGATCCCCTGGGTCGCATCGACGACGAGAATCGCGCCTTCGCAGGCGGCGAGCGAGCGGCTGACTTCGTAGGTGAAATCGACATGCCCCGGCGTGTCGATCATGTTCAAGATGTATTGCCCGTCCGCCCGTTCGTAGCATAGCCGGATGGCGTGTGCCTTGATGGTGATGCCGCGCTCCCGTTCGAGATCCATGTCGTCGAGAAGCTGGTTTGTCATGTCCTTTTCGGCGACGGTCTTCGTCAGTTCGATCAGGCGGTCGGCGAGCGTCGATTTGCCGTGGTCAATGTGGGCGATAATCGAAAAATTGCGGATATTGTCTTCTGTATTGGCCATTGCCCCAAATATAGTTTGTTATATTTTATTGGTATGAGCTCAAAAAAACAATCGACTGCGAAAAAAACGGTTTCCGAAAAAAAGTCCAGCGTCAAGAAGGCTAGCCCGGCGAAAAAGGCGACGGTAGCGAAGAGTGCCGCGCCGAAGAAGAAAACTTCGGCCGCGAAGCCCGCCCCTGCCAAGAAAGCGGTGGCGAAGCCGAAGCCGGCTACCGCGAAAAAAGCTGTCCAGTCTGTCCGGAAGGAAGCCCCGAAAAAGGCTCCGGCAAAGAAGAAGACTGCAGAGAAGGCCAAGTCGGCAAAGAAAGCGGCTCCTGCGAAAAAAGCGAGCGCGAAAAAGCCTGTCGCCAAGGCTCCCGCACCGAAGGCTCGGGTCGCAAGGAACGTTGCGCCGGCGAAAAATGTCGCGGGCAAGAAGCCGACCAAGGCTCCGAAAAAGGAAACGACTGCCAAGACGCCTTCGAAGCCGGTTGTGGCTCCTCAAAAGCCGAAGGGCAATGGAAAACCGGCGTCTGCGCCCGAGCCCGTAAAAAAATCACCAACGGAACCGGACGCTTCGAAGAAGGTGAACAAGTCCAGGGAGGAAAACTCCACCGAGACGTCCGTCCTTCTGAGAAGTGGCGGCAAGCTGGCCAAGACCGCATTCTTTTCCAATGACGACGAGCAGGAAGACCGTTCGTCAAAGAAAAAGGTTTCGGATGTGGAAGAAAAACCGACCGCGAGCATGCGGCATCGCGCCTCTCTCGCCGAGGAGACTCCCGAAGAACTCTACGCGCGAGTCGTCCAGGAGCTGCAGGAAGAAAACTTGCGCTTTACGAAGGAATGTTCGAGCCAGCTGTGCACCAAGTGCTGTCGAAATCTTGTTTCTCCCGAGTTCCGCGTCGATAAGGATCTGGGCTACTGCGAAGAGTGCGCCGAAATTCTCGGGCTCGGGCTTTCCAAGGAAGCGCGTCACCTGAATTACCAGGCGAAGCTTCTCGGAGCGGATTCCCTGGACGAGGCGCGTGACGACGACTTTGGCGAAGCGCCGTCCCAGCAGGAAATCGAGGAGGCCGACAAGGACCTGGACCTCGATGACGATACGGACATCGGCTAGAGCCTTGCGCTAAAAAGGAAGATTTCTTTCCCATAAAAAAAGAAATGATTTGACTATGAGCAAAACTGTTTCTGTTAATGAATGAACGCGAATTGCGTAAAAAGTTTTTTTTACTCTTTACCTGGTTGGCGACTTGAATCCATCTGGAAAGAAATCTTGAAAAAGCCCGGACCCAAGGTTTGGGCCTTTTCTGTTGGATCTAGTTGATCTTGCGGAGAACGCCGATGACGCGCCCGGCGATGGAAAACTTCCTGTCGGGATTGACGATAATCGGTTGGTATTTCGGATTGGCCGGTCGGAGCTCGATGTGATCCGGTTCGGGCTGGTAGTACTTGACGGTCGCTTCGTCATCGACCTGCGCGATGATGATTTCGCCGCGTTCGGCGACGGTCTGGGAGCGGGCGAAGACCAGGTCGCCGTCGAAGATCCCCGCGTTGATCATGGAATCGCCCTTGACGTGGAGCGCGAAGACGTTCGGCTGGCTCGCGAGAAAGTCCCTGTCAACGGTGACGGTTCCCTCGATGTTCTGGACGGCGAGGATCGGCGTTCCGGCGGCAACCCGTCCGATGATGGGAACCTCGACGGAGTTTTCGGTGTGTGGCGATCCCGAAATGCGCTTGGCTCGTTCGTCGAGAACCTCGATGCCGCGGCTCAGGCGCGGGGCGCGGCGGATATAGCCTTTCTTGATCAGTGCAGCCAGGATGGAGCGGACTCCGTTCGTAGAGGAAATGTGGAACCTGTCGCCGATTTCGCGGACGGTCGGCGGCATCTTTTCCCTTTCCGTGCAGGAGCGGATGTAGTCGTAAACTTCTTTCTGCCGGTCGGTGAGCGGTTTTTTCGATGTATCCATGGGCACCTCGTTTTTCTTTAAATATAGTGCACATCTGTTTAATTGTCAATATGGGTAGTGCACATTTTTTGCCTTGCGCGAGGAAAGTGCCGAAAAGGATGACAAAATCGGACTGAATGGTTCGCATCGGGCGAGTTTTAGCTAAATTAGGCTTCGAAGTCGCTCTTTTTTTCGCCAGTTGGCGATCTTGCCCGTTTCCGGGCTCTTTCATAGGCTGTCGAGCTCTTTCTTTGAGCGTTAGGAAATAGCCTCCCGTTTCGCGACTTCCTCGAGAACGGTCCTTCCAGCCGGCTTTCGTGTCACCCTTTGATTGAGGTATCTTAAATGGAATACATTACTCTCGTACTTGCCGCTGTCGCGGTTGTTCTTGGCATTGTCGTCTTGTCCAAGGTGAATAAGCTCATCACGATGCTCCACACGCCGATCGTCAAGCGCGTTTCGGACACCAACCTGAAGCCGAACCGTCACCCGGTAAACGCCCAGGACATGGCCAATCGCAACGATCGTCATGAAGGTGGCCGCGGAAACGAACGTCGCGAACGTGGCAATACCGCTGGTGCCGGTCGCCAGGATCGCGGCTTCAACCGTGACCGCAACGGTCGGAACGAACGCCGCAACGGTCGGAACGAACGCCGTCGCGACTTTGCCGCGGAAGCTTCCGCTCCCGTCGAAACCGCTCCGGCTGCGCCTGCTGCCCAGGCGCCCGCCGCGCAGGCTCCGCAGGCATCCGCTCCCGCTTCCGAAGCTCCGCGTACCGAAGGTCGCCGTCCGCTGCCTCCGCGCGTCCAGGCGACACTCCCGGAAGCCCCTGTTCCCGCCGCTCCGGCTCCGACTCCCGTCGTGGAAGAAGCTCCTGCCGCCGCCGAATTCGAACCGTCGAAGGTTCGCTACGGTCGGCGCAATGCCATCAAGAAGATTCCGCTCGAAGAGGAATCCGCGGAAGAATCGAAGGCGTAGTTCGCATCTCGATTTTGCAGAAAGGCTCGCACGCGTTGCGGGCCTTTTTTGCATGAATGTTCTGGCGAGAATTTTTATGCTTTACAGATGCGCAGAATTTTGCTATAATTGCCCTGTCTTTGGCATGTTCGTCTAGCGGTCCAGGACGCTGGCCTCTCACGCCGGTAACAAGGGTTCGAGTCCCTTACATGCTATTCGATAAAAGCTCTCGGAAACGCGGGCTTTTTTTTTATGGAAAGTGTTGCGAAAAAAACGGGACTGCGTGCTTTCCGGATAGCGACTGGTCAATCTCGTGGCGACTTGTTTTGTTTGTATATTTTGCGAAGATTTCTATCACTTTCGGAAGAATGGAACGATGACAAAATTTCTCTATGTACTGGTCAGCGGAAACGAGGACATTTATTACGAGCAGACGCTTCTGTCCGCGATGACGCTTCGGCATTATAATCCCCAGGCGTTTATTTCGTTGCTTGTCGATGATGTGACAGATGCGAATCTTGTCGGGTTTCGTTCTGAACTAAAAAAAATGGCGAATGAATATAAAGTAATTTCCTTTCCGGAAAAAGTTTCCCCCTTGATGCGCTCCCGATTGCTGAAGACGAATATGCGTAACCACATAGATGGGAATTTTCTGTATTTGGACGGTGATACGGTGGTCGTAGATTCCCTGGAAATTCCTTCCGATGCGGGAGATGTCGCTGCCGTTGTCGATTTGCACGCGCGAGAAGGAGACCGGTATCGGATGCGAAACAAGCGTTTCCGGAGAAGTCTCTCGGCTTTGGATTTTTCCATGTCGCTCAAGGATCTGTATTTTAATGGAGGTGTCATTTTTGCCAAGGACAGCGCCATTGCGAGGAATTTTTTCAACAAATGGCATGAGCTTTACCTTTTTTGTGCCGAACATTCCATCTATACCGACCAGTTTTCGCTCAACGAGAGCAATCATTTGCTGAATTTTCCGATTCGGGAACTTCCTGGGGAATGGAATTGCCAGGTCCGGGAGGCGTACAATCACCTGTATCGGGTAAAGACGATTTACCCGCTGCTTTGCAAGGCGAAAATCATTCACTTTTTCGGTTCGGGCATGGCAGGAAAGAAAGAACCGCATCCGCTGATGGATTCCGAGTTCTTTAGAAAAATCAAGCGTGCCGAAAAAATTGATGACGTCGTTTTGCGGATAGCCTATTCGGCGAAAAACGGCTTTTATGGAGCTCCAAAGGAATTGGATCCGAATGCTAGATTTCCGTTGTTCTTCTTGCGAGGAAAATTCCTTAATTTGAAGAAAAATAGAAATCGAATGTTGTGAATTGTTGACGAATTTATTCGTAAAAAGTATATTCTATGCCTGCTTTGTTTTTTTTTAATCCTTACAAAAGGGTATGCGGTATGGAAAATCTGTTCGTTATCTACCAGCCGAAGTTTTCGGCGGCGAAGTTTGTCATCGATGGAATTGCTCTCGAAAACGTAAAAGCGATTCCCTTGGAATTGAGACGGAATCGTTTTTCTTATGCTCTATATGGGATATTTCTCTTTCTGCACATGTTTTGGTGGGCACATCTGTTCCGATATACAAGGAATACGCGAAAGTCTCTTTCCGAAGCGGTCAATGGAAAAATTCTTTTTTGGGATTGTTGCGAATTTAAGGAATATCGCGTGATGGACAGGCTGTTCCGCACCTCGCGGAAGGATGTCTTTTTATGGAATCCCTTGTCACGCTGGAGTTCGGACAAAAGCTACATCAAGAAATCCATTCGGGATCTGATGCATAGAAGTTTTAAATTTTATACGTTTGATCCGAACGACGCTTTTCTCTACAAGCTGCTTCGGGTGAGGAACGTCAATCGAAAAATCATTTGTGGGAAATGTCCGGTTCTTTATGATTTTTACTTCCTCGGATATCCCAAAAAAAGAAGGAAAATGATTGAAGCTTTGAAATGTACGCTTGAAACAAAGGGATTTCGTACGCATTTCATCTTTGTCGAGAAAAAGGAGGACTACATTTCCAATATGGAGAATGTCCATAAATCTGCGGAAGCAAAATGTATTGTCGATATCCTTTCTCCGGGACAAAGTGGACTTTCCTTGCGCGCATTCGATGCGCTTTTCCTGAAGAAAAAATTGATTACGAATTGTTCCGAAATTGAAAAAATGGATTTTTACCGCCCTTCGAATATCTATATTATCCGCGATTCTAAGCTAGAAGGACTGGAAGAATTTATGCGGATTCCCTATCAGGATGTTGATGCCGAAATCGTGGAACAATATGAAGTCAACCATTGGCTTCGTTATTTTATGCGAAATTCGATTCCGACATGAATTCCATCCAGACCGACCAGCGTTTTTTGATGCGGAGCACCTTGTTTACTTTTGGTGGAACCGCGTTAAAGGTGATTGCCCCGATCTTGACCATCGTTGTCGCTCGAGTCTTTGGCAAGGAAATCTTCGGGGTCTATGTTTCGACGCAACTGCTGGTCTTTACGCTTAGCCGCGTAGCGGTTTTGGGGTTCGACAAGGGAATGCATCGCTACTTGCCGCAAAACTTGATATGCGGTCGTCCGTCTCACGAGGGAATTGTCGAATCCTTGAAGATTGTCGTTGTCCTTGCCCTCTTGATTTCCTTCGTATTTTGGCTTGGATCATTCTTTGACTTGCAGCGCTTTTTTTCGGGGCTTTCCATGCTGTCTTCGCTGGAAATATCCCTTTATATGCTCTCGGTGACGCCTTATACGGTGTTGTTGCTTTTTGCCGGGGCGTCCGAAGGAAACCGTCATCCACAATACAAGATTTTTATCAATGATTTTGCCGTTACGACGTTTGCGCCGCTGATTGCCCTGGGACTGTATTTTGGAGATTTTGCCGAAAAGCTCGCATTGCCTGTGGGTTTGTTTGTTTCCAATGTGCTAGGCGTTATTCTGTATGTTGTCCTGATCCGTCGGCAGTTTCCCGAAATTTGCTGGACGGTCAAGAAAAAAATTCCTCGCGAGCTGTTGAATTTTTCGCTCCCGATCGGTTTTTCGGAAGTCGTTTCCGCTTTTCTGCTTCGTGTCGATTTGTGGATGGTCCTGGTGATTGTCGGGCCGGAAGCTGCGGGAATCTATGCGGTGATGGTCACGATTTCGAATGGGCTCAAGACGGTCCGTCAAAGTTACAATCCGATCTTGCAGCCCGTGGTGGCGGGCATGTCGAAAAATCGTCTCGATACGGATTTGAAGCCCGTCTATTCCTATTGCGTTTCCATGGTGACGCTTATCCAGTTGGCAATCGGTTTCTTTATCGTTCTTTTTCCGGAACAGACGATGATGATTGCCGGAAAATCCTTTATCACGAAGGAAAATCCCGTCGCGGTCCTCGGCATTCTGATGATTGGAAATTTGCTCAATGGATTTTGGGGACTTTCCGGTGCGGTTATCAACGGGCTCGGAAAAAGCAGATTCATGCTCGGCATGAACGTTGTATCCCTGATTTTCGCGGTTTTGATGAACGCCTTGCTGATTCCGTCGCTGGGCATTGCCGGAGCCGCCTTGTCCTCGATGTCTTACCAGGTTTTACAGTGCGTCTGGATGAACCTGTATCTGCGCCGGATGGGGTATTGGCCATACCAAGGACGTCTGATCGTTCAGGGAATCTGGATGGTGCTTTTTGCCGCAATCTACCTGGTTGAAAATCGATTCTATTCCCCTTCGCTTTTTTCGAAGGGAGTTCTGTATGCCGCTCTCCTTTTGGGAATTGCCGGAACCTTTTGGTGGCAGGGCTTGTCCAAAAAGCGATAACGACAAGAAATTCGATGTTCTCCGTTTTCTATTTTAACACCCATGACCAAATACCTCTTTGTCTTGACCAGTTCCCCGAAGGATTTCTTCTGCGAGCAGACTCTCGTGGCGATCGCTTCGCTCAGGGATCACAATCCGAATGCCTTTGTCACGCTGCTCACGGACGACAGGACCGCGGAAACGCTTTCGGGAAGGCGCGCCGTGCTGAAGGAGGCCGTCGATGAGCTGAAGGTGCTTTCGCTCGACGAAAAGCTTTCGCCGATGCAGCGTTCGCGCTACCTGAAGACGGTGATGCGGAACGAGATCGATGGAGACTTTCTGTATATGGATTCGGACATCGCGGTCGTGGGAAGCCTGGAAATCCCGGAGGAATGGCGCGGCGGAATCTATGCGGTGCTCGATTTCCACACCAACTTGCACAAGGCGATCAACCGGAAGAAAGTCTTGAACGCGGCGAAGATGCTCGGATTTTCCCCGATACTGAACGACGAGCTTTTTAACGGGGGCGTGATGTATGCGAGCGACACGCCGGATGTCCGGGCGTTTTTCAAAAAGTGGCACGAGCTCTGGGAGTATTCGGTTTCGAAGAACTATCCCTACGACATGGCGGCTCTTGCCGAGGCGGATTTTTCGTTCGGCTATAAAATCCGGAAAATGCCCGGCGAATGGAATTGCCAGCTCGCTTACGGCAAGCGGTTCTTGCCGAACGCGAAAATTCTCCATTTCTTCGGTTCTCGGATCATTGACACGTGCGGCTGCAGGGTCTCGGACGGCATGGACGTGTTCTTGCCGAAGATCTTGCGAAAGCGCTTTTACACGGATTTGAAGAAGATGACGGTAACCGTCGAGTCCGACAGGAGCGTCCATATCGACGAATATTACGATTCCGTCATTCGGAACGCGAAAGACGCCTTCTTGCTCCAGACGAAGAAGCTGGGAACTTTCGGCGCGGATGTCGTGCGCTCCTACGCCTTCGCGCGAACGCTCGCCTTTCTCTACCGAAAGCTTCCGTTCTTGACGCGTCCGCTGGAATGGCTGGGGAAAATCCGATGAACCTGCTCTACAACCTGGTCGCGGTGCAGCCGATTCACAATGCGAAGTTTCATGGCGGCGGTTCGTATGGCGAAGTCGTGTTCCTTGCGCTGCTCCACAAGCTGTTCGAAAGTGCGGAATCGGTTCCGTCGGAAGTTCGGCTCTGCGCGGCTTTTGACGCAAAAAAATTCTTGGATCCGAAAATCGTTGAACTCTGCAAAAAGTTCGGCGTTCCTCTGCTTGACATCGGCGAAAAATCCCCGCAGCGGATCATTGATGAAAATGAAATCGACACGTTCTATACGCCGCTCTATTCGCTAGAAAAAAAGTGGGACGTTTCGGTTCCTCGTTTCGTCTTTACGTGGCACGGCGTGCGCGCCCTCGAAATGAAATACAGCGCGCTCGGAATCGAGTTTGCGCGGACGCTTGCGCAAAAGGCGGAGGCGCTTGTCCGCTATCGCGAGATTTGGAAGAAGCGTTTTTACAAGCCGAAGTACGAACGGCTCGCGCATCGGATTGCAAGCGGAAACGCTTTCGCGATGACGGTGAGCGAGCACAGCCGCGCTTCGATCCGGAATTTTTTCCCGGAACTTTCGCACGCGGATATTCCGGTCTTTTACAGCCCGATGAGGGAAGTCGAGCCCGCGGGAACGCTTCCGGCGGGAGTCCTTTCGAAAAGGTACTTTCTCCTGACGAGCGGAGCGCGCTGGGAAAAGAACAACCTTTTGGCGGTGAAGGCTTTTGACGGACTTGTCGAGACGTTCCTGAAAGACGATTCGGATTTCAAGGCTGTCGTGACGGGCGTACCGAACCCGAAAGTCTATCGAAAGAATGTCCGCCATCCGGAGCGGTTCGTCTTTCTGGATTACGTGGAAGCGGAACAGCTCGAACGGTTGCACCAAGACGCGCATGCGTTCATCTTTCCGTCGCTCAACGAGGGCTTTGGCTATCCGCCGATGCAGTCGATGCGCTATGGCGTTCCGGTGGCGGCGAGCGGCACGACGTCGATTCCCGAAGTCTGCGGAGACGCGGCGCTGTATTTCGATCCATATTCCGAAAGCGAAATCCGAAACCGGATGATCCAGTTGCTCGATGACGATGTCAGGAGCCTTTACGTGGAACGGGCGCGTGACCGCTACGAAAAGGTTCGCAATCGCCAGACCTCGGATCTTGAAAAAACGGTCGGGTATATTCTGGGCTAGCGGGAGGACCGCTTGCGGGAAAGCGCCCAGAGCGCGACCAGATAGGCGAAGAAGAATCCGAGCAGCCCGTATTCGACCGCGTCCCCGATGTGGAAGTAGAGCGTATCCTGGGTGCGGAGGGGAATCCTTCGCGAAATGACGCGTTCCGTGTAGAGCTCCGTCTTCATGTCCTCGTGGCCGAACTGGTCGATGAACGCGGAAATTCCCGTGTTGGTGCAGCGGACTGCCGGGTAGCCGCTTTCGATGACGCGGTAGCGGATCTGGTTCAGGTGCTGTGCCGCGGCGGTGCTCCTTCCGAACCAGCCGTCGTTGGTGATATCGACCATGAGCCGGGAGCCGTCGCGGATCGCGCTGCGGATTTCCATTCCGTAAATCGTCTCGTAGCAGATGAAAGGGCTCCAGGAAAACGGCTCGAAAACGGGCCGTTCCTTTCCCGGAACGAAGTTCCCCTGTCCGACATCGACATAGTTCAAGATGGAAAAGACATCGTCAAAGGGAATCCTTTCGCTGAAAGGAACGAGGTGCGTCTTGATGTAGCGCGTGTATCCGGTTTCGCCGGGCCTAAAGAGGAACCCGCTGTTGTAGAGGTTCACCGGTCGCGGAGGCTTGCCGTTTCTGTCGTAGTCGAGCGTTCCGATGAAAAGGCTTGTCCGCGTGTCCTTGATTCGATCGTAGATCCATTCCTTTTCGCGGGATCGCTTGCGCAAGAAGTCCGGAATGGCGGTCTCCGGAAAGACGACGAGGTCCGGGGCGTCTTTTTCCCAGTCGATGCTGTCGCTTGCGAGTTTCCAGGTCTTTTGCACGACGGAATCGTAGTAGGCCTTGCTCCACTTGCTTGTTTGCCCGATATTCGGCTGGACGATGGCGACCCGGGGAGAGTCGGCGGGATCGTTTGCGTAAAATGGCGACGCTTCTTCCTTGGAAAGCCGCGCGGAACCATAGGCCCAGAGAACGGCGAAAAGAAAGATTGGCACCGCGAAGAGAACTTTTTTCCTTTGGGCAAAGGCGATGGCGACGGACAGGTTGCTCAGTACGATCAGTGCCGTGTAGCCGAATACGCCGATGAGCGACAGGGCCTGGAGAAGTTCGATCTGCTTGCCGAAAGCGTATCCGAGATGGCTCCACGGAAAGCTGAAATCCCCGATGCTCCGCGTCATTTCCAGTCCCGCGTAGAACAGCGGAAAAAGAACGAGCAGAACGGGAAAGCCCTTGATTCGCGCTTCGCGGGCCTTGACGAACACCGCGGCGGCAATCGTATTGTAAACGCTGAAGTAGGAGATGAGCAGGATCAGCCCGATGAAAATCAGGATGGCCGGTCCGACATTCATCACGTTGTAAATCCAGTAGTAGTTGACGACGTTGTATAGGAATCCCGACCAGAACGAGGCGAACAGGGCGGTCTGCATTCCGGAGCGCAAGAGGACAAGAAACCACGGGACGAGAAACACCAGGGCTCCCGGGCCGAGCGGTAGCGGTGGAAAGGCGAGCGCGTAAAATCCCCAGCCGATGCTGCAGGCCAGGAGGGCGAGACGCGATTCGCGTTCCTTGATGCGGCGAAAGTTCCAGACGGCAAACCGAAAAAGTCCAAGGAGAAAAAGCGGAACGAAAACGGTGCAGAGCTGGAGAATCCCGACATGCGCTTGCAGCAGATAGTCTGCGGCGAGAGAAAGAAAGCCCGTTCCGCAAAACGCGCCGAGCGCCTTGGAAAAGTCCGCACGGACCTTCCTCGAAAGAAGAAACGGCAGCGCGCAGAGCAGGGGAACGATCTGCGGCGCAAAGAAATAGATTCCCTCGGCATCGGGACTAGCCCGTACGAGCGCAATGTCCAGAACCGCCTGGACGAGGAAAAGCGCAAAGATCATAGCCCGCCTTTTCCCTGCGGATGGAAGAGCAGGACATATTCGCCTTTCGGTTCGCGGGACTTGTAGTGCACAAGCAGTTCCGTAGGAGTCCCCACGAGATGCTCTTCGAACTTCTTGGTCAGTTCGCGCATCAGCGCAACGGGGATTTCGCCAAAGACCTGGCGAATTTCATCGATGAACTTGACGAGGTTGTGCGGGCTCGCGTAGAAGACGAGCGTCGAATCCGCCGAGGCTTTCAGCTTTTCGAGCAGGTGCAGGCGTTGCGCGCTTTTCTTGGGCGAAAAGTTCTCGAAGCGGAAACGGTCGGTCGGAAGCCCGCTCGAAACCAGGGCGTTGATCATGGCGCAGGCTCCCGGAACGCTTCGCACGTCGATCCCTTCGCGGACGCATTCGCGGACGAGGTTGAACGCCGGGTCGGCGATGCCTGGGGTTCCCGCGTCGCTGACGATCGCGATGTCGCCTTCGTTTTTAAGATACTCCACATATCTGGGAGTCACTTCTTCCTTGTTGAAGTCGTGGTAGCTTTCCGTTTTCGTATGGATGTCGTAGTGGTCGAGAAGAAGTCTCGAATGGCGCGTGTCTTCGGCAAGAACGAGAGGGACCTCTTTCAAGATGCGCACGGCGCGGTAGGTCATGTCTTCGAGATTTCCGATGGGCGTAGCGACAATGTAGAGTGTGTGCATAGCGTGAAGTTAGTAAAAGTCCGATCGAATCGTGTCGTCCGTGGGAACGTTTTGTTCCAGGGACTGTCTGATCCGGGCGGAGAGCTTGGCGTGAATCATGTCTGCCCGTTCCTGGACATATCCGTTGCGGTAAGGACCGTACCAGAAAAGGCGAAGCTTTTCCTCTTCGAGAAATTTCGCCCGTTCGACGGTGACCCCGTCACAGGAAAGTTCCGAGACGAGCGTCATGGAAATATCGTCATTGCGGGGCATTGCGGGCCAGAGAGGCGCAAGAACGAAAATCCCCAGATACCAGAGGCTCGCGTAGCGTTCCTCGACCTTGCCGTCGAACGAAAGGCGCAGCCGGCATCCCTCCGGAACCGTTTCTTCGAGCGCGCGTCTGTAGAAGTCCCTTAGCCTGTCGGAAATCTCGACCGGTTGGCCTTCTTCCCTTGCCGAAAAGAGAATCTCGACATCCTTGGCGGGAGCGTCACCGGAAAAGTCCGCATGGTATAGGGACGGCGCACAGGCGGAAAGGAAAAGCGCAGCGAGAATGCCGAGAAAGAGCTTCACGGGCAAAAGATAGATTATTACATTTTTGCCCATGCAGTCACTGCCGGCTTACTTCTTTTCCGATGCGCATCTTGGCGTAAATCCTCCGGGCGCGATTCCGGATCGCGAAGAGCGTCTTGTCGGATTCCTGAAAGGCCTTGTGGGAAAATCCTCGCACGTCTTTCTGGTCGGCGACCTGTTCGAATTCTGGTACGAGTATCGCCATTACGTTTCCCGCGGGCATTTTCCGCTCTATCGGGTCTTGGGCGATCTGGCGGATTCGGGAACGGAAGTCCATTACCTGATGGGAAATCACGACTTTGCGCTGGAAGATTTCTTTCCGCGGGAATTGGGCGTGTCCGTCCACCGTTCGCTGGCGTGCGACCTGCAGGGACATCGGGTCTATCTGATGCACGGCGACGGCATTCCCAGGAGCGACCGGGGCTACCGCCTGGCGAGAAAGGTTCTCGACGCGCGCGTGGCGAGATTTCTCTTTCGAAAAATCCATCCCGACCTGGGAATGGACATCGCGCGTCTTGTCGGGAGCGGAAGTCGCAAGGCGGGGCAAAGCCGGATCATCCAGATTCCGGAATACCTGGACGCTTCGAGCCGGAAAATGCGCGAGAATCGTTGCGACATATGCGTGCATGGCCACCATCACATTCCTGGCGTGTGGGAGGTTCCCGAAGGAAAGGTCGTCTCTCCCGGGCAATGGCTTTTCGAAACGAGCTATGCAAAAATGGAAAACGGAGAGATTTCCGTTTTCCGCTTCCCGGAAAATTCGGGGTGAAATTTACTGGTCGAGGCGTTCTTCGGAGGCTTCGCGGAGCTTCTTGGCTTCCTTGGTGCCCCAGAGCCTATCGACAAAGTCGAACGACAGGAACTTTTCCTTGTATGTCTCGACCCAGCACCAATGCTTCTCTTCGCCGTTTTCCGTCTTGACTATCCACTGGTCCGGCGCGTAGAACTTGTACGTGACCGGGTTCGGCGTCACCCATGCGTCGGTCTGTTCCGGGGTTTCCGTGACGCTCCAGACCTTTCCGCTCGTCCGTTTCCAGATGAATACGTTGATGGCCACGATCACCGCGAGAAAGATGAGGCTCCACTTGAAATTCTTCTTGGTCAGGAGAAAGATGACAAGCAACAGGAGGAGCAGCGAGAGCGCCGCGAAGTTATAGTGGACCGTGTAGAAAGCCTTGAAAATCTCGATCATGTTTTACCTCATCTTGAAAGTCATGACGTTTTCGGAAATCTTGACGCTCAGCCGCGTGTGCACGTCGGGAAGCTTCACGCCGAAGGCGTGGAACGTTCCCATGATGGAAAGGCTCGCGTGACTGTCGATTGTCCGGACGTTGAGCAGCCCCTTCTTGCCGAAGGTAAAGCGGAACGTCTTCCTTCTTGCGTCGTATTCCGGGGTTGTCGCGCTGTTTTTCGCCGTGTCGAGCGCGGTAATGCAGCGCTTGTCGAGAATCATCGTTCCGCGCGGGTCGATGGAAATCATCGGAAGGCCTGCGGAATTGCGGCAGGCGTATGTCGCCCATTCGCCGGTCTTTCTGGAATTCTTCTTCTGGAAAACCAGCCTGTCGCTTTCTTTCGCGATGACGACGTCTCCGGAAACAACCGGAATCCCGACGGCTTTCATCGCGCCGCGGAGATAGAGAAGATACGTTTCGTTGGAGGGAAGAAGGCGGAACGATGTCGTCTTGAGCTTGGCTGTCGGGACGATCGCGATACGGCCGCCCACCGGATCGATGAAAACGTCTGCATACGGAGTGTTCTTCAGTTTGAACTTCTCGGCGAGTTCCCTGGTAAACCGGATGAATCCGCGAATGTCCATTCTTGCCTTGTATGTTTCCATAGCAAAAGATCCTCTATAAAGTCCATTGCAAAATTCCAAAGCGCGACTTGCTGAAATTTCCTATGGAAAATCTAACAAAATAACGTGTCGCGGACAAGACGGCCTCCGTTAATTTGTGCACGATTCCGCAAAGAGACCTTTCAACGTCTCTAGCAGGGAGTTTCCGTTCCGCTCGACGACCGTGAACCGTTCGGGGTGCGCCTCGAGAAGCCTTTGGACGGGTTCGCGCAGCCTGGGATTGTCCAGGACGACCGTTGCCCGCCTTTCTCCGAGATCGAACCGCATTCGGGTCCTTGTCCGGCTTAAAAACTCGGGAAAGAAGATGCGGTAGCGCTCCGCGAGCCTCGCACCGAAACTTTCGGAAGGATCGACCAGGATGGCGCTTTTCCCGAGACCGCTTGCGAAAGAATTGTAGGCAGCGATGGCTCCCGTACCGTGCCCCAGAAGGATCGGGTCCGAGGAACCGGCGCATCGCGCCATGGAACGGATGTCGCTTTCGTAGAACTTTTCGCCCGGCGACCCTTCGCTTCCGGCGGAACCGCGGTAATTGAATCCGACCAGGCGGATTCCGGAAAGTTTCCGGGCGTTCGCGAGAAACGTCGAAGCGTCTTCGCCGGCATCGGAAAAATACAGTACGGTCGTCGGCGCGGAATCGCCGAGGATCCATCCCTGGAGCTTCTTGTCGTCTTCTGTCCGGCACAGAACGGCGTGCTTTTCGAGCGATTCCGCGGAGGCCTTGTCGATTTGGGCGCGCGGAAAGGCGTACCGGCGTTCCGATATCGCCATGTAGAACAGGAGGCAGAGATAGATTAGCGCGAAGACGGCTGCCAGGCGAAGCGTCTTGAAGAAGAATCTCTTGATGGTTTCCATTGCCCACAAGATAAAAAGAATCCCGTCCTTTGTGCAGAACGGGATTCGAGGATGGGATTGGGTGTTCCCCAAAACTAGACAAAAATTTCGGGGAACGGAACGCTTTCGAAAACAAAATCGTTCTCAAAGTGTTCTTTTTCTCCGGAATCCGCATATTTCCAAAACTTTTCCTTTCGAGGTGTTCCCACGGAAAATGGAAAATGTATTTTTATTGCGCTATGAACGTGTTTGCCTACTATAATTACAGAAAGTACTTGCAGGATTATTACGAGTATCGCAAGTCGGTGCAGCGCTATTTTTCCTACCGGGCGTTTGCCAAGCGTGCCGGCTACACGTCGAGTGGGCTCTATCTCGATCTGGTAAAGGGCAGAAAGTCCCTGACTCCGCAGATGGTCCCGAAGTTTATCCACGCTCTCGGGCTCTCCGAAAAGGAAGGCCGGTATTTTAGCCTGATGGTGGACTTCACCCATGCGGAAACCCCGGAATCCAAGCAGACGATCTTCGAGCAGATGTCCGCGCTTCTCCCCAAGACGACAAAGGCTCTTTCCCGCCAGCAGGTGGAGTATTACCGGGAATGGTATTATGTCGCGGTCCGCGAAGCGCTTTCCGTTCTGAACGTTTCCGACAATTACCAGGATCTCGCATTGTTCCTCAACCCGCGGATTTCCGTCCCGCAGGCGAAGCAGGCTATCCGGCTGCTTTCCGATCTGAAGCTGATCGAAAAGGAAAACGGCTACTGGAGGTCCGTCAACAAGACGATCACGAGCGGTCGGGAGATTCCTCCGTTCATCGTCCACGGTTTCCAGAAGAAGATGATGGACCTAGGCAAGGCATCCATCGACTACTTCAGCACGGAGCGTCGCAATGTCTCGTGCACGACGATGAGCGTTTCGCCGCAGGGGCTTGAACGCATCATCCATAAAATTGATACCTTTCGAAAGGAAATTGTCGATATCGTCCGCTCGGACGAACGTGAAACGATGATTTGCGAATTGAACATCCAGTTCTTTCCGCTGTCCAAGGAACTTGAAAAGACTTCGAATGACCTGTATGCCGGCGCGAGTACGGTCAAGGAAGGAGAAAACGATGAAGTTTAACGGCTGCTGGATTCTGCTTCTTCTTGGCTTCTTGTTCTTGGCCTGTTCGGAATCCAAGGTCGCCGGAACGGCGACCGATACGGAGAACACGCTTGCCGGGACCGTTCTTCTGTCCGACAGCTCCGTCGCGAGCGGTGTGCGGGTCCGGCAGGTCGCTGCGCGTTCCGGCATCGCCAGCGCGTATCTCGAAACCCTGACCGACGGGTCGGGAAGCTTTGCGTTCGACAGCGTTCTTGCGGATACGGTAAATGTCGAGTTCCGCTACGAGGAAAGCGCGTCTCTCCTGGAAGTCCAGCTGCTTCGAAACGTGGAGGTCCGGTCTGCGGCATCGCTCGGTGTCCGTCTGCAAAAGCCGGCGTTCCTCTTCGGTCGCCTGGAATCCGCCGAGGACTCCGCCTTCTGGATGGGTGCGCACTTTTACGTTTCGCTGGATTCGACGACGTTCCTTGCGGATCTCTTCGCTCCGGATTCGTTCGCGATTTCCGCGCCGGAAGGTTCGTTCCTTCTGTCGATTGCGCCGGCGGATTCGGGCGCCGTCGCGAAGCTGAGAAACGCCGGATACGCGGATTCGCTCATCGTCCGCAAGCTTTCGATTTCGCTTGCGCCCGGCGACACGCTCGACATCGGAAATCTCCGCTGGGGACTTTCGGAAGACGAACCGACCCGGGCGAAACGCCTGAAAGGAATCGTGACGAACGAAGGCGGCAAGCCATTGAAGGGAGTCGCCGTCCACGTGGTCACGGATCTCTATGGACTGGGAACGTCGGATGCGGACGGATTCGTTACACAGGCGATTTCCGATTCGACGGGATTCTGGAGCGTTTCCGCCCCGTCGCTCGCCCTTGTCGCGGACAGCTTCCGCGTGGAGTTCCGCGGCGTGGATTCTCTTGGCCGCCAGGTCGCGGGAACGTCCGCCTATGTCTCGCGGGAAACTCTCAGGTCCGCGGAAGGCGATATTCCTGTCGATACCGTTCGGCTGGAACCTTCGGCGAACTTTCTGGGCCAGGTGTTCCTCGTGGCGAACGGTTCCGAAAACTCCAAGTCGGACACGCTGTGCTGGACCTACAGCATCCGCGTGGGGTTCCTGGGAACGAGCAATTTCCAGACGGTGAATTCCTGCGACGCGGTCCAAATGCGGAACGTGCCGCCTGACGCCCAGGACTTCGTCTTCTATTCGGGAGACGAACTGGTGGTGAAGAATCTCAAGACCGGCAAGTACAGTCCCGGAGACTACGTGAAAGTTGTCCACGTGAACCTTCCTCCGGGCGATACGCTGAAGCGGCAGGGCTTCACCTACACGCCTCCGATGGCGACAAGCGGCTCCCTGTAGGGGGAAAAGCTCCCCGTTTGGAGAAGTTTTTGCCGGGCGTGTTGACCGAATGATTTTTTTCTAGTATATTTGCGCTACCTTGAGAATCGAGATTTCAAAAATCGCATCCTGTGACGGTTCCTTGCGACTGAGCTTTGCAAGGGAACCTTCCGATGCAGCCGTTTTTGATGAACTTCGCGTCAGGGAACCGCTTTGCATGGACCTCTCGGTTGTTTCCGAAGGTTCTGGCAAGTGGATCCTCGCGGGGACTCTTTCCGGGGTACAGATTTTGGAATGCTCCCGCTCCCTGGAACTTTTCGACAGTCCGTTCGAGACTCCGATCAGCTTTTGGGTGGAACTCGTTCCGGGGTTAGCGGAAGAGGAACTGGACGATACGGACGACGAGACTTTTGGCTTTCGCGTTCCGAGTGCCCAGGACCAAGTGGATGTGACCGAATGCGTGCGGCAACTGGTGATTCTCCAGGAACCCCTCCATCCGGTTAAGGACGATCCGGACAAGGACTTTGTCTGGGAAGCCGGCGAAAGGTCGGAAGTTCCCGGCGGAGATCCTCGTTGGGAAAAATTGAAAGCGCTCAAGGACAGGATGAAGCGTCCGAACGGATGAATCCTGAACTTGGGCCGAACGATTAGGAGTTCAAAATGGCCGTACCAAAGAGAAAAACATCGACTGCCCGTCGTGACAAGCGCCGTACGCACTGGAAGCTCGAAGCTCCAGCGCTCGCTACCTGCGATCATTGCGGTTCCGCAAAGCGTCCGCACCGCGTGTGCCCGGTTTGCGGTTATTACAACGGTGTGGAAGTTCTCCACATCCAGGAAGCCTAGTCCATTAATTTCCATTCCCCATAAAGGAGTCTCTCCATGATTGGCATTGCCCTTGATGCTTTTGGTGGCGATAACGCTCCGGACGTCGTGGTCCAGGGCGCGATCAATGCCGTGAACAGTTCCGAAGGAAAGTTTTGCGTGGTCCTGTGCGGTCCCGAGGCCGAGGTCAAGGCGAAACTGAAACAGTTCGGTTACGAAGGTCAGCTGATCCAGGTGGTCGATGCTCCTGAAATGGTCGCCATGGACGAGCATCCGACGGAAGTTCTCCGCAAGAAGCAGCATTCCGGTCTCGTGATGTGCGTAGCTCTTCAAAAGAAGGGCCTGGTCCAGGCGAGCGTTTCCGCGGGAAATTCCGGCGCGATGATGGCTTCGTGCCTGATGATTCTCGGTCGCACGAGCGAAAACTTTGCCCGTCCGCCTATCGGATGCATCATTCCGACGGCTTCGGGACATAGCGTCCTGGTCGATGCCGGCGCGAACGTCGATGAAAAACCGGTCGTTCTCAAGGACTTTGCCCTTGCGGGATCCGTCTTCGCGGAAAGTCATCTGGGCATCCAGAATCCGAAAGTCGGCCTTCTGAACATGGGCGAAGAAGAGAAGAAGGGACCTCTCGCGGTCCAGGAAGCGCACCAGCTCCTGAAAAATGCTCCGGTAAACTTTATCGGCAACATCGAAGGGCGCGACGTTCTCCTGGGCAAGGCGGACGTGATCGTCTGCTCCGGCTTTGTCGGCAATGTCCTGCTGAAGATGTACGAAGGCTTCTACGAACTGCACACGAAGACCTTTGGCGTCATCGATACGCCGGCCGGTCGAAAGTTCAACGAAGCTTGGGACTATCGCAATACCGGTGGAGCGCTCCTGCTCGGACTCAAGGGAACGGGCATCATCGCCCATGGTCGTTCCGACGCGAAAGCGATCGAGCAGGCCTTGAAGGTCGCCTATACCTTTGCGGCCAACAAGGTTCCCGAAAAGATCGGACAGAAGCTTGCGGGTATCGAAGCCTGATGGTGCCTTGGAATTCCCTGCTCTCGGGTCGTTTGGACCGGAAAGTCCAGGGAATGACAGCGAAGTTTATTGAACAAGAGTTTAAAATTTTGTCCGAAGCGATGCGTTTTCGGACATTTTTTATTCCTATTTCCTCTCGATAATCTATTTTGGAGAAAACGATGTCTAAAACCATTTTTGTATTTCCCGGTCAAGGCGCTCAATATGTAGGCATGGGAAAGGCTCTTTCCGAATCCTTTGCCCCGGCGAAGCGTCTGCTCGAAAAAGCGGACGATACGCTTGGCTTTTCTCTTTCGAAAGTGATGTTCGAAGGTCCCGAAGCGGACCTGAAGATGACGTCGAATACGCAACCCGCCCTGTTCGTTTCCTCGATGATGGTCCTGGAAGTCCTCAAGTCCGAAGGAATCGGCTTTGACGTTGTCGCCGGGCATTCCCTCGGCGAATATTCCGCGATTTGCGCGGCGGGCGGCTTTTCCTTCGAAGACGGCCTGAAGCTTGTACGTCTGCGCGGTTCGCTGATGGCGAAAGCCGGTTCGGAACATCCGGGCTCGATGGCCGCGGTGATCGGAGCGAACGACGAAAAGGTCCAGGAACTTTGCGATGCCGCCAAGGATGCGGGGCTCGTCGTCCCGGCAAATTTCAACTGCCCCGGCCAGGTTGTCGTTTCGGGCGAAGTCGGTGCGGTCGCCAAGCTGGTGGAAGACTGCGCCGCGCAGGGCATCAAGGCCGTTTCGCTCGCTGTTTCGGGAGCGTTCCACAGCCCGCTGATGCAGAGCGCTCAGGCGGGGCTTGCCGAAGCGATCGAAAAGACCGAGTTCCATGACCTGCAGAAGCCTCTCGTCGCAAACGTCACGGCGTCTGCGGTGACGGATGCGAAGGAAATTCGCGAGCTGCTCGTTCGCCAGCTGGTCAGTCCGGTCCGCTGGAGCGAGTCGATGGCGTATGCGATTCGGGAATGCGGCGTTACCGCGGGCGTGGAAGTCGGCGTTGGGCATGTGCTTTCGGGACTCCAGCGCAAGATCGACCGTTCGGTGAAGTTTTCCGCCGTGGAATCCGTCGAATCGGTCCAGGCCTTGAAAGGAGCGCTATGATTGACTTGAAAGGAAAAGTCGCCGTCGTGACGGGTGCCTCTCGGGGCATCGGACTGGAAATCGCCCGGACGCTCGCTTTCCAGGGGGCGCGGGTCGCCTTGATTTCGACTCGGGAACGCGAAGAGCTCGCTTCGCAAATGGCTGGCGAGACCGGTTCCGAAGTCAAGAGCTATGCCTGCGACGTCTCGGATGCCGAACAGGTCGCGGGAACGTTCAAGGCGATTCTCGAAGCCTTTGGACAGATAGACATTCTGGTGAACAACGCGGGAATTACCCGGGACGGTCTGATGATGCGGATGAAGGATGCGGACTTTGACGACGTGATTCGTACGAATCTCCGCTCGGCTTTCCTCTGTACGCGGGCTGTCGCGCGTCACATGATGGGACGCAGGACCGGTCGGATCGTGAACATGGCGAGCATCAACGGGATTCGCGCCCAGGCGGGGCAGTCCAACTACGCGGCGTCCAAGGCGGGCATCATCGGTCTGACCAAGACGAACGCGATGGAGTTTGCTGCTCGCGGAATTACCGTGAACGCGATCGCTCCGGGCTTTATCGGCACGGACATGACGGCGAAGCTTTCCCCGGAAACGCTCGAAAAATTCAAGAATTCCATTCCTTCCCAGCGAATCGGACAACCGAAGGACGTCGCGAACGCGGTCGCTTTCCTGGTATCCGACGAAGCTGCCTACATCACGGGACAGGTTCTCGGGGTCGATGGCGGTCTCGGGGCGTGACTTGATATTTTACAAAAAGTTTCTAACTTTTCACAAAACCTCAAACGGAGTTAAACATGACTGAAGAAGAACTTCTCAAGAAAATTACGGCTGTCGTCGTCGAAAAGCTCGGCGTGAAGGCGGAAGACGTGACCCGCGACGCGTCCTTCGTGAACGATCTCGGCGCCGATTCCCTCGACCGCGTGGAACTGGTGATGGCTCTCGAAGACGAATTCGACATCGAAATTCTCGACGAAGATGCCGAAAAGTTCATCAAGGTTTCCGACGTCCTTTCCTACATCCAGAACAAGCTCAACAAGTAATCGTTGCTTGCTCGAAGCAGCTCTTTCGTTGGTCGTCCTTTTCGAGAGGCGGCGTGACGAAAGGGCTGTTTTCTGTTTTAAAAGAAACTCGCGAACCGAAAGCGCTTCTTGCAAAATTGTCGTGAATCGGTGAAAGTCGGTTCGGAAAGTTTCATCCAGGCGGATCTTGCGGCTTTCGGCTGTAGAATAATTTTTTAACATTGGGCGAAGGCCTGATTTCATAGGAGGAATCGATGTCCGAAAAGCCGATGACAAATCAGAGGGCGATTCGCGCGCTGAACGATTTGAAAGTCTATGCGAGTTCCCGCTCGCTTGATGCGGTGAACTATGCGATTGCCGTATTGGGAAAACTGGAAGAAGCCGGCGTGGAAGAACCGCTGAAATCCTTAACCCCTAAAGGAAAGTAATCATGGAAACGTTGGATACCTTGTCCCAGGTCGTTCCGAATGCGGCGGATACGCTTGCGAATGCAGCTCTTTCCGTGGGGACTGTCGCCGCCGATTCGGTGGCGAACCTTGCCGATGCGTCTGGCTGGGTCTTCCAGCATGGGACGTTCTGGTCGCTTGTTCCTCCGGTCGTGGCGATTGCGCTCGCCTTGATTACGAAAGAAGTCTATTCGTCGCTTTTTGTCGGTGTCCTGATCGGTGGGCTGTTTATCAGCCAGGGAAGCTTTTCCGTGTTCCTGGACGCGACATTCAAGGACGGTCTTGTCGCGAAGGTGGCGGATCCGTGGAATGTCGGCATCCTTTTCTTCCTGGTCATTCTGGGGACGATGGTGACGCTGATGAATCGCGCGGGAGGTTCGGCGGCCTTTGGAAACTGGGCGCGGCGGCACATCAAGTCGAAAGTCGGCGCCCAGGTGGCGACGATATGCCTAGGCATCTTGATCTTTATCGACGACTATTTCAACTGTCTGACCGTGGGAAGCGTGATGCGCCCGGTAACGGACAGGTTCAAGGTGAGTCGCGAAAAGCTCGCCTACCTGATCGATTCGACCGCGGCTCCTGTCTGCATCATCGCTCCGATCAGTTCGTGGGCTGCCGCCGTTTCGGGATTCGTCGAAGGCGAAGACGGACTGGGGCTTTTTATCAAGGCGATTCCGTTTAATTTCTATGCGCTCTTCACGATACTTGCCCTCTTTGTCATCGCAATAGGAAAGGTGAACTTTGGTCCGATGAAAAAATACGAGGCGGCAAGCGAAGTGGTGGATGAAAAGCTCGACGAGATGAATGTCCCGGACGGCAAGGGAAACATCCTCGATCTGGTCGTTCCCATTGTACTTCTGATTGTCTTTTGCACGATCGGCATGATCTATACGGGAGGATTCTTTGCTTCCGGGGAAAACGCCAAGGGCTTTGTCGATGCCTTTGCGAGCAGCGATGCATCGATTGGTCTTGTCCTCGGATCTTTTGCCGCATGGATCTTGACGCTTATCTTCTATCTGTCCCGTCGGGTTCTCGGATTCAACAAGTGCATGGCCTGCGTTCCCGACGGATTCAAGGCGATGGTCCCGGCGATTCTCATCCTCTGCCTGGCGTGGACGCTGAAAGGCGTGACGGATACGCTCGGAGCGAAGGAGTTTGTTGCCGGCATCGTGAGCGGGGGAGCTGCCGGCGTGATGAACCTGATGCCCGCTGTCATTTTTGTCATTGCCGCTCTTCTCGCGTTTGCGACGGGAACTTCCTGGGGAACGTTCGGCATCCTGATTCCGATCGTTGTCGCCGCCTTTGGCGGAATCGATTACAGTCTGATGATCATTTCCATTTCCGCGTGCATGGCCGGCGCGGTTTGCGGAGACCACTGTTCGCCGATTTCGGATACGACCATCATGGCGAGTGCAGGTGCGGGTTGCAATCACGTGAACCATGTCAACACGCAGTTCCCCTATGTATTCTTTGTCGCGGGAGTTTCTTTCGTGACATATATTGTCGCGGGATTCGTGCGCAGCGCGGGTGTTTCCCTGCTTGTCGGCGGAGCGCTGATCGTTCTCGGTCTTTTGGTCTTGAAGGCGATGAATCGTCCGGCGAAAAAGGCCTAGGCTTTTCGACCGAAACGAATCTGGGAGAAGACGACGGCTGAAAAGATCAGGATGCAGCCGAAGGCTTCTTTCGGAGAAAGTCGCTCTCCGAGAACGACCCAGCCGGAGAGGACGGCAAATACGGATTCAAGGCTCATCAGAAGCGAAGCGACGGTGGGCCTTATCCTGTTCTGGGCGATGATCTGCAGCGTGAAGGCGACTCCGCTCGACAGGATTGCAGCATAGAGAAGCGGGAACCAGGAACTTGCCTGGGAATAGATTCTTAGCGCGTTTTGAATTCCGCCAGTCGAGGCCTGCAGATCGACGAAGAACATGGGAAATGCGGACAGGATTCCCACGACGAGAAACTGGATGCAGGACAGCCGGATATTATCGACGGTGCCGACAAACTGATCGACGACGAGAATCTGGACGGCAAAGGCGATTGCGCAGAGAAACGAAACGATGTCGCAGAATTCCAGGGAAAAGTCTTCGCGGATGCAGAGCATGTAAAGCCCGACAAGCGCGACGGCCACGCAGACCCAGGTCTTGATCGAGCCTTTCTTTCCGAGAAGGAGGCCTAGAATCGGGACGATGAAAATGTAGCATGTCGTGAGGAAACCGGATTTTCCGGCGGATGTTCCCAAGAAGATTCCGAGCTGCTGCAGATTGTTTCCAAAAGCGAGAGCCGTTCCGCAAAGAAGGCCCGCTATCCAGAGAGTCTTTTTCTCCGCTGGATTCTTGGGCCGCTTGGGACTTTTCCCGAACTTGTCGAGAATCTTGAAAAGCCCGAACAGAAAGGCGGCGGCGATAAGGCTTCGAAGGCACGTGAAGACAAATGGGCCTGCGGAGTTTCCTTCGACCTGGGCGACGAAAGTCGTGCCCCAGATGAAGGCGGCCAGGACCAGTAGAAAACTATAGCCAAGATTTGCCATGCGCCAAGTATAGGAAATTTGGAACAGGAAACAGGAATCAGTTGAGTGTGGAGTGTGAAGAGTGGAGTGTTGAGTGTGGAGTTCTGCGGACGTCTAGGTTCTTGTGTGGAGCGGAACTTAGAGATTAGTTGATAGTGGATAGTAAAGAGAAGTCAGGAGTCAGGAAACAGGAAACAGGAATCGCGGATGGCGGCAACTATAAAAATGAATATTTTTATCTTTTCCCCATATGAAAAAGAAAGGTCGAAACGTTATCCGTCGGATTTTTCTGTGGTTTCGGAAGAAGTCGGGAAACGATTTGGAAAACAGCCTAGGCTACGAATTCAAGAAGCCGGAACTTTTGGCGCACGCCCTGGTGCATCGCTCTTGGCTTTCGGGAAAGGAAATGCCTTACTGGGAAAACAACGAACGCCTGGAATTCCTGGGCGATTCCATCTTGAACATGCTGGTGACGGAATATCTGTATAAGACATATCCGCATCTGTCGGAAGGCGATCTTTCCAAGATGAAAAGCGTGGTCGTTTCGGGAAAGGCGTTGACGAAGATCGCGCGAAGCTGGAACCTGGGGGAATACCTCCGCGTTGGAAAAGGCGAAGCGAGAAACGGCGGAAGAAACAGGGACAGTCTCCTGGAAGATGCGTTCGAAGCGATTCTCGGAGCGATCTACCTCGACAGCAATCTCAAGCAATGTCGAAAGTTCCTGGAACGGCACATTTTCCCGAACATCCAGGAAGTCGTTTCCGAGAAGGACTTCATCAACTACAAGAGCGCCTTGCTGGAATACATGCAGGCGCGTTCTCTGCCGCCTCCCGATTACGAGGTGGTTTCGGAAAGCGGACCGGAGCACTGCAAGAGCTTCGAGATGACGGTCGTGTTCCAAGGCGAGGAATACGGTCGCGGCAAGGGACCTTCCAAGAAGAAGGCCGAGCAGGAAGCGGCGCAAAAGGCCCTGGAACGATTGAAAGCCGAGGAATCCGCGAAGACGAACGCTGCGCTGGTCGTCGAGAAGCCGGCGAAAATTACGAAGAAGACGATTGCCAGGAAGGAAAAGGAGATGACAAGGATATGATGTCTTTCGGAAAATGTCTTTTGCCTTTTGTCGCGCTCTGCGCCATGGCTCTTTGCGGATGCAAGGAACGCTCGGAAAAGACCGCCAAGGTCTTGGACGCGGAATGTCCTGCATCGTATGCCTATCCGGAAGATGCCGATGGCGAATTCGATCCGGTGGCGATCGAAAACGCAGTCCCGTGCGGAAGCATTCGCCTGTGGGGATCCTCGATGCCGAAGTCCTTCAACATGTGGGAGGATTACAACAGCTTTAGCGCCGGTCTGATGAACCTGATGTTCGAGCCCCTGGTCTCCCTTCATTCGACGGAAGACAGGCCGATCGGCATCCTGGCGGATCGCTGGGAAATTTCCGCGGACAGCCTGACGTTTACGTTCCATATCGATCCGCGGGCGAAGTGGAGCGACGGCGTGCGCATTACCGCCGAGGATGTCCAGTTCTATTACGACGTCATCATGGATCCCAAGAACCTGACACCGATTTTCAAGGTCGGACTTTCGCGGTTCGATCGCCCGAAGGTTCTCGATTCCCTGACTCTTTCCATTTCGGCAAGAACGGTTCACTGGGCGAATTTCTGGGAAGCCGCCGGTCTGGTCGCGTTCCCGAAACACGTCTGGAACGGCCAGGATTTCAACCAGGTTCGCTACAGGTTCCCGGTTGTCGAAGGTCCCTACCGGATTACGGATTTTCGGGAAGACCGCTACGTGGAGCTTTCCCGGAACGCGGACTGGTGGGGATTTCACAAGAACTGGAACCGCGGAAAATACAACTTCGAAAAAATCCGCTACCGCTTCATGGAAGACAGGACCAAGGCGCTCGAAGCCTTCAAGAAGGGGGACCTGGACGCCTATGCGGTTTACACGTCTTCCATCTGGATGAAACAGACCGATTTCCCCGCCGTGCAGAAAGGCTGGGCGGTCAAGCAGCGCATCTACAATCGCGAACCGATCGGCTTCCAGGGAATGGCGATAAACCTTCGCCGGGAAAAGTTCCAGGACGTTCGGGTGCGCAAGGCGCTTTCCTATCTGATGGATCGCAAGCTGATGAACGAAAAGTACATGTATGACCAGTATTTTCTTTTGAACAGCTATTATCCGGACCTCTGGAAGGATCACGCCAACCCGCTCGCGGAAAACTACCCGTTTGACATGGATCGCGCGCGAAGGCTCCTTTCGGATGCGGGCTATGTGCCCGGAAACAAGGGAATGCTCGAAAAGGACGGCGTCCCGCTTGAAATCTCCTTCATCACGGCGAGCGAGGATTTGCGGCACTTGACGTTTTATCAGGAAGCGCTCCAGAAGGCGGGAATCCGGGTTTCCATCGAGCAGATGTCCCAGAGTACGCTGCGGAAGCGGCTCGACAACGCGGACTTTGACATGTACTGGATTGCGTGGGGAAGTTCCCGCCTTTCCGATCCGGAAGCCTCGTGGTCTAGCGAAACGGCAAACGATATCGGGACGAACAATGTCACGGGCGTTGCGGATCCTGTCGTCGATAGCCTGGTCAAGCTGCAGAAAACGGAATTTGACATGGCGAAGCGAAACGAAATCCTGCGCGCCCTGGACAAACGCCTTTCGGAAATCGTTCCCTATGTCCTGATGTGGCAGTGTGATTTTCACCGGATTCTTTACTGGAACCGCTTCGGAACTCCCGCGAACGTCTATACGAAGTTTGGCCGCGAAGACGAAAGCATTCCGGTCTATTGGTGGTTCTCTGCCGAAAAGTCCCGCCAGCTGGACTCCGCGATGAAGTCGGGAACGGCGTTGTCGCGAGAACGGGAAGAGGTTCGCGATGCGGAATGAATTTGACATTATCGTCGTCGGGAAAGGTCCGGCGGGAATTTCGGCGGCGCTTTACGCGCTTCGGGCGAATCTTTCGGTCCTGATCGTCGCGAAAGACGAAGGGGCCTTGGGAAAGGCGCATCGGATCGCGAACTATTACGGCTTTGCGGAACCTGTTTCCGGAGCGGAACTCGAAAGGCGCGGCGAAGAACAGGCGAAAAATCTCGGCGCGGAGCTCCTTGCCGGCGAAGTTCTCGACCTGATGCCCAGCGGAAGTTTCCAGGTCCGCGTTCGAACGGTCGATGATTCGGTCGTCTCCTTTTCGGCGAAGTCGGTGATCGTCGCTGCCGGAGCCGTGCGTTCGAAAGTTTCCGTCCCGGGGATCGATGCCTTCGAAGGAAAAGGCGTGAGCTATTGCGCAGTCTGTGACGGATTCTTCTATCGCAAGAAGAACGTCGCCGTCCTTGGAAACGGCGCCTATGCGCTTTCCGAAGCGGAAGAGCTGTTGCCGCTTGCCGCAAAGGTCCATGTCTGCACGCTCGGCCTGGACCTTGCCGTGAAATTTCCCGATGCGTTTGCCGTGGAAAGGGAAAAGGTGGTTGCCGTCGAGGGAAATGGACACGTGGAACGGCTGCGCTTTGAAAGCGGCAGGGAAATCGCTGTCGATGGGATTTTTGTCGCGATCGGTTCGGCGAGCGCGGCGGATTTGGCGCGCAAGGCCGGAGCCGCCTTGGAATCGAACCGGCTGGTCGTCGATGAAAACCGGATGACGACCGTTCCCGGACTCTTTGCCGCCGGAGACTGCCTGGGAGGCGTCTTGCAGGTTGCCGTGGCTGTCGGCGACGGGGCAAAGGCTGGGCTTGGCGCGGTCGCCTATGTGCGAAAGTTGCGCGAGGAGGGCAGTGCAGGATGATTCTTTCGGGAAAGAAGATTCTCTTGGGGGTGACGGGAAGCATTGCCGCCTACAAGGCCTGTGAACTTTTGCGCCTGCTTCAAAAGGAAGGCGCGGAAGTTCGGGTCGCGATGTCGCCTGCCGCGACAAGATTTGTCGCTCCGCTTTCGTTCGCGTCGCTTTCTCGGTGTCCGGTCTATCTCCAGGACGGATCCGAAGAGGCGAGACCTTTTCGGCATATCGATTTTCCCCGTTGGGCGGATCTCTACGTTGTCGCTCCGGCTTCTGCCGATGCGATTGGAAAGTTTGCGAGCGGCCTTGCGGACGACCCCGTTTCGCTTTGCTTTATGTCGAGCACCTGCGAAAAATGGATTTTCCCGGCGATGAATTCCGCCATGTATCGATCGTTCGCCGTGCAGCGCAACCTGGAAATCTTGCGCGGATTTTCCGATACGAAAGTCGTTGCGCCTTCGGAGGGCGAGCTGGCTTGCGGCGAAAAGGGACCTGGCCGCTTTATGGAACCGGCAGAAATTGTCCGGACATTGAAACGCTTTCGCGAAGCGACCGGCAAAGGTCCATTCCGTTCCGTCCTGATTACCGCGGGCCGCACCGAAGAGGCGATCGATCCCGTTCGCTACATCTCGAACCGGTCGAGCGGAAAGACCGCCGTGGCGCTTGCCGAGGCGTTTCTTGACGCGGGCTATGACGTTACGCTTGTTCATGGTCCGATGGACGTGGATGCGCCTTTGGGCGTGGAGGGAATCTCCGTGAACAGTGCACGGCAAATGTACGATGCCGTTCTTTCCCGCCAATCCTCCTTCGACGCGGTGGTGCACTGTGCCGCTGTCGCCGACTATCGCCCCAGGAACGCGAGCGATACAAAGATCAAGGATAGCCGAAGCCAGCTCCTCCTGGAGCTTGAACCGAATCCGAATATCTTGCGCGATACGGTCAAGAACAGGAAGCCAGGACAGGTAATAGTCGGGTTTGCGCTGGAGACCGACGACGTCAAGCGTCATGGACTCGAAAAGCTCGAAAGGAGCGGAGCCGACATTCTCGTTCTGAATACGCCGGTTCTTTCGACGGGAGGCTTTGGAAAGGACGCGGTTCCCTTCGCGATACTCGAAAAGGGAAAGCCCGTTCCCGAACTGGAATTTCACTTGAAGTCGGAGCTTGCGAAAAATGTCGTCGAACGGGTGAACCTTCGGTGGGAGGTTTCCGGTGGCTGACTTTACGGAATTGGCCAGGTATCTGGCGGAGCAGATCGATATCGGTACGGACAAGGTCATTCTGGACGAGCCGTGGGCGTATCGGCCTGTTTCCCGGTCGGCGCCCGCTCTCCGGGAGGATTCTTCTCGACAAGCGAAACCGCTTGCTCCTGCTCCGTCTTCGGCGTCGAATGCCCCCGCGGCTCGTGCGGCAGGTGCGCGCGTAACTGTCCCGAGCGAAAAAATCGTGATTCCCGAATCGGCAAAGGCCGCCGTTCCTTCGGCGTTTGAATCGGCGACAGATCTCGAAAGCTTTTACGGGAGTGTCGCGTCCGAGAAAATCTATGCCCGGTCGAACTTCGCGAAAGGCGAGGGCAACCTCCAACGTCCAAGGCTCCTTCTTGTCATCTACGCACCACTCGAAAAGTATCGGAACGGCTATCTGGATTCCGATGTCGGACAGATGGTCGCGCGGATGTTCGAAAGTCTCAAGATAGCTTCCGGGCAGATCGGCATCACCTATTTTTGCAAGAAGCCGGTGAACCGGGCTGTCCTTCCCCAGGTGGCGATCCTTTTCAAGAAAATGCTGGAAAAGGAAGTCGCGCTGGTCAATCCCCAGACTCTCGTGTTTTTCGGGGACAGGCTCTTGAAACAGGCGCTGTCGCAAAATGCGCGCGCAATCGATTTTGGAGGCGTTCCGCTCGAATTCGCGAAAGTTCCGGCAACGGCTCTCATCGACCCCGAAGAAATGCTGAACGATAGGCAATTGAAGGTGATTACCTGGAAAACGCATATTCCGAAGTGTGGTTTTTTTGGTTAAATTCTAGACAGGATCTTTGTCAATGGCGAGTGAACAGGAAAATTACGAATACGCGGGCCGATCGACCCCGCAGGCGGTCGATGCCGAAGTCGCCTTTCTCGGCGGCGTGATCCAGGATACGAACGCCCTTTCGGAAGTCATCTCGCTTCTCGACCCCGAGGACTTTTACCAGGAACGTCACCGCATTATCTGGGATGTCCTGCGAAAGCAATCCCAGCTGAACATTCCGATAGGCATCGTGACCTTGTCCGCCGCGCTCGAAAAGGAGAACAAGCTGGAAACGGTCGGTGGCAGGGATTATCTTCTCCGCTTGATCGAATCCGTGGGAAGCGCTGCCCAGGCGAAAGTCCATGCGGAGCTGATTCGCAAGAAATCGACGATGCGCAAGCTGATCGCTTCGGCGACAAGCGCCATCCGCGAAGCGGAAGATCCGGCTTCCGAACCGGACGAGGTGATTTCGAAAGTGGAAGGCGATATCATGGCGCTCGCCGAAAGGCAGGTGAAGGATTCGCTCCGCCCGGCGAGTGTCGTCGTCGAAGAAGTTCTGAAAGCGCTCGAAAACCGGAAGGACGGTCTTTCGGGATGCCCGACGGGCTTTACGGACCTTGACCGTCTGACGAACGGCCTGCAACCGTCGGACCTGATCATTCTCGCGGGACGTCCGGGCATGGGAAAGTCTGCGTTTGCGCTGACGCTCGCGTCGAATTCAAGCTTCAACTATGGAAAGCGCGTCGCCTTCTTCAGCCTGGAAATGGGAGCGGAACAGCTGATGCAGCGTATCCTCTGCTCGATGGCGGGAATCGAGCTTTCCAAGTTTCGCGCGAACAAGCTGAACCGCGACGAATATTCGAAGCTGCCGGGCATCGCAAGCCGCATCATGCAGACGAATACGCTCTACGTCGATGACAATCTGGACCTGGGCATCATGGAACTTCTTTCCAAGTGCCGAAGCCTCAAGCGAAAGGTCGGCCTCGATCTGGTGATCGTCGATTATCTCCAGCTGATGAAGACGGGTCGCGAAGAGAACCGCGCTGTCGCCGTCGGCGCGATTTCCCGCGGCCTGAAGATCTTGGCGAAGGACCTGAAAATCCCGGTCATCGCGCTTGCGCAGCTTTCCCGAAAGACCGAGGATCGTGCCGATTCCGCCCGTGGAGGAAAGACCCGTCCACAGCTTTCGGACTTGCGCGAATCCGGATCGATCGAACAGGATGCGGACATGGTCTGGTTCATCGAGCGTCCGTTCTACCGCAGCCATGACGAAGCCGACAAGAACAAGGCGCAGCTCCTGGTGGCGAAGCATCGTAACGGATCGACTGCGGACATCGACCTGACCTGGATTCCGCAATACACGCGATTCGAGAACTACATCGCCGAGGACGAGGGATCGGGAATGGTCGATGCGAACATGGGCTTTGGGGATCTCGAAGGGTAGAACCGATGAACGTCTTGTTTACGCCGCTCCGTTGCCTGGGTCAAATCGTCGTTTCCGGAATTTCGAGCGTGGGCGAACTGTTTTGCATCCTCTATTTCACGATTCGCCAGGTTCCGTATGTCTTCCGGAACTGGAATCTTGTCCTCAAGCAAATGGTTTCGATCGGCGTCTCGTCGGTTCCGCTTCTTTTCGTCACGTCCATTTTTACGGGAATGGTGGCGACCGTACAGGCGTCCTTCCAGTTTCGCGGGCTTGTCGCCGACAAGTGGGTGGGAACCGCCGCCTGCAAGATGGTCCTGATCGAATTGGGGCCTCTTCTTGCCGCTCTGGTCCTTGCCGGGCGCGTCGGCAGCGCGCTTGCCGCGGAAATCGCTTCGATGAGAGAAAAGGAAGAACTCGATGCGCACGAGGTTCTGGACCTGAATCCGTATCGCTATCTCGCGATGCCCCGTTTTGTCGCCTTCTTTTCCATGGTGCCGTGTCTCACGATCATTTCGAACTGTCTTGCGCTCATCGGAGGCTGGATTGTCGCCGTGCTCGCCCTGGACATTTCGTCATACACGTTCTACACGGGAATGCAATACCTGTTCAATCCCAGGGATCTTTTTGGCGGCGTGCTCAAGTCCTTCGTTTTCGGAATCGTCATCTTTCTGCTCGGCTGGTTTCACGGGATGAATGCCGCTCCCGGGGCAAAGGGCGTCGGTCTGGCGACAAAGGATTCTGTGGTTTCCTGTTGCCTGATGATCCTGATCCTGGACCTTGCGACAGACGCGGTTCTCTTCCAGTAGGTTACTTTATGCCAAATGTAGCGATCGATCCAAGCGACATCATGATTCAGCTTCGTGGCCTGAAAAAGAATTTCGGTGCGCAGATGGTTCTCGCGGACGTGAACCTCGATATCCGCCGCGGAGAAACGATGGTGATCATCGGGCAGTCGGGCGGTGGAAAGTCGGTTATCCTGAAGCACATGATCGGGCTTTTGCAACCTGATGACGGCGAAGTGGTCGTCGATGGAGTCACCATCAGCACGTCTCGCTCTTTCGATACGCGAACCATTCGCAAGAAGATGGGAATGCTTTTTCAGAGTGGCGCGCTTTTCGACAGCATGGATACAGGCGAAAATATCGCGTTTGCCCTTCGCGAACATCACCCCGAGCTTTCCGAGAAAGAGGTGCAGGACGTGGTGACGGAAAAGCTCAAGCTGATAAATCTCGTCCCGGAATTTCGGACAAAGATGCCGAGTGAACTTTCGGGGGGAATGCGCAAGCGGGTCGCTTTGGCACGGGCGATTGCCCTGAATCCGGAAATCCTTCTCTACGACGAACCGACGACGGGTCTCGATCCGATTACGAGCGATGTCATCAACGACCTCATCCTCGACATGCAGAAAAAGCTCGGAGTGACGTCGGTCGTGGTGACGCATGACATGGTGAGCGCCTTCAAGGTCGCGGACCGCATCGCGATGCTTTACAAGGGCCGGATCATCGAAGTGGGAACCGTCGAGGAAATCAAGAATACGACAAACCCGTTCGTGAAGCAGTTCATCACGGGAAAGCGCAAGATCAATCCGGAAGAGAACATGTCCAGAGCTTAGTTCAGAATTTAGTCCAGAGTGCTTGGTGGATAGTGATTGGTGCTTAGCTTTGCAGAGCGAGCCGTTACTTTCTGCCGAAAGGCTTTTGGCGTTGCACGTCTAGGCTTTTTCGCGAAGCGAACTCTTTTCCGCCTGGCGGCGGAGGTTGACGCCTACCCGGCGTTCAGAGCTTAGTGGATAGTGATTAGTGCATAGAATTCACAGCGGTCCGCTTTGCGTTAGAACCTAAATGTCCACAGAACTCCACTCTCCACTCTTCACACTCAACTCTTAACTAAGTTCTCAGCTCTAAGTTCTGACTCCCCCTTCCTTGCATCCACCCCCTCGGCCACGCTTTTTAGAACAGCGGACGTTTAGATTTAGGGAACAGGGAGTATTTGCGGACATCTAAACTTTTGGAAACAGGTTGGCGAGCTTGTCAAGCAAAACACACAACTCCAAGTTCCGCTTAAGCAGAACTTAGATGTCTGCATAACTCCACTCTTCACTCTCAACACTCAACTGATTCCTGATTCCTGTTTCCTCTCTACTATCCACTATCCACTAATATCTAATCTCTAGGCTCTGACATCCCGGAATATTTTTTTAAATTGTCTGCAACAGGAATCGAGGTCTTTCGAAAATGAAAAAGAAATGGATTTTAGCAGAAATCGCCTTTGCCCTGGGATGCTTGGTCGCTTGCGGCGATGGCGACGTTTCAAAGCCGACCAGCGAAGATGAATCCCTGTATTACTTGCAGGATGCGGATTACTATGCCGGTTTGATGAGCTCCGCGATGGAAGCTTGCAAAAGCGATCCGACCTGTGCGGGAAAGATCGGCGGCAGCGAAAGTTCGAGTTCAAGCGAAGCGTCCAGCAGTTCGTTCGTGTCGGAGTCCAGTTCGCAAGGCGGTTCGAGCCTCGCGGAATCGAGTTCGTCGGAGATTCTTTCGAGTAGCGCTGCGATGTCTTCCAGCTCATCGGAATCCAGCAGTTCCGCTGCGGCATCGAGCTCTTCGGAAGCGGCGTCGAGCTCTTCGGAAGCGTCATCGAGCTCGTCGGAAGCGGCGTCGAGCTCTTCGGAAGCGGCGTCGAGCTCTTCGGAAGCGGCGTCGAGCTCTTCGGAAGAAGCTTCCAGCTCTTCGGGTTCGGAGATTGTCTATACGGACAAGACTTTGGATTACGGCAACGAGGAAGTCGAAATTTCTGCCGGAGCCTATCATATCTATTCGACGAACCAGTGGTCGGGCGTCTTGCGCTGCAAGGCGAATGTCGAAACGGAGGTGCTTGTCGAGGGTAAGTCGGTGACGATTGGAACATCCTTGAATAGCGTTGATGGGGCGAATCCGCGGACGAATGTCTATGTAACCTTGATCGTTCCGGAAAATAAGTCCATCTTCTGCAAGGCAGAATGGTAATTTTTGGCAATGCTCCCGAGACCCTGAAAAACGGGTCTCTTTTTTTTTTGTAAAAATAAATTTACGAGTTTATCGAAAGCCCTGAGTTTTTGCGCGGGGCTGTTGCGCTTTCGGAATAAAAAAGGTAAATTCTCTCTGTATTTCGGCAAATTCTAAAGTTAGAGCTTGCCACAAGAAAGAGGCCTTTCTGATGAAAAAAAGATATTTAGGAATCGCTCTGGCTACGCTTGTCGGTGGAGCCTTTGTCGCCTGTGGCAGCGGGGATGTTTCGAAACCGACGGGCGAAGATGAAGGAAATACCGTGATCTTCGATAGTTCGTACTACGCGAACCGTCTTGACGATGCGACGAAGGCATGCGAGCTGGATCCTGCCTGTGCGGCCAAGATGAACGGCGTCTCGTCGGTTGCAGCGGCTTCTTCGAGTTCGTCGGAAATCATCGAACCGGATTCCTCCCCGGCGAGTTCCTCGGCAACGACTCCTGTGCCGGTGAGCAGTTCCACGCTGATCAACTTTTCGAGCGCGAGCGTCCCGACGAGTTCCGCGACCATCGGGGGCAGTTCTTCGTCGATTGTCTCTGACGGGACGGTGAACGGAACCTGTGCGCCTGCATCGTCTCCGATTGAAAAGGGAGCCTCGGCCACATGGAAGTTTACGGTCGATCCGAACTTAGGCTTGAATGTCGTGATGAAAACTTCGAGCGTTTCATACGAATGGACAATGCCCAACGCTTCGGAAACTTCTGCTTCGGGAATTGGCTTGAAGGAAGTTTCTGCAACCTATGCGTCTTCGGGTGATTTCTTGGCAACGCTTGTTGTCGATGGCAATACGGTCCAATGTTCTCCGCTGCACGTGAACGGCGCGAAGATCTCCGGTTGCGAATGCGTCGCGGATGCTTCGACGGTCGATGTGGCGAGCGGCTCGGCGACTGCGACATGGACGGTTTCCGGTTGCACGACCGACGCGACGATTACCGGCTATACCTGGGCCGACGCGACCGGTTCGGGAATTTCGGCAACGGCGACGCTCTCGAAGAAGGGCGAATCGATCGCTCCGACCGTGACGGTCAAGAACGACGACAACACGGAACTGGCGGTCACCTGTCCCGCGGTCAAAGCCACGGATTCCAGCGCACCGGAGTATGAGATTGATAAAACAGGAGTTTCAATTCCAAGCGGAAGTTGTGGAACTGTGACAGTTGCTGGTAATCTTAGAATAAATACGGCCGGATGGCAGGCTACCGATTGTAGCATAGTCTTGACTATCGGCAGCAATCAACAGGAAAAAACTTTTACAAACTGCAATTTTAGTAATGAACTTCCCACAGCAGTAAAGGTTGGTGATCAAGCATGTGTAGAAATTACAGGTGCGGAATCTGTTAAGGTTGTTATAACTGAGTGGTAAAAGAATCTAAGTCTATTTTTTAATTTTCGCCCTTCTTCGGAGGGGCGTTTTTGCTTGTTGCCAGAAAGAGGAAACAGGAATCAATTGAGTGTGAAGTGTTGAGAGTGGAGTGTGGAGTTTCTCGGACATTTAGGTTCTAACGTGAGTCAGAACTTAGAACTGAGAACTTAGTTGAGAGTTGAGTGTGAAGAGTTGAGTGTGGAGTTCTGCGAACATCTAGGTTCTAGCGTGAAAAGTTCGCTGGGATTTCTAAGTTCTAAGCTCTCTCTACTAAGCTCTGAACAAGCCCCTCGCCGGGTAGGCGCCTATTCACAAAAATTCAAACAGGATAATCCCGGGAACCTTTCCCGTCCCGAGCCATGATTCCAGGTATTCTTCGAGCGGGTGGTCGAGGACCTTGCCGAACTTGAAGGAGGCATCCCGCAGAACGGGCTTCTGGCCTTTGTCCAAAAGCAGAAATCCGACATGGAACGTGTCGATGATCTTCAGTCGGCTGACAAATCCTACGCCGCGTACCGTGCTTTCTCCTTGCCACGGGCTTTTCGAAAATTCGATCGCTCTTTCTAGCGGAAGATAGCGGAGGTAGAGGTTCGGGTCGTTTTCGGAATGGGAAATCCCCTTGTCGCGAAAAAACTTCTTCTTGGGAAGCGTCCGCGTTTCCGCCGTGTCGTTCGGCAAAAAGACTTGCCGGGCAAAGATTCCCTCGCCGAGCCAGTCTTCGACAAAGTAATGCTTGCGAAACCTGTATGCGATCTTCCCGTCGAAGTAGCGGATTCTTTGCAGAGTCCCGAAGAGGCTGTCGAGCGTTGCGCTCCTGGATAGCGCAAGAACGTGTTCGATGAACGTCACGCAGTCGAGCGAATCCGTGTTCACGAGCGGCTTCGGTTCGAGCGTGTCGAGGTAGCCTTCGCCGGTCGGGCCTAGAAGGTAGGGCTTTCCCAAAAATTGCCCGGAAAAGAATCGAATCCGGTTGGAAAGCCCGCTGACGGATGCGCCTTGCAGGTAGAGTTCCCGCATTCGCAACAGCGAAGCGTAGCCGTTGTTCGCCGCGCGATAGATGCAGGACCAGATGGAATCCAGAGCGTCCTTGCTCTTGCCGTCCGGGATTTTTCCCGTTTCGTTTAGGTAGGTCGCGATCGCGAGCGTGTCGCCGTCGATTGTGGGCATGTAGCCGACCAGTCCGTGGGTCTCGTTGATGAATCCCGTCTTGAAGCGGATTCTCCAGGCGTATTCCAGATTCTGCATCCGCTTGTAGCCGCTGCCGATTCCCGGTCCCGCGAAGCTTTGGATGTAGAACTTTCCCTTGGGATGATGCGCCATCTTGGCGAGGAGTTCCGTTTTCGCCGAGGGCTTTACCTTGTTTTGGGGAGAAAGTCCGCTGCCGTCAAGGACCTGGAAGCCTTCCGGGGAAATTCCAAGCCTCTGCAGAAATTCGCGCTCGGCTCTTTTGCCGTTTTCCACGTTGCCGTCCTGGAACTTTTTCGCGGCGAGATTTCGGAAAAGCGCTTCGGCGTGGAGATTCTGGCTTCGCTGGTTGATTTCGTCGAGCAGGCTGAGGAGCGGCGCACCGGAAACATCGAACGCGTAAAGGGGAAGTCCGCTTTGCGCCAGGGGATTTTCCCTGTAGGCGATTCCCGCGTCCTGCAAGGCCCGGATAAACGCGACCTGGAAATATCGGTTGGGATTTCTGACGGGAATGGCGATGCCCGCTTCGCCGGCCTTTACTCCGATGGTTCCCGAAATTCGGATGACGGAAGAATCCGCGTCGAGCGAATAGACGTAGCGACGCCTCGAACCTTTTCCCGTCGTTAACTTGTTCACGATCCGAACGTAGCCGATATCCGGTTCGACCGTGACGCTTGCCGTGTCGCCAATCTTTTCTCCCGGAGCGATTCGTACGAGCGCGCAGTTGTCGTTGAAGAGAAGCGGCGTGACTTCTGCGCCGTACCAGGCGTCGTAATAGTTGCTCCGCCAGTGTTCCGGCTTGCGCGGTCCCGAAAAGAAGGTCGTGTCGAGTTCGATCCTTGCGTCGAGCGTGTCGATGCCTTTTTGCCGGATGGAATCGGCGAGAACGCGTAGCAGGTAAAAGGGTTCCGGGTAATACCGGCCAGAGATGTTCGGGTCGCCTTCGCCTCTCAGACGGAGAATGCCGTGAAAGGTTTTCCCGGAAACGCTTCCTTCGAGAAAGAGCTTTGTCCGTGGGCTGTAATCCAGAGGAAATTCGTCGAGTGCCGTTGCCGTCGTAAGCGTCTTGAGCGTGCTTGCCGGCGTAAAGAAGGAATCCGCCTGGAATTCGGCAACTTGATTTCCCGAGCGGACGGAGCGGATGGAAAGTCCAAACTTCGCGCCGGGAACCATGGAATCGACGATAGCCATGTAATCGCTTGGCGAAATGGTCTTTCGAGGCGTCCAGGCGAAGGCGCTCGACAGTGCTCCCGCGGCAAGAAGGAATGCGCCGAGAACTTTCATCGTTCGCCTTGAATCGGAAGCGGAATGCTTGCCAGAATTTCCAGATCCTTCCAGTAGCCGGGATAGGTCTTTTCGACGCAGCGCGGATCGAGAATGCGGATGTGTCCCGATTCCGGAATGCCGAAGGCGGCAAGGCTCAGGCACATGGCCATCCGGTGATCGTTGTAGGTTTCGAATGTCGCCGGGAGAATTTCCCTTGGCGGCGTGATCGCGAGGGAATCGTCCGTTTCCGTGACGATCGCTCCGGTCTTGCGCAGTTCGGTCGCCATCGCCTGGATACGGTCCGTTTCCTTGACCTTCCAGCTCTTGATCCCGCGAATCGAGCTTCTTCCGTCTGCGAACAGGCAGAGAACGGCGACGGTCATCGCGGCGTCGGGAATCGCGGAAAGGTCCATGTCGATTGCCTTTAGCGGAAACGCGCCTCTGGCGCATTCGACAAAGCCGTTTCCGAAAGAAACGCTCGCTCCCATCTGTTCGAGAACATCGGTAAAATGAATGTCGCCCTGGATGCTTTTTCGGTCGATGCCGTATAGGCGAACCGGTCCGCCCGAAATGGCCGCTGCGGCAAGGGCGTATGTCGCCGAGGAGGCGTCGCCTTCGACCGTGTAGTCTCCCGGAGATTCGTAGCCCGAATTCCTGACGGTAAATTCCCGGAATTCGCGGTTTTCGACATGCGCCCCGAACGCTTCCATCATCCCGAGCGTCATCGACACGTAGGGCCTCGAAACCAGTTCTCCATCGACGACGATGTCGAGAGGCTTTTCCATGCAGGGGGCGGCGAGCAGAATCGCTGTCAGGTATTGGCTCGAAATGTTTCCGCGGATATGGAGCGTTCCGCCGGAGAGACCGCTTGCGCGCACGGCGATCGGAGGAAATCCCGGATTTTCCAGGTAGTCGATTTGCGCGCCGACCTGCCCGAGCGCCGTGACCAGGTCGCGGATCGGACGTTCCTTCATGCGCGCGATTCCCGTAAGCGTGAACCTTCCGTGTCCAAGCGCCGCCGCCGCGGTCAGGAACCGGATGGACGTTCCCGAGTTTCCCACGAAAAGCTCGGCATCTCGCGAAGAGAACTTTCCATTGCCGGAGATGGTTGCTTCCGTGTGGTCCTCTGAAAACCGGACACCCGGGATGCCCATCTTTTCGAGCGATTCCGCCATGTAGCGCGTATCGTCGCTCCACAGGAGACGGTGCAGGCGGGTTTCGCCCGTCGCAAGCGCGGCAAGGAGCAGCGCGCGGTTCGTGATGCTTTTTGAACCCGGAACATGGATGGATCCCTGGACCTTTCGCAAGGCGGGAATGTCCAAAAAAGTTGTGCTTCGTGCGGACGATTTCATATTTTCAAATTTAGATTAAAAGGAAACGAGGATTGAAAATGGACAAGGAAATTAGCGAATACGTTTTTCCGGTGCGTTTTTCCGACTGCGATTCGACAAGCCGCCTGCGCGTCTCTTCCTTTTTCGACTTCATGGAAGAAACCGCGATTCTCGATGCGGAAAGGAACGGTTGCGGAATCTGGAAAATGGTCGAAAACGGCTATACGACGGTGATTTCCCGGATAAAGCTCCGGATAAGTCACGTTCCCGTCTGGGGCGAAAAGCTGCGGGTTTCGACGTGGACAAAATCCATCTACAGGCACAAGGTGGCGATTCGCGACTATTCCGTTCGGGACGAGCGGGGGAGCGTGATCGCGGAAGCGACCTCTTCGTGGCTTCTGGTGAACCTGCGGACGGGACGCGCGGAAGATCCGGAGCGCGCGCCGTTCCTTCCGACGCTCTATCCCGAAAAAAGCGCGATTTCCGAAAACCTGGAGCTCTTGCCCTTGCGGGAAAATCCCCGGATCGCGCTTTCGAAAAGGGCCAGCTATTCCGATCTGGACATGAATCGCCATGTCAACAACTGCCGCTATGCGGACTGGGTTCTCGATGCGCTTTTCCTGGATCCCGCATTCAGGAAGGCGGGAATCCGCTCCATCCAGATGAACTATCTGTCCGAGGTCTCTTCCGGCGAAGAAATCCAGCTGGTGCGCTTTGACAACTCGAATCACCACGCCTTTGTCTTTGGCGTGAACGCGCAGGATCCTTCCAAGGTGCATTTTCAGGCAAGGGTCGGTTTTTCTGCCTAGATATTCCGCTTGCATTTATGTAAGTTTGTCCGTATGAAAGGAATTGTTCTCGCCGGGGGATCCGGTACAAGGCTCTATCCGCTGACGCTCGTCACGAGCAAGCAACTCTTGCCTGTCTATGACAAGCCGATGATCTATTACCCATTATCGACGCTCATGCTTGCGGGCATTCGCGATATCCTCATCATCTCGACGCCGACGGACTTGCCGAACTTCGAACGTCTCCTGGGCGACGGTTCCTCGATGGGCGTGCATCTTTCCTACAAGGTGCAGCCAAGTCCGAACGGGCTTGCGGAAGCCTTTGTGCTGGGCGAGGAATTTATCGGCAGCGACTCCTGCGCCATGATTCTCGGCGACAACATCTTTTACGGCAACGGGATGACGCCACTCTTGAAAAGCGCCGTGGAAAACGCGGAAAAGAATCACCGGGCGAGCGTCTTCGGCTACTACGTCGAGGATCCGGAACGCTTTGGCGTCGTGGAGTTCGACGATTCGGGCAAGGTCGTCTCGATCGAGGAAAAACCCGCGGAACCCAAGAGCAACTATGCGGTGACCGGGCTTTATTTTTACGACAATCGCGTCGTGGAGTTTGCGAAGGGCATGAAGCCTTCGGCACGCGGGGAGCTCGAAATCACCGACCTGAACCGGCTCTTTCTGGACGCGGACGCATTGGATGTCAAGCTTCTCGGCCGGGGATTCGCCTGGCTTGACACCGGCACGATGGACAGCCTGGTGGAGGCCGGCGACTTTGTGCGCATGGTGGAAAAGCGCCAGGGCATCAAGATTTCCGCGGTCGAGGAAATCGCCTACATCAACGGCTGGATCGATCGGGAAACGCTTTCCGTTTCGGCCAGGAAATATGGAAAATCGACTTACGGCGCGCATCTGCAGAAAGTCGCCGAAGGAAAAATTCGTTACTAGGAAAGGAAAATCGATGACGACGAAAACAATCGTGGTGACCGGCGGTGCCGGATTTATCGGGGGAAACTTTGTCCACTACATGCTGCAGGCGCATCCGGACTGTCGGATCGTGTGCATCGACGCGCTGACATACGCGGGGAACCTCGAAACGCTCGAACCCGTGATGAAGAATCCGAATTTCCGCTTCGCGAAACTGGACATTACGGACCGCGAAGGCGTCGAAACGCTTTTTGATTCCGAGCGTCCGGACGCGGTGGTGAACTTTGCCGCCGAAAGCCATGTCGATCGTTCGATCGAGAATCCGGGCGTGTTCATTTCGACGAATGTGCTCGGAACGGGAGTTTTGCTGGACGCCTGCCGCAAATACAAGGTCGGACGCTATCACCAGGTCTCGACCGACGAGGTCTATGGGGATCTTCCGCTTGACCGGCCGGACCTTTTCTTTACCGAGACGACGCCGCTTCACACGTCCAGTCCCTATTCGGCGAGCAAGGCCGGCGCGGACTTGCTGACTCTCGCCTACCATCGCACGTTCGGGCTTCCGGTCACGATATCCCGCTGCTCGAACAATTACGGTCCTTACCATTTTCCCGAAAAGCTCATTCCGCTGATGATCGCGAATGCGCTGGCGGACAAGCCTCTTCCCGTCTATGGAAACGGGATGAACGTCCGCGACTGGCTCTACGTCGAGGACCACTGCCGCGCGATCGACCTGATTCTCGAAAAGGGCCGTATCGGCGAAGTCTATAACGTCGGCGGGCACAACGAGATGCACAACATCGACATCGTGAAGCTCATCTTGCGGGAACTCGGAAAGCCGGAAAGCCTCATCCACTTTGTAAAGGACCGCGCCGGGCACGATCTGCGCTATGCGATAGATCCGACAAAGATTCACCGGGAACTCGGCTGGCTTCCCGAAACGAAATTTGCGGACGGCATCAAGAAGACCGTCAAATGGTTTCTCGACAACAGGCCGTGGTGGGAGCATATCGTAAACGGGGAATACAGGAACTACTACAAGACGATGTACGGAGACAAGTTCTGATGGGCAAGTTTCATTTTATCGATACGGAAATCGCGGACGTCAGGATCGTCGAGCCGACGGTCTTCGGCGATGCGCGCGGCTACTTCATGGAAACCTATAGCGAACGGGAATTTTCCGAAGCGGGAATTTCGGCAAGGTTCGTGCAGGATAACGAGTCCCGATCGCGGAAGGGCGTGCTCCGCGGATTGCATTTCCAGAAGAAGAATCCGCAGGGAAAGCTTGTCCGGGTCATCGAAGGGGAAGTCTTTGACGTGGCGGTCGATCTGCGAAAGGAAAGCCGGACGTTCGGAAAATGGGTCGGGGTGACGCTTTCCGCCGAAAACAGGAAGCAGTTCTACATTCCCGAAGGATTCGCCCACGGCTTTGTCGTCTTGAGCGATACCGCTTCGTTTGTGTACAAATGTACGCGCCTTTACGCTCCGGGAGACGAAGGCGGCCTTCTGTGGAACGATCCGCAGATTGGAATCCGCTGGCCGGTCGGAGAAAACTTCGAACCGATCCTGAGCGAAAAGGATACGAAGAATCCGACTCTCGACAAGCTGGAATTTTACTTCTAGCCGTGAATATTTTATCTTTCGTTCAATGAAAAAAATCCTTGTGCTCTGTACCGGAAACGTCTGCCGCAGCCCGACAGCGGAATATCTGTTGCGGAAAAGCCTCGATTCGGAAAACTGTTCCATCGAAAGCGCGGGGATTGGCGCAGTCGTGAATTCCGCTCCGGAATCCCTGGCGGAAAAGGTCGCGATGGCGCACCATCTGGATATTTCCGGCCACCGTTCGCGCCAAGTGACGATGGATATGCTCCGGTGGGCGGATCTGGTCCTTGTCATGGAAAGGAGCCAAAAGACCTGCCTGCTCGAACGCTATCCGTGGCTCGATGGAAAGATCTTTCGGTATGGAGAGCCGCTGAAAGTCGATGTTCCCGATCCGCATGGACGACCGGAAAGCGCCTTTGTCATGGCTTGGAACTTTATCGAAAAACTGACCCCCTACTGGGTGGAAAAAATTTCCCACCTCCGAGGAAAAAATGACAGTCTTGAATGAAAGGAACTCTTCGAACTCGCAGGAAAACCCGTGGCTGGAATTGCTAAGGGAAATCTGGGCGAACAAGGTCCTGGTCTTTGTCACCGTGCTCCTTTCGATGATCGTCGGCGTCTTTGTCGCGATGTGGATGCGGCCTGTCTATGAAGCGAACGCGCTGATGCAGGTCAAGGTGAAGGGCGGTTCCCTGACGGCGATGCTCGGCGATGTCGGTGCGCTTCTCGGCATGGGAGGCGGATCGTCGGAAACGGAAACGCAGCTGATGCAGAGCCGGCGCATCCTGGAAGAGGTCATCGATTCGCTGGGGCTTCGTTACAACGCCTTGCCGACAAGCGCCGTCGATCGGATTCTGCATCGCGAAGGTCGCGTCGATGTCCAGTATTTCTACCAGCCGGATTCCACCGTGATTCCGAAAGATCGCCTGGGAATTCCCTGGACGATTGTCGCGGACGATTCCGCGCATTTTTCCGTCTATGACGATCTGGGCGCGAAGGTTCTTTCCGGGATTCCCGGAAAAATGGCTTCGGCTCCCTACGGCACGGATTCCGTCAAGATCCTGGTTCCCCTGATGCGGGCGACTTCCGGCCAGAAGTTCGAACTTTCCGTTTCGTCGATGATTTCCACGATCAAGACCGTGACGGGAAAACTGTCGATTTCCGAAGTGGGCAAGAAGACGGGGCTCCTCTCTGTCGCCTACCAGGATGAATATGTCGATCGGGCGGTTCTCGTTGTCGATACGCTGACCGCCGTCTATTTGCGGCTGAACGGGGAATTCGGTTCGTTCGATATCCGGAACACGCTCTCCATTCTCGAAGATAAGCTCCCCGATGCGCGCCGGGCATTGGACAGCCTGGTCGAGGAACTGAACACCTACCGGGAAAAAATCGGCTCCGCGGACATCGCTGCGGAAACCAGGATCACGCTGGAGTCGCAGATGCGCCTGCAACAGCAGGTTGTCCAGCTAGAGCAGATGCGCGAGGAAAAGGCTCGTCTCTTCGACGCTTCGCACCCGACGATCGTGACGATGGACAGGCAGATCGCGGCGCTCAACAAGGAAATCTCCAAGAGCAATTCGATGACGAAAAAGCTCCCGGAATCCCAGCAGAAGATCTTGACGCTCACGACGGAAATCCAGTTCGCCCAGATGATCTATTCCGATCTCCTGAAGCGCGTGGAGCAGATGCGCTTGCTCGTGAACGGAACTGCCGAATCGGCGATGATTATCGATTCGGCCGTGGGAAACCCGAAGCCTGTCAAGCCCAAAAGAAAAATGGTGGTCCTCGCGTTTATGTTTGCCGGTTTCTGCGTAGCGATCGGGCTCGCTTCGCTCCGGAAAAAGTTCCAGAAGGTGACGGATCCTTCCGCGGTCTCCAAGGCGACAGGCGCGATTGTCTATGCCTGCATCGCCAAGGGCGAAAACGAATCGAAATTGGGAATTCGGACCTTGCGGCTTGCGCTTGAACTCGAATCGGTCGCGGGGAACATGGTCCTCTGCTTTTCGGGGATTGCGCACGGAACCGGCAATACCTTTATCGCCGTCCAGACGGCAAGGCTTTTCGCGAATTCCGGAAAAAGGGTCCTGCTGATCGATGCCGATTTGCAAAACGGGGTGCTGGAGGAACGCTTAGGGCTGGAATCGTCGGAAGGCCTTGTCGAAGTCCTTGCGGGAACGGTTCCGCTTGCGACGGCGATTGGCAAGACGGAAACGTCCGGGCTCGACGTCTTGCCGACCGGTGCGCGCCTGACGTGCTCGGAGGGAGTATTTGCGTCCGAGCGGTTTGCGGATTTCATCCGAAAGGTGCGTTCTCTTTACGACATCGTCATCCTGGATGCGCCATCGCTCTGCGAGACGAAGAACGCGGTATTTATCGGCAAGCAATCCGACAAGATAATCTTGACATTTGAATATGGACGCTGTTCGATGGAAAGCCTGGTTTCGAGTCTTTCCCTGCTTCCCAGGGAGATTTCGTCTAGAGCCTTTGTCATGAACGGGTATCTTGAAACAAGAAAGAAAAACGCTAGGGAGTTTTCAGCATGATAAATCTAATCCTTTGCGGCGGGTGCGGAACGCGCCTTTGGCCGGTCAGCCGTACGCTGATGCCGAAACAGTTCGCCAAGCTCTTTAATGGAAGTTCTCTTTTCCAGGGAACGGTATTGACAAATTCTGTCGCATGCGAGTCCCAGTACATCATCAGCAACGCGGAACAGTATTTTTTGGCGAAGGACCAGCTTTCGGAAATTTCGAAAAAGGGAACTGCGCGCTTTATGCTCGAACCCGTCGGCAGGAATACCGCTCCGGCAATTGCGCTCGCCTGCCTGACGCTAGACCCGGAAACGGTCGTTCTCGTTTCTCCGTCGGACCATGTCATCAGAAACCGGGAAGCCTATCTGGCGTGCTTGAAAAAGGCGGAATCCTTGGCGAAAGACGGAAATCTCGTGACGTTCGGCATCACGCCGACAGGCCCCGAAACGGGCTACGGCTACATCGAGGCGGATGGCGAGAATGTCAAGCGGTTCGTGGAAAAGCCCGATTTCGAAACGGCGAAGAAATATCTCGAAAACGGAAATTTCTACTGGAACAGCGGAATTTTCTGTTTCAAGGTATCGACCTTTCTCTCGGAACTCGAAAAGTACGCACCGGAAATGTACAGGGCTTGCCAGGCGGCCTTGGCGGGAGCGGCACGGGAAAACGAGCTGCTCCGCGTCAGGCATGACGACATGATGGCGATTCCCGCGAATTCCATCGACTACGCGGTCATGGAAAAGTCGAACCGGGTCAAGGTCGTCCCGTCGGATATCGGCTGGTCGGATCTCGGGTCGTTCAACGCGCTTTACGAAGAATATCCGCACGATGACTCGGGAAACAATTTCAACCCGAAGCACGTCGCTGTCGGGACCACCAATTCCATGGTAATCGGAAACCAGCGTCTGGTCGCGACGATCGATCTGGACAAGATGCTCGTCGTGGATACTCCCGATGCACTGCTGGTCGCTCCGCTGTCGAGCAGCCAGAAGGTAAAATCCGTCGTGGAAAAGCTCAAGGCGAAGCATTCGCCGTTGCCGGATGTCCCGCAGACCGTAAGCCGTCCGTGGGGAACGTATTCCGTTCTGGAAGATACGGAACGCTACAAGATAAAAAGAATCGTGGTGAAGCCGGGAAAGCGTCTCAGCCTGCAGAAACACCTGCACCGTTCGGAACATTGGGTCGTCGTCAGCGGAACGGCGACATGCACGGTCGGCGAAAAGGTCTTCTACGTGCGACCGAACGAATCGACTTACATCCAGATTGGCGAAGTTCACCGGCTGCAGAACGAAGGAAACCTGCCGCTTGTCATCGTCGAAGTCCAGGTCGGGGAATACACGGGCGAAGACGACATCATCCGTCTGCAGGACGACTACAAGCGTTCCTGATTGCCGACAGATTTATCGACAGAAAGGCTCCGCATCTTGCGGAGCCTTCGATTTTCCCTATTCCTGCGCGCCTAGATATTCGACGACAAAGACGAGAGTGGCGTTTCCGGGAATCGGTCCGCCTCCGCGGTTACCATAGCCGAGTTCGGGCGGAATCACGAGCACGCGCTTTTCGCCGGGAAGCATTCCTTCGACGCCTAGATCCCAGCCGCGGATGACGTTTCCCTTGCCCAGCGGAAAGTTGAAGATCTGGCCGCGGTCGCGCGAACTGTCGAACTTCTTTCCGTCCGAGAGGAATCCGGTATAGTGGACGCGGACATTCTGCCCGGTTCTTGCGCCTTCTCCTTCGCCTTCGCGGATTATCGCGTAGCGGAGACCTTCCGGACCGTCCTTTAGGTCGAGCTTTTCGATGTCCGGAAAAAAGTCCATCGTCTCGGCGAGGGCGTTGTCGATTTCGACGTTCTCCATTTCGACGCGGAAAATGAGCGTGGAATTCGGCGGAATCGCGCTGTAGGACTTGGCTCCGTATCCCATCGACGGGCTGATCTTTAGCCAGCGTACCGCGCCGGGAGCGATCCCGTCAAGGCCTGTCTCCCATCCGGCGATGAGCTTTCCGCCACCGAGGACGGTCGCAAGAGGCTTTCCGTAGTCCTTGGAACTCGAAAACTTTCGGCCGGAAGCGAGCCATCCCGTGTAATGCACCTGCACGCGGGTTCCCTGGGCGGCAGGCGTTCCCGTTCCCGTCTTTTCGTCCCAGCAGAAGACGCCGTTTTCGAGCTTCTTCCAGTTGGCCTTTTTGGAATCGGCAAAGTCGTCTGGCTTGAGCGGCGGATCGGCGGACACCAGCTCCACTTCGAAGTAGAGGTCCGAACGCGGGGGAATCGGACCGATTTCGCGGTCGCCGTAAGCGAGCTGGTAGGGAATGGCGAGCTTTCGGATTTCTCCGACCTTCATGCCGAGAAGGCCGCGCTCCCAGCCCTGGATGACCTGTCCCGCTCCGAGCGAGAATTCGAGCGGTTCGCCGCGGTCGTAGGAATTGTCGAACATCGTCATCGCGGAATCGGCGAGAAAGCTCTTGTAGTGGACGCGGATCAGCTGCCCGTTCTGGATGGGGTCGCCCGAACCGTCCTTGACGGTGGTGACTTCGTAAGGAATAGCCCAGAGGAATGCGGGCAACAGGAAGAGGAGAGAGAAAAGTCTGTTCTTGGACATGGGGACTCCTGCGGAGCAAATTAGAAAATGCTAGTTTTTTTGGACACAGACAGGTGAAATAACATGGATTTGACAGTGATTTTCATTCTGGTGGCCATCGTTCTGCTCTCGCTGGTGCTAGCCGGTCTCGGGGCGTACGTAGTCATTCACAATTCGGATGAGAAAGAAAAGGAATCGAATGCCCCGGTCATCGATGTGTCCGGCCAGTATGCGGTTGTCGTTCGCCCTGCCCGAGAATCCATTGAAAAGGTCAAGCCTTCCCTTGCGGAAATCGCCGAGTGGCTTTCGACGACGGATGCCGATGCCGAAACGCAGGGACGTCTTGTCGAGGCGTGGAAAAAGAGCATCGAAGACGTGGTGAAGGTGATCGACGAGGGCGACCGGAACGGGACCGTGACCTATCGGGTCGTGATTGGTCCGAGGAGCCGTCCGTTTTGTAGTTTTATCGGCGATGACAATTACATTACCCGCGAGCAGATCCGGAACCATGCGGAAATTCTTCCGCCTTACGTTCTAGGCTGCGATTGCCATCTCGTCCCGAAGCTTCCCTGGGAAAATCCGGGGAAGGCCGGGTGGAAGGCTCTCATTCCGGAAAATGGGGCGTATCGCGTTCCCGACTGGAGACACATTGCGTAAGACTCTATTTCTTCTTTCCCTTTGCTCGGCGGCTGCGTTCGCGGCCAACTCCGCGATTATCACTCTGGAAATGCCGGTCGGAGCCAGACAGCTCGGCATGGGCGAAACGGGAGTCGCCGTTGCGGACGACGCGTCGGCGCTTTACTACAACCCGGCAGGGCTTGCCTTTGGACCGCTCGCGAACGAATGGGAACTTTCCTTTTCGCAAAAGTCGGACGCGCTCCCCGCCTTTACGAAGCTTGCCGCAAAGAATCGTTCCGGTTTCTTTGAAAAGAGCGAAATCTGGGCGGGAACCAACAGCGGCATCCTGCATTACGACGGGGAACATTGGACGGACTACCATGTCGTGACCCTCGAAGGCCAGGAAAAGATTCGGGATGCCGTCCGCATCTTCGCCGGAACGGAATCGGGACTCGACGAATATACGCGGCAGGTCAAGAAGTATAACGATGTCCAGAACGAGGTGGACGAATCCTACATCCGCGATGTCAGGATTCCGTGGAACCTGGTCGTAGGCGATACGGTCACGGCGCTCCTGTACGATGCGCGCACCGAAAAGCTCTGGGTCGGCACTCCGCGCGGGCTTTACCGGTTCGACGGAAAGACCTGGAAGAATTACGAATCGGAACTCGGGACGCCTCGGATTTCCGCCTTGGCGAGCCAGGGGGCTACGCTCTGGATTGGCACGGATGACGGTCTTTTCTCTTACCGGAACGGAGTCGTGGAACGCAAGGGCAAGGTCTTGCCCAGCCAGCGGATAACGGCTCTTGCCTGGTCCGAATTCCGCGGGGAACTCTACGTCGCGGCAGACGGCGCGGGCATTGCCCGGCTTGTCCCGAAAAAAGGTTCGGGAACGAAGGACCGCTGGAGCCTGTTCAACGAAGAGGACGGTCTCATGGACTTGCAGGCGGCTTCGCTGGTCGTCGATTCCTCGGGACATGTCTGGGCAGCCCATCGGGGAGGACTTTCGCATTTTAACCTGCGCAAGTGGGAACAGGTCAAGTTCGAAAGCAACACCGTGCACGACCTGGCTGTTGCGCGCGACGGCGCAGTCTGGATCGCGACGGACAAGGGCGTCTGGCGGCATTTGCCCGACTACGTGACATCGTCCGGGAAAAAGGCGGAACTTGAGCGCCGACCCGAAGAACGCGGAAACCAGCAGGCGGAAGACGAGTGGGAACATTTCCATTCGGGGAACGGACTGTCGTCGAATCGTGTCTGGGCCGTGCTGCCGCAGGCGAACGATGTCTGGTTCAGCACGGGCGCGGGAATCGAACGCTACAAGGACGCGGATTTCCAGCTGACATTCTTCTACGAAAAGCTTCTTCCCGTCCTGAACATTCCGGACCTGTATCATCTTTTCGCCGGCATGACGATTCCTCTTGCGGAGTGGGGAACGCTGGGCGTTTCCGTGAACTTTGTCTCGTTCGGGGAAACGGTCGTTTCGACGGATGCCGAAAGTTCGACGAATTCGAACAGCTCGGAAGTGGTCGGCGCGATCAGCTACGGCACAAAGCTCACGCCCAGGACATCCATCGGCCTGACGGTCAAGTTCTTCTATTCGGACCTGAGTTCCGGAGCTTCGACCGGCGGCGAGGACGCGACGACTTTCAGCTACGCGTTTGACGTGGGACTCCTCCGCAAGGATTTTCTGATTCGCGACCTGAATGCGGCGATTGTCCTTGCGAACATTGGCCCGAGCGTCTATTATACGGACAAGTCCGACCAGGACCCGATTCCCTTGACGTGGAGACTTGGGCTTTCCTATGAAATCCTGAACACGCTCGATCATCGACTGATCATTGCCGGGGACTATAACCGGACAGTCGTCTATGACGATGACAAGGGCGATCCGGAACCGTTCTACACGGCGATGTGGAAGAGCCTTGTCCACCCGGAACTCGGCGGTCATGGAGCCAAGCGATTCAAGAATTCGCTTTTGCAGGGAATCTTCAATGTCGGCGCGGAATATACCTATTCCAATACGGTCGCCGTTCGGGCTGGCTACCTCTACGACAAGACCGGCAAGCGAAACGAAGTCGATTTGGGCCTGGGCGTCATGCTTTCCGATGTCCTCGAATTCGACATTGCGACGATCAAGGATGTCGGCGATAACGACGGCGTCCGCGACGGGCAGATGCGCTTTGGGATGATCTTCAAGTTCTGATGCCGCAGACGGTCAATTACCAGCGATTGCTCGATGACATTGTCCGCCGGCTGGAAAAAAGCGGCGACGTGCCGACGCTCTTGCTCCATTGCTGTTGCGCGCCGTGTTCGAGCTATGTCGTGGAATATCTTTCGAACTATTTTCGGATTACGACGTTCTACTACAACCCGAACATCTTTCCGCAAGAGGAGTATGCGCACCGGGTTGCGGAACTCAAGCGCTTTGTTTCGGTGTTCCCGACGAAATATCCCGTGAACTTTGTCGAGGGAGCCTACGAACCGAAGCGATTTTACGAGGCGGTCAAGGGCCTTGAGCGGGAAAGGGAAGGCGGCGCGCGTTGCCGGAAATGCTTTGAACTTCGGCTGGACGAGGCGGCGAAGACCGCGAGGGAGCTCGGCTGCGACTATTTCACGACGACGCTTTCGATCAGTCCGATGAAGGATGCGGCGCTGCTCAACGAGATTGGCGAAGCGATGGGCGAAAGGCACGGAGTCAGGCACTTGCCGTCGAATTTCAAGCGCAAGGGCGGTTTCTTGCGTTCCACCGAGCTTTCGCGCGAATACGGGCTTTACAGACAGAATTTTTGCGGTTGCGTCTATTCGAAGGCGGAGCGGGATGCCCGGAATTCAGTTGGCAGAGCTTAGATCCGCGAACGTTTAAGCTTTTGGGAAGAGGGATTAGGGAAGCGGAAAATTTGACATTGCATGTCTAGGCTTTTTGTTGCGAAGCAACCTGTTGGCCTGTCTGCAGCAGGCCTACCTGACCGGGGGCATATCAGAGCTTAGTTAGGAGAACTTAGAGCTTAGAACCGTGGATGTCTAGGTTTAGGAATCAGGGATTAGTCTGCGGACGTCTAAGCTTTTGGAAAGCGGTACGAGGGACACGCTATGCGGGACACGGGATGAAGGAATAGTCTGAGGATGTTTAAGTTTAGTGACCAGTGGTCAGCCGTCAGTGATCAGAACCGCGGACGTTTAGATTTTTGGAGGCGATACATGGTACAATGTCATTTCCTGACTTGTTATGATGTCATTCCCGCGCACACCATGCTGTCATTCCCCGGCTTGTCCGCCGCGGCGGACGCAGACATGGGAATCTCTTTTTGGAGATTACCGGGTCTATGCCCGACAATGACATAGGGTTAAGCCCGATAATGACAAGTAGAGTGATATGCTGGTGAATGATGTCGAAGTAAAAGTTCGATCGGACGCCCCTCATCCCGTTAACCACATCCTGCTTCCCTCAAACTGATTCCTGACAACTTACAGTTCGCTAAAACGTCAATTCCGCATTCCGCATTTCGCATTCCTGTCTCCTGATTCCTAACTTCTGTCCACTATCAACTAACCACTAATAACTAATCCCTCTTACCGTGTCCCACGTCTCATTTTACAACTTGCAAATTCGATCCATAAGAAAAAGACTCCCGCCGGAGCGGAAGCCTTCTCTCTTTGCAGGTTAAATTAACGAATGGAAATACGCTTGGTCCAGCTTTCGGAACCGGAGCGAATTCGGACGATATAGGTTCCCGGCAATACAGATTCCAGGGAAACCGATCCGCTGACTTGCGAGAACTGCTTGATGGCTCTGCCCTGCATGTCGAAAACATCGACATTTGTCGGCCTGACGCTTTGGATTTCCAAAACCTTCGAGGTGAATGAAACCGAAAGTCTCTGGGAAGATTTGCTCGCAATCGCCGTAACGTCTTTACCGTCTGACGATTTCAGGGAAAGCTTCGAAATCGTCACCTGTTCCCAGCGTGAACCGGGCATTATCAGTTTTAACGTGGCGGTCTCGGTTGCGCTTGCTGTAAACTGGCACTGATAAGATTTGGTTTCTCCGGCATTGACGTTTATCTTGTCCGAACAATAGCTGTTGAGAACCGTGGAAATTTCCATCGAAGAACCTCCATTCTGCAGGAATGCATCGAAGGAAAGCGTGTAGAATTCCTCGGCGGTAACCGTTCCGAGAACCTTGGAAACTTGGCGTTCGCTTGTCCAATCGTTTGTAGCTCCGATGGTTGCGCCGTCTCCATTCGCCGTCACGTTGGTAATGTTCGTATTTTCCGATTCCCAGTCGGTCGAGATATTTGACGAGCTGGAGAAAATAGAAGAACTGCTGGAAAGAGCTTCCGAGGAACTGGAGATTTGGAGCGAGCTGCTTGAAACCTTTTCGCTGGAGCTGCTTTCCTTGAAACTGGACGAGCTGGACTGTGCAAAACTCGAACTGGAAACGCTGCTAGACGACATCGCGCTGCTTGAACTGTTTTTTGCAGAGGAACTGCTTGGTTCTTCGGAGCTGGAGGAAATAGATTCGCTTGAAGAGCTAACCGGCAAGTTCATTGCTGAAAAGTTTTGCATGTTTCCAGAAAGAAGTAACCCGGAAAGGACTTGCATGGCATCATTGAAATAAGTTTCAGAGCCTTTATTTAACAATGTTGAGGAATAGGATGATAGTTTGCTCTCGTAAGAGGAGCTATACAGCATTGCGCATGTCAAAGGTCCTATTGCGGTGGCATTAGACCAGGCTGTCCCATAGTCGCTGCCATCATTTAGATTCATAGGAACTTTAAGGCGGCTGGCGGAACCTCGGTTGCTGACCCAAGATGCCAACTTGGAAAGAAGCATTGCTGCGTCACTGTGGCCGTACCAGGCATAACTCCATGCCCAGCGCCATGGAGCGCGCGGAGCGTCATAATCATAAGCGATATAGTTTGCATTTCCTCCGACAGGATTTCCGTTGGCATCACTCCATCCGGAAGGAAGACCTGTTGTGGAATTTTGATTGTTTTTTAATAGGGTATAATTTGCAGATATCGCCTTACTCCAAAAAGAAGCGTCATCAAAATTTTTGAATTGTTCGAATGCTGCGGGGCTAACATAGCTTGGATTTTTATAGGAATTCCACATGTCGCCGGGCTTATGGAGACCGTTGGATTCCATTTCGCTGGTTCGAATCTTGGCGATTAAGTTGCTGGCCGCAGTCTTGTATTTTTCATCGCCAAATTGATAATAGGCCATTGTAAGGGCGAAAGCAACATCGAATTCTGCGTCTGTCGCCGCATTTTGTTGGTCTATATTGCTAAAACCTTGGATTTTCCAGTGCATAAGTCCATTGGAATTTAGCCAATTGTTGTAGTAAGCCCAAAGTTTATCAAATTGAGACTGATAACTGGTTTCGTTATTGCTGAAATAGACCATCATAATCATTCCGTACCCGATTCCTTCTGAAACGGTGTAGGCGTCTTGGTCGAATTTGATTCTTGCTAGGTTTCCACTTTCTTCGTAATACCTTGACATAAAAGCGTCAAATCGGCTTTTTACTTTGGCTGAAATTCCAGGAACATAGGTTCCATAAGCGTATGCTTTTTCTTGTGGATAGGGATAATTAACCGCTGCAAATCCACACGAGACGGCAACCGCTAACGTCAAAAAAATGGAATGTCTCATAAAACCTCGTAAAGGGAAATCGCCTTTAATTTATGTATTTCTATCCAGATTTTTGTAAAAAGCGACAAACATCTGGTTCTTTCTGTTCCCGCTTTGTTCCCTGTGTGATTTGACGCAAAATGGTATGGGAGAAGTCGGAAAGGAAAAAGGGATGTCAGAACTTAGAACTGAGATTTTAGGGGTTAGTTATTAGTTGAGAATTAAGAGAACGCAGGAATTAGGAGTCAGAAACCAGTGATAAAACGGGAAGAAGGGCACGCTAAAAGGAACGAGAGTTGTCAGGAATCAGTGGTCAGTGGATAAGAGCCTATCCTTAAATAATCTTGAAATTCCCGGCGGTTGATTCTATATTTTG
>CAVJTH010000011.1:0-72259 GCA_963652365.1 Senegalimassilia sp.
CTCAACTAAGTTCTCAGCTCTAAGTTCTGACTCCCCCTTCCTTGCATCCACCCCCTCGGCCACGCTTTTTTTTTCAGAGATTAGAGTTTAAGAACTCAAAGCGGTCCGCTTGTGTTAGAACTTAAATGTCCGCGGAACTCCACACTCCACTCTCAACTGACTCCTCTCGACCAAGATCCAAGCTCAGCCCCCATCAACGCTCTAAAATCCGTTCCTGACGAAATCGACCGCTTCTTCCAGGCGTCCAAACCGGATGACTTCGATTTTCGACGACTTGGATGTCTTGGCGGCAGCGGGCAGGATGATTCGTTCGAAGCCGAGCCGTTCCGCTTCCTTGATGCGCAAGTCTGTCTGGCTCACGGAACGGATTTCTCCCGAAAGTCCCAGTTCGCCGATGACGATTGTCTGCGGAGGGAGCGCGATTCCCAGATGGTTGCCGACAAGCGCGAGCGCCAATGCGAGGTCGGTTCCCGTATCCGAAATCTTGAGGCCTCCGGCGATGCTTGCGAAGACGTCGGAATTTCCGAGCGGAACGCCTCCGAACTTGTCGAGCAGGGCGAGTATGATCGTGAGACGCTTCGGGTCGATTCCCGCGGCGACACGCTGCGCCACGGCATAGCTTGACGGATTGACCAGAGCCTGCGTTTCGAAGAGCAACGCGCGCGAACCTTCGATCGTACAGCTCACGACGCTTCCCGGAGCGTTCCGGTTCGCCTCGTCCAGAAAGATCTTGCTCGGATTGCCCACGCTTTCAAGTCCCCGGGAGGTCATTTCGAAAACGCCTATCTCGTCCGTCGCGCCAAAGCGGTTCTTGATGGTGCGCAAAATCCGATACTGGTTGTTGCGGTCTCCTTCGAAATAGGCGACCGTATCGACCATATGTTCGAGAATCCGCGGCCCGGCGATCTGACCGTCCTTGGTCACGTGTCCGACAAGAATGGTGATGCATCCCGTATTCTTGGCGAAAACCATCAGCGAAAGCGTGCATTCTCTGAGCTGCGAAACGCTCCCCGGCGTTCCCGGCAAGTCCGCGTTGTAAACAGTCTGGATGGAATCGATGACGAGAATTTCGGGTTGAATCGCCTTGGCCTTTTCGAGAATGCGCTCCAGGTTCGTTTCGCAGAGAAGCAGCAGGTCGCTGCCCGACACCCCGAGCCGTTCGCTCCGCAGCTTGACCTGGACCGCGCTTTCCTCGCCGCTCACGTATAGGGCCTTGACACCGGCTGCGGCCATCGTCGAAAGGGTCTGCAGCACGAGCGTCGATTTGCCGATCCCCGGATCGCCTCCGATAAGAACGAAGGACCCCGGAGCGAGTCCGCCGCCGAGCGTCCTGTCGAATTCGGGAATGGCCGTGCTCAGGCGCTTTGTCGCGGTCATCTCGATTTCCGATATCTTTCGGGGTATTCCGGAAAGTCCCTCGGCGTCCAGGGCGTTCTTCCCCAGACCCCGGTGCGCAAGCTTGTTTTCCACGGTGTGCTCGACAAGCGAACTCCAGGATCCGCAATGCGGGCATTTTCCCGCCCACTTAGGCGAAACTTCGCCGCATTCGGAACAGACAAATTCGGTTTCTCTCTTTGGCATGGTTTAAAAATAAAAAGCCGCCACCTTGAAAAGGTGACAGCTTTTGTCAAAAAGTAAAAATCGCTAGATGCCCGCGGCGTCGTCTGCCGCCTTCTTGCGCTTTTTCTTCTTTTTCGGCTGGTCCTGGGTCGCGGACTTCTCGACGGTGACGCTTGCCGCCTTTTCGCCGAGCTTGGTGAATCCGTATTGACGCGGCTCGAAGCCCGCCGGGAACTTGGTCTTGGCGTCATAGATGACTTTTTTCGCCGTGAACTTTTCGATATGGGCGTTGGAAAGATCCGCGCCCGAGAAATCGACGTCTTCCATCTTGGTGTCCGCGTCGAACTTCGCGTTCTGCATGTTGGCGTTCAGGAACGTGACCTTTTCGAGCTTTGCGCCGGAGAAGTTCGCGCCGGTCAGGTTGGCGAGGTCGAAGCTCGTACGGTTGATGGTGGAGTTCGAGAAGTTCGCCTTGGTCAAGTCGGCATTGTCGAAGATGTCCTTGAACACGTAGGTGCCGTCGAAAATCGCCTTCTGCATGATGGCGCCACGGAAGATGCTCTTGCTCGCTTCGCCGTCGAAGAACGAGACCTTGTTCATCTTGGCCTTTTCGAATTCGCTCTTCGTGACCGTTCCCTTGTCGAAGACGACTCCGGAAAGATCCTGGCCGCTGAACTTCATGTTCTTGACTGTGGACTGCGCGAAGGAAGCCTTTTGCAGCTGCACCTTGGAAAGATCCACGTCGTTGAAGTTCGTGAGGGAGAGGTCCGCGCTCTGCATGTTCACGTTGATGAACTGGGTCCCGCCGAAGTCAGCCTTGGAAAGGCCCGCCTTGGTGAAGTTCACGTCGCGGAGTTCCACGCCGCCAAAGTCCGCATTGATCAGGTTGCACGCCGTGAAGTCCGTCTTGACGATAATCGCGTCCGAAAGATTCGCGGCACCCATCAGGGAACGGGAAAAGTTCGTGTTGGTCAGGTCGGCGTCGCTGAAGTCCGCCTGGGTCAGATCGACGTCGATAAAGGAGGCGTTCTTGAGGTTCGCTTTCGAAAAATCCGCCTGGTCCGAGACCTTCATCGCGTCCAGCCTGGCGTTTTCCAGGTTCGCCTTGGGGAATCTCGAATCGAGGAGGGTCGCGCGGTAGAGGTTCGCGCCTTTCAGGTTCGCTTCCTTGAAATCGGAGCCGCGGAGGTCCGCACCCGAAAGAATCGCGTTTTCCAGGTTGGCTTCGCGAAAATCCGGGTTGTTCATCACGGCGTTCTGGAATCCGACTTCGCGCAGATCCGCTCCGCGGAACGAAACCGGCTGGGAGGTCGCGTTCGCGCGCTGGAAGTTGGTCACGTTCTTGACCGCTTTCGCGTTTTCGAAATTAAAGCCGTCGATTCGCTTGTCGCGGAGAGAAACGTCGATATTCTTGCCGCTCCAGTCGGTCTGCTGCGCAAAGGCGCTGGCTGCGAGTGTGGCGAACAGCAAGACGCCGAACTTGGATTTCAAATGGGAGTGAATGTTCATTTCGTTTCCTTTTTAAGAGTCCAAACAAAATTTTGACCACTCTAAAATAAATTAAAAAACGGCCTTCGGATAAAAAAAAGATGGGACCTGTCTGCAAAAAAGCTATTTTACACGCCATGGCGCATTATTTGAAGAATTTTTACGATGTTATCGTGTGCGGTGCGGGGCCTGCCGGCCTCTATGCCGCGAACTGTCTTCAAGACTCGTCGTCCGGGCGTCTTGCCGTGCTGCTCCTCGACAGAAAGTCGCCGTGGAAGGAACCCGTGCCTTGCGCCGAAGCGGTTTCGAGAAAGATCTTTGCCCGCTACTGGAAACCGAACGAATCCTGGGTGCGAAGGCATCTCGACGGCGTCTATTTCACGTCGCCGGACATGACGCGCGTGGGATATTTTCAAAAAGACTGCGGGTTGATCCTGAACCGCGCCCTGTTTCACCGCGAAATGGCGGAAAAGGCCGCCGGGAAGGGCGTGGAATGCCATTTCGAGGATTCTGTCGAAAGAATCGGGCAAAATCCGGACGGCACCTGGAACGTTTGCGTTCGCGCTGCGGGAGAATCCGCTGTACTAAAGACCCGCACGGTCATCGACGCGACGGGACCGGGGGCGAAGATCACGCGCGGCGTTTCCGGGCTCGAATCCCTGGAAAACGGAAGCTTCGATCTGGAATCCGCCGTGTTCGCCATTGCGGAAAACGTTCCCCACGACGAAAACCGCATCGAGCTGTTTTTCGGGCAGCGGTACTTTGCCGGCGGCTATGGCTGGATTTTTCCGCGGGACGGAAAGACCGTGAACATCGGTCTCGTCGGCGGCAGGGAGTTCCTGAAGACGCATCCGCCGCTTTCGACTCTCGAAAAGTTCGTTTCCGCGGAGTTTCCCGATGCGAAGATCCTCGCTGTCCATGGGGGAGCGATTCCCTGCGGGCAGTCGGAACGCGCCGTCGCCGCGCTGGGCGTGTTCAAGGCGGGGGATTCGGCGAGCACGGTAAACCCCATCAGCCGTTCCGGGATCGTGGAAGCGCTGAAAAGCGGAAAGATCGCGGCGGAGTGCGCCCAAGAGTGGCTTTCCGCCGGCTCGGATGCGGAACGTCGCGCCGTCGAAAGGGAAGCCTCGCTTCGCTGGCTGAAGATACAGGGAAAGACTCATCGGAACTATCACCGCGCAAAGAAGGGCTTTGCCGGCATCGCCGATGCGGAGTTTGACCGCGCCGCCCATCGCCTGGCGTCCGTCCCCGAGGAAAAACGGTCGCTGTTACGCATATTCTGGACTGTCCTTTCCGCCTCGCCGCGCCTTCTCTGGAAAATGCGCTCGTTCTTTATTTGACAAGGCTCTCTCGATGAAAAGCATTCAGGAAGTTGAAGATGAAATCCGTTCGGTCTTTGCGGGATTCGCGTCGCCGGACGACAAGTGGGAATATCTGCTGAAGCTCGCCCGCGAGCATCCGGGAATGGATCCTGCGCTGCGGGACGAAAAGTTTCTCGTCTCGGGCTGCGCGTCGAAAATGTTTCTCGTTCCCGAATTTGCGGACGGTGTCCTGCATCTGCACATGGACACGGAAGTCGGAGCGGCGAATCCGCTGATAAGCCGCGGTCTCGGGGCCTTGGCGCTAAAAATCTACGACAACCGGACTCCGGACGAAATCCTCGCCGCGGATCCGGCGTTTTTCCAGCGGATCGGTCTGCAGAACGGGCTTTCCCCGACGCGGGCAAACGGTTTCGCTAGCCTCCTCAGGCAAATCTACCTGTATGCGGAGGCATTCAAGGCCCTTGGGCGTTTCAAAAAACAGGAGTGACTATGTTGAGCTTTATCAATATCATGGGCAAGAAAAATCCGCTAGACGAGGAGGACGAGGAAGGTTCCGAGAACGGCAAGAAGAAGGTGGAAATCTCGGGATTCATCGGATGGCAGGACGCGCTGGTACTTCTCGTGATAGTCGGCGCGATCGTTGGCGGCTACAAGTATTACCAGCACACGAAAAAGGAAAGCGCCGAGCTCTTTGCCCGCTGCGCGCTTCTCTATGACGGCGGCGACCTGCTTGCCGCGAAGACCTGCTACGACAGCACGTGGAATCTGAGCTACGTCCCGACCGACATGGACAGCTTGCGCGTCATTCGCCTGGGCGCGATCCAGGACCTGCAAGGCACGCAGGAATATCTGCTGGAAGATGTCCGCGCCGCTCTGCGCGATGCGGATACGGCAAAGGCTCTTTCGGCGATGCAAGGTTTCAGAAAGCCCGTGCTGCTTTCCGCGGAAGACGCGGCGGAATGGAACGCTCTCGAAGCGGCCTTTGCGGACAGGCTTTCGGAAAAGGCACCGGCAGAAGCGAAAGATTCTACCGCGGCGAAATAGTTTCGACTGTTATCCGTCGCGCGTCCCCGTCTTCGATCGAAATCGTCAGACGGTGGGTGATGCCCGATGTGTCGTCTAGGCGTTCGGGCCACTCGATGAGGGTGACGCCCTGGCGCGACATGTAGTAATCGACCCCGATTTCCCCGAGGTCCGCGTGGGGCGGCAGGCGGTAGAGGTCCAAGTGGTAGAGCGGCATTCCCGGATTGGGATATTCGTGGACAATCGTGTAGGTCGGGGAATTGACCTGCCCGGCAAATCCGAGGCCCGCGCAGATCCCGCGGCTCACGACGGTTTTCCCGGCGCCGAGCGTTCCGTATAGGGCGACGACGGAACCTTTTGGAAGCGTCTTCGCGAAATTCCTCGCCCATTCGAGCGTTTCACTTTCCGAGCGGGTCGTGACCGTGGCAAGAAGCGCGAACGTCATAGCTTGTCCCTGAACTGTTCGTAGGTGAAGCGGCGGACCAGGCGGAACCTTCCGTCTTTCCAGATGCCGATGCTCGGGTGCGGAACGCCGTTGAAGAATGTCGTCTTGACCATCGTGTAGTGGATCATGTCGAAAAACACGATGCGGTCTCCCACATGGAGCGGGCTGTCGAACGAATAGTCCCCGACGATGTCTCCGGCGAGGCACGTGTCGCCGCCGAGTCGATAGTCGAACTTCTTTTCGCCGGGATTTCCCGCGCCGAGCACCGTCGGACGGTAGGGCATTTCCAGGCAGTCGGGCATGTGCGCGCTCACGGAAACGTCCAGGATGGCGATGTCCTTTTCGTTGTGGACGATATCCTCGACGGTCGCGACCAGTTCCCCGGTCTGCCAGCCCACCGCCTCGCCCGGTTCGAGAATCACCTGGACGCCCGGGTAGCGCCTGTGGAAGCCCTGGAGAACGCGGACGAGCCGCTCGACGTCGTAGTCCTTTCGGGTGATGTGATGCCCGCCCCCGAAGTTCACCCACTTCATCTGGGGAATCCACTCCCCGAAGCGTTCCTCGAAATTTTGCAGGACCGCTTCGAGCGCGTCCGCGTTCTGTTCGCACAGCGCGTGAAAGTGCAGCCCTTCGATGCCTTCGAGAAGGTCGGGCCTGAACTCCTTTCGGGTGACGCCTAGCCGGGAAAACCTGCCGCAGGGGTTGTAAAGGTCCGTTTCGACCGTGGAAAATTCGGGATTGACGCGGATTCCCGGGCTGACGTGCCGGTCGAGAGTCCTTGCCTTGAAGCGCATCCACTGGGAAAAGCTGTTGAACGTGATGTGATTGGCGCAGGAGAGGATCTCGTCGATTTCGCAGTCCCGATAGACTGGTGCAAAGACGTGCACTTCCTTTCCCATCTCTTCGCTGGCGAGTTTCGCTTCGTTCAGGCTCGAAGCGGTCGCTCCGGCGAGGTATTTCCCGACGAGCGGGAAGGTGCTCCACAGGCTGTAGCCCTTGAGCGCGCAGATGATCTTGACATGGGCGGTATCTTCGATCTTTTTGAGAAGTTCCAGGTTGCGGACTAGCCGGCTTTCTTCGAGAACATAGCAAGGAGAGGGAACTTGGGAATAGTCTATCATGGCACAAATTTACTTTTTGCTAGATTTTCAGCCAAGAGAGGTTTTCCCTTGAATCGAATTTGTACATATTTTCTCGCCTTTTTTGGTCTTTCCACCTTCGCCGTCGCGCAGGTTCCCGTGCCTGTCGTTTCTTCTTCGGCCGGAGTCTCGTCATCGTCCGCGCATATTTCCACGCGCGGTCCGGGAGATTTCGGCAAGGCGATTCAAGCCAAGATGGATTCCATCTCGGCGGCGCTCAAGGCGAAAGCCGGAGAGTCCAATTCCGATAGCGTCGCGAAAGTCAAGGCGGACAGCGTCCGGGAAGCCATCAAGGCGGGAAGCTATGTCCCGCGGGCGAAGTACGACAAGAGCAACTTCGATTCCTGGAAGGTCGATACGGTATTCCAGAAGGCGATGAAGGAACGCGTCGTCGGCGACTGGAGAACGCCCATCCTTTCGCACGGGCACGCTTTCCGCGACGCGGAGCTCAAGTTCCTGATGAACGATACGCTGGTCGGGACCACCCGCACCTATTCGGATTCGGGACGCTACCAGATGACGGGCGAATACACCTACCGTGCCCGTTACCGCTTCGAAAACGATTCGACGATTGTCGCCCGAGAAGTCTTCAAGGACCGCGGGGTTGTACGCTGGGACTTCATCCAGTTCGAAATCGATGGCGACGTATTCAAGTACCACCTGGAAAAAATCGAATTCCGCGACCTGAACGACAACTGGCTGAACGCGCTGCAAGGCTTTGACCGGGTCGCTCCGGAAATCTACCGCCGGACGGACGGGAAAGGGCAGTCCCCGAAGTCCGTCCTGAATGTGAACGACAAATAGTCTCGATGTGCCGGCCTGCTTTCGGGATGCTTCTTCTGGCAGTGCCGGTCTGCCTGCTTGTGGGCATAACCGTCTTTTTCGGTTCCGCTTCGATTGAATTCTCGGATGTGTGGGACGCTCTCTTCTTTCGGGGAAAGCCTTTTGTCGCGGATGTCGTCTGGCAGATCCGCGTTCCCAAGGCGTGCGCCGCTTTCCTTGCCGGGTCGTCTCTCGCCGTTTCGGGGCTTGTGCTGCAAAGCGTCTTTAGAAATCCGCTTGCCGGGCCTTTTGTCCTGGGCGTGAGTTCCGGGGCGAACCTGGGCGTCGCCCTTGTCCTGCTTGCCGGGCTTGGAAACGGGACGCTCGGCGTCGTTCCCGGTGCCGCGGTCGGGGCTTTCCTCGTCGTGCTGGCCGTCCTGTTTGCGTCAAGATTTGTCGCCTATTCCGCATCGCTCCTGATTGTCGGGCTGATGGTCGGCTACTTTGTCGATGCGGTGGTCGCTTTCCTGATGTCCCTGAGTTCCGCGGAATCGCTGCGCGGCTTTGTGTCGTGGGGGCTTGGCTCGTTTTCGCGCGTGCCGCTTTCGAGTGTCGGGAGCTTTGCGCTTGTGACCGCGCTCGGACTCTTTCCCTGCGTTCTGTGCCTCAGGTATCTGAACGCGGCCCAAGTCGGAGATTCCTTTGCGGAATCGCTCGGCGTTCGGGTGAAGCTCTCGCGGATGCTTGCGCTTTTCGGAGCGAGCCTCCTTGCCGCCGGTTCGACCGTCTATTGCGGACCGATCGGTTTTCTGGGACTGGCTTCTCCGCATATCGCCTATGGAATCTTTCGCACGACGAATCACCGCGTTCTGTTTCCCGCTTCGGCGCTTGTGGGCGCGAACCTCGCCCTTCTCTCCGGGCTTGTTTCGGGAATCCCGCTGTCGAGCGTGACAAGCTTTGTCGGAGCGCCTGTCGTTCTTTGGATTTTCTTGCGGTCGGGACGCGGAGGCGGCAATGGCTGACGCGATCCTGAAGGCGGAAAACTTTTCGGCGGGACACGGAAAGCCTCTTTTCTCCGGTGCGGAAATCGTTCTTTCGGGTGCGCAGGTCGTTTCGCTTGTCGGGCCTAACGGTTCGGGCAAGAGTACGCTTCTTCGCACGCTTGCCGGGCTTCTCCGTCCGCTGTCGGGGAATGTTTTCCTGTGCGGCAGGCCTCTCGAAGGCTTTCTTCCGCGGGAACGCGCCAAGATGGTGGCTTCGGTCTTTACGCAGGCGCGGATCCCTTTTGGCATGGATGTCCGGGAATTTGTCTCCTTGGGGCGGATTCCCTATTCCGGCTGGCTGGACGGACGCTCTAGACGGGACGACGAGGCGATCGAACTTGCCCTGTCGAGCGTCGGCCTGGAATCCTTTGCGCGCAGGCGGGTCGCGGAACTGTCGGACGGTGAACGCTCGCGGGTGTTTCTCGCGCGGGCTTTTGCGTCCGAACCCAAGGCCCTGCTGCTCGACGAGCCCACCGCGTTTCTGGATGTCCCGAACATTCTGGCGCTCTTCCGGCTTCTGAAAGGAATGGCCCGGAAAAGGAACATCGCCGTGCTGCTTTCGACGCATCATCTCGACTATGCGCTAAGGTTTTCGGACAAGGTAATCGCGTTCGACGGGAAGGGGAGCGTCCGGGAAGACATTCCGGACGCGTTTGCGCGTTCCGGCTTTCTCGCATGGGCCGGCTGCGAATTCATGATGGAAAGGCGCGATGAAGAACTTTAGCCTCTTGACGGTTTTTCTGTTACTTTGTGCGCAATTTTTCTCCTGTGCCGTTTCCGGACGGCATGAGCCGCTTCCCGTGTATCTGCAGGCGCGTCCCTGCGGAGAAAGGCACTTGCTCTGGAAAGCTGCCAGGGATGCCCAACCCGATATCTGGCTCTTCGGAAGCATTCACGTGGCGGATTCTTCCTTCTATCCGTTCGCTCCGATTGTCGATTCGGCTCTCGATGCGGCGAGTCTTGTCGCCGCGGAGCTCGATATCCGCGAAGATTCGACGCTTGCCATGACGGAACGCCTTGTCCGGGAACAGGGTACGCTCCCCGAAAACGTCCTTTTGCGGGATGTCCTGCCGGATACGCTCTTCCGTCGAATCGATTCGCTTGCGTCGTCGTGGGGATTCTCGGTGCGGCTCCTGGAATCTTTTCGCCCATGGCTTGTGGCGCTTTCGCTTTCGGCGATGGCTTTCGAGCAAATGGGGCTTTCGGGAGAATTTGGCATCGACCGGGAAGTTCTCTTGCGGGCAGAAGACCAGGGCAAGGAAATTTTTGCCCTGGAATCTCCGGAAGCCCAGGTCGGGATCTTTTCGAATACTGCGGATTCTCTCGGCATCGAATATCTCGAAAATACGCTTTGGGAAATCCAGACGGCGGATTCGACGCTTGCTAGCGTTGCGAAGGCCTGGAAATGCGGCGATTCGCAGGAACTTCGGAACTTGCTGGATGGAGACACTTCGGACGACGTCTATGAAGAGGAACTTGGCGCCAGGCGAAATGTCCGGATGGCGAAAAGCATCGACTCGCTCGCGGTGTCGGGGAAAAAGGTGTTTGTCGTCGTCGGGAGCGCCCATCTGGTCGGTTCTTCGAACATCCTGACGCTCCTGGAAGAAAGGGGCTATCGCATCGAAGCGTTCTAGCGCGTTTCCTTTCGGAGATTCTTGATGTCTAGGCCGATGCGGGCCGCGTAGGCGTAAAGCGCCTGGCGCATCATGCCGAACTCCTCGGCGGTCTTCTTGACGGAACCTCCGTTTTTCCGGATCTTCGCGATGATAAAATCGCGTTCCTCGTCTTTCTGGATTTTTTGGAATTCGGCGAAGGAGAGGTCTTCGTGGCGGAGTCGCGGAGTCGTGCCGGAATGGGCGCTTTTTCCGGGGAAAAGGTCTTTCCAGGTGATCGTGTCTTTGTCCGCGAGGACGATTGCCCGATGGATGGCGTTTTCCAGCTCGCGGATGTTTCCCGGCCAGTCGTAATCGACGAGGGCTTGCATCGTCTCGTCGGAAATTCGCGGCGCGGATTCCCGCGGGGAAAATTCGCGGATGAAGTGATGGACCAGTTCCGGAATGTCTTCCTTGCGGTCGCGCAAGGCGGGAACTTCGATGGGAATGACGTTCAGACGGTAGAACAGATCCTTTCGGAACGTGCCGTTCTCGGTTTCCTCTTCCAGGCGATGGCTTGTCGCGGCGACAATCTGGACCTTGATCTTCTTCGTCTCGTTGGATCCGACCGGTCGGATTTCGCCCTCCTGCAAGGCGCGCAAGAGTTTCGCTTGCATCGGGAGCGGAATGTCACCGACTTCGTCGAGGTAGAGAATGCCGCCGTTTGCCGCTTCGAAAAGTCCCTTTCTTTCGGTGAGCGCACCGGTAAAGGAGCCGCGGGCGTGACCGAAGAGCTCGCTTTCGAAAAGGCTTTCGCTGATCGCGCTGCAATTGACGGATACCAGGTTGTGCGAGACCGAGGCGATAGCCTTGGCGACCAGTTCCTTGCCGACTCCGGATTCTCCCTGGATAAGGACCGTTGCGCCCTTGCTGCGGATAGCCTTGAGAATCGAATCGTAGAGCGTCTTGACGGGTTCGCTGTGTCCGACTATCTTCTTCAGGGATTCGTTGATGGAGGCGAAGAGTTCCGACTGGCCCTTGAGGGAGAGAATCTCCGTCATGAAGCGGACGCGCAGTTCCTCGGGCGAAAGAATCGCGCTGAAAAAATGCGCAAGGAACGGGGAGCGTCTTTGACAATTTCGGGAAAAGCCCAGAAATCGCGCTGCCGGGGAAATCTCGCGAAACGTGCGGAACATGTCGTCCGGAAAGTCGCGGTCTAGGTCGATGACCGTGATCGCAGGCGAAAAGCGACGGAACATGTCCGCCGCTTGCTGGCTGTCTTCGCAGATTTGCGTCTCGTATCCGCCGACGCTCGAAAGAACATCTTCGATGAAGGAAACGTTTTCGTTCTCTTCTTCGGAAAGAATGAGAATCCGGGTCTTTCCCATGAGGGCTTATTTGCCTAGCGCCTGGGAACGGAGCGTGGCCGCTTCGACCGTGCGCATCAGCGTGCCGCGGAATCCCGCGTCTTCGAGAACCTGGACTCCGGCGATTGTCGTTCCCGCAGGCGACGAAACCATTGCGGAAAATTCGCCTGTTCCCTTGCCGGACCTTTTCAGAAGTTCGACGCTTCCTTCGATTGTCGCGAGCGTGAGTTCCATGGCGACCGGGCGGGAAAGTCCCATCTTGACGCCTCCCCGGACAAGTCCCTCGATGAACTCGAAGACGTATGCCGGTGCGCTGCCGGAAAGCCCAGTGACCGCGTCGATCAGGCTTTCGCTCACCGTGACGACCGCTCCGACGGTTTCGAGAAGTTCCTTGGCTGTTTCGAGCGATTCCGCGGAAACGCCGTCGGTCGCCATGGCGATGGCGCCCTTTCCGACTGTAAGCGGCAGGTTCGGCATCACCCGGATGACGTCGCCATGTTCAAACTTCAAGGCGTCGATGATTTTCCTTCGGGAGACTCCTGCCATGATGGAAACGATTTCCGGACGAGACGCGCACTTTCCCTGGGCGCTCTTGCTCCATTCCTCGGCGACGGTTCCAAAGACTTGGGGCTTGACGCAGAGAAAGAGGACGTCTGCGTCGCTTGCCATCTTTCCGAAGTCGTCGTAGCGGACCGCTCCGAGCTCTTCGACGGGCTTCGCCGTTTTTTCGAACGGTTCGTAAAACAGGATTTCTCCGGGATTCCTGCCTGCCGCGAGAAGCCCGCGGAGAATCGCGCCTCCCATGTTTCCGGCGCCGGCAAATGCGATTTTCTTGGTCATGTTCAACTCCTTAGCCGTTCATCGAAGCCAGGAACTCTTCGTTGGTCCTTGTCTTCGAAAGCTTGTCGCGCATAAATTCCATGATTTCCACGGAAGTCTGCTCTTGCAGGAACTTGCGGAGAATCCAGACGCGGCGGAGCGTATCGTCGTCGAGCAAGAGTTCTTCCTTGCGGGTTCCGGACTTGAAGATGTCGATTGCGGGCCAGATGCGCTTTTCGGCGATGCGACGGTCGAGGACAAGCTCCATGTTGCCTGTTCCCTTGAACTCTTCGAAAATCACTTCGTCCATGCGGCTGCCCGTGTCGATGAGGGCCGTGCCGATGATGGTGAGGGAGCCTCCGTTCTCGATCTTGCGGGCCGCGCCGAAGAAGCGCTTGGGACGTTGCATGGCAAGCGCATCCACGCCGCCGGAAAGGATTTTTCCCGAATGGGGAATGACGACGTTGTTTGCCCGAGCAAAGCGAGTGATGGAGTCTAGCAGGATGACGACATCGTTGCCGTATTCGACAAGGCGTTTCGCCTTTTCGAGGAGAATGTCGGCGACTTGCGTGTGGTGCTCCGGCGGTTCGTCGAATGTCGAGGCGATGACTTCGCCCTTGACGTGCCTGCGCATGTCGGTCACTTCTTCCGGACGTTCGTCGATGAGGAGAACGAACAGCTTGACTTCCGGGTGGTTCTTCGCGATGGCGCCCGCGATGTTTTGGAGAAGCACCGTCTTTCCGGTCCGCGGAGGGGCGAGCAGGATGCTGCGCTGTCCCTTGCCGATGGGCGAGAAGAGGTCCATGATGCGCGTGGAATATTCGTCCTGCTTCCATTCCAGGTTCAGCTTCTGGTAGGGGTGTATCGGGGTCAGATATTCGAACGCGACGCGGTGCTTTGTCTTGGCGGGGTCTTCGCCGTTCACCGTATCGACGCGCGCAAGTCCGAAGTAGCGTTCGTTGTCGCGCGGCTGGCGTACGAGGCCCGTGATGGAATCTCCGGACTTGAGCTCGAAGCGGCGAATCTGGTTCGGGCTGATGTAGATGTCGTCCTGTCCGGCGAGATAGTTCAGGTCGGCGTTTCGCAAGAATCCGTAGCCTTCCTTCATGATTTCGAGCGTGCCTTCCGTGTAGATGGGCGCGCCTTCGCCGGAAATGGCTCCGAGAATCCGATAGATGAGCGTCTGTTTCTTGAGACGCTTGACGTCGGGGATGTTGAGCGAAACCGCTTTTTCCTGCAAGTCGAACATCGGCGTGTTGCGGAGTTCGCGCCAACGCTGCATGGCGATAGCGACCTTTTCGGGATCCGCCGGGGGCGCCTGGAGCTGGTCGTCGGGAATGTCGTCCGGCAGGTAGCGGTTGTTTCTTCCGTACTTGTTGTTCCGACCGAACTTGTTGAACTTGCCGTGGCGATTGTTGTTGTTGTTCGCGTTGAAATTCTCGTTGCCGTTTCCGAAGCGGCGATTGTAGCGGTTCGTTCCGCCAAAAGGCGCGTCGGGCATCGGGGCTTCGAATGCGGGATTGTTCTGGACCGCGCTCATGTCGGCTGGCGAGCTTTCCGCGTTAGCCGTGGCGACTGTCGTTCCCGCTTCGGCGGGGAGAGATCCCTGGTTCTCTTCGGAAAGCTCGCTTGTCCCGGGAGTGGCCGTGACGACGGGTTCACCGGAGAGTTCCGATGTCGGAGCCGGAGCGTCCTTGGAAAATTCGTCCGAATGGAACGTCGCTTCCGGAGCGGGCTGTATCGCTATCGGATTTTCGGATTCTTGGGGGTGCGCCTTGCGCGGACGACCGCGGTGACGCTTGGGAACCTGGTTTTCGGCTAGCTGGACCTGGTCTTCCGGGAACGTGATGGGGGCGGCCAATTCGCCCAGGGCGGAAAGATCCGGAATCGGGGTATCGGGGGTAATCGAATCGGAAATCAGATGAACGGAAGAGGAACCGTCGTTTTTTTTCGGTCTGGGCACAGGGACTCCTGCGAACTGTGAACAAGATAAAGGGATTTGTGAAAAAGGATGCGGAAAAAGCAAGAATGCTCGATCCGGGCGTTAATATACATAAAAAAATCTATATTGGCATCTGTGGAATCCTTGGAACGAGTTTTCGTCGCTTTAGGAAGCAATATCGCGCCTCGGGGCAAACGTCTCGCGGATGCGCGGGATATGCTCCGGCGTGTCGCCTTGGGCGGCTGGCAGGAAAGTTCCATCTACGAAACGCCTCCGGTCGGGCCGCAGAATCAGGGCGCCTTCCTGAACCAGGTCGTCTCCTTCTGGTATGGCAGGGGACCTCGGAAGCTGCTCGACTATCTGAAGGGAACGGAGCTTTTCCTGGGACGCCGTCCGCGTGGCCATTGGGAATGCCGCGAAATCGACCTCGATCTTCTCTACTACGGCGAAGAGATTTGCGACTATCGCCCGCGGGGACCGGTCGTTCCGCATCCGCTGGCGACATCCCGGGGGTTCGTGATGGTTCCGCTCGTGGAAATCGCTCCGGATCTTCGCGATCCGCTTCTCGGCAAGACCGCGGCCAGGATCTTGGAAGAACTAGGGCTCGAAACAGAATTCAGGAAGGTGGAGGCTTGCGATGAATGAGGCTCTTGTCGGTCATTCGAACCCCGAGACGACGTTGAAGCTCCCGGAGCGGGTCCGCTTCCTCGCGATTGACGGGGTCATCGGGGCGGGAAAGACTTCGCTCGCCCGAATCCTTGCCGAGGCTCTTGGCGCAAACCTCGTCCTGGAACAGTTTGACGAGAACCCGTTCCTTTCGAGCTTTTACAGAAATCCGGAAGCCTACGCCTTCCAGACGCAGCTCTTCTTTCTCCTTTCCAGGATCCGGCAGTTCCAGGACGCCTTTGTCCAGAACGACCTGTTTCGCCACACCGTTGTCAGCGACTACACGTTCGAAAAGGACCGGATCTTCGCTCTCCAGAATCTTTCGGAAAGCGAATTCGCCATGTACGATACCGTATCGAAGAGCCTTTCCGGCGGCTTCCCGACTCCGAACCTGGTCGTCTATCTGCAGGCGGACGTTCCGACATTGCTGGACCGGATCGAGCACCGCGGAAGATCCATGGAAAAGAACATCGACGCCGACTATCTGCGCGAGCTTCTCGAACGCTACGATCATCATTTTTGGCACTATACCAAGGCGCCCGTGCTGATCATCAACACGAACAAAATAGACTTTGTTCACAACGAAAGACATCTGGAACTCGTGCTGAACGCGATTGCCTCGGCGCCGACCCAGACGACTTACTTTGCACCTGAAGGTGGCTAGTCAAATGAAACTCATCAAGACGATTTCTGAAATGCGCGCGGCGCTCTTGCCGCTCGAAAAGGCGGGGAAGACCATCGGGCTCGTTCCGACGATGGGCGCCTTGCACGAAGGGCACATGAGCCTCGTGGAGGCTTCCGCGAAGGAAAACGACGTGACGGTCGTGAGCGTTTTTCTGAACCCGATCCAGTTCGGCAAGAACGAGGATCTCGACAGCTACCCGCGCCGTCTCGAAAAGGATGCGGAACTGGTGGAAGCCCATGGCGGGACCTTTGTCTTTGCGCCGAGCGTTTCCGAAATGTATCCCGACGGAGATCCGCTGACCCTCGTCCGCGACGAATCGCTCGAACATCTCTATTGCGGCGCGTATCGTCCGGGGCATTTCCGCGGCGTCCTCACGGTCGTGTCGAAACTTTTCAACATTTCCGGCGCGGACCGCGCCTATTTCGGAAAGAAGGATTACCAGCAGGCGTTCCTCATCCGTCGCATGGTCAAGGACCTGAACTTTCCTGTCGAGATTCGCCTGGTGCCGATTGTCCGCGAAGCCTCGGGACTTGCCCGTTCGAGCCGGAACGAATACATGAACCAGGCGGAACGCGATGCTGCCGTCGCCATTTCAAGGGCGCTGCTTGCGGCGAAGGCTTCCTACGATTCCGGCGAAAGGCGCGTCAATCTTCTCCGTTCCGGCATCCAGGAACGCGTCGCCCATGCGGGCGGAGTCGTACAGTATGTGGAAATCGCAAGCCAGGAAACCTTGCAGGCGAACACGGAAGGAACGATTCGCGAACCTTCGGTCATCTTGCTCGCGGCTTTTTTCGGAACGACCCGTCTGATAGACAATATCGAGCTCTAGGGCGTTTCGCTTCCTAGAATCCCAGTTCCACGGCAAACCGCGGACCCGAAATCCAGTGGTTCTGCAGCTTGTATGTCGAGAACTGGTATTCGGCGCGGATCTGCAGGATGACGTTGCTTGTGCGGTTAAGGAGAATTCCTCCGCCGGCGCGCAGAAGGATGCCGGAATTGTCGTCGATTTCGCTTGTCGAGTAATAGTCGTGGCTCTTTTCGTACGAGGCATAGGAAAATCCGTATGAGACGCCTCCCCCGACGATGGGCGTCGTGCTCCGGTCGAGGATGGGGTAGTAGGCGGATATTCCGAGCAGGAAATCCCAGAAACTAGTCTCGTCGTCGTTTTCGCTGTAGTAGTCGAACGAACAGTCTAGCTCCAGCAGGAGGTTTCTCGAATCGTACAGCCAGAAAAAGTCGAGGCCCGGTTCGAATTGCGGTCCCGGTTCGGGAATCTGCAAGAATCCGATGATGCCGAATCCAAAGTAGCGGTTCGTCTTCTTTTTGCGGAGAGTTTCCGTTTCTTTCCGGGTGACGCTGTAGATGTCGTCGCTTTCGGAAGCTCCCCGTCCTGTCCCGATGTTCTTTCCCATGCGTTCGAGAATCGGATCGATATCGTCGGGCGTCTTCGCCTTCATCGCGTCGCTCCAGGCGAGATTTCCGTTTTGTGCGTCATACAGGGAAACGGTCACGATGACGGTTTCTCCGATTCGCGTCATGTCTCCGCGAACGAACTTGGCGCAGTCTCTGGATCTTGCGACCTGCTGGATCCTTTCCCGGGAGGGAGACTGGGATAGGGAATCGCTTGCCTCCTGGGTGACGATTTCGTAGCGACCGTCCTTTTCCGCATAGCGCTGGAACAGCTTGGTGGCGGCCGCCCGGTAATCGGCGTGGATGTTCGTCAGTTCGAAATCGGGCAGATAGACTCTTTCCGCGGCAAGCGCACAGGCGCAGGCGAAAAGGAAAACCAGACAGGGGAATGTTTTCATGAGGCCTCCAAACGTCGGGAAATCTAAAATAAGAAAAACGGCGAAACCTGTCCGCCGTCCTGGAATGTTTTCGGTAGGATTAGCGCGACTTCTTTTTGCGCGAAGCGAACCATTCGTCGAACGTGATCGCCCGGTCGAGATATCCTGTCGGGGAAAGTTCGAGCACGCGGTTCGCGATGGTCTCGGCGAATTCGTGGTCTTCGGTGGAGAAGATGATTGGGCCCTTGTAGGCCTTGAGACCGTTGTTCAGCGCGGTAATCGATTCGAGGTCGAGATGCGCTGTCGGCTCGTCGAGCATCAGCATGTTCGCGTTCGAGAGCATCATGCGGCTGAGCATGCAGCGGACCTTTTCGCCTCCCGAAAGGACTTTTGCGGACTTGAGCGCCTCTTCGCCGGTGAAGAGCATCCGCCCGAGAAAACCGCGGATGAATGTTTCGTCCTGCTCCTTGCTGAACTGCCGAAGCCAATCGACGAGAGAAAGATCCTTGTCGAAAAACGCGTCGTTGTTCTTCGGAAAGTAGCTGGTCGAGATGGTCGTTCCCCACTTGACTTTTCCCGACTTGATGTTTTCGTCGTCGAGGATGGCTTCGAAAAAGGCCGTCTTGAGAACTCCGCAGTCGCCGACGAGAGCCACCTTGTCGCCTCCGCCGAGCGAAAAGTTCAAATGTTCGAGCGTCGTGCCGTCTTTCGCGGTGACGGTCAGGTCCTTGACTTCGAGGACGATCTTTCCCGGCTCGCGGTCCATCTTGAAGCTCACCCACGGGAACTTGCGGCTCGAAGCGGGCATCTCTTCGACCGTCATCTTGTCGAGAAGCTTCTTGCGGCTGGTGGCCTGCTTCGCCTTGGAGGCGTTCGAAGCGAACCGCTGGATAAACGCTTTCAGTTCGGCGATCTTTTCTTCGGCGCGGCGGTTCTGGTCCTTGCGCTGCTTCTGCGCGAGCTGGCTTGCCTCGTACCAGAATTCGTAGTTGCCCGCGTAGAGGTTCACGCGCCCGTAGTCGATGTCGCAGATGTTCGTGCAGACCGTGTTCAGGAAGTGCCTGTCGTGGGAAACCACGATGACCGTGTTCTCGAAGCGCTCGAGATAGTCTTCGAGCCAGCTGACGCATTCGAGGTCGAGGTGGTTGGTCGGTTCGTCGAGCAGCAGGATGTCCGGGTTGCCGAAGAGCGCCTGGGCGAGGAGCACGCGAATCTTTTCGTTGCCGTCGAGCTCCTTCATCAGCTTGGCGTGGGATTCTTCGGGAATGCCTAGCCCCTTGAGCAGCGTTCCGGCGGAGGATTCGGCTTCGTAACCGCCCATTTCGCCGAATTTCGTTTCGATGTCGATCGCTTCCATGCCTTCCGCTTCGGTCATTTCGGCCTTGGCGTAGAGTTCTTCGCGGCGCTTTCCGAGCCTGTAGAGTTCGGCGTATCCCATCATGACCGTGTCGAGAACCGAAAATTCTTCGAAGGCAAAGTGATCCTGCTTGAGGACGGCGATGCGTTCGCCAGCGTCGTGCGTGACGTCGCCCGTGTTCGGCTCCAGTTCTCCCGAAAGGATTTTCAGGAACGTAGATTTTCCGGCACCGTTCGCGCCGATAATCCCGTAGCAGTTTCCCTTGCGGAACGAGAGGTTGACTTCCTTGAAAAGCACGCGGCTTCCGTATTGCAGACTGACATTAGAAACATTGAGCATGGCGCCAAAGATAGTAAATTAGCTGTCTTCTGCCTGATGCCGATACAGCTTGACCAGTTCCGTTGCGCTGTCTAGGATCATCTGCCGCAGTTTCGCGGGCTTCTGGACCTTGGCTGTCGGGCCGTAATGCAACACCCATTGCCTGAGCAGATCGTTTACGGCGACATTCATTGTCACGTGCAAATTGCCGTTCTTCAGTTCCCGGATTTTCATGTTCGGGTGGTAGGGACGTTCCTGCAGAAAGTACTTGGCGTATCCGGGAAAACGGATGACGACCTTTTCGACATGCGGATTCTGATCGTCCGAAAGGAACGCGCCCGACTGGATTCGCTTGCGGAGAACCTCGATGACGTTCGGGTCTTCGTCAAAGCGTTCGCGCAGAATCTTTGCGGACTTGATTCTCCGGAGCTTTAGCGCGTATGTCTTGTCGGGAAATCGCTGCGATACGCATCCGACATAGATTTCGCCTTGGTGGATGGCGACCATCAGCGGAATGCGCGGCTTGTCGGTTCGTGTTCCCCAGTTGTCGGTGTAGGCTATCTGCACCTTCCGTTTCTTTCGAATGGCTTCGAGCACGATCGGGAGAGTCCTGCCCGTGTCTTCGTCAAAGTCCGGAGGCGATCCCATGAAGAGGATCCTTCCGTTCAGTTCCCTGGCATACCACGACAAGGACTCCTGCTGTCTCTTGGGGAGATCCTGGATAATCTTTCGGGTGATGTCTTCGATGAGTCCCGATGTCGCGGGATACATGTTCGCGATGCGTCGCAGAAAGACGAAGTGCAGGACGGTATCGTCGAATTCGGGAAAAACGAGCTTGTCCGCCTTGCCGTTCGAGACTTGAAAGTAAACCTTGCCGCTATCGACAAAACGCCTGACATAGCCGCCATCGATGTCGGCGAGAGCCTGCATGTCGCGCTGCACGCTTCGCAAGTCGCTATCGGGAATGTCGAGTTGCCGCATGATATCGGCAATGCTGTAGCGGTTGCCGTAGTGCGCCATCAGGTACACGAATATCCGAATCATGCGTTCGCCGCGGGTCTGTTCTGCCATCGTTTCTCCGGTTTTACATGAACTTGTACGAATATACAAAACAGGCGACATCTATTGTCGTTTAAATTCGCTCTCCCGCTTTTTGAAAAGCTCGTAATACGCCTTGACGGTGGGAAGTTCTGTCCATTTGTCCTCGACGATTTCCTTGTTGTCCAGATTGTAGAGCTTGGCGTTCGGGATGCCCAGGAAGAACGGGGAATGCGTCGCGATGATGAACTGGCAGTTGGCCTTTTCCGCCATCTGTTCGAGAAACTCGGCAAGGTAGCCTTGGAGTTCCGCGGAAAGGCTGTTTTCCGGTTCGTCGAGCAGATAGAGCCCGTTTCGCTCGATGATGTTTACAAAATAAGCGTAGGCGGTTTCCCCGTTGGAATGCAGGACGATATCGGAGCCGATGTTCAGCTTGACCACTTTTGAAAAACTGAGACGGCGCATGGTGTAATAGTTTTCGAATTTCTTGATGCTTTCCATGTCGTCGAATTTGATTTCTTTTACACGACTGTCCGGATCGTATTTTGCTTTTCGCTGTTCATCGAAAATTTGATCCTGTCTCTGCATTTTGTATTCATTGGCATCGCGAAGCGTGAGCATCTTTTCGAAAATCTCGTCGCTAGCGATGATTCTCTTGTCGGGGCATCCGTTTGATTCCACCTTTTGACATAGTTTGCAGAAGTCGGCAAAGCAGCTTGTTTCGTTGAATTTCGCATAGCGTTTGGCTTTTATCTTTTCCGCGATGACGTTGAGCAGCGTCGATTTTCCGGAACCGTTGTTTCCGTAGAACAGCGTGATCTTGTCGAACTGGATTTTAAAGGCGTTTTCGTTGAATGTGTTCAAAACGTGGAATGGGTAGGTGCTCATGAATGTAGGGATGCTGTAGTCAAGATGCTGATCCGGCCCGGCGGGAATGGTAAATGACTTGATGTGCAGTGGCATGGAGATCCTTTGTTGAATTCTCCTTGAAAATAGAATGCAAAGGCGACAATAGATGTCGTTTGCTTGTTAGGCGAAATTTTCGGGATTCTTCCGAAGCTACCCTACACGCATTTTCCAATGCCGACGATCGCCGCTGTCCGTGCGCGGAGACGGGTCGCTCCCAGGCGCAAGAGCCTGACGTTTCCGTTGCGGTAATTCTTGACGAGAGAAATTTCGCGCGGGGAAAAGCCGCCTTCCGGCCCGACGAGGAGCGTCGTCTCGGTCAGGATTTCGCCAACGGAATCGCTTCCGCTTTCGTCGCAGAGGATGATGTCGCCCGTGTAGCTTTCGATCCAGGATTCGAGAGAAACCGGGCCGCGGATTTCCGTGAGATACGCCTTGAGCGATTGCTTGAGGCTCACCATCGCCTTGAGTTCCGACCGCCGGATGATTTTTGCGAGTGGCGAATCCTTCGGCTCTTCGGAGCGTTCCGTCCGGAGCAGCGTGATGCTCCCGACTTCCATCTCGCTCACGTGCAGCGCGACTTCCTCGTTTCCGTCGTCCTTGAGACAGGCGATTCCCAGGTGGAGCCTTGGGCGCTTTCGCGCAGACGTTTCGACGCTTTCTACCCGGACCGTGCAAGCCTTGGGACCGATTTCTTCTACGCATCCCTCGGCGAAATGTCCCTTGCCGTCCGTGAGATGCAGAATGTCTCCGGGACGTGCGCGGCAGACGCGTGTCGCGTGCGCACCTTCTTCGTCGGAAAGGGCAATCGTTCCCGGGAAAAGGTCCGGAACGTAAAATCGGGTGTCGGGAGATTTCATGCGCAAAAAAATACTAAATTGGCGGATATGCAAATCAAGGCTCTTGTGTTCGATCTCGACGGGACGCTCTACCTCTCCGGAAAGCCCTATCCGCAGGCTGTCGAAACCGTGCAGCGCGTCGCGGAAAAGGTTCCCGTCTATTATCTTTCGAACAACACGAGCAAGTCGCTTGTCTTTTACACGAACCGTCTCTTGCGCATGGGGCTTCCGATTCAGTCCAAGGAATCCATCCTTTCGTCGATGACGTTCGCCCTGTCGGAAATTCACCGTCGCGGAATCAAGAACCTCTACCTGTTCGCGAATCCCGAAGTCGTGGAATGGTTTGCCGCCGAGGATCCTGCGCTCGATCTGCGCGCGCCGCGCGAAGAAACGGACCTGGTCCTTGTCGCCTACCATTCGTCGTTCAGCTATTCGGAGCTTTGCGAAGTCAGCTGGCGGCTCGAACGCGGCGCGGACTTCTGGGTGACGCATTCGGACTTTGTCTGCCCGGATGCCCTGGGGCCCGTTCCGGATGTCGGAAGCTTCATGGCGATGTTCAAGGCCGCGACCGGACGGGAGCCGTCCCGCATTTTCGGAAAGCCGAATCCCGAGATGCTCGCGCCGCTTTCGAAAAGATTTCGGCCCGAGGAAATCCTGTTCGTGGGCGATCGACTTTACACGGATTTCGAGCTTGCGCTCCGGGCGGGGTGTCACTTCGCGCTCGTTCTTTGCGGCGAGACAAAGGCGCGCGATGTCCAGCGGCTCGCTCGGCAACCGGAAATCATCGCGGAGCAGGTCAGCGATATCGACTTCGAACGGCTGATCGGCGATTCTCGAAAAAAATAGTTTGTAAACTCTTTAAAACACAGCGGGTTTTTCCTACCTTTGGCGGCACTTATGCCAAAGATGCAAATGTATGTGCCGGAGCTCTTCAGGCAGCTTCGCAAGGGCTATTCGAAACAACTTCTCGCCAAGGACTTGATGTCCGGTCTGATCGTCGGCATCCTGGCGCTTCCGCTTGCCATCGCCTTTGCCATCGCGAGTGGCGTGGGCCCGGAGAAGGGACTTTACACGGCGATCATCGCGGGTTTCGCGATTTCCTTTTTCGGGGGAAGCCGCTTCCAGATAGGCGGCCCGACGGGCGCGTTCATCGTCATCGTCTATGGCATCGTTTCAAGATACGGCTACGACGGGCTTGCGACGGCGACGCTCATGGCGGGCGTCATGCTTGTCATCTTCGGCATCGCGAAGCTCGGCGCGATCATCAAGTTCATCCCGTTTCCGGTGACGGTCGGCTTCACCGCGGGCATCGCGATTATCATCGCGCTCGGGCAGGTGCCGAACTTTCTGGGACTGCATTTTCCTACGGGCGTTTCCGAACCCGCGGACGCCATCGGGAAGATTTCCTTGTACGCCAGGTCGATCGCTTCGACGAATCTCTACTCGGTCATCGTGGGGGCGTTTGCGCTCCTCGTCTGCATCTTCTGGCCGAAAGTGACGACAAAGGTTCCGGGTTCCCTGATAGCGATTGTCCTTGCCACCGCTCTCGTCAAGATTCTTGGGTGGGACGATGCGCACGGCGTGATGACGATCGGGTCGAAGAACCAGATCCCGACGGGGTTCCCGACGCCGCATCTGCCGAACATCAGCCTGGAAATGATGCGACAGGTCTTTCAGCCGGCGCTCACGATCGCGATTCTCGGAGCGATCGAATCCCTGCTTTCCGCGGTCGTTGCGGACGGCATGACGGGAACGCGGCATCGCTCGAACACGGAACTGATGGGGCAGGGAATCGCGAACATTCTCTCCCCGATTTTTGGCGGCATCCCGGCGACGGGGGCGATCGCGCGTACGGCGACGAACATCAGGAACGGCGCGGTCAGTCCGGTTTCGGGGCTTGTCCATGCGGTGATCCTGCTCTTGATCATGCTCCTTTTCGGCAAGTATGCGGAAATGATTCCGATGGCGGCTCTCGCCGCGGTTCTTTTCCAGGTCGCTTTCAACATGTGCGGCTATAAGAACTTCGCGAAGCTTGTCAAGGGAGCGCCCAAGAGCGACGTGACGGTCTTGCTCGCGACCTTTGTCCTGACCGTGGTGATGGATTTGACGATTGCCATCGAAGTGGGCGTCCTTCTCGCCGCGATCCTCTTTATCCGTCGGATGTCGGATGTCGCGGAAGTGGAATGCGTGACGGAAGAGCTGCACGAAGGCGACGAGGAACTCGCCGATCCGAACAACATCGCAAGCCGCCAGGTTCCTCACGGTGTCGCAGTCTTCGAAATCATGGGTTCGCTTTTCTTTGGCGCGGTCGAAAAGTTCAAGGCCGCCTTGGACATGACCAATTCGCACCCGAAAATCCTGATCCTCCGGATGCGACAGGTTCCGTCGATCGATGCCGCGGGAATCCAGATGATCGAGGGCCTGCTTTCCAAGTGCCGCTCCGAGGGCACGCAGCTCTTGCTGTCGGGCGTCCATTCCCAGCCGATCGTCGCACTTTCCAAGTCGGGGCTTCTAGGGGAAATTGGCGCGCAGAACGTCCTTGCGAATATCGATGCCGCATTGAACCGCGCCCGCGAAATCCTGGGCCTTCCGATCGTCGCCGCGCGTCCGACCGTTCCGAGTGTCGATTGGGAACACAACGTCCAGGAACCATGGGTCCCGCAAAACGCGAATGCGAAAATCGCCGAGGAGACGACCGAGGTCATCGCCGAAAGCGTTTCGGAAATTCCCGCGAAGGACATTCCGAAAATCGAAAACGAAAAGAAGGGAATGTTCCACAGGCTTTTCCGCTGAGCTAGAAAATCTTCTTCTCGACCTTGCGCCATTTTCCCGGAGGCAAGTCGCCGAGCGAAAGGTTTCCGATGCGGATGCGGACGAGTCGGAGCGTCGGGAATCCGACGGCTGCCGTCATGTGACGGACCTGTCGATTCTTTCCTTCGGTAAGCGTGATTTCTATCCAGGATGTCGGGATGCTTTTTCGCTCCCGAATTGGCGGGTTTCTTTCCCAGAGCCATGTGGGGTGAGCGACCTTTTTCGCCTTGCACGGTCTTGTTCGGTAGCCCTTGATGACGATGCCACTTTCGAGCTTTAGCAGCGCTTCGCCGGAAATTTCCCCTTCGACCTGGACCAGGTACGTTCGCGGATGTCGCATTTCGGGATCGAGCAACCGCTTGACCAGCTTGCCGTCGTCGGTGAGGAGCAGCGCGCCTTCGCTGTCGTGGTCGAGCCTTCCTGCCGGATAGACGCCGCGCGGAAAACCGAACGTGTCTAGCGCCGGGTGGTTCCCTTCGGGCGTGAACTGACTGAGGATGCCGAAAGGCTTGTTGAAGAGGAGAATCGTGGACACGCGGAGAATATAGGAAAATCAGGCGATTGACGGTTAATTTGTTTAAAACCTGGAAATGTCTTTTGCGATTTGGCTCGGGAGGGGAAAAGCAAAGGGTCCGGTTTCTTTCGAAACCGGACCCTTATGCGGTCGGACAGACTTGAACTGTCAAGCGGTTGCCCGCACTAGCACCTCAAGCTAGCGTGTCTACCAATTCCACCACGACCGCGTTAGAATCGTTGACAGCCCAAATATAGTTTATTGTGCAGGGCTTGTCAAGGGGTTTTCTTGAGAATTTTCAACAGGAATCGTTGTCGCCGGGAGCTGCGGAACGGTCTGCTGTGTCGTCGCCTGCTCTGCGGACTGCTTCAGGGCCGAAGTTGCCTTTGTCGAACGATCGGCCTGGATGGTCATGTACCCGAGGCAGAAGACGAGCAACAGGTAGATGACGCCGACAACTCGCGTAAGCTTCTGGACAAACGTCGCGGCTCCAGCCGTGGAGAATGCCGATTGCGATGTCATGCCGCCAAGACCTGCGAGACCGCCCATCTTGTCGTTTTGCAGGAGAACCAGGAGGATGAGGAACAGGCAAAGGAAAACGTGAATGACGATTCCGACCCAAAAAAGTGTTGACATAGTGATTCCTAAAGGTTGTAATGAAACTACTTCGCTTCCGCGGCGTCGATGATTTCCTTGAAGGTGTTCGCCTTCAGACCGGCACCGCCGATAAGACCGCCGTCAATGTCCTTCTGCGCGAGAAGTCCCGCGGCGTTTGCGCCCTTCATCGATCCGCCGTACTGGATGCGCATGTCTTCGGCGACCTTTTCGCCGTAGAGTTCCTGGATGACGGAACGGATGTAGGCGTGCGCTTCTTCCGCCTGTTCGTCGGTCGCGGTCTTGCCCGTGCCGATAGCCCAGACCGGTTCGTAGGCGAGGACGACGTTCTTGTCCGCATCTTCCGCGGAGACGCCCTGGAGTGCGCCCTTGATCTGGAGGCCGAGGATTTCCTTGAGAGTGCCCGCTTCGCGCTGGGCGAGAGTTTCGCCGATGCAGATGATGACCTTGATGCCCGCTTCGAGGGTCTTCTTGACCTTGAGGTTCACGGTCTCTTCCGTTTCGTGGAAGTACTGGCGCTGTTCGGAGTGTCCGATGATGATGTAGTCGGCGCCGATTTCCTTGACCATGTCAACGGAAACCTTTCCGGTGTAGGCGCCCTGGTCCTTCCAGTGGATGTCCTGGACGGCGAGCTTCACGTTGGAACCCTTGATGACGTCGGCGACCTTTGCCGCGGCGAGATATGTCGGGGCGATGACCACTTCGGTCTTCTTCGCATCCTTGACCGCTTCGACGATGTCCTTCGCGAGCTGGACGCTTTCGCTCACGGTCTTGTTCATTTTCCAGTTACCAGCAATGATGTACTGACGCATATGGAGAAACTCCTTCGATAAGGTTGAAATTTTCACGGAGAATTTAGAAAAAAAGCGCTGCCTTGCGAGACAACGCCAAAACGAAACGCCGGTTTAGTAGGTCGATTCGATGCTTGCCTTGGGTGGCTCGGATCCGCCGTAGCGGTCGCCTTCGATCTTGTCGAGAACCAGCTCGCTTTCGTAGCCCTTCATGCGGACCGCTTCGGGGGTCTTCCACTTGAGCCGCGTGATCAGCTGCCCGTCACGGGTGAGGTATTCCCAGACGTAGCCTTCCTGCATTTCGCGGTCGGGAGGTCCCCAGAGAAGATTCACCATTTCCTGGGTCATGCCCTCTTCGATGTAGCCTTTGAGGAAAATGTCCTTGAGGCGCTTTTCGATGCCCATGCTTTCCTTGGTGGCGAAGTATTCGCGCTCATACTGTTCGACGCCGCGTTCGACGAGGACAGAAGACGAATAGCGGCTGTTGCACGCCGAGAACGCGAGGGCGGAAAGCCCGATTGCGATTAACCTGTAAAGTTTCATAGTCGCTCCTGAAAGAGTTGTCCTCGAAAAATAAGAATTTTTTAGGAGGTGCGGCCTACCGGGCTTCCTTTTCCGCGGTTTCCTGCGCTTTTTCGGCGAGGATCTTCTCGATTTCGCGGATAGCGTCCTCTGCGTAGCGCGTCACGAGCGCGGATGCCGACTTCGCGACTTCGAGAGGCGTGCGGCTTTCGAGCGCCTTCCGCTCGTCATAGGCGCGTTTCCAGAGGGTCTTTCCCGTCTTGCCTTCGCGGAGCGTAAGTTCCACGGCGACGCGGGCGAAGGTTTCCGAAGAATCCGAGTCGATTTCCTCGATCGCGTTCAGGTAGCCGGAAAGTTCCAGGTCGGGGATTTCCGATGCCCGGCGTTCCACCCGCGCAAAGAGGCCGCTCTCCCGCATGACGCTGGCGACGGTATTTGTCACCTGGTGCTCGGGCGAGCTTGCCCAGAAATCGTTGCCGTAGGACATGAACTCGTAGGGGGATTCCCGATAGACGATGTTGGGTTGGCTGTAGGCGGGGTCGATCGAAAACTTCTGGACGACCAGCCGGTAGGGCGTTTCGCTCGAAACCTTGGCGACGCTTTCGCTTGCGAGCGTGTAGTAGCGGTTCTCGACGGAACTTCCGGCGCAGCCGAAGAGGAACAGCGCGGAAAGCGAAGAGAGGAAGAGTGATGTCTTTTTCATCGGGAGCCTCGGGTCTAACGACCGGATTTCTTTTCGGAACGGATCAGCGCGGACGGGTTCTGGCGAATCTTCTGGGAGAACTCGGAAAGATTCGAAAGGACGATGTCGAGCTTGTCGAGAACTTCGGAAACGTCGCCCTGCGTGTTGTAGAGGAAAAGGTCCGTGCGGTCCAGAAATCCCCGGAGGGAGGCGAGCGTGGAGACCAGGTCCGCGTTGATGGTCTTCGTGTCGATGTCCTGGATCTTTTCCTGGACGAGGAGCATGTTCTGTTCGAGCTTCTGGGCGAGTTCCGCCTTTTCGACGTCGCCGAGAATCTTGCGCAGCGCGGTCGCGGACGCTTCGATTTCCCGGAGGGGCTTTTCCGCGTCGTGCGTGATGCGGCTCGTGTTCGCGCTTGCCCGTTCCAGGTTCCTGAGCGTATTCTCGATGTGCGCGGCGTTTTCTTCGGAAAGGATCTTGCCTAGCCTGTCGAAAGTGTCGTTCAGGTTTTCCACCGTCGTTTCCGCCTTGCCGGATATCTTCGTGAAAACGTTTGTCCCGGCGAGGACCTTTCCGCCTTCGGGAATGTCCGGTTCCGTCGCCTGTCCGCCAGACAGCACCAGGTCCTTCTTGCCGGTGAGCGAAATGCCGTTCGTCATCTGGGCGCGCGTCCCGGTCTTGATGGGGGTGCCGCTCTGGACGTCGAACTCGACGACGACGTTTCCGAGATCGGTGCTGTCGATGTAGATCTTCGCCACGTTTCCGACTTCGATGCCGTTCAGCATGACCTTCGCGTCGATGGAAAGTCCGATGACGGATTCGGAAAAAACCGTGTAGTAGCGCGTCTTCTTGTTCGAAAGCTGCTGCTGGGCGATGAAGATGGTGAAGCCGATGGCGGCTCCGAGGCAGATGAGCAGGAAGATTCCCAGACGAATGCGTTCAGTTCTTGTCGTATCCATGGAAGTTTTCAGTCCTCAAAGTCAAAATGGATGAGTTCGCGGCTTTTGATCGTTTCCCGGCAGTTTCGCGCAAAGAAGTCCCGGATAGCCGGAATCTCGGAATGGAGGCCTTCGTCTAGCGTGGCGTCCATCAGGACCAGGCCGCGTTCGAGGTAGATGAACCTGTCGCAGATGGTTCGAATGCTTTCGAGCTCGTGCGATACGACGACGACGGATACGCCCAGCGTGTCGCGCAATTCGAGCAGAAGTTCGTCTAGCGAGCGCGACGTGACCGGATCGAGACCGGCAGACGGTTCGTCGCAAAAGAGAAGTTCCGGTTCGAAGGCGATTGCCCGGGCGAGTGCCGCGCGCTTTCTCATGCCGCCGGACAGCTCGGACGGAAACTTGTAGAACGCGTTCAGCAGGTGCACCTTTTCCAGACGGTCCGCGGCGATTTCGTCGAGCGTTCTCTGCGAAAGGCTCGGGTAGCTGCGTCGCAGGGGAAGTTCGACGTTCTGCGCGACGGTGAGGCTCGTGAGGAGCGCCCCGCCCTGGAAGAGAACTCCCGTGCGTCTGCGGATGGAGTCGGGAATCGGTTCGCGCATCGGGATTTCCGTTCCGAAATACGAGATGGAACCGGATTTCATGTGTTCGAGCTTCAGGATGTTGTTCAGAAGCGTCGATTTGCCGGAGCCCGATTCTCCGAGTATCAGACGGATCTCGCGCGGGGCGACCGAAAAGGAAACGTTCCGGAGAATGGTCTTTCGACCGTATCCTGCGCGCAAATGCTTGACTTGGAGAACCGTTTCCATGGATGCCCGCTAGTAATAGATGAAGGAGAATATCGCATCGGCGACGATGATGCCCGAGATGGACGTGACGACGCAGGATGTCGTCGCCTTTCCGACCGCGTCGGCTCCTCCGCGGACGTTCATGCCTTTCTGTGCGGCGACGAGAGTGATGATCCAGGCGAACACCAGGGACTTGACCATGCTTTTCGCAATCAGGAGAAGCGTGATGCCGTCCTTTAGCGAGAACCAGTAGTTGATGGGGGAAACTTCGCAAATCATGTCGGCGACGATGAGACCCGCGAGGCATCCGAGGATGGACGCGCAGAAGGAGAGAAGCGGCACTGCGACGCACATCGCCTTGAACTTTGGAAGGACCAGATACTGGATCGGCTGGATTCCCATCGTACGGAGAGCCTTGATCTCTTCGGCGACCGTCATGCTCGCGATTTCCGCCGTGATGGAACTTCCCGAACGCCCGGCGAGAATGATCGACGTGAGAAGCGGCCCGATTTCCGCGAACATGAGAAATCCCAGTCCGGAAGAAAGGTACGACGCGGCGCCGACAGCGTTCAGCATTCCCGCGCTCTGGACGGCGAGCGTGAACGCGATCAGGAACACCAGGAGAAAGACGATGCCGCAGGCTTCGCTGCCTAGCCGGAGCAGCTGGAGAGCCGTGCCGCGAAACGGGAGACGCTGCTTGTCGAAAGGCCTGAAGAACGTCCAGTAGAGACTTTCGGAAAGCAGATAGAAAAAGGTCTTGAGACCGCCGAAGAGAAAGAATCCGTAATCGCCGAGCCTTTCGACAATACCCATCCTGTTTTCGGGCTCCTTGGCGGGGACCGTGTGGACCGTTATCTGGGAAATCTGCCTTTTCAGTTCGGGCGAAAATCCGGCGAGAACCAGTTTTCTGCCGAGCTCCTTCGCGCGGATTCCGATGCTTGCGAGAAGCGATTCGCCGAGAAAGTCGAGGTGGACAAGCGAGGAACCGTCCAGGCGCAGATTCCCGTTCTGAAAGATTCGGGAACAGCTTTTCTGGATATCCGCGAGCGTTTCCGGGGAAATCTCCCGGGGAAGCCGTAAGGTTGTAAATTCCTTGTCCATCGGGCCCCCAATTTAGAAAAGAATCCGTTTCTGCCTGGAACATTCTCGAAAACTTTTGACGAAAGGCCTTGTTTCGGGGATGGAGCTTGCGATGGAATAGCCGTTTTTTTTTTAACTTTTCGCCGATGAATTTTTCGCGCCTGTGGAAGAATGCCGTTCTGTGTGTCGCAGTCCTTGTCGGTTTCGCGTTTGCCGACATTTTCGACATGAACGGGCTTTACGGACTGAAATACGGGCCGAATCTCTCGATGACCATTGCCGGGAACACGCCGATTGTCTGGGGACAGTGGCTTTGCCAGAACTTCAACACCGTTTCCTTCAACTGGATAGAGCCCCTGCGAAAGCTCCCTTACGGGCATGCGACCGAGCCTTCTGCCGCCCTGCTTCGATTTTCCGCCGATGCCGAAGTGACGCCCTTTTACGGAGGCTTTCGTCTGGGAATCGGAGGACGCCCGTTTGAAATCAATCCGCAAATCGAGGCGCGGTTTATCTATGAAAACTACACGTATTTCAAGTCCAACGTGGAAATGACTCTCGCGAGCAACGGGAACAGCGGAAACATCGCGGATTCCTGGAATGCGGACTGGATTACGGAACGGGTCTATTCGGAGGATGCCGCAGTCGATTTCATGCAGAACTTCGCGTTCTTCTTCGATCTGGAATACGGATTCGGGACCGATGGAATCCTCGGTCTTGGGATGCACTACACGTTGGTGGACATCAGCACGTCCTACGAGGGAAAAAGCTATGACTTTCGTCGCAACGTCCCGGTTTTCAGCCGCGACTTCATCATCGACCTGATCGCCTATGCCTATATTCCCATGACATCGCACTGGGCCATCTCGGGTTACCTGAACCAATACAATACGGGAAATTCCAAGTCGTCGAACGATTCGTATCTCAAGGAGCCGCTGAGCTTTACCATCGCTCTGATCGGGCCTTCCCTGAACTGGGAAAACAGGCAGAACCGGCTGACTCTTCTCGGCGGTTTCTGGAAAAGGGAAAAGAAGCGCTTCTACAAGGGGAGCAGAGCGCAGCAGTTCCTAGTCCATCTGCAGTATCAGAGGAATTTTGGCTTCGGAATCGCCGTGCCAGAGGATTGACGGAAAGCCGCCCGTTTCGGGAATGTCCCGGGGAATCCTTCGCGCTGTCCGCACCCAGAGCGATCCGCGCCCGCCCTTGCCGGAAAAGTCGATAATCGCGGGGAGAACGATTCCGTCGTAGTCCTTTCGGCTGTGGATGGCGACGGTGTCGGGAGCCGCGCTGTCTTCGCAGGGGAGGTTTCCGCGCGCGAGACTTTCGAGATGGTTCCAGGTGAGCGGGCTTTCGCCGATGAATTCCTGGAGATGGTGCCTTGCCATCTGGCGGCGAGCCTTTTCCTTTCGAAATTCCATGTAGCGGAAGTCCTTCGACGAAACGTAGCGGAAGGAGTCCCTGCCCGAAAGGACGATGTCGAACGTGTCCGCGGACCCGGGGACGTGTCTCCAGAAGAGCGTGAAGTGGACAGGGAAAAAGTCGCGATTGACGAATCGCCCCTCGATGGAAGCCTGGAAACCGGTGTCGAGAGGATTTTCGGGACATTCGGCAGAAAAAAGCGATTCGGCGAAAAATCCAAGGAAAATGGCCGATGCGAGGAAGAGGCGAGGCATGTCTCGGTTCCGGATTCTAGGCGCTCTGGGCTTCGGCGTTTTCGCGTTCGGGGAAGAATTGCGGATCGCCGAAGAGTTCCTTTCGGAGCCTGTCGATCGTTTCCGTGTGGGTGACCGCTTCGAGGTTTCCGACCTTGACCGCTTCTTCGTAGAGGCGAATCTTGAACCGGATCTTTCCCAGGATTTTTTCCAGGGTCGCCATTTCCTTCTGCACGATCAGCTGGCGCCTCCGGAAGAGTGCGAGCCGTTTGGAAAGCGTTCCGTCGCCTTCGTTGTACCACTTGATGTATAGGCGAATTTCCTTGATGGGCATCCCGGTCGCCTTGAGGCATTCGATCATCGAGAGCCAGTTGATGTCTTCGTCGGAGTAGCGGCGAATTCCCGAGGAATTCTTCTTTACGAAGGGCAGGAGACCTTCCTTTTCGTAATAGCGGAGCGTGTAGGCGGAAAGTCCCGTCTGCCTGGAAACTTGTCCGATGGAATAGAACATGGAAACCTCCTAGAGTTCTTCCGTCTTTTCGAGAACGATCAGCGCCCTGTCCTGCGTCGAATTCGGAATCCGGTAGAAATGCCTTTCGACGAGCGCGAATCCGTAGTCTTCCGGGTGGAGTGTCGCCAGTTCGTCCCTGACGGCCGGTCCTTTCATGAAATAGGCTCTACCGCCGGGCTGCAGGGATTTCTGGATGCGCGGAAGGGTGAGTTCGATGAGCTCGAAAGCGCGGCTGATGATTCCGGAAACGGGAAACGTCAGGCTGCGGCTTGTCACCTTGTGCCCAAAGACGTCGATTCCCTTGAGACCGAGTTCCCGGATGACGAGATCCAGAAACTGGATGCGGTTCGGGCGAGGCTCGCAGAGCGTGAGCCGGATTTCGGGATTGACGAGCTTCAGGGGAATTCCGGGAAATCCCGCGCCGCTGCCGATGTCGATCATTCTTGACGGCCACTTGGGAACGTAGGCGTTGATAAGCGTACAGTCCGCGTAATGCCTTTCCACGATCGTTTCGAACGCGTTCAGACGGGTCAGGTCCTGGTCCTTGTTGTGTTCCCGCAAGAGCCTGTGATAGGACCACAGCTGTTCCAAGGTCTTGGGTTCGAGCTCCACGCCGTGATATTCCAGCAGCTGCCTCAATCCGGCGACCGACGGAACGGCCCGCTTTCCGCCAAACAGGGGAAAGTCGATATGGGCGGGGCGTCTGTTGAACTTTGGCTGCATGGTTCAAACATAGAAAATTCATCGTTTTTTCTTCTCTTCGGAGAAAAATGCGTCTAGAAAGGCGTGTCTTTTAAAAGGAAATCCAGCGTGGACATCTTGAAAGGAACGTTTCTCCGAGTTCCGGCGGCTAGCTTTCGAAGGCTTGGAATGGTGTCGCTTTGCATTCTGGCGCTTGCCGTTTCGAAGCTCTGCGCACAGGAAAGGGAAAGCGTCTCGGTCGAGGACGCTTTTTGGGCATACGACGACGGCGCGATAGGCTACGAGGAGCTCGAAGACATTCTCCGCGCGATAGACGCGGGGACCGCGGAAGCGTGCCTCGCATGGGAATCCTACGGCGGGGATCCTTGCAAGAGAAGCCTTGGCGAACAGATCGAAAGACTGAGGATTCGGGGAAAGTCCGTGTATTCCGTTTCGATCGATTCCGTCGGAGGCGTTCGGCGGGAACGGTTGCGGTTCGCTCTTGGCGCGCAGCGCTTCGATGGCGAAATCCGTCTTTCGTCCGAAAACCGGGAACGTCTTCGGGTGGAATCTTGGCGCATCGCTTACAGGGACCGAAAATCGCTGGGCGTCCTGGGACGCATCTTGGCGTCGGATGTCGGCTCCGCGATCCCTCTCGAAGATCCGGAGGGAACGGTCATAGTCCCCGGCGGAAAGCGACTGTCGCTCGGGAGCGCGCTATTGACGGATTCCTCGTTCGGGGGAATCTTCTCTCTCGAAGCCGGAAAATTTCGGCTTGTCGGATTTGGAATGCTTGCGCAAGACGGCTTCCGGGACGCCTTCTTGCGATTCCTGTCCGTGGAGTCGGATGTACAGATTTCCTATTCGAAGGATTTGGAAACGCCGGTGCTCCTTGTTTCGGCAAGATCCGAAAGAAGCGCTCGCTGGAGTGCCCGCTTTCGGAGCTATTTTCACGGAAATCGCCAGCTTTCCGGGATCTTCCGCATTCCGAAATCCGTCGAAAGGAACCGGGCTGTGGGTCATGCGACGCTAACGTATCGAATTCCCGACTGGACGTTCGGGCTTGTCGGGAAGTTTTTCGTTCCCCTGGAAGCGTCGGTGGCAAGGTCCGAACTGGAAGCGTCCGCGGAAAGGCGCGGAACCCATGCGAAAATGGTCATTGGCTCTCGCTGGAAATTTCTGGAAGATTCCCTGGCCGCGACGCATTTCTTGCGCGGCGGGATCCGTTTCCTGGAAGCGGAAAGCCTTTTTGGCGAATGGAAATGGCGGCAGGAATTTTCCGCGAAAGAAGACCGGTACGAAATCAGGACGGGAGTCCGGTTCCTGGTCGATTCTCCGGTTTCCTTCTCGACGGCTCTTGTCTTGCGCGGCCCCCGGAAAAGTCCGCTTGTCTTCCGGGAAGTGACACAGGTGGACTTTTCGCGATTCCTTTCGGGAAAAAGTTCGGTCGAGCTCCGCGGATCGCGCATCCGGAAACTCGGCCTGTGGCGATTCGGGCTGGAAATAGGCGGAAAATGGTGACTGGCAAGAAGGCTAGTCGAGAGTCTTGTGCACATGGTGACCGTTCTTGTCGAAAGTGACCGTGACGGTTCCCTTTTGCGAAGTGTTCAAAAGCGGGATTCCTAGGCTGTCGAGCCTTTCGGTCACTTCTCTGTGCGGATGGCGGAACTTGTTCTTTCGACCGTTCGACGCGATGGCTATCCGGGGATCGACCGCTTCGAGAAATTCCCGGGAGCTGGATGTTTTCGAACCGTGATGTCCAAGCTTGAGAACGTCTGCCCGAAGAGGAATGTCCGTCGCGAGGATTTTCCGTTCGCCTTCTTTCGTGAGATCGCCGGTGAGAAGCATGGAGCCTCCGATGCCTTCGAGGCGGAGCGCGATGCTTTCCGAGTTGGTATCTCCGCAGCGAAAAGGCGCCGGATGCAAGACGCGCATTTCCCAGGAAGACGTCCGGTGCGGACCTTGGCGGGTCGTTTCGCGGAAGAGCATTCCGCGGCGAAGATCCTGGATAGCGACGTTCTTCTCCATCGCCGTGGAAAGGACGCTCAGCCATTCCTTCTTTTCGGTGACGCGGGCGCATTCCTGGATCCAGAGCGTTTCGACGGGAAACTCCCGGAGAAGGATTTCGGCGCCGCTGAAATGATCCAGGTCCGGGTGCGTGATGATCAGGCCCTTGAGCTTCCAGATCCCGGATTCCTGCAAGAACGGAATGATCCTGTCTCTCGCCACGTTCCTCTTTCCGGTGTTCACGCCGGCATCGACGAGAAAGGCTTCTCCGCGCGGGCTTCTGACAAGGATGCAGTCGCCCTGTCCGACATCCAGAACGGCAACTTCCCAGCGCGCGTTCCATTTCTTTTCGCATTCGTTCCATACAAGGTAACCGCCAAGGATGAGGAAGATTCCCAGCGAGACTCTTCGCGCCCAGGCGTTCTTTCGAAACGCGCTGGCGGTCAGGATTCCAAGACCGGCGAGAATCAGGATCCAGGCGGGAAAGGGGCCCACGGTGATGGAGGCTAGCGTAACCGCGGAAATCCTTTCGACGAGAAATGCGGAAATCCGGAACAGGAATCCGGCAGCCTGGCAGAATGTCGAGGCGAAAAAGGGAACGGGAAGAATCAGGGCGAAAATGCCGGCCTGCATCCCGAGGCTGACCAGGGGGACGACGCAGATGTTTCCCAGGATGGATATCGGGGAAAGCGAGTGAAACGACCAGACGAGAAAGGGGGCGGTCGAAACGGTGGCGACGAGGGTAATCCAGATGGCGCCGAAGATTCCGTCTTCCAGGAATTTCCAGAGGCGGCTTTTCTTCAGAAATTCGCTTTTCGCGGTAAACGGCGAGCGCTTTCCGAACGCGATGATCCCCGCAGTCGCCGCGGCGGAAAGCTGGAATCCGACGTTCCAGAGAATGTCCGGATCGAAGACCGTCAGAAAGAAGAGCGCGACGCCGAGCGAGTTGAGACTGTCCGCCTTGCGTTCGAAGAGAAGTCCAACCTGTACGACGGAAAACATGAACACGGCGCGATAGACGGCGGGGGAGCCTCCGGTGACAGGCGCATAGGCGAGCATGAGTACGATGGAAATCGCGGTAGCGACCGAATGCGGCATTCGGGTCGCTTTCAGGAGCAGCAGGAGAATTCCCGAAATCAGGACAATGTGAAATCCGCTGATGGCGAGGACGTGGACGATTCCCGCACGGCGAAATCCGTTTTGCAGCGTGTCGGGAATGCTCGAACGGTCCCCGGCCAACAGGCCTATCAGGAGACCCGATTCCGCCGGGGAAAGGTATCGGGAAAAATATCCCTTCAGGAATTTTCGGACATGCGAAAAAGCCTTGTCGAAAGTCCACCGATGCGAAAGGACCTCGAACGATTCGAGCCTTCCGAATCCGACAAGGCCCTGGCTTTTCAGCCATTTCGGCGAATCGAAGCTCCCGGGAACGGTGGGCGGTTCGACGGAAAACCACTTGACCGTGTAGGCAATGGAATCTCCGGAAACCGGGTAGGGCGGCGTTTTCCTGGAAAGTCGGACTTTGCCATCGGGGCTTTTCACGATCAGGGCGATTCCTTCCGGTCTGTCGAGGACGGATTCCACGAAGCCGGAACTTTGTGCGGGTAGTTCTCCGGCGCTTTCATCGCCGTTTAGCATGCAGTCCGAAACGAAAAGGCGCAGACCGATGCCCAGGAGAAGCGCAAGCGAAACTCTGCGTGGAAACCGGGGAAGCGCTTCGAGCGTGGCAATCAGAATCGGAACGAACGCGGCGCCGTATAGCGGATATCTTGCGGAGCAGACGTAGAGGACCGTGCAGAAGAATGTGGCGAGAGCCGGACGTTCGGCAATGGGCAGAAAAAACTTCCTGAATTCGTCAAAGGACATTTCGTTCTCCTGTAAATTGATTAAATTGATTCCGATAGGGATAACGCTCCGATGTTTCAAAAAAGGAAACTTTCCGTCTTTTTTACCTGTTCCTGCCTTGTCGCCCTGTTCGCGCTGGGTGGTTGCGGGGATTTTTCCGCATCCTCTTCGTGGGAAGACTTTTCGCTTTTGCCGAAGGACGTTTCCTTTGTCCTTTACGCAAACGACATGGCGAAGAACGATTCGGTGGCGGCACACTTGAACACGGGAGTCCTGATGCCCGTGCAGCCTGGAGCGTCCTATACGCTTTCCTTCGATGCCGATTCGTCCCGAACGCCTCCGCGCTTGCAGATCTTTCGACTTGTCGTGCGCTCGGATACTCTCTACATCGGAAGCGGAATTCGCGACATCCAGGCTGTCGATTCGCTCGGACGCTGGATATACCGCTTCGAATGTCACGAAAGCGAGCAGACTTACTGGGCGCCCGTCCTTGTCGAAGGGAACGCCTACTATTCCGGCGAAGTGAAAAATCTGGTATTGGACGGTTCGGGGAGCGGCAGCCTGCATTTTAGCCTGAACCTTGTCCTCGCCGGTTCTTACGGAGGCACGTCGGATTCCGTTTCCCTGGATTCTCTTTCGAAGCTTTTTCTCCGCCGCTTTCGCGAAGCGTTTGCCGATGGAGGCATCTCGGTCGATACGCTCTATCTTCACCGGGCTTCCGAGCGTACCGATCTTTCAATTCGCTATCCCGACGATGTCCCATGGCTTGCCGGAAGGACTTCACCGGACTACTTCCTTTCGGAGCTTGGCGGCTGGCCGAATTCCGAAGAAGAACCGGACGTCTATCAGGCACTCGATCTGGTTCTCGTGCATCGCATCGAAATGCCCGGTGTCCTGGGATATTCCGTCCTGTTCGGGGGGAATCTGGGTGCGGGTCTCGGGAGTACGGTCGTCGTCGGGACGCATTACTACGTGAACGCCTTTACCGAGCATTCGCAGACTTCGCGAGAAATCGTCGAAACCGCCATCCATGAAACGGCGCATTTTTTTGGACTGCGCCATACGACATCGACGACTTCCGACGTGGAAAATTCCGGCGACGCGTCCAATGTGGAAGACGGCATTCCGGACACGCCTTATTGCGGATCGATCATTCGCGCAAAGGTCCTGCCGCGTCTTCTCCCCGTTCCCCTGGAAACGCAGTCTCGCCAGGTCCTTTTCAAATCGACGGTTGCGCGGTGTCCCGATGCCGACAATCCGATGTTTCCGACGGTCGAAACGCTTGAAACGGAACCCTTTACGGAAGGGCAGTTTACGCTTCTTCGGAAAAACCTCCAGCTCTATCCACACTAGTCCTATGGCAAATCCTTTACAGTTTTCGGAAAATGCGGCACTCCTGGCGTTTGTTCTCCAGCAGGGTCCGGAATGGAATCTCGAAATTCTCGAAGCCCTTCGCAAGACATGGGGCGAAATTCGCCATCTGGGAAGACTTTTCCCTTTCGACAGAACGGAATACTATGCGGCTGAAATGGGCACGGGACTTTTTCGGGGGGCTCTTTCGTTCGAAAGAACAGTCGCACCGCAGGAAATCGGCGCGGAAAAGGAACGCTCGAACGCGCTCGAACGCGAACTTTCTCTCCAGTCGAACGGTCGCCAGGTCAATATCGACATCGGTTACATGGATCTAGACAAGATAGTCCTGCCTTCCTACAAGCGCGGACCGTTCAAGCTTTATGCGGGAGGGGGCCTGTGGCTCGACATGATCCTGCACTATGCGAAAGGGCGCTTTGTGCCGACGGCGTGGGCGTTTGACGATTTCAAGCGGAATCCTTACGGGCACGACTTGCTGCTTATCCGCGAAAAGTACAAGAAGTCGATGCGCGCGGTCAGAGCCTAGTCGAGAGTGGAGTTCCGCGGACGTCTAGGCTTTAACGCAGAGCTTAGAACTTAGATCTTGGAGCTGAGTTGAGAGGAAACAGAAATCAGGAATCAGGAAACAGTCGAGTGTGAAGTGTTGAGAGTGGAGTGTGGAGTTTCGCAAGCATTTAGGTTCTAGCGTGAAAAGTTCGCTGGGATTTCTAAGCTCTAAGTTCTCCTAACTAAGCTCTGAACAAGCCCCACGCCGGGAAGGCGCACACTCCGCCGCCAGGCGAAAACGGTTCGCTTGGCGACAAAAGCCTTTTGGCAGAAAAAAACGGTTCGTTCCACAAAGCTAAGCACTAATCACTATCCGCTAATCACTGAACGGCTCGCTTTGCGTCTCCAAGCTCTCCCGACTAAGTTCTGACCAGGCTCTGAACAAGCTTCAAGACCTTTTACCCCGGAAAATTCGCGAAGATTTCACGTTCGGATATCCAAAATGAAAAAAATTCCCTCCAAAAATCCGCAATCTTTTCTATATTTGGAAACCCACAGCAAACCTAAAAAAAGGAATATTATGTATTCTATTGTTGAAACAGGTGGTTTCCAGTACAAAGTCGAAGTCGGCAAGACCTACAAGGTTCCGAGCGTCGATGCTGCTGTCGGATCTTCTCTGGAGCTCAAGTCCGTCCTTCTTTTCTCCAACGGAAAGGAAGTCAAGGTCGGCACCCCTGTCCTGAACGATGCTTCTGTCAAGGTCGAAGTTCTCGCCCACGACAAGGAAGACACGATTATCGTCTTCAAGAAGAAGCGTCGCACCCGTTACGTCCGTCGTAACGGCCATCGTCAGGGCTATACGGAAGTGCTCGTCACGGAACTCCATTCCGGTGCAGAATCCGAAGTCGTCGATCCGAAGATTGTCGAACGCAACCGCGCCCGCATCAAGGCCCTTGCCGCCCAGAAGGTCCAGAACGTTCCTCTGACCCGCAAGGAAAAGATTGCCCAAGGTCTTCCGAAGCCTGCCAAGGTCAAGAAGAATTCCATCCGCAAGTCGAAGGAGGCTTAAACAATGGCTCACAAGAAAGGTCAAGGCTCCGTTCGTAACGGACGCGATTCCAATCCGAAATATCTCGGCGTCAAGAAGTATGGCGGCGAAACCATCAAGGCCGGTGGCATCATCGTCCGCCAGCGCGGTTCCCACTTCCATCCTGGCGCAAACGTCGGCATGGGAAAGGATTTTACCCTGTTCGCCCTCGTTGACGGCAAGGTGAAGTTCGAGCAGAACGCCGGTGCGCAGAAGGTTTCGGTCTATCCGGAATCGTAGGCGGCTTTCACCGCAAGGTTTTAACAGTCGGAGCTTTCCGGCTGTTATTTTTTTTTTGCCCGTTTCGAGATCCGAGAGGTCGTGAAGAAACCGAAAATGGACGGAAGTTTCGGGAACGAATCGTCAGGTCAAGGAAAATCCACAATCGAAAGGCCGAGAAAAACTCTCGGCTCTGCTTGTATCCTCCGGTGGCGGTTCGCGCCCGCTAGATTTCGATCTTGTGGTCCTTGAGCTTTCGCCAGAGCGTCGCCCGGCTGATTCCGAGGCGTTCCGCGACTTCGGTCTTGTTGCCCTTGCAAACGTCCAGTGCGCGCAGAATGTGCCGCTTTTCCATTTCGTCGAGCGGGAGAATGTCGTCGGGAGAACCGCACGCGAGTTTCGGGGGCGTGCCGCTTTCGGATGCGGGGAGGCTTTCTGAAGTCCTTCCCGGCGCGGGCAAGAGCTCCTTGGAGAGAACTGCGTCGTTCAGCTCGTCGGGCAGGTCTTCGAGGCGGATCGTCCCGTTTTCGGAAAGCACGACCGCATGCTCGATGATGTTTTCGAGTTCGCGGACGTTTCCCGGGTAGCTGTAGGTGGCGAGTGCCATCTGAGCCGCCGGTTCAATTTTCTGGATGACCTTGTGCTCTTCCTTTTCGAACTTCAGCACAAAGTACTTGACCAGGTTTGGAATGGTCGAGCGGCGTTCTCGGAGCGGGGGAACGTCGATGTGGAACGTGTTCAACCGGTAGTAGAGGTCTTCCCGGAATGTCTTCTTCGACATTTCGAGCGCGAGATCCGCGTTGGTCGCCGCGATGATGCGGACATCGAGATAGCGGGTTTCCGTTTCGCCGACCCGCCGCGTCTCGTGGCTCTGCAGAAAGCGCAAGAGCTTGACCTGCGTCGCCTGGGAAAGTTCGCCGATTTCGTCAAGAAAGAGCGTGCCGCCGTTCGCCTCTTCGAAGAGACCTTTCCTGTCGGACGTCGAACCGGTAAAGGCTCCCTTCTTGCTGCCGAACAGTTCGCTTTCGACCAGGTTCTCCGGAATCGCGCTGCAGTTCACGGCGACAAAGGGCTCGCTTGCGCGCTTCGAGAGTCGGTGCACGATTCGCGCGAGAAACTCCTTGCCCGAACCGGACTCTCCCGTAATCAGCACGGAGCTGGTGGTGGGGGCGACCTTGTAGAGAAGGCGCAGAATCTTTTGCATCCCGGGCGTGTCACCGAGCAGGTTCTCGAGCAGATGGTCCTGGAGCTCGCGGTAGCTGTTGGACGTTTCGAGCCCCTGCAGGTGCTTTTTCGCGACGTCTTCGAGCGTGCGGACGGCGACCGGCTTCACGAGATAGGATTCCGCGCCGTGGGAAAGCGCGCTTTCCGCATCCTTGGACGACTCCGGCGTGCACAGCAGGACAATCGCCGCTTCCGGGTTGTGCGACTTTAGAAAGCTGATGACATCCACGTCCCGGTGCAGGAGAAGCGAAATGTCGAGAAAGGCGAAATCGATGGGGTTCTTCTCGATTGCGCCGAAAAGGGTCGTGGAGTCGGATACCGTATAGAGCTTGGCGTCGGAAAGGGACCAGGATCTTGCGACCTGATCGACCATCTTCCTGTCCGCATCTGCCAACAGGACGTTCATCGTTTCGGTCTAGCCGTTTCCGTGCGCCGCGACGATCTCGTTGACCTTTGCGACCAGGTCCTTGTAGTTGGGCGGCTTCGAGAAGACGGACGAGACGCCGAAATGGTTCGCGATGTTCAGGTAGTCTTCCGACGAGGTGCGTCCACCGCCGCTGATGGCGATGATGCGGTCGAGCTGGTTCTTGTTGCGGTAGTCGAGAATGACTTCGAAGCCGTCCTGCTCCGGCATGATGATGTCCGTGATGACGACGTCGTAGTCGTTCTTGTCGTAGAGTTCCTTCGCTTTCTTGCCGTTTTCGGCGGTGTCCACTTCGTAGCCGGACAGGTCGAGCATGTCCTTGAGAACGGAACGGATGTCTTCTTCGTCGTCGATGATGAGTACTTTAGGCATTGGGTTTATCCTCGGTTTGTTTCTCTAATGGCCAATATAGTTCAAAATCGGTTCCCTTGCCAATGGTCGTTTCGATAGAAACGTGTGCTCCGGCTGCTTTTATGAGCTTCATCGCGACGGCCAGTCCAATGCCCGAACCCTGCCCCGGGGCTCGGGTCGTGAAATAGGGCGTAAAGACGTGCTGCAGAACGTCGGGCGTCATGCCGGTTCCCGTGTCCTTCACGGAAATGTACAGGTAGGAACCCGGGGGAATGGTCGAAAACCGCGTGACGATCGGTCCCTTGATTTCTTTCGGGGTGCAGGAGTATGTCAGGGTTCCGCCGGTCTGGGCCATGGCCAGGATGGCGTTCTTTCCCATGTTCATCATGATGCGCATGAAGTCGGTCGGGTTGCCGTAGGCTATCATGTTGTCGCCGGATTCCTTGACAATCTGGACGTTTGGGGGGAGCATCGGCAATAGCGAGTTCCTGACTTCGTCAAAGACCAGCCCCACGTTGAAGTCTTCCGGCTTTTTCTCTTGCGAGCCTTCCCGCCGCTTGAGCTGATCGTAGGTCCGCTTCACGAGGCTTGTCGCGTTGTTCATGGAGCGTCGCATGTTTTCCAGGTACTTTTTGGGCCGCGCGCAGTCCGCGGTTTCGGGGAGGGTCGCCTGGGCGAGTTCGCAATAGCCGATGATTCCCGAAAGAATGTTGTTGAAGTCGTGCGCAAGCCCACCCGCCACGTTGCTCATGTCCTCGAAGTTCGAAGCCTTGAGCAGGTTCTCGCGCAGCTGGTTTCGTTCCTCTTCGATCGCATGGATGTTCGTCGTGTCCTCGATGAGTCCGAGGACTCCCTTGGGCTGCTGCGCTTCGTCGTAGATCGGGACGGCGGTCTGCTTCTCCCAGTGCTTTTTGCCGTTTGCGTCGAGAGTCATCTCGGTCCTTGTGGCGATATGGCCGGATTCCAGCGCCTGCGCTTCGAGTTCGCCGAATTCCGGACTTTCGACGATGCTGTTCAGGTTTCCGCGGACGGCGATGTCCTTCTTGTTCTGCTGCGTGTAGGCGCCCGTGAGGTTCTTGGCCCAGAGGCGTGCCGGGATGTTGTCGATCAGGGAATTCAGGAATACCTGCTGCTGCTGGTAGAGCTGTTGCAGCGCGATGATCTTGAAGCGGATGGCGTCCCGCTCGTCGTTGAACCTGTCTTGCAGCCGGGAAAGCTGTCTCTGGAAGTCCTCCTGCTTGCCGGAATCCCGGAGGATGACCTTGTAGCCGAACAGGATGCGGTTGGAATAGATGGGCGAAACGGTGACTGTCGCCGCGAACGCGTTGTCGTTCAGATAGACGGGAACGTTGTTCAGCGGGCCTAGGGAACGGAGGTCGGGGATAAAGCGGGTAGCGGAATGCTGCAGGAGTATCTTTTCGCCAAAGCCTATCATCTTGCATGCGGAAGGATTCGCCATTTCGATCTTTCCGTCGGAACTCAGGAGCAGCACTCCATCGTCCATTTCCTGGACGATTTGCTTCAGGGCGCTGGACTTGTCGATTCCCATCTGCGAAATGGCGGAATTGGCCTGGTAGAGTACAATCGTGATGACGAACATGAAAATCGCCGCGCTTTCGCCATAGAGGAAAATGTCCATGGCCGGGAGCAGGGCGTCCATGACGACTCCGCCGACGATTGCCGTGACGAACGTGGCAAACACGGTCCGGTAGATGCGGTGCGCTTGCGAGTGCAGGGACTGGAACGAGATGATGGCCGAGCAGATGACGGGAAACACCAGAAACGCGAAAATGGCGAAATAGGTGTACAGGGAATTGACCGCGGTGTAGCCGTACCAGTTTTCCACGATTCGGGGGTAGAACTTTCCGAAAAGTCCCGTCACGATGACGAAGACGACGCCTAGCGCGTTCCAGACCCGAAAGGCGGGCAGAATCCGCTTCCAGAAAGGCCTCGTCGATTCTCCGGAGATTCCCACGGTCGTCCGGATGATGGCGTAGCCGTATTGGACCCAGCAGACGGCGCCCATCAGATAGATGATTTCGCGCGCTTCTTGCGAAACGTAGCCTTCCGGAAGCTGTTCCACGAAGGCGAGGACGTTCCAGAGAATGTCGAGGAGCAGCAGGTAGAGGAGATTCTTCTGGAGGTTCCTTGCGAGCGTGTTGGAAAGAACCGTCGAAAGGATCAGCGGAAGAAGCACGATGCAGAAGAGCAGCGCGATGGTCCCGTGCAAGAAGTGGATGTTGAACTCGAAAGCGTCCATCTCTTAAAAAATCCTTGCTTTTAATATAATCATTTTTTACAAGGATAAAGGAAAAAGTACGCCTCTTCGAGCGTACTTTTCGAAAATATCGGCAAAAAACTTATCGGACGCGTCGAATTCCGAATGTCTGGGTCTTCTTGTAGCTGTCCTTGGACGAGAATCGCCGAACGGTTTCCGCATCGCCATCCGGGTTCGGGACAAAGCGCGTTCCGATATCCGCCTTGACGATGTAGGCGCCCGTGCCTATCGCCTTGCCGTCGCTCGAAACGAGCCCCTTCGTGCAGCGGGAGAGCCATTCGACGCGAATCACCACCTGGTTGTCGCTCGACAGGTATTTCGGGCCGAGTTCGAACTTTTCGTGGAACCGGTTCACGAAGTTCCCCAGGTTGGTGTAGAACGGCAAATCCAGGTCGAGGAGCAGGGCCTTCCATGCCGGGGCTTCGCCGAGGCTCGTTCCGCGCGGGACTCCCATTTCGACGAGGAAGAGCGTTCCGTCAAAGAGATAGCCCGACGAATCCCTGCTATCGACAAGCGTTCCGTTTTCGTAGATGTCCCACTTGCGCGTCTCCTGGTCGAGAACGAAGAATCGGAAGTCGGCGCGGGCTTCTTCGCAGGTTTCGGCACTAGACGGCGAAACGTCCGAAACGGGATGCTCGGGGGAGAACTTGACCGTTATCTGGGGATTTCCCGATCCGGTGACGGTCGCCCACGGGTTTTCGCGCGCGGGCCTGTTGCCGCTCTGGTCGAGGAAGAGCGTTTCGTCTAGCGGAGTAAAGCGAATCCGGTCGCCTTCCCCGACGGCGGTTTCGGCATCTTGCGCGTAGATCATGTTGAAGCTCCTGCTCCCGAGCGTATAGCGGTTCGGGATGACGTTTACGGGACCCTTGCGTTCACGCTGGATGGGAGCGTGGCTCGAATCGCCGATGACGAGAGGCTCGCTGGCTTCGACGCTGAGCGAGACGAAGGAGCCCGCCGTCTTGACCGTTCCTTCGAGGATGACGGGACCGGCAAGGTCTTCGGCGAGGGTCGAGTCGCTTTCGTAATTGGCGCCGCTTCCCTTGTGCTGCACGAGGAGTCCCGCGCCGACGAGGTCGCCGCCCTTGGGCGAGAGCCCCGAGTAGTTTCCGCTCGTGTTTCCGAGCTTGAAAGGCGAAGGCATGTCGAGAACGGCTTCCGTCCGTTCGGAGTTCCACGAGAACGTCTTGGCGAACAGGGTTTCGGGAACTGCGCTGCCAAAGATCGCCGCGATGCTGTCCGGAGCGTGCCTTTCGTCAACGGATGACACGAATCCCGCGACGACGTGTTCGGCGAGACCGTCTCCGTCCGCATCCGAAATGCTCGCGTATTTGAGCGGAATGGGCAGGATCTTGAGCTCGAACGGAAGAATCGGCGCTGCGCATGTCGTCGAAACGCCGTTCCCCGAAAGGTCCGTAATCGTCGAGCTTGCGAGCAGCTGTCCCTTCATGCCTTCGGTGATGATCGAGCTTTGGTCCGTGTCGAAGGAAACGGTGAATTCCCAGACGTTGAGCCTTTCGTTGTAGAGCTTCGTGGAGGTCACGCTCGGAATCTTTTCGACCGGCTGGCCGTTCTTTTCGAAGAGCGAGAGCGGAAAGGAAAGTCCCGGCGCGGAAATCGGTTCCGAGAACTGGATGTAGATTCTGTCCGCGCTTGCCGTGTCGAGGCGTTCGAGTACGGAGAGCGAGAGAACCGTCGGGGAAACGGCGTCGCGGTAGAAGTCCGTGCTGGACTTCGTTTCGCCGGAGATGTCGCTTTGAAGCGTCACGGAACTTTGCGGATTCGTGAACGCGGTGGTGTCCTTGGGTCTGAACGAGACCGTGACGAGCGAGTCGGAAACGTCGGCGCTCGAGACTTCGATCGTGTCGCCGCGGTATTCGAACGAAACCGACCGGAACTTCTGAAATTCGGAATAGGAGGCGGTGAGGAGAATCTTCATCTGGTCCGGAACGTTGTCGCAGTCCGTGTCGAGCATTTCGGCGGAGGAGATGATGGGCCACGGGGGGAGTTCCTCGATAAAGAGCTGCGCCCTGGCGGACGTGTAGCTGTACTTGGAACTGGAACTTGCCACGGTCGCGTAGAGAATCGTTTCGAGCGGCGTGTCGCCCGAGACAAAGAATGTCGCGCTTCCGTTTTCGAGCGTGAGCGTCGTCGTCGCGATGTCGGCGGTCGCGGACGTGTAGAAGAAGACGGAACCTTCTGCGACGGAAAGCTTGATGGAGAGCTTTTCGCCATCGAGGAGCGCCCCCGTGGAATCGTAGAGCGAAACGGTCACCTGGGCGCGCTTGCCGACGTATGCCCGGACCGTATCGGCGTGGAAGAGTAGATAGCGCTTTTCGAGCGGCGTCGTGATGGAATCCCATTCGACATTCGATCGGACGACCTTGCAGGCGCAGTCATAGCTTCCCTTGGCGTTTGCGCCGTGGTTGTGCCATGTCACCCATTCGATCATGTTGTTTCCGTAGGCGAGGTTCCTTGTAACGGAGAAGACGTAGTCGTCGTACTTCTTGACGTATTCCGTGTTCGATCCAAAGTAGGAGACGCCGTTGCCTTCGAAATCGTCGAGGAACCCGGACGGGGAAACCTTGCTTTCGCCGGTGTAGATGACCGAGCGGACCGTGTCCTCGATGGACGTGGCGGGAGACTCGAAGGGCGTGAAAAAGTCGAGCGAAAGCGTGCGCGCAATCGAGAGGTCGCTCGACGAGGCATCGTAATCGGGCGGGTAGCCGTAGATGTGCGTCCCATGGTAGAAGATGGTGACGTAGGGAACCTTTTTGTAGGCGATTTCCTTTGTGCCGTTGACCTCTTCGAGGTAGGTGGTCTCGGAGCCCGTATAGTAGGGACCCTTGGTCAGATCGATTCCGTCGAAGGGGACCGGGTCGGAGGCGTCGTTGTGCGCGCGGAGCGACCAGGAACCGACCAGGTCCTTGAAAGTCGCCGCGGTGAACTTGAGCTGGAAAAGATACTGGCCCGAGACGGCAAACGTCCCGACGAGCGTAATCGGCAGGTAGTAGCCGCCAAGACCGTCGCTCTGGGGCGTTCCAAAGGAGATGTCGCCCATGCCGGCGGAGGTTCCCGTGCCGTCCCAGATGGACTTGATGTAGCTGACCGGGCTCAGGTTCGACGTCTTGAGGTAGAGCCTGAGTTCCGCGTTCTCGTAGGCGACCGTATCGTCGTTTGTCACGGAAACGAAAAGCGTGTTGCAGGATTCCCAGTCGCTGCAGGCGGACTGGTAGGACGAAGGCTTGATGTGGACGTTGAAGTTCGCGTAGGTCGCTTCGCTTGCCGTCGTGAAGCTGTAGTGGTTGCCCGAATTGTCGTCGGTAGCGGCACCGGAAGAAACGTCAAGGTAGTACTTTGTTCCGGCGCTCAGGTTCGAAAGGACCGCTTCGTGGAACCGGACCGCCTTGCCGGAATCGGCGATTGCCGAAGCGGAAAGGCTCTGGGCGCTTTCGCCGAACCGGACAATGCCGTTTGTCGCCTGGTCTCCGGTCCACCAGTAGATGTGCGCGCTGTTGTTCGTCACCTGGCAAATCGTGACGCCACCGATATCGACGCTTGTGAGCGTCTGTGTCCAGGAATACCACTTGCCGTGGTTGTCGTCGGTGGTAAAGTTCATCTTGACGTCGTGTCCGACCAGGTAGAAGTAGTAGGTCGTTCCCGGTACGAGCCCGCCGATGGTGACCGCTCCGCCGACCCCGCCCGGAGCCGTGACGGAATCGACCTTGGCGCCGTCGGGCGATGTCGCGTAGTAAACGGTGACGATTGCCCGCTCGTTCGTGTTCCAGCTGATGACCGCCGACGTATCGGTGATGGGCGTCCCCTGGATGTTCGAAAATAGCGGCCCTTCGACGTCTTCGGGCACCTTCTTCGAAAGGCTCAGACCCGGGATGATGAACTGCGTGGAAAAGTCGATGCACGTTTCCGTCGCCGTGTAGTCGTTCCAGTCGTCCTTGAGCGTCTTGTGCGGGGCGGAACCTCCCATGAGCGCTCCCTTGGGACATCTGTATTCGTAGGGCATTCCGCCGGCGTTGTAGCCGTCCGGGTTCGATGCGCGGTTGTGCGGGTGGTTCTCGGTCCTTGAACCGGCGCCCATGATGAACGAAAGCCCCCACGGATTCGCGCCCATGTTGTAGTAGAAGTTGTCGAGCGCGACGTTCAGGTATTGTTCGTCGCCCGTCATGTCGTAGAGCATGAAGACCGCGTTCGCCGCGCCCATGTTGTAGCGGTTGAACCCCCAGTCGCTCGATGTCCACACCAGGTTGTAGGGCGGGACGACCGTGAAGCTGCCGTAAGGGTTCGTGCTGACGACGGAATCGCCCTGGGTGCCGTCGTCGGTGAGGCGCGTCATCGTGGCGACGAGGCGCGTGAGAAGCGTATCGCGTTCGTCCGACGGGATGCCGTAGCTCTGCGCCTTGGCGACCGTCGGGAGGATCAGTTTCGCAAACCCGAAGAGGACGTAGGCGTGGATGTTTTCAAAGTCGGTCATCCAGCCGCCCGGGTAGAATCCGCTCTGGTGCCCGAGGTAGCCTCCGCGGAAGTAGGGGAGGTTGTACTTGTAGTTCGAGGCGTTGTCGTTTATCGCCGTGTTCTTGTAGAGGTCAAAGGCGTAGCTCGAATCGCGTGTCGCATACCAGAGGGCGAGAGCCGCTGCCGCCGCATCGTCCGTCACGTTGGCGAGGCTGGAGCCTCCCGGGTAAAATCCCAGCAGTTCATCGGTATATTTCGGAAATGTCGGCTTGGTGACCTTGGCGTAGATTTCCTTGGCCGCCGCAATCAGGGAATCCGAATAATGGTCCGTCTGGTACATCTCCCAGCCGACGGCGAAGAAGGCAAGCGCCGCGGCGTAAGTTCCAGAAAGCGTTCCGATTCCTTTTGCGACGGGCCGCGGAGCGCCTCCCTTGGCGGGACTTTGGGCGTCCTGGTGCTCGGGAACGTCCCAGAACTGGTGGTCCGCGGAACCGACGCCTATCGAATGGTACATGTCCCCGCGGTCGATTAAACCGTCCGCCTTGGAAGCCTTGTAGAGCTTGTAGATGAAATCCACACCGACCTTCGCTTCCCAGAGAATGTCCGGGATGCCGTCCGTCGTCACCGTGTCGTTGTAGGATGCCCCGTAATTGTCTTCGGCGCGTTCCGAATAGACGTTGTAGGCGAGCGAGAGGACGAAAGCCGCATACCCGAGCGTTTCGCTGACCTTGAAGTGGTCGCCGCAATCGTGCCATCCGCCGGAAAGGTCATGCCCGAGCGACTGTCCGTCCTTGACGTGGCATGCGCCGTGAAGCTGGGAATTGGTATTTCCGCAGCGCTGGATGCCGAAGAACCGGAGCGTCGTCTCGAAGACCGCGTTGTAGAGATATTCGTCGATGATGAACGGAAACGAAGTGTCCTTTCCGACAACCATGAAATAGGTTCCCGGGCTGGTGAGCTTCGAAAAGTCGGCCGCGTAGAGGTATTCCGTGGAGCTCGAAAGCGAATCCGCAGTGCCGAATTCATAGACAGAGCTGATGGAATTGAACGCGCCGTTCACCCAGATGTTCGGCTTTGTCCAGCTGCCGAGAGGCGAAAGCGAACCTTCCCAGGCAGAGGCTCCGCTCGAAGCGTCGATAACCTTGAACGTGGTCGCGCTCGGGTCGGCGACAAAGGCGAACTTGTGATTGTCCGCCGGGCGAAATCCCACCTGGTTTACGCGGATGGTCGGCCTGTCATAGACGTTCAGGCTGTCGAGATAGCGCCTGCTGCACGTGTCGCACGTAAAGTCGATGTTCGGAATGCGGTCGTCGGCGAAGAGTATCGCGGCGAGGACAAGAAATGCCCGGAAATAGCGGAACATGGAAACTCCTTTTAAAACACTTCCAAGTTAAAAATATCTTTTTTCCGCCAAAATATTTTTCTGTCGGCTGGCGTTTTGCCGCTAGGCGTTCCAAAGTGTTCCCGAAGCGTTCCGCAAAAAAAGGGAACCGGTACGCCGGTTCCCTGGGAGAGGTCTTTGCGTTTCTACTTGCCGCTTGTGCGGCGGAATCCGAAGGACTTCGTCTTGCTCGACGACTGCTTCTTTGTCTGGCCCTTGCGATACTTGCCGTTTTCCGTGTTGTTCACCGCCGTTTCATGCGCCTTGAACGAGAACTGCGAAATGAACGAACCCGTTCCGATATGGCGGTCGTTGTCCGCGAGCGGAGCGATTCCGTTGTGGGTGAGCCATTCGAGCCGGAGCCGGATCTTGCCGTCGGACGTGAGAGACTGTTCGCTCAGATCGGAAAGCGAGATGGTGCCCGACGTCTTGGTAATCGCGTCGCCGAGGTTGCCGTAGATGTTCGCGGAAATTTTCAGCGTCGCGTTCCAGGCGGGCTTTCCGAGAGAGTCGAGCTGCAAGAGAAGCGGAATTTCTACGTCGATGTCGAAGGTCGGACCGGCATGGACATAGCTCAGCGTGTCGTAGGAGACGTGCTGGACAGGTTCCAGGGTCTTCTTGCCGCTCGCGATGAGCGTTTCCTTGTCGCCCGCGATGTAGGAGAGACGGAACGATTCTTCCTTCGTCGGGGTGTTGCCCGCGTAGAGTTCGCCTTCGGTCGGAACGGACGTGACGCCCGAGCGCATGGTCACCTTGAACGAGACGTTTTCGATATCGCCCTGGACAGGAACCCACGGGTTGCTTTCGCCGGCAAAGTTCTTCGCTCCGTCGTAAGCGATCGAGTTTTCGTCGCCGATGGGCAGCCGGATGTAATCGCCGACGTGGATTTCGTTTTCGGATCCCGCGTCGGAATAGGAGAACGTCCATGATGTCTGCGCGTTCGTGAAGCGTCCCGTGTTCGAGAAGTAATACATGTTGGCGTCGCGCCGCTTTTGCAGATAGTAGCGCCCGGACGCATCCGTCGAATCGACGAGCGTGAGCGGCTCGGATAGGCTTACCCGCAAGATATACAGCGATTCCACGGGCTTGGTGATGGTCGCGCTCAGGATGATCGGAGGACACTTGTCGAAGAGCGTCGCCGTGTTGTCGTCGAAGAATCCGCCGATGGGTCCCTGTCGCGGCAGGACCATGCCGTTTCCGCCTCGGCTTCCGTAGGTCATCTTGGCAAACGTTCCCGCGGAAATCGGAATGCGGATGACCGTCGCCTGGCTCTGGACGGAATCCCATCCGACCGTGTCGATTTGCGGCACGAACGTGGAATCCTGCGTCTGGACGTATTCGGCGCAGACCTGCTTTGTCGACGTCGAAATCGTGTCGATCTTCGCAATCGTCGAGTCGTGCGGGGTGACTGTCGAATCGATGATCCACGTGGTATCGGAAACGACGGAAATCCTGTCTTCGTAACGCGTGCATTCCTTCTTGACCGATCCGTAAACCCACTTGCCGTTTGCGGAATCGAGCCGGGTGATCGGCTGGGCGGTCTTTTCGCCCAGGAGCGTGTCGAGGGACCAGCCGGAAGCGGGCCTTGCGAACGCCATGTAGATTTCCGGATTACCCCAATAGACGTCGATCGTGTCGAGCATGTCCTTTTCGCGGAGAACCTTGGTGAATTCGATGGTGATTTCGTCGGGCTGTCCGTCGCCTTCGCGGTCTTCGATCTTTGCGTACTTGACGGGGACCGGACGGACAGATTCGATGATCGTGACCGGACCGTTGCAGTCGGAGAGCGCGTTTGCCGCGTAATCGACCACGCTGAATCCCGCGGCGATTTCCGCCTGGAATCCTTGCTTGACAAGGTCGCCGTTCGTGTTGCCTTCGATGACGTATTCCCACGTCTTGCCGTTGTCGGAGGATTTTGCGCTGACGACCCGGATGGCGCTCTGGTCGATTGGCGTGCCTTCGCTGTAGATGGCGAGAGGCCATGCGTCACTCATGATGACCGGTTCGGAGAAGAGGATGCGGAGCGTATCCTGCGCGTTCGCGTGGTTTTCGTTTTCGAGAATGGCAACGCTCGAAAGGGTCGGGGCGATTCCGTCGGTAATCGCCTTGTCCGCGGTCTTGGCGACGCCTTTTTCCGTCATGAAGACCGTCACCTTGCCGGATGGCGCCGCGTTTTTCGGTACGAGGCTCTCGTCGAGTTCAAAGGTCGCTTCCGCTCCGATGACCGCGTTTTTCGGGTAGAGGGTCATGACGGTCGCTGCGGCGTTCCTTGACGAATCCAGGAAAACGGTCACGCTGTCGAGCTTCATCGAGGAACCGTCGAACTGGCTGCCGCTGAAGCTCAAGCTCAGGATATCCGCCGTGGAGTTGCAGTTGTTGTCGGCGAGAACGGCCTTTTGCGGAATCGGGGTCGTCGGATCCGCGAAGAAGGACTGCGCGGTCGAATCTTCCGGATCTTCCGCGTCGATGTAGATGACCGTCACCGTATCGCCCCCGAGGAGCGGTACGCTGGGCAGGCTCGCATCGGCACGGTTCACCGCCGAGAGAAGTTCGCTTTCGAAGTAGCCGAGCGTCGCGTTCGTGCGGTTGAGCTTCAGCGTGGAAGTGTCTCCGGTGCGGGAGTTTCTGAGCGTCACGCTGATCGCTTCGCGGCCCGCGTTGTCCTTGTCGCTGACAAAGACCTTGAACTTCATCGGGTCTTCGGTCACTGGGCTCGAAACGGAATTGCCGTCTTCGCGGATGAGCTGCAGCTTGCCCGCGGTGCGGTCTCCCTTGCTGAACTGCACGTAGTAGGTGCGGTTGACAAAGGCGCAGCCGCCGTTTTCGAGGCATTCGGAGCATTCCGGATTCGGGCCTGCAAAGATGGTCACATCGACCTTGTTCGTTCCGATGGACATCTTGGCCGGAATGTCCAGGTCGAATTTTCCGGAGAGCGCGTTGTAAACCGCCGCGGTCTTGAGCGCTTCCTTGGACAGGGGAACGCCGTTCACCCAGATTCCCGTCACGTAGCCGTTTTCGGAAATGAGGGCCGTCCCCTTGAGATGCATCGTGCTGATGGTGGAATCGAGCTGGATGTAGGAACCGTTCGAAACGTTGAAGGGCGCGTCGAAGGCGACCGTCATTTCGTAGTTCGCCTTCTTGTGAATCATTTCCGAGTACGACGGGCTGAACCCGACGACAAACTCGTCCTTGCGATAGACGACGACGTATGGGTTCACAGGCGCTTCGTCCTGGTCGCCTTCGTCCTTGCCCCAGACGGGCATTCCCGCATAGTCTGCGCCGTCGATGTCGCGCTTGTGCGGCGCCCATGTCCAGTCACCCGAGGTCGCGGACATTCTCTTGTCGGGAGCGCTGCGGAGCGGATCGCACTTGCCGTTCTGGTAGATGCCGCGCGAAAATCCCAGGTCCATGCGCATTCTCGACGATGACTTGATGGTGGTGGATCCGAGCGGAACGGGAATATACCAGTCATAGGTTCCGGTCGCCGCGTTGTAGGTGTCTTCGAGCTTGACGGGAACGGCTCCGCGGAGAAGGTCCCGGATTTCCCGGTCGGTTTCGCAGGGCTTGTTGAATCCCGCTTCGTCGTAGGCCTGGCAGATGTCGAGGTCGAGGAGGAGCGGACAGGATCCCGGCTGGCCGTTTACGCCCGCTTGCGCTTCGATCTGTTCCGGTTTCGCGGTCACGTAGAGGCGGAGCGTGAGGCTGTCGAACTGTCGGTCTTCGTTGTTGTAGATGTTGATGTTCAGGAAGTCCAGACCGCCGAATTCATACTGGTAGGTCTTGACTTCGAAGTCGTAGGATGTTACCGGCGTGGTGAACTTGAGCGGCATTCCCTGGTCGTCGGTGCAGCGTCTGGAACCGTTGCTCTCGACGCAGTAGTAGTAGGTCGTCTTTTCCTTCAGCTGGCCGATTTTCACGTAGTGGAAGCTCGTCGGGATTCCCGACACGTCGGCGTTTCCTTGCGTTTCGCACGAGCCGTTCTTCGCGACCGGGCATGTCATCTGGTCATAGGACGTGAGAACCGTATCCCAATAGACCTTGGATTCGTATTGGCCGTTCGGCGTGTACCACATGACTTCCGCGCTGTCGGAAGAAAGGTTGCAAATCTTGATGTTCTGGATATCGGCGTCTGCCGGCGGGCTCACGAGCGTCGTAAAGGAGAACGGCGTGTTCGTGCTATCGACCAGCCACTTTGTCGAATAGTTTTCGCTCCGGCCGTTGATGGCGACGACCTTAAAGTAGTAGGTGGTGCCGTTGGTCAGGCCCGTCATGTGGATTTCGTGACTGACGCTGTAGAGGGAATCCTTGAAGATGTTGTTGAAAGGCCCGGTCTCGCTCGTGCTGTAGAGAATCATCGCGGGGCCGCGCATATCCTGGGAAATCTTCACGATGGCGGAGTCGTAGCCCACGTAGCGGATTTCGACATTCACCTGGGACGGCGCCTTGGTGCGGTCTTCTTCCTTGACCGCCACGGCGCAGGAGGCGACGAACATCGCCGTCGCGTCGATACAGGTTTCGGAAAGGTGGTAGTCTTCCCAGCTCATGGTCGAAGGCGCCCAGGCGTTTCCGCCTTCGTCTTGGGGCTTGATGCCGCCAAAAAGCGCGCCCGTGGGCGGGTTGTACTTGTAGTTTGCGCCCGGCATGTTCTTGCCTTCGGGGTTGGACGCTCTGTGGTGCGGATGCGCGTCGTTCTTGTCGCCGACGCCGAGCAAAAAGGAAACGTCCCACGGATTGACGCCGAGCATGTAGTTCAGCTGGTTGATGCCGAGCTTCTGCATCGCCTGGGAATTCCAGTTCTGCACGCCCTTTTGCGGGAGCTGCACACCTTCTAGGTCCTTGGTCACTTCGGAGTAGGCGAGAACTTCGAAGATGTTGCCCGCCTGGTAGCGGTTGTAAATCCAGGTCTGGTCGGTCGCCATGGTGTACCAGAGGTCGCCCCATTTTACCGTTCCCGTTCCGCTGAGCGTCGGGATGGTGATACCGTCCGAACCGCTTCCGCTCATGCTGATGAGGTTTGTCCCGAGAGTCAGCGCGACGTTTTCCGCATACTTCAGGCGCGTCTTGTTGTCGATTCCGTATTTGATTCCGGTCGCCTCGTCCTTCAGGAGCATCCTGTAGAAGCCGTAGAGCGTGTAGGTGTAGGCGTTCGCCCAGCTCGTGTTCTTTGACGACTTGCGCATTCCGTCGCGGTTCCACGCCATCCAGCCGCCGTTGAAGAACCCGACGGAGGCTTCCTGCTCCGAGCCGATGGTCTTGTCTTCGACAGCATCGTTTAGGTAGTCCATCTTTTTCGTCTTTTCGTAAGTCGCGTAGTGGAGCGCGATCGCCGCGATGGCGAGGTCGTCGTGGGATTCGTTGTTGCCGTTGTATGCCGCACTTGCCCAGCCGTCCGCTTCCGTGTTATAGACGTAGGGCTTTCCGCCGTCGTAGGTGCCCGGTCCGAGATCTTTTTCCTTCAACTTCAGGTTTTTCGCAAAGTCGTACATCTTTTCGGCGACGAGCAGGCAGGAATCCGCAAACGCCTTGTCGTATTCCGCGTAGTTCTTGCTCAAGATGGCAAGTCCCGCCGCGATCTGTCCCGAGATATTCGAACCCAGCTCCCCGAGCCGCAGGTCGCGTTCATGCGGTCCGCCGCGTCCGGTCAGCGTCGCCGGGAGAGCGTCCTGGTTTTCGGGACGTCCCCACCAGCCGTGGTCCGCGCCGAAGTTTCCCACGGAGACGACCATGTTGTCGATGACGCCGTTTGCAAAGCGGTAGGAGTTTAAAAAGAAGTCCGCGCCGTGCTTCGCTTCGCGGAGAATGTCCGGAATGCCGTCGGTGTTGACCGTCTCGCCCATGTTGTAGGCGTAGTTGTCTTCGTCGCGGTCCGGGTTGGATGCCGCCATCACCGCGAGCACCATAAAGGCGTAGGCCTGTGTCTGCGATTCCTTCAGATGGTCGCCGCAGTCGTACCAGCCGCCCTGGAGCGCGCCTTCGAGTGGCGTAAATCCGCTGACGTTTGATGTTCCGCTCACGAAGGATCCGCCGCCGTCCTTGGTATGGCTCGGCTTGTGGAACCAGGATTCGGAGTTTCCGCTGCGGTTGATGCCGTAGAACTTGAGCGTCGCGTCGCGGACCATCGAATAGACCTTGTCGCTGATGATAAATGTCGCGGAATACTGCTTGAGAACCTGGATGCGGTAGCGCGTGTTTTCGGCAAGGCCCGTCATCTGGGAAATGTTTCCGATGCAGACGGTTCCCGAAGGCCCGTCCTTGGAAACCGAGTAGCGTTCCTGGTTGTTCGTCGCGGCGTTTGTGCCGGCAACGATTGTCCACGAGGATTCTGTCTGCTTGCCCGTGCTCGTGAACGTTCCGCCGTCCGCGACCACGTTGCCGTCGAGATCGACGATCGAGAACGTCTCCTTGCAGCTGTTGTCGGAAACATAGTAGAACTGCTTTTCCGTATCGTCCGGGAGGTAGCCCGCCTGGTTGACGCGGATACGCCCGATGCGCACGTTCTGGGCATCGCGATATGCCTGGTTCAGGGAATCGGGGATGATGCCGTTCGGTACAAAGTCGAGCGGCATGGAGCCTACGGGCGGAACCGCATTGTGCTTTGTCTTGTTGGGAACGTAAGAGCTGAAGCTTTCGACCGTTCCGCCTTCATCGGTCGCGGACGTGTCCCAGGTCATTGGCCATATCGGGCGAATCAGGTCGTACGGGGTGGGCTGTTCTTGTTCTACAGCGAAAAGCGATGCCGCAAAGAGCAGCACAAAAGGCAAAACAGGCACAGAGGCTCCTTTTTTCCAGATGCAAATCACACAATCCTACCAAAAAATAAATCATTTCCCCGGTGAAGTCTATGCGTATTCAAAATATTACAATCTGAAATAGGGGCGCGATATATATATTTATGGCATGAAACTGTCTGGACGTTTTTCCGTTTTGTCGTTTTTCGGCGTTTTTGCGCTTTCTTCCCTTATGCAATCGTGCGGAGGCGATTCCGGGTCGGGAACCGAGCCGGAATTTTCGTCCTCTTCGGCGGCGACCGAGCTTTCCTCGGGCGAGGTGGTCAAGATTTCGAGTTCGAGCGCTTCGGGCGAACAGCCGTCTTCGAGCGGAGGAGCCGTTGCGGCGTCTTCGTCTTCGAAGGCTTCGGAAACGACGAGCAGCGACGAGGTCTTGAACGACCCGAAAAACCTGGTGAACGGAACCTGCGCACCGACATCTTCCGAAATCAGGAAGGGCGAACTCGCGACCTGGAAGTTCTATCGCGGCGTTGGTGCCGGGGAAGTCTGGGACCAGATTCTTGCGCCTTTTGTCTGGACGTTCGAAGGATCCGCGACGACAAACCTGCAGGGGAACGGCCTGCAAGAGGTGAACGTCCGGTATGCGGAAGCGGGTTCGTTCAAGGCTTATCTAAATGTTGACGGCAACGAGGTCGCCTGCTCGCCGCTCCAGGTTCAGGGAATTCCCATCGTCGTCAATTCCTGTACACCGGACAAGGCGACAGCCAAGGCGGGCGAGACGATTACGTGGAAGGTCAGCGCGGAGTCGGAATCCCCGATTACGGGATATACCTGGACTTCCGCATACGGCGAAATATCCGGTTCGGGCGAAAGCGGGGCGCTTGTCGCGACTTCGGCGATGCACAAGCAATCCGTGGCAGCGACGGTGACGGTTTCGAATGCGGACAATTCCGCGGTGAACTATTCCTGCGATCCGGTGACGGTTATCGATCCGGAGTCCGTCGATCTGGTGCTCGCGCTCGGTAGTATCAACGATTCGGAATATGGGGAAACGGTTCGCCCGACGTTGCCGGATTCCCTCTTTATTCCGGCGCAGACCGCGACGACGGTGCAGATTCCCGCCGGAGCGAAGTCGGGCTGTACGGTCGGCTGTGCGCCTCGAGTCGGTTCGGACTATATGAATCTAAAAGTTTACTGGGATTCCGATACGGAACTCTCCGGCTTTGCCTACTTTAGTCCGGCGGGCTGCGCTCCGGGCAAGAAGTACACGGTGACGACTACCGTGACAACGCTTTGCGTGGTGAACGCTCAGTAGCGAAGTAACGGAAAAAGGCTCCCGCTTGCGGGAGCCTTTCTGTGCGTGTTGCCAGGGAAAACGGACAAACAAAGCCCTTTCCCTTTCTTAGCGAGCCTTCGGAATATGGCGAAACCGAGAAATCGTTAAAAAGGGAAAGAGGCTTTTGGGGGAGAATCAGTTTTCGGCGGCGGCTTCGGCGGCGTCCGAGCCCAGGTCGGAGTCGTCTGCCGCAAGCGCTTCGTCTTCGCTGATGTCGAACATCTTGACGTCCTTCATCTTTTCGCGAATCTGCGCTTCGATTTCGGCGCAGATGGTCGGGTTGCTCTTCAGGAAGAGACGCGCGCTTTCGCGGCCCTGCCCGATGCGTTCGCCGTTGTAGGAGAACCAGGAACCGCTCTTTTCGATGACGTCGAGTTCCACGCCGAGGTCGAGAATGCTCGCTTCGCGAGAAATGCCCTGCCCGTAGAGGATGTCGAATTCGCACTGCGTGAACGGTGCCGCGACCTTGTTCTTGACGACCTTCACCCGCGTACGGTTTCCGATGACGTCTTCGCCGTTCTTGATCTGGGCGATGCGACGGATGTCGATGCGCTGCGACGCGTAGAACTTGAGAGCGTTGCCGCCGGTTGTCGTTTCCGGGTTTCCGAACATGACGCCGATTTTCATGCGGAGCTGGTTGATGAAAATCATGCACGTGTTGGACTTGGAAAGGATGCCGGTGAGCTTGCGGAGCGCCTGGGACATGAGACGCGCCTGCAGCCCCACATGGTTGTCGCCCATTTCGCCGTTGATTTCCGCCTGGGGAACGAGAGCCGCGACCGAGTCGATGACCACGATGTCGATGGCGCCGGAGCGGACAAGGGTCTCGGCGATGTCGAGCGCCTGTTCGCCGGTATCCGGCTGGGAGACGAGCAGCTGGTCGATGTTGATGCCGAGATGGCGCGCATAGACGGGGTCAAAGGCGTGTTCCGCGTCGATGAAGGCGGCGACGCCGCCCTGCTTCTGGGCTTCGGCGATCGCGTGGAGCGTGAGCGTCGTCTTGCCGGAGGATTCCGGTCCGTAAATCTCGATGATGCGTCCGCGGGGGAAGCCTCCCACTCCAAGGGCCATGTCGAGCTGGATGCAGCCCGACGGGATGACCGGGATGTTCTGCTCGGGCTGGCCGCCCAGGGTCATGATGGAACCTTTTCCAAAATTCTTCTCGATTTGCGCGATGGCGGCTTCGACGGCTTTGGCCTTTTCGGAAGAAAGAGGCTTGTTGAGAGTTGGCGCAGCGGTTTTCTTTGCCATGATTTTCTCCAGTTTGGATTTGTTTCGTGTTAAATATACAAATTACTGAACTTTTGTGCAAGTGTTCTTTTGTTCAAGAATTTCCCTGCGCAAGAGGTCCAGCGCTTTAAAAACGCTTTTTTCCCGGATTTGTACACGGTTTCCCGAAAAATTCTTGCAAAAGGCGAAAGTTTTTTTCGGAGTGGCCACTCCGATCCAGACGAGTCCGACCGGTTTTTCGGGGGTGCCGCCGTCCGGTCCGGCGATTCCCGTCGTGGAAATCGCCCAGTCCGAGCGGTAAATCCTTTTTGCCCCTTCTGCCATGGCGAGCGCCGTTTCGCGGCTGACTGCGGTGTGGGCGTCGAGGGTCGCTTGCGGAACGCCGAGGATGTCGCGCTTGGCTTCGTCCCGGTAGGTGCAGGCTCCGCCCGCGAAGAAGCGGCTCGCTCCGGGGAGGTTCACGATTTCGCTCGCGATCATCCCGCCGGTGCAGGATTCCGCCGTGGAGAGCGTTTCCCCTCTCTCGACGAGAAGTTCCGCAATGGTTTCTGTCAGGCTTTTGCCGTCGGTGGAGATGACGCCCAGCGGTTCGCCCAGGGCGCAGACCAGTTCCTTTTCGAGGCTTTGCAGGACTTCGGGCGATTCCCTGGTGTAGATGCGGAAGACGATGCCGTCTCTTTCGGGCAGGCTCGACCAGGAGACGCCTTTCGGAAAGCGGACCCGCTCGAAGCGCTTCGCCATGTCGGATTCGAAGATTCCCGAGATGCGGAGTTCGCGGAAAAAGGTCGGTGCGACGTTTTTCGCCTTTAGAAACGGCTCGATGTGACGTTCGAACATCGCCATCGCTTCGGACGGGACCCCGGGAACGGCAAAGAGCGTGACGGAATGCTTGTCGATGCGAAATCCCGGAGCGCTCCCGACAGGATTGTCGAGGACCGTGGACGTTCGCGGAAAGAACGCCTGGATGTCGTTGGTTTCGGAATATTCTTGTCCGCGGCGTTTGACGAAATCCCTAATCTGCGGAATCCATTCCGCGCGCAGTTCGAGCGGTTCTTCGAACGCATCGGCGACGAGCTTGCGCGTCCTGTCGTCTTCGGTCGGTCCAAGGCCTCCGCCGAGAATCACGGTGTGCACGCCTGCCTTCAGAATCATTTCCCAGGTCTCTTTCCAGACTCCCGCGTCGTCGGGGAGCGTAATCGCGTAGGCGACTTCGAAGCCCAGGTCGCGCAGGCGGCCTTCCATCCGATGGGCGTTGGTGTCGAGCGTGAATCCCTGGGTGAGTTCCGTGCCGAGGTTCACTATCGCGACTCTGTTTTCGTTTTCCGTGTTCATTTCGTTTCCTTGACCTCCAAGATAGCAACTGTGTTTGACATTTTTTGTCAAGTCCTGCCGGATGTCGCTTTTTGCCAGATTTGCCGTAAAAGATAGATTTTGTCGGAGAGCATTTTATTATAATTAGTGTCGATGCGAATTTCCTTTCCGCTTTTTCCCGTTCTCCTGGCGCTCGCCTTCGCCTTTTCGCGAGCCGATGCGGAGCAAATCGCGGAAAAGGGAAAGACGGGAATTCCCGGGATCGATTCGCTCCCGACATACGAATGGGACGTGGAAACTTCGCACGGTTCGCTTCCGCTGACGCTGCTTTTCGGAATTTTTCCCGGCGGCGGACAGTATTACACGGGGCACTATGTCCGCGGGGGATTCATCACGGCGATCGAGCTCGGGCTGGCCTACGAAGTGTTTGTCAACAAGCGCGCCCAGAAGAACCGCCGGTTTCGGCAGGCGCGGGAATACCAGGATTCCGTAATCGTCTATTCTCGCAAGATGCTCCGGAACCACGACAGCCTTTCGTATTACCAGTCGAAGCGGAACCAGTTCGCGGAGCGGGTCCGTTCGTTCAGCGACCACAAGATCGAGGAAGAGGACCTTCGAAAGTCCGAACTCGCCTGGATGCTCGGGCTCCATCTCTACAGCCTGTTCGACGCCTTTGGCATCTGGAAGAACAACCAGGGGCACAGCGTGGAAAACCGTCCGGTGACAGGCGCTCTCTTGCGCGCGCTCGTTCCGGGCTGGGGGCAAATCTACAACGACGAATACGGAAAGGCCGGACTTGTCTATATGGGAATGTTCGGCGCTTCGGTCAGCATCTATTCGCGGCAGAACGTGATTGACTACTATCTGGGACGCAAGCACGCTCTGGAAAGGGAAGACCCGACAAACGACGATCTCGACGGTATCAACGAGCAGATTCTCTACTTTCGGAAGAACCGCAACCAGTATATCTGGGGAATCGTCCTGATCTACCTGTATTCCATCGGGGACGCCGTTGTCGATGCGATGATGAGCGACTTCGACAGCCCGCTCCACTTTGTGCTCGGGCCGGACTTTCGCGGGGGACTCGAAGCGGCGCTTACGCTCGATTTTTGAGGGGTGTTCGGAGCTTTGTTCAGAGAGCTTGGAACTTGGAAATCGCGGAGCGAGCCGTTACTTTCCGCTGAAAGGCTTTTTGTCGCCAAGCGACCCGTTTCCGCCTGCCGGCGGGAGTAGGCGCCTTCCCGGCGAGGGGCTTGTTCAGAGCTTAGTTAGGAGAACTTAAAGCTTGGAAATCCCAGCGAACTTTTCATGCTAGAACCTAGATGTTCGCAAAACTCAGATTTAAGTTCTAAGATCTAAGCTCCGCTTTAGAGCCTAGACGTCCGCGGAACTCCACACTCCACTCTCAACCCTCCACACTCCGCTCTAAACTGATTCCTCTTCACTATCAACTAATCTCTAAGCTCCGCTTTAGAGCCTAGACGTCCGCGGAACTCCACACTCCACACTCCACTCTCCAAACTCCAAACTCGACGCTCAGCCAATCTTACAGCGCCCGGATCGCTTCGGCGAGCGACGCCTGTTCGATTCCGCCGTAGAGCTTTTCGAAAGTTCCGGCGAGCGAACCGTCCGCTTTCGCGTGGATTTCGAAGCGCGTGATCATCGCGTAGGGAAATTCGCCTTCGATGAAGTCTTCGTCGGGGACGCCGCAGATGGAATGCTCGATCGCTCCGATGACGCCCGCGTGGGTGACGAATAGGACCTCGGGATTGTCGAGAATTTTCCGGATAAAGTTTCCGATGCGGAGATCGACGTCGTGGAAGGATTCACCGCCGGGGAACCGGTAGCCGCGCAGGTCGCTTTTCCAGGCGGACATTTCTTCCTTGGGTGCAGCGGACAGCTTGACTCTTTCCCAGGATCCGTAATGGATTTCGCGAAGCGCGTCTTCGGCTTCGATCGGAAGTCCCAAGGCTTCGGAAGCCTTTTCGGCGAGCTTGTAGCAGCGCTGGAGCGGGCTTGCGTAGAGGCTTTTCGCCCGGCACTTTTCCTTGAGCACGGCGATCGCCGGCGGAAATTCGTCTTCAAAGGAAGGGGAAACGTCGAAGTCCGACTGTCCGTAGCAGACGTCGCTTGGGTTGTAAGGCTTGGTGTGTCGAAGCGTCCAGAGAATCATAAGGGATGAATGCGCAAAAAAAATCCCTAGACTACCCAGTCACATAAAAATTCGCAAGTCCGTTGCTGCTTTCGCCCTGGCGGGGTGCCCGCAAACAGTCATTGATTGGGGTCTAGGGAACACAGAATATAGAAAAAATCGGGAAAATCGGTAAATTTTTTCAAAAATTAGATTTTTTTTGTGATTAAACGAACAAAAAATTTGTAAACAAGTTGAAATGATGTATAAAAAAATTTAACTTTGTTTCAAATGGGCGTTGGAAAAAGTATTCCGACGCACAGGATGAGAGGATGAGTGTATGGTCTGTAACAAGAAAATCGGCTGGGTGCTGTTGGCCTTGAGCCTTTTCGCTGGCGCAAGCCATGGCGAAACGACCTTCGGAAAGACGGTCTTTCCGTTGCGCTTCTATTCGATTGCGAATCCCGCGGATTCCGTGGCGCAGCTGGAAACCTGGAACCTGCTTGTCAAGTACAAGCTCTTTGCGACCGGACTTTCGGATGGGACCGGGCTTGTCTTCAAGGGGCAGAACATCTTTATCACCGATACGGTCGGCTATTCCGGAAGCGCGACGGGCAATTTCCAGATGGGCGGAAACTCGAACCATGTGCTCGGCGGTCCGGTTCTCTTTGGCGGAAACTTCCAGAATAATACGGGCGGCGACACGCTGATGACGGGACCGGTGCGTTTCAAGGGATTGTTCGCGCCGTCGTTTGATGGAAGAGGCTCCAACACATTCCGGGGAAACTACTGTCTCGATGGCGGATCGAACGGGAATGCCCAGGCGGGGCTTTCGAACGGAGGCGGAAAGGTCCTTTCGGACGCGGAATGCGCGAACGGCGATATCGTTCCGCTGGTGGAGGCGACGCTCGACGTTCCCGAAATCGACCGGGACTTCTTGAAGACGGTTCAGTATCATCCGGGAATTTCGGCAAACGGCAAAAAGGCCTACATCTTTGTTCCGCCCTATTCGGCGACGGATTCCTCTTCGTTCAACTATTTCGTCAAGTCCATTTCCTTCGGCAACAACGGCAGCCTGGTCGTGGTGATGCCGCCCTCGGGCCGCTTGACGAAGGTCTTCGTGGAAGGATCGATCTCGGGGCTGGGTTCTACAGGTGGAACGGACATCACGGTCGCAGTCGCGGAATCGCTCGATGACTGGAACGCTACGGATTCCACGTGGAACACGGCGAAGATTGCCTCTGTCGAAAACGCGAATTACCAGGGAAACCTGCTCTTCTACACGCCGAACGCTCTGAACATGGGCGCGGGGCAGAAGCATATACAGGGAACGTTCATTTCGGGCGGTTCTATCCAGATCGCCCAGCACACGGACTTTGCGGGGCAGTTCCTCGCCAAGGCTATCTATATCGATGCGGACTTTTCCGCGAAGGATTTCCGCTATGTTCCCTTTGATCCGCCGCTGCTCGACATCGACCCGACGGCTCTCGCGAGCGGAAAGTTCCTCGAAAACAACCAGGCGCAGGAAGTCCCGATCCGTCTTTCGGCAAGCCCGATCACGGACGTCTCGTTCAACTACTGCTTCGTGCTGAGCGCAAAGGCGAACGCCAATGCGGATCTGCTGGCGAACAAGGCGGACTTCGACCTCTCCGGAATGCCTGTCTGCACGGTATCCAATGGCGCGGTTTCCGGGGATTCCGGGGTCGTCTCCTTCAAGAAGGGAAGTACGGTTCCGGCGACTTCCGCCAAGGTGACTCCCGTGGCGGATGGCATCGTCGAAGGGGACGAAAGCTTCCAGATGTATGTGTTCAACATGAGCGGGGCCGTTCTTTCGGGCAACAGGCGCGAAGGCTTCTTTACCTTGTTCGTCAAGGATGCCGACAACAATGTCGCTCCGGAGTTCGACCAGTCGAAATACGAGTTCGAAATTTCCGAAAACAGTCCGGTAGGAACCCTTGTGGGAAAGGTGACCGCGACGGACAGGAACGCGGGAGACGTCGTCCGCTACCGGATAGATTCCGGCGATAGCGCCATCTTTGCGCTGGACTCCGTAACGGGAAACATTACGGTGAAAAAGGCGGTTCTCGATTACGAATCCGGCGATACGCTCTACACGTTGAAAGTCTATGCGACGGACGGGGCGCTGAATTCCAAGACGGTTCCGGTGACGATTCGCGTTCTTGACGCGAACGAGGCGCCTTCGATTTCCGATACGACATTTTCTGTCGCGGAAGATGCTTCGATCGGAACGGAAATCGGTGCGGTCCTGGGCGTTGACCCGGATGTGCTGAATCCTGCGTTCTCGACGCTTTCCTACAGGCTGGTTTCGAGCTCCGTCCCCGGGATGTTCCTCTTGGATTCCCGGACGGGCATGCTTTCGCTTGCGGGCGCTCTCGATTACGAAACGCTCGCGTCCTATGCGCTTTCGGTGGAAGTTTCCGACGGGGTCTTTGCGGCGACGGCGACGGTGACTGTCAAGGTGCTCGACGTGAACGAGGCTCCGACCGTTTCCGATGCCGTGGTGACGATCCCCGAAAACTGCAAGTCCTGCGCCGCGACGGGAAAGGTTTCGGCCTCCGACCCGGATGGCGACCGCCTCGTCTTCCGCATGGTTTCGGATTCGAGCGGGCTCTTCCAGATCGATGCGCAAACGGGAACGGTTTCCCTGAAGAGCGGAAAAGTCCTGGATTACGAAACGGATTCTCTCTACACGGTTCGCATCGCGGTCGAAGATCCGGACGGGCTTTCGGATACGGCGACGGTGACGGTCAAGGTCCTGAACCAGATCGAATCGGTGAAGATTACCTACGCGGAATCGGGGGATTCTTCCTGGACGGATCCCGATACGGTCTATACGAACAACTCGACGATCTATATCAAGTGGACGACTCCCGCGGGCGAAAGGGACAGTACGGTTTCTCTGGTCGAAGGAAAGAACGTTGTCCGGGTGCGCTTCCAGGATGGCTCGGACGAACTGGTCGTCTTCCTCGGCACGAAGATTCCGACGGTCAGGATTTCGGCATCCAACGATTCGGTGGGATATCCGAGCGGCGTCACGATTGTCGAACAGAAGGACCCTCTCGACACGGCGAACTATGTCCGGTCCAATGCCGTGCGGATTACGGTTTCGGCGACGGATTCTTCGGGCGAAAAGTCGGAGACCGTTTCTGGCGACTTCAGCATTCGGCTGGATACGGCTGCGGTCACGCCCGGGAACATCCGAGAGCTGGAATCGACGATCGGCAAGGTGACGCTGGCGGACGCGGAAGATCTTTCGACGAGCGTTGACGCGAAGCGCGCCGTCGTGGGAACCGACCTGGTGCGCGTCAGCTACGAGGAAAAGACCGCTTCGGGTACGATCGTGACTGTTTCGTATATGACGGATGCCGCGGGAAAGCGCCTTGTCAATGAAAACGGAGACCCGTATTACGAAGTTTCCTACACCTACACGGATGCGAACGGAAAGACGGTGACGCTCGCCTATACGGTCGATGCGTCGGGAACAGTCGATTGCGATTCTCTCGGCAAGACAATCTACACGGTGAGCTATGTCGAGCGGAACGTTTCCGGCTCGGGAAGCGGAAGCGGCGAGGTGACCGTTTCGTACAAGATCAACGCGTCGGGCAAGAAGCTGCTCGATGCGGACGGGAACATGCGCTATACGGTGAGCTACGCCTACACGGATTTCTATGGGAACTCGGCGACGGCTTCGACGCTCGTGGTCGTCGATACGGTTCCGCCAAAGGTGAAAATCCTCTCGCCGGAAAATTCGGCGACGTTGAGCAACGTTTCGGTGGCGGTACGCTGGACGGTCGATGATATCGAACAGGACACGCTGAACTACCAGGGATTGAACGATGGCAAGAACCTGATTGTCCGCACCTATCGGGACAAGGCGGGCAACGAGGCCTCCGACACGGTCGTCGTGATTCTCAAGGCGGGCAAGCTGATTACCGTGAAAGTGGAAAATCCGCTGGTCGCTCCGGACAGGAAGACCGTCGATCGGTTCGTGTCGGCTTCGAACAGCGAAGAGGGGACGAGTTACGCGTTGAGCGTTTTCAACGCAAAGACGGGACTCGAAGAGGAAACCCAGGCCGGTTCGACAAGCGGCACCAAGGACGGTTCGCACAAGGAACCTTACGAAGGCATGTCGGGCAAGCATCTGGGCGTGACGCTCGGCATTTCGGCGCAGGCCCCGGCGATCGACGAGACGGGAACCCTTTCGACTCTCGCAAGCATTCTGGAAAACGGCTATGTCGCCCTGGACAGCGGCGGAGGCTGGGACCGTACGACGACAACGGTCGAGGACTTCGTCGATAACTACTGCTCGCTGGATTTCCGGACGGAATACCTGGCAAAGGGCAGCGCGGTCAGCCTCTATACGACGGTCATCAAGCTCCGGATTTGGCTCTTTACGACGCTTGGCGAATTTGTCGATGAGTATTCGTTTGCACAGGAAATCGTTCCGGACTATGTCGATAAGACCGGCGGAATCCAGATGTACTTCGAACTCAAGCCCGATGGCGACGGATTCCTCAAGAATTCCGACGGGCGCCTGCTCGGAAGCGGCGCGTACATCTACAAGACCGAAGTCAAGATTCGCTCCGAACTCCGGTGCGATCTGCCCGACGCGAAGCGCGGCTTTGTGCGCAAGGGCGATGACCGGATTCTTTCGAAATGGGGCTATCGCCGTCCGAAGAACTAGAAATTCGAATTGTCGAGAAATACGAAAAGCGGGCTAGTTTCTAGCCCGCTTTTTCATGCCGTTTCAAGCGAAGGGTCAGGCCTTGGCGAGCTTCTTCAGCTGGGCCGCCTTGTCCGTCTTTTCCCACGAGAAGCGCTTTCCCGTGCGACCGAAGTGCCCGAGAGCCGCCGTTTCGACATATCCCGGCTTCTTGAGGTCGAGCATCTTGACGATTCCCGCCGGGGAAAGGTCAAAGACCTTTGCGACGAGTTCCTCGATCTTCGCATCGGGAACCTTTCCCGTTCCGAACGTGTTCACGAGCAGGGAAACCGGCTGGGAGTATCCGATTGCGTAGGCTATCTGTACTTCGCAGCGATCCGCGAGTCCTGCCGCGACGATGTTCTTTGCCACGTAGCGGGCCGCATAGGCGCCGGAACGATCGACCTTTGACGGGTCCTTTCCGCTAAAGGCGCCGCCGCCGTGACGTCCCATGCCGCCGTAGGTATCGACGATGATCTTTCGACCGGTGAGACCGCAGTCTCCGTGGGGACCGCCGACGACGAACTTTCCGGTCGGGTTCACGAAGAAGCGCGTGTTCTTGTCGAGAAGCTTCGCGGGAATCACCTTCTTGACGAGTTCATCGACGATCGTTTTCTCGATTTGCCTGTGCGTGAGTTCCTTGCCCTTGAATGTCGGCGCATGCTGCGTGCTGACGACGACCGTATCGACTCGGACCGGCTTGTCGTTTTCGTCGTATTCGACCGTTACCTGGCTCTTGGCGTCCGGTCGGAGCCACTTGATCTTTCCCGATTCGCGGAGTTCCTGGATCTTGGCCATGAGCCTGTGCGAAAGGGAGATGGGGAGCGGCATCAGCTCGGGCGTTTCGTTTACGGCGTATCCGAACATCATGCCCTGGTCGCCTGCGCCTTGCCTGTCGTCCTTCTTTCCGTCCGCCGCTTTCGCATCGACGCCCTGCGCGATGTCGGGTGACTGCTTGTCGACCGCGACGATGACGGCGCAGCTTCCGGCGTCAAAGCCCAGTTCCGGGTCGTTGTATCCGATGCGTTCGATCGTCTTGCGGGCGATCGTCTGGTAGTCGAGTTCCGCCTTGGTCGTAATTTCGCCGGAGATGACGACTAGGCCCGTGTTCACGAGCGTTTCGCATGCGACGCGGCTTTCCCTGTCTGCGGAGAGGGCGGCGTCGAGGATGGCGTCCGAAATCTGGTCGGCGACCTTGTCCGGGTGACCTTTGGAAACGGATTCCGATGTAAAGAGATAGTGGGACATGGTTTTCCTTTCTTTTAGTTCTATGCATAAATCTAGAAAAACGCATATATTGTGGCAACGGCTGGAAAATTTTTTGTCCGTGCGTCCGCTTTTTTCCTTTTGAACCTAAATTTTCGATATGAAACTGCAGGATTTTTCGCGCTGGCTTTCCGAACTGCTCGAACCGGAAGCCTTTCAGGACTTTTGCGTCGATGGGCTTTGCGTCGAAGCCTCGGAAAACGTGACGCGCGTGGTGACCGGCGTGAGCTTTCGGGACGCCCTCGTCGAACGCGCCATCGAAGAGAAGGCGGACTGCATCATCGTGCACCATCCGAACGGCTTCTGGAAGGGCGATCCGAAAATCCCGGTGGGGCGTTTTGGCAATCGTCTGCGACAGCTTTTTCAAAACGGCATTTCGCTCTACGGCTTTCACTTGCCGCTCGATGGCCACATGAAGCTCGGGAACAATGCGCAAATCGCGAAGGCGATGCGCCTGAAGATCGTGCAGGGCTTTATGCGCGAAGGCGAGAGGACGGTGGGCGTCGTGGCGGATTTCGAAAGTCCCGTTTCGAAACGGGATTTTTTGGACCGGGCGGAGAGCGTCTTTGTGCACGGCGTGCAGACCGCGCTGATGTTCGGAAGCGACAGCATCCGTCGCGTGGGAATTTGCAGCGGCAGTGGCGCAAGCGGAATCGACGAGGCGATAGGCCTCGGCTGCGACGCGTTCATTACGGGAGAACTCCGCGAATCGGTGCCGATTGCCTGCGAAGAGCTGGGGTTCAACCTGATCGGCTGCGGTCACCACCGGACGGAAATCTTTGGCGTCCGCGCCCTTGCCGAAAAGATTCGCGCGGAACTTTCGATTCCCGCGGAGTTTGTCGATCTGGACAATCCGGTGTAAGGTAAATTCAGTCGGGACGCGCGGATTTTCGCCGCCCGGTAAATCGCGGTCTTTCTCTTGGCGAAAAAATCGCCGATTTCATTTTCCCTTGTGCGCGAGAAAGTCGAAGTCGTCGCAGGCGATCTTTTCGAGGCGGTTGCCCATGGCCTGGCTGCGGGTGCGGTCGTTTCCGAGGCGTTCGGGAATGCGGAAGCAGTATTCGTATTCGGTGCCGGCGTCGGTCGGAATCGTGAGGCGGAACGCCCGGATGCGGTTCTCGCGCTTCCTTTCCGTGCCGAGGTATCCTTCGTGGTATTCGTAGCGGTTTGGAATCTTGTTCAGTCGCGCGTTCTGGTCGAACCGGATGTCTTTCGCGATCTGCCCGGTGAGCTCGATCGGAAAGTTCCCCGGGATGCGCAGTTCCATCTTCTCTTCGTTCAAGACGATTTTCGCGTCCTTGGGATTTACCAGGTAGCGTTCCTTGGGAATGTTGCGGTAGGACTTGAACCGGACGACGCGGACTCCGCAGAGCTCGCGCATGTCGGGCTGTGCCACGAAGTCGATTTCCCGGCAGGCTGGCGGCATGTTTTCGGGCAAGGCCAGGTCGTTTCCGTCGGAAGTGCCTCCGCAGGAACACAGGGTGCACAGGATGGAGCTCAGGAAAACGGACAGAACGCTAAATCTCATAGTTTAGAATATAGATTCAAGACTTGCAAAAAGACGATGAAATCGGAAAATCTTTTTGGGCTTTGCCTTTTTTTCGAGGCCTGTTTGATTGCCTGGACATGCGCTTTGTCACAGAGCGACATCCGGACTTAACTATTTTTAACCGGAAATTTCCTTTTGGAGATATACATGCGCATTTACAGCTGGAACGTCAACGGAATCCGCTCCGCGGAAAAGAAAGGCTTTGGCGACTGGTTCGAAAGCACTCGACCGGAAGTCCTCTGCCTGCAAGAGATTCGCGCCGAGGCCGACCAGGTTCCGGAGCGTCTCCGCTCGCCGGAAGGCTATTTCTGCTACTGGAACCCCTGCCAAAAGAAGAAGGGTTACAGCGGAACGGCCGTCTTGAGCCAGATCGAACCCGATGCGGTGGAGTATGGTTTCGGGATCAACGAGTTTGACGAGGAAGGACGGGTGGTGCAGCTGGTCTTTCCGGACTGGGTGCTGAATTCCATCTATTTTCCGAACGGTGGCCAGGGCGAGGAACGGGTCGATTACAAGTTGCGCTTTTACGATGCGTTTCTCGATAACTGCATGGGCTGGCTCAGGCGTGGACGTCACGTGGTGACGCTCGGGGATTACAACACCTGCCACACGGAAATGGATATCGCGCGCCCCGAGGAAAACGAGAATGTCAGCGGGTTCCTTCCGGTGGAGCGGGCCTGGCTGGACAAGTATGTCGCCGCGGGGTTCGAGGATACGTTCCGTACGCTGCATCCGGGGCTTTCCGGCGCCTACTCCTGGTGGTCGAATCGGGCGAATTCCCGGGAAAGAAACGTGGGCTGGCGGATAGACTATGCCTTTGTGGATGCAGGGCTAGCCAAGAACGTGACGGGTGCAAGCATCCATTCGGATGTACAGGGTTCGGATCATTGTCCGATAAGCGTCGATCTGGAATTGCCTTTCCCGCCTGTCGAGCTGGCTCAGGAAGAATAGCGGTTTCGTTCGAAAAGAGAAAGGCGAAAGTTCGAAATTTTCGCCTTTTGTCATATTTTGTCAAAAAGACTTTTTAACTTGTAATCGGAAGGATGGGATGGGGATTCCTGCATGGCGGGCGGGTGTTCGAAGGAATGCCCGCCCGCTTTTTCGGACTTTATTGTCCAATAAACGGTTAAAACCCTGCACTTTCAGTGCAGCCACTTCCAGT